>DATFHF010000001.1:0-36351 GCA_035248685.1 Jatrophihabitans sp.
GTCCGGCGCCAACCCCAGGGCGGCTCGGACGGCGGCCTTCGCTTCGTCCGACGGCGGCCGGAACACCTCGGTGTCCACGCCCAGGTGTGCCACGTGCAGCTGGCCGGGCCGGGCACCGGTGTGTCGGACCAGCTCATCGGCGGTGGCTTGGGACGGCACCAGGCAGGCATCGGCCCGACGCAGCGCCAGCCGGGACGCCACTCGGAAGAACGGGCCCTTGGCGCGGGTGTGCAGCCTCGGGTCGGTGAAGAAGGTCGCGTCGTGCAACGTCACCGCCAGCGGCAACCGGCGGCCCGCTGACAGCAGCAGCGGGTGGGTGTAGTGCGGTGAGTGCAGCAGGTCCGGACGCTGCCGACGGGCCAACCAGGGCAGGCCGAGCTGCTCCCAGACCAGCCGGCTCGGCCGGCGCCCGGTCAGCGTCGGGGCGGCGACCGCTGGCCGGCCGGACAGCTGGGTGTAGTGGTCGGCATCCTCGGGCCGGCAGAGCACCTGGATGCGCGCCTCGGTGCCGGCGAACGCCGGGATCACGCTGTCGACATACCGGCCGACCCCGCGCCGATCGGCGGGCACCGCCGTCGCGTCGAGCAGGACGTTCAACAACAGCGCTCCCCGCGGCAGAAATCTCCGGACACTGAAGCTTAGCGACTGGCCATCGGACGGACGTTCGACCACGGCCGGCGTGGTCGGATTTCCACCGAACGAACGGTTCGGCTCAGCGCTGCACGGCGAAGCACTGCAGCGTGGTGCTGGCGCCGGTGGTAGCCGGGTCGTTCACCGCCTCGACGCACAGCTGATGGCTGCCGGTCGGCACCGGAACGGTCACGTCGAAGCCCTCCAATGCGTTGGTCAGGCCCCAGACCCGTTGGACGTCCGGCCGGCTGAGGTTGGCCGGCTGCGGGGAACCGCCGGAGTCGACGTAGACCCGGACCTGGCTGGGGCCGCCGTGATCGTCCGGGTCGAGCGTCCAGCCGACCAGCCGGTAGTTGCCGGCACCGTCGTTGGTGACGCTGTCGACATGGCCGACCGCGTCGGCCCCGATGGTGAGCACCGTGCAGCCGAGGCTGGCGGTAACGCTGCCGGTCAAAGCCAGGGCGGTCACGCACACCCGGTGCTGCCCGGACGGGACGGTGACCGTGGTCTGGAAGCCGTGGTCGGGGCTGCCGGTGTGGTAGACCGCCTGCACGTCCGGGCGGGGCAGGTTGGCCGGCACCGCCCGGGCCACCCCGTCCAGGGTGACGTTGACGTTGGTCGGGGCGCCACCGTTGCTCTGGTCGAGCGCCCAGCCGCGGACGGTAAGCGTGTGTGGGCCGGTCATGGCCTTCTCATCCAGATTGCCGATCGGCGCCGGGCTGCGCAGCCGGAAGAACGAGTAGGACAGCCCCAACGCCGAGGCCAGATCCACCCCGGAGACCGGGATGGCCGCGGCGCTGCCGTCCGGGTAGCTGCCGTCGACAACGGCACCGGTCACCAGGCCGCCCCACTGGCCGCCGGGGGCTCGGCTGGTGATCTCGATCCGGCTGACCTTGGCCAGGCCGTAGAAGTCGGCCACCTCGGCCGCCGCGGACTGCTGGCTCCAGTTCAGGTACGGGTCACCGCTGGCCGGGTTGTCGTACGGGTCGAGCTTGGTGACGAAGTACGGCTCGGTGCCGTCGCCGGAGGTGATGCCGCCATTGGAGGCAGAAAACTCGGCGAAGATGGTGGCACCGCCGTAGGTCAGCACCTGGCCGGCGGTCTTGCTCACCGCGTCGTTGGAACCGGCCTGCTCGGCGTTGACGCCGCCGTAGACCTGGCAGGCCGTGGTGTCACAGATGGCGAAGTTCGGATTGCGCGGATGGTTGATGAAGTAGCGGCCGTAGCTGCGGGCGGCCACCGCCTGGGCTTGCACCGCGGCCGGTTGCCAGGAGGCGGGCATCTCGCTGGGAACCACGCCGCGCACGTAGTCGTCCAGGCTGAGGGTGTTCACCACAATCGCGCTGCTGCCGCCCTCGATGGCCGATAGCACGCCGCGGTAGGTCCGGGCGCCGGAGCTGCGCAGCACGGTGACTGTGCCGTCGGCGGCTCGAAAGCTCAGCGTGCTGGCTGCGATGTTGCGCCAGCCCTGCCAACCGGCCGACAGGTGGCGCTGAAGCTGGAAACCGGTCTTGAGCGGCACGGTGCGGTACTGGTCGATGCCGGTGGTCGGCAGCGCGCCGGACACTCCGGTCACAGTCAGACCGGCTTCGGTGAATACCGTCGGGTACGCGCCGGTCGCGCTGATCTGCACCGTTATCGGCACCGCCGAACCGGTGACCAGGGTGGTGTTCGGGTAGTAGAAGGCCAGGATCTGCTGGTAGCTCAGCCCGGCGATGGCGGCCCCGCGCGCCCCGTACTGGCTCAAACCATGCCCGTGCCCGTTGCCGTGACCGTCTACCGCGAACATCCCGTTTGCCGGGGTCGGGATAATTTCCACGGCGGCCGCTGGGGTCAGCATTGCCGAAGCGGCGGTGAGCGTCCCGGCCGCCAGCAGGGTCGCCGCCGCCAGCGCGGTGGCCCGGCGGGCGCGAACGGTGTACTGGTGGCCGACGGTGGGCCTGCGGTCTGGTGATGAGCGACCAGCCATGCGGCGGCTCCTCGTCTCGTCCTGCACCGGTGGTTCGGCGGCTGCGGTCTCGTGCGTGCGGTCTCTGCGGTTCGTTACGGCGCACTCGGTGGATGTTAGTCACATCAGTCACAAGACACGAACTTCGCCCCAGCAGTAGCAGGATGTGGTTTACCTGTCCGCTGTGGCAGTTCGCCCGCCGAGCGCATCTGTCCGATCGGCCGGCCGGCGCCGGATCGAAGTGGCCGGACCTCGAAACCTGCAACAAGCCGAACCCGTGCGGTGTCAGCAGGGTGTCGCAAATCTCAGGAGGATCCGATGCGCAGACTTCTCGCTCTCGCAATCACCGTGCCGCCCGTGCTCTGGCTGGCCGCGCCCGCGACCGCCGCAGCCCCGACACTGCACGTCAATCCGCACACCGTCGCTGCCGGCGGCACCGTTCAGGTAAGTGGAACCTGTGAGCCGAACACCACCGGCTACGCCATCTCGCCGGCCTTCGTGAACGACGCCAGCCACAGCTTCGCCGGCGTCGGGGCGGCGCCGTTCAACACCAACGCCGGCGGCGCGTTTTCGGTCGCCGCCCAGGTGGCCACCGGAACCGCCCCGGGCAGCTACTCGGTGACCGCTCGCTGCGGTGGCGGCAACCTCGGCATCTCGGTGCCGCTGACCGTGACCGCGGCTGGCGATCCGGCACTGACCTCGGCGCCCACCGCGGTGCCGGCCGGTTCCGGTGGCCTGGCCGCTGACGACGGCACGCCGAAATCTGAGCTGCTGCTGTACGGCGGTGCCGGCCTGCTGTTGCTGGTCGCCGGGGGTGCGCTGCTGGGGGTTCGGCGCGGCCAGCGGTCAGCCGGCTGAGCCTGCGCTGATTCGGTGCGCAGCTCGGTAGGGCGGTTCGCCGCGGCCGTGACCATCGGGGCCGGCGTCGGCCTGCTGGTCGCGGCCGCGGTGGGCTGGCATGCCGGCCGGCAGACGCCGGGAGCGTTCGGGGTCACCTCGGTGGCCCACCCGGCTAGCTCTACCGTTCCGACCGGCTCGGCTGGTTCGACCGGTTCGCGCTCGACCCAACCGGCTCCGGTGGTACCGCCGGTGGCCAATGCCGGGCCGCCGGTCATGCTGACCATCCCGTCCCAACGGGTGCGGGCCAGCGTGGTGCCGGTGATCAACTCCGGCGGCACCCTGCAGGTGCCGGACGACCCGGCCCAGGTCGGCTGGTGGAGCGCCAGCGCGCCGGCCGGCGCGTCCCGGGGCTCGGTGGTGATCGACGGCCACGTCGACTCGGCAGCGTCCGGACCCGGCGCGCTGTTCCGGCTGGCCGGGCTGCGAACGTCCGATCGGATCGTGCTCAGCACCGCAACCGGACTGACCCGCACCTACGCGGTCACCGGTCGCCGGGTGTATGACAAGGCGACCGGTCTGCCGGCCGACATCTTCGACCAGTCCGGTACACCGCGGCTGGTGCTGATCTCCTGCGGCGGCCCGTTCGACAGCGCGGAAGGCAGCTACCTGGACAACATCGTGGTGTTCGCCGTCCCGGTCGCTGCCTGACCGGCTGAATTACGGCCCGCACGGCGCCTTCGATACCATTCCCCGAGCGCCATTCGCGCACCGAGAGCCCACGACGTACGGAGAAACTGTGCCTTCCGGGTCAAACCTGCACCGTGCCAAGCGGGCCTACGCCACCGCCGCCCAGACCGCCGGAACCGCGCTCACCAAGCTCGGTGTGCTCGGCGAGCAGGCGCCCGGCCTGGACCACCGGGCCCGGCACTGGGCGTTCAGCTTGACCCGGGTGCACGATTCGCTGGCGATCGCCGAACTGGATGTGCCGTGGTGGACCTACCACGCCATCGACGCCGTCTCGGACTGGCTGCTGGTGCACGAGCGGCCGGTGCGCGCGTTCGAATACGGCTCCGGCGCAAGCACATTCTGGCTCGCCAAGCGGTTCGACGAGGTGCACAGCGTCGAGCACCACAAGGGCTTCGGCGAGATGATGGCCGGCGAACTGGCCGCCCTTCCCAATGTCGACTTCCGGATTGTCGAAGCCGCCGAGTCGACCGCGCCGCGGGTACCGTCCGGCAAGGAAGGCCACGCCGGCCTGGACTTCTACGACTACGTGCACACCATCGACGGCGTACCGGGCGAGTTCGACCTGGTAGTGGTGGACGGCCGGGCTCGGGAGGCCTGCCTGGCCGCCGCCGCGCCCCGGCTCCGGCCGGGTGGCGTGGTGGTCTACGACAACAGCGCGCGGCGCCGGTACCGGCCGGCTATTGAGAACAGCGGGTTGTTCGAGCGCAAATTCCGCGGGCTGACCCCGACGCTGCCGTATCCGGAGCAGACCTCGGTGCTGTTCAAAGCTCGCTGACCGGCGCTCGATCCAACCGGGCTCGTCGGCCCAGCACCGCACCCAGCCCGGCCAGGCCGACGTCGGCCAGCACCAGCAGCACCCGGGAGGCTAGCGCCACCGCGATCGCCGCGGTGTGCCCGATCTCGGTGGCGAAGGTGGCGATCAACACGCCGTCTCGGATTCCCGCGCCGGCCGGCACCGGAATCACGATCAGGCCGACCGCGAAAGCCAATCCCATGCCACCGATGGCCGCCGCGACCGACTCGCCACCACCGGCCCCGAGCGTGCGGGTCATCACCAGCAGGTGCACGCCGAGCAGCCCCCAGACCGCGAAGCCCCACAGGCAGGCAGTGATCATCGCCCGGTTGGTCACCCGCAGCCCGAGCGGCGGCCGGCGCAAGAGCACGAACAGCCGGTCCAGCAGAGCCGGAATCACCCGTGGATGCAACGAAACTAGCAATGGGACGAGCAGCAGCAAGGTCCACCAGTAGCGGTGCAGGCCGTCCGCGCTCGACCACGGCAGCAGCGCCGCCCCGGTGATCAGTCCGGTTGCGGTCACGATCGCCAGCATCAGCAGGTTGGCCGCCAGCATGGTCCGGCGTGGCGTGCCGGCCCGCCGGCCGAACTCCATCTGCGCCAGTACCGGCCACACCGAGCCGGGCAGGTACTTGCCGAGTTGGCTGACGAAGAACACCCCGAGTGCCTCACCGGTAGCCACCCGGGCGCCGAGGCCGCGCAGCACGCTCGTCCAAATCTGGCCGATCGCGGCGGTGCCACAAACCGCCAGCAGCAACGACTCGACGATGGCGGCCACCCCCATGGTGGACACCGCCGACCGCAGGCCCGAGTAGTTCTTCGCAATCAGGTAACCGGCCACCGCCAGCACGAGGAGCAGGATCAGCCGAGGCAACCAGCGCGTCAGCAACGCGGCCGACGCCGAACCGACCGGTTCCGGGGCGTCAGCCAATGGCGATCGTCAGCTCGCTGGGCTCCGGCAGGTCCTCGCCCTTGGCGAAGCGCATCTTCTTGGTGTGTTCCAGGGTGTCCTCGATCAATATCCGGTTCGTCCGGATGAGGTCGGAGATGATGCCCAGGATGATCGACATGAACGACATGATCAGCAGCACCGCGCCGACCAGCAGCGACTGCAGGTGGCTGCCGGGGTTGCTGTCGGCCACCTGCAAGATCGCGAACCGAACGAACGGCGCGATGCCGAGTACGCCGAACAGCACCGCCAGCGCGCTGAAGATCACGTACGGCTTGTACATGATGTAGGCACGGATGATGGCGCCGGCCGATTTCAGCACGTGCTGCCAGGGCGACTTGAACAGCCGAGACTCGCGGGTCTTCGGGTTGGTCAGCACCGGCACGCTGGTGATCTTCAGCTTCTTGTTGCCTGCCTGGATGATCGTTTCCATGCAATAGCTGAACCTGGTGATGGTGTTGAGCAACATGATCGATTCGCGGGAGTAAGCCCGGAATCCACTTGCCGCATCGGGCAAATCGGTGCCGGCGGCCTTGTTCACGATCTTGCTGCCGAACTTTTGCAGCGCCACCTTGCTCTTGGAGAAGTGCTCGACCAGGTCCACCTGCCGGTCGGCGATGACGATCTCCGCCTCGCCTCGGACGATCGGCTGCACCAGGTCGGCGATCCGCTCCTGCGGATACTGGTTGTCGCCGTCGGTGTTGACCACGATGTCGGCGCCGAGTTCGAGCGCGCGCTGCACCCCGTCGTGGAACGAGCGGCCCAGGCCACGGTTGCGGGCATGCTTGACGAAGTGCGTCACCCCGTAGCTCTCGGCGACCTCGACCGTCCGGTCGGTGGATCCGTCGTCGATGATCAGCACGATGATCTCGTCGATGCCCGGGATCTGCTTCGGGATCGACTCGAGCACCAGCGGGAGGGTCTCTTCCTCATTCAGGCACGGGACCTGGACTACCAATCGCAACTGTGTGACCTCTTAGTCGGTTCGCCCGCGACCCACCGCGGGATCCGGTTCCACATCGCAGTTCAGGATACCCTGGCCCGCCCGGCTTCCGGCCCGTCGACGCCGGTGGGACGGCTGTCGGCGCTGCTCGTTCTATACGCTGCTCGGCATGGATCGCGTGGAGAAGGCGTTGCATGCCCTGGATCTGTCCGGCCGGGGGCTGGAGATCGGGCCGTCCTATAACCCGCTGGTCAGCAAAGCCAGCGGGCACCGGATCGAGACGGTCGACCACGCCGACCAGGCCGAGCTGATCGCCAAGTACCGGGGCATGAACCTGGACCAGGAGCAGCTAGCCCGGATCGAGCCGGTCGATCATCTGTGGACGGGCGGTTCGCTGCTGGATGTGATCAGCGACCATGGCGGCTACGACTACATCATCGCCTCGCATTTCATCGAACACACCGTCGATCTGATCCGGTTCCTGAAGGACTGCCAGGTGCTGCTGCGCGACGGTGGCCTGCTGTCGCTGGTGGTTCCGGACAAACGGTTCTGCTTCGACCGGTTCCAGCCGCTGTCCACGGTCGGGGACGTGCTGGACGCGGCGAACGCCGGCTATACCTTCCATTCGCCGGGCCCACTGGTGGACCACCAGGCCTACGCCTGCACCAGCGGCGGTGCGCTGATCTGGTCGGCCGACTACCACGCGCCGCTGCAGCTCCAGTTCGACAACCTCGCCGGGGCTGCCGAGGCGTTGGAGAACGGCCTTGCCCAGAAAGAGTATTTCGATACCCACCGGTGGAAGTTCACGCCGGCTTCGTTCGACCTGCTGATCGCCGACCTGGCAGACCTCGGGCAGCATGACTTCGGGGTGCTGGCCGACTTTCCGACCGAAGGCTTCGAGTTCTTCGTGACCCTGGTCAAGGGCGGTGCCCGACACGAGCCGCGGAACCGGATCGCGGCGTTGCAGCACATCGAGGCCGAACTCGCCGAGGCCGCCAGCCCGATCCGGGACGGTGTCAGCGATGAGCGGGTGGCCCAGACATCGGCGTTGCGGGCGGAAAACCAGCGGCTGGCCGCCGAACTGGCCGAGCTGCGCGCGTCCACCTCGTGGCGGGTCACCGCACCATTGCGCGCGGCCAGCGACCGGCTCCGGGCGGCGCGAACCCGCCGCCGCTTCGGCTAACCCCGATCGGCCTTTCGGCGGCGGGGCCGGGCCCGGCGGACCCGTGACCACCAGACCGGTGGCAGCCCGATCAACACCAGCGTCAGCGCGCTCAGCCCGGTGATCGCCGTCCCGGTCTTGCGGCCCTTCGGCGAGTACCGATAGGTGATCTGGTGGCTGCCGGCCGGGATGTACACCGCCCCGACCGCATAGTCGGCAGCCACGATCGGTGCCGGCCGGCCGTCCACGAAGGCGGCGAAGTCGCTCTGCACGTTGTCGGCCACCACCAGGTAGCCCGGCGCGCTCGAGGTTTCGTGCACCCGGATGGTGTCAGCGCTGTCCTCGTCAATGTTGAAGCTGCTGGGCTGCCCGGCCGACGAGTCCAGCGGGCCGGACGGGTTGCTCGCCAGGATCACCTGGTTCGGCTGCACCGGTGACTGGGCGGCCGCCTTCAGCCGGGTCTGGTCGTCGGTGATCACTGCTGCCTGGCTGGCCCAGTGGATCCGGGGCACGTAGTTCAACCGCTGCCAAACCTGGATCGAGTCACCGGCGTACACCAGCCGGATCGAGCTGGTGGCCGGGTCCGGGCGTACCGCGGACAGTTGGACGACGCCGGTGCCGTACGCACGCGCGGTGACGCCGGGCTGGTCAACCTTGATCTGGACCTGCCAGTGCTCGCCGGCGGCCGGCGCCGGGCTCGGCGTTTCGGCGGCCAGCGGCACCGGCACCTGCCAGTTCCCGGCGGCGATGTGCCGACTGTCGCTGGCCACCACGCTGCCGTCCGGCCGGGTGACTACCGCGGTCACCGTGGTGCGTGCCGCGGTGGTGACCATCGGCACGGTCACCCCGCGCAACGGCCCGGCCGCGATGGTGGTGGTGTAGCCGGTGCCCGGGGTCAGCGGCAGCGCCGCGCCCGGATCCACCGGCAACGGGTCGGACGTTCCGAGCAGCGGCTGAGGCGTGTACAGCGTCCCCGGGATGACCGAATCGATGTCACCGGCCAGGTAGCGCACGCCGAGCCGGTCCAAGCCGGGCATGTTGTATACCTTGCTGAGCATCGGGGTGAGCAGGCTGTAGGTCGGACCGCCCTGGAACGAACTCGGATCGATGGCTAGCAGCAACTGCTTCATCGGCTTGGGAAAGAAGCCGTGCCCGGTGACCGTCCGGATGCCGTAGTAGGCGGTCACGTTCGGCCGCATCGTGTAGCCCAGGGTGCCGATCCGGTCATGGCCGGTGTTGGTCTGCAAGTACCGGGTCACCCCGAAGGACGGGTAGAACTGCGAGCGACTCCCGGTCGGCCAGTAGAACTGGGTGGCTGCCAGCGCCTGACCGCCGACCGACAGCACCAGCACCAGCAGCGCCAGCGCCCGCGCCCAGTACCAGCGCAACGCGAACACCGCCAGCAAGGTGACCACCACCAGCGGCAGCACCGCGATCAGCACGTCCTTGCCGATCAGGTCGGTGGATTGAGTCTTGTAGTGCCGGTGCAGGAACAGCTCGCCGGCGGTGCCGACCAAGGCGGTGACCAGCACCAGCAGGCCGACCGTGACCAGGTTCCAGCCGGCCAGCCGACGGCGGACCCAGCCGGTGTCCCAGTCATGCCCACGCAACCCGTCGAAGCCGGCCGCGGCCAGCACTGCCACCGGCAGCCCCAGTTGCGAGCGCAGCCGCCCGATCGGATTGCCCTTGAAGATCGGCAGATGGCCCATCCAATCCGACCAGGCGCCCTGGAAGTAGGTCAGCCCGATGACGAACATGATCATCAGCGCGAAGTAGACACCGGCCTCCCGCCGGAGCCGGCCGGTCGCCACCGCCACCGCGCCTAGCACGCCGAGCGCCACCACCGCCGCACCGAGGTAGGTGTTGATGTCCATCGGGCTGGCGCCGGTCCACAGGTTGTTGCCGGCAAAGCTCTTCGGAAACGTCGTGGACAACAGGTAGTGCTTGGGTGAGTCGGAGAAGAATCCACTGTCGCGGTAGGAGAGATCGACCTCTTGCAGGAACTGTCGGACGAACGGCAGCAGCTGGAATGCGGTCAGCCCGACGCCGAGGGCCGCGGCCAGCGCCAGCGCGAAAATGTCCCGGATCGCGCCGACCAGCCGGTGCGCAGCTGTGTCATCGCGCCAGTGCCTGGCGATCACCCGGACCAGCGCATACCCGCCGGCCAGGTAGAAGGTCTGCCCGGCCACCGCCGGGAACCCGCCGAACAGCAACAGCGCCGAGGCCAGCGAGACCGGCACCAGGGTGGCCCAGCGGCGTTCCTGCACGAACCGCTCGATGGCGAAGAACATCATCGGGATCACGCAGGCCACCGCGACCTGCGGCCAGTTCGTCCAGGCGATCATGAAGCCGGTCATCGGGTAGATGAAACCGGCCAGCGCGCCGGCCACCCGGCTGCCCCGCAATCGGCGGACCAGCAGGTAGCTGAACACCGCCGCGAAGGCCATCTCGGCCAGCTTCGACCAGCCCGGGGCCAACCAGGCCGGCATCACCAGGTACAGCCAGCGGCCCGGTGAGATCACTCCGTAGATCGGGGTACCGAGCAACGACGAGCCGCCGCCGACATAGTTCGACCAGCCGGCCAGGTCACCGTGCCAGAACCGGGTGGCGATCTCGTGCATGCCCGGGATGAAGAAATCCAAGTGGTCCGAGACGTAGATGGAGCTGCGCGAGCTCGGATTGGCCCCAGGCGCGCTGGACCAGGGCGTGAACCGGTCGAACAGGTCCAGGCCGAGGAAGACCCGGGCGCCGATCAGGGACGGCCCGAGCCGGACCAGCACCAGCACCGCGCTGACCAGCCCGATCGCGGCGGCCAGGGTACGGCCCAGCCGGCTGCTCAGCCGGTCAGCCACCCGACCGGTTGCCGGAGCTGCCCCGGTCATCGGATCCGGGCCGGGACGACCAGCCGTTGGCTGCACCGAAGTAGTCACGAGAGGCGGCTCAGCGGCCGGCCGACCGTCGAGCCTGGATGGCCCGCTTGACCCGTCCGGCATACGGGCGCAACGTGCTGTACACGGTGTTGGTGACCGAGTTGACGGTGTTCGCGGCGGCGACCGAGCGACGCATCGGTCCGCCCTGACCGCGCACCAGGAACACCAGGGCCTGCGGGAACAGCACGCCCGAGGGCACCCACTCGACGATCCGGAAGCCGGCCGCGCCCCACACCCGTTCGACGTACTGGGTGGGCGCGGCCGCCCAGCCGTAGTAGTCACCGGTGCGCATCTCGCCGCCGCCGCTGCTGGCGTACTGGATCTCGCCGGCCTTGAAACCGGCCTGCGCGGCAGGCAGATCCGCGAACGTGGTGGCCAGCGATTGGGCGAACGGGTCGGCCTCGCCGGCAGCCACCGCGGCCTGCGCACCGGCGATCTGGCCGAAGAAGGCAGCGTCCAGCACGGTGATTGCGACCACACCACCCGGCGCGATGATCCGGCCGAACTCGGCGGCCCAGGCCTCGTGCGCCGGGCCGGACAGGTGCGAGAACACGCTGAAGGCGAGCCCGGCGTCGAGGGCGCCGTCGCCGAGCACGGTCGGCGGCTCCGGCGAGATGGTCAGCGCATTGACCCCGGGCAGCGTGGTATTCAGCAGCGCGGTCATCTGCTCGTCCACGTCGATCGCGTGGATCCTGGTCGCCGGCACCTTGGTCAGCAGGGTGCGGGTGATCCGTCCCCAGCCGGATCCGAAGTCCAGGATCCGGTTCAGCGAAGCGAACCCGCCGCTGCCGTGCTTGGCCGCGAACTGGTCGGACACCGTCACGAACGTCTCCGCCTCGGCGTAGGCGCCCTCGTAGGACAGGCCGACGAACTTCATCTGGATCTCTTCCGGCGGGTTGTCCGGGACGACCTTCGCCACGTCGATCACCTCGGGCAGCGATTGCATCGACGGGGCCTTGGCGAAGGCGATGACCTGGTCAGAGAAGCTGGTGTCAGCCATGGATTTCCTCACTGATCGCATCGGTAGTCGGGCGCTGCGCATTCACCGCAACCGGTTGGCCTGCTCTGGCTATCATGCCGCACGCAGGATCTTGCAGATCCGTCGCCGGGCTCGCCCAAAGGCGGTGTGGTGGTTTCTGGCGACCAACCGCAGCCAGCACCAACGCAGCGGATAACGCCGGAGTAACCGCAGTTCATGCCAGCGCCTCAACCACCCGCGGCGCCAGCCGAAGCTGGCCCCGCCCTCGTGCAACACGAAGCTGTGCAGCGCGGCCAGGTGCAGCCATCCGGTCTTGCTGGCCCGCATACTCCAGTCCACCTCTTCGCCGTAGCCGGGATCGAATGCCCGGTCGAACGAGCCCACCTCGGCCAGTGCCCGACGATGGAACCAGGTGCAGTGCCCTACCGCCACCGGGATCTTGGCGGCGACCGGCACCGCCACGCGCACGGCGGCCAGCGAGGCTTGTGCGCCCGGCCGCGCTAGTTCGGGCACTTCGAGTAGCGGACAATTGTCCGCCATCGCGCTGGCGCTGGCCGCCCGCGGCTTGCTGGTGATCGCGGCTCGCAAACCCTCGAACCAGCCCGGCAGCACCTCGACGTCGCTGTTCAGCACGATTACGTCCGAGTCGCCTGCCAACTCGAAGAATTCGTTGGCATTGCTGACGAAACCAGCGTTCGTCTGATGTCTGATCAGCCGCCAGGCACGGGCGGACGTCAACCACTCGGCCAGCATCGACTCGGTCAGCCGGTCCGGCCCGCAGTCGTCGATCAGCACCAGCTCGATCTCCACCGGGGTGTGCCGGTCCACCGCACGCACCGCCCGCTGTAACAGTTCCAGCCTGCCGTACACCGGAATCCCGATCAGCACCGGACGGTTCGGATCAGCCGAAGACAACGTCGCGCACCGCCTGAAGGTAGGTCCGGCCGAACCGGCGGGACGGCTCGAGCACGGCCGCCTCGGCCCACTCGTTCCAGGCATTGATGAAGACCACCCGGTCCGGTGGCTCGCGACCCACCACCGACGACCGAGCAGCGGCCAACCAGCGGCGGAACGTGTACGGATTCGATCCGTACCACAGGTCGGGTTGCCACTGCCGACGGGCGGTGTTGTCGAAAGTCACCATCACGCCGGGATAGGCATCCTCGCCCAGGTGCAGCAGCCTCCGCTGCGCGTCCTCAGCCATCGCCTGGTAGCTGAGGATGTTGCCCTTAAACCGGCGGTCGACGTGCAGGCCGGCGTGCGGCACCCACTCCCACTTCAGGTTGTGCGGCGGAAAGCCCAGCGTGCCGTCCAGGCCGGCCGATCGGGCATCGGTCTGTAATCCGTCGAACTCCGGGGCCACATCCACCGACAAGATGCACAGCTCGCCGATGCCGTACTCCCGGGCCCGCTCCCGCCACACCTTCAGCACGGACGGGAAGTCCGGCATCTGGGTGGGCCGGTAGACCGCCAGCACCGGCTTGCCGTGCAGCCGCAGGTAGCGCGGATCGGCCAGGAACTCCAGCACGTCGTCGATGAATTCGGTGGCCGGCACCTTGTCGTAGTCCTGGCCCATCAGGATGTCCGACGTCCGGCCGTCCCACCGGCGGGTCCAGTTTTCGTTCGCCCACATCAGGCAGAACGGCTTTTGCACCGAACTCGCCGCCAGCTTCTCGATGGGCAGGTTCAGCAGTCGCTTGCCGGCGAACCAGTAGTAGTAGTACATGAAACCGGTGACGCCGTGCTCGGTGGCCAGATCCATCTGCGCCTGCCGCACCTCGTCCAGCCGAAGGTCATAAAAGCCCAGTTCGGACGGCAGGTTCGGCTGGTTGTGGCCCAGATACACCGGACGGGCGGCGGTCACATTGGCCCACTCGGTGAAGCCCTCCCCCCACCAGCGGTTGTTCTCCGGGGTCGGGTGGAACTGGGGCAGGTAGAACGGCAGCACCCGAACCCGGGGCGACTGGCTGACGTCGCGCCGGTAGCGTTGCCAGGACGCCGCGTCGTGTGGCGCCAACTCGGCCGGCGTGCTCAGGCTGAGCCCGGCCTCCTCGCTGAGGATCCCGATCGCCCGCTCGACGGCATGCGCGGTGGTCGCGTCAACCTGACCCGCCTCGGCGTCGAAGTCCTCTTCGGTCATCGACAGCGCGCGCAGTCCTTGCAGCACGAATGCCCTTGTCCAATAGAAGGATCCGGCCGGGAAGCGCAGCTTGGCCGGGTCCAGCGGCAGCTCCACCCGGCGCAGCAACTCGCGCACCAGCGCCTCGTCCCCGCCCCAGAACTCCGGGCCGAGCAGGCTGTCCGGCGCGGTAACCACGCCGAGATCCGGATCCTCGGCGAATGCGCTCAGGATCCGCTGGACGTTGTCGGCCGACCCGAGCAGGCTGGCGATCAGGTCGCTGCGCCACTGTTCGCCGCTGCCGGCCAGTTCCTGATGCCCGGCCCGCCACTCGCTGCGCTTGGTGTGCACCTTCAGCACCAGCTCGTACGGATCGAGCAGGCCGGCGTTGACCACCTGCACCATCGGCCAGATGTCCCGGCCGTGGTTGGCCACCTCGAGCACCACCACATTGCGCGCTCGAGGCAGGCCGTCGGTGTCGAGCGGGAGTGGGGCACCGGTGGCGTTGCTGACGATCAGATCGAACTCCACCGGGACGGCCGCCAGTGCCGCCAGCAGCTCGGGCACCAGGTCGGCGAAGAAGGCATGCATCAGCACCGCCACCCGGCTCGGCTCGGCGAACGGCAGCGCGTCCACCGTCCGCCAGGCGTCGGGGAAACCTGCCGAGCCGCGGGACAATCGGCGCTCGACCCAGTCGGCGAAGTCCAGCGGGGCGTGCGGGCCACGACGGCGTCGGTACTCCTGCGCCTGCCGGTAGCCGGAAACCGCCATCGAGCGGTACTTCGAGATTCGCCGCCGCACGCCGGCGCGGGTTATCCGTCTCATCAGATCCACTCCTCGATCCGGGCACCGAACACCGCTTGCACCTCGCGGGCAATCAGCTCGCTCCGCGGTGCCACCGCTGGGTCTGTGACGATCTGCCGCTTGATGAAGGGAAACCCCCGTTCGATCAGCGCCCGCCAACCGGCTATCACCGGGTTATCGCCGGCATCGACCACGTCATCCCCGCGGAAGGCCGACCGGGTGATGTAACCCTCCCGGTGCAACAGGCTGCTCAACGCAAGCTCGTTGTGCTTGATGATCTCCCATTTCGAGCGCTCCTCGCGCACGCCGGCGAAGAACTCCTGCAGCGGCCGTTCGGCCAGCACCCCATTGCGGTAACCGAGAAAGTAGCTTTGCAGGTGATGGCTGAACTGGCGGGTGTCGGTCAATCCCCAGACGTCGGCGATGCTGTCCTCGAATTGGGCGAGCAACCAGCCGATATCGGTGAACGGTCCGAGCACGCTGTCATTGGCCAGGATCACGTACGGCGCCTGAGTGATCGCCGGCAGCACGCCGAGCCCTACCGCCCAGGATCCGAAGTCGTAGCCGATGTTCGGCTTGCGCAGCACGATGGCATCGGCCGGCAAGGTGTCACCCCAGTCCAGCGGCTGTTCGAACTCGGCGGCCGAGACGATCACCGTGCGGTAGCCGTGCTGTGCCAGCTGGCGGCGCAGTTCCCGCAAGGAGCGCGACACCACCGGCTGCACCGACCAGTGCACCAGTACCGCTACCCGCTCGGGGTTGCCGAAGTCGGCCGGTGAACCGTGTTCGCAGACCACCTGGTTCACCAGGCTGGCGACCACCGCCGGACGGGTTCTTCGGTTGAACATCACCGGCCGCGCACACCCCGAGCGGCACGCAGCGGCGCGGTGACCCGCCAGCTTACGGTTCGACGCATTGCCTTGATCTGCTGCCAACTTTCCAACAGGTCGTTGCGGGTGCGCACCAGCTCCTGCTCGGTTTCCGCGGCCCGGGCATCGAGTTCGGCCAGTTGCTTGCGCGCCTTGCCGATCTCGGTCCGCAGCAGGGTGATCTCGGCCTGCTGGTCTACCGGAGCGGCGGCCGGACCCGGTTGCTCGCCCTCGGTGACGCCGTCCAGCTTGGCCTGAAGCAGGTCCCGTTCGCGCAACGCGGCGTCCCGGGTGGCCAGCAACTCGTTGCCGATCACCTCCGAGAACCGCTCGGCGAACAGGTAGGAGGAGCTGCCCACCACCTCGTTGAACGGCCGGAACCGGTGCTTCTTCTCCAGCACCACCACGCTGTCGTGCAGGTGCAGGCCGTCCAGCTCGGTGGCCCAGACTGAGTTCGGATCGATGTCGGTGTCGTGCCGCGAGTGCAGGTCGTCCACTCGGCGTTTGGTCCATTCGATAAACGAATCCGGCCCATGTAATGCACCACCGAACTCGGCCCAGTACGAGGTGTGGGTGTCCTCCACGATGAATACCCCACCGTCGGTGAGCAGCGGGAACAGCGTTTCGGCAGTGGTGATCTGCTGTTGCATGGTGTGCCCGCCGTCGTCGATCACGATGTCGAACGGGCCGTACTGCTCGTTGACCGCCAGCAATACTTCCGGATCCTGCTGGTCACCGAGCACCACCGGGAACCGGCCCCGAACCGCCCGCACCGCCGCCTCGTCGATGTCCAGGCCGACCAGCTTCGCCTCCGGCCCCAGGTAGCGCGACCACATGTCCAGGCCACCGCCGCGGTACACCCCGACCTCGAGCATCCGCAACGGCCGGCCGCGGAACCGCTGAAGGTGGCGGGTGTAGATCGGGAAGTAGTGCACCCACTTGTCCAGCACCGCGCCGCTGCGGTTGGCCAGGAAGTGCGCGTAGAGCGGATTGCCGGACAGGTCGGCCCAGTCCTCGCCGGTGTAAAAGGCGGCCCGGTAGCACTCGTTGATGATCGCCTGGTCGGCCTTCAGGCTCAGGAAGGTGTCACCGAGCGCGCGGGCCTGCTCGTGCGGGGTGGTGTTGGCTTCGATGGCCTGGTACAGCGGCCGGCGCTCGTCCTCTTCCAGCGCCTCGTCGGTGAGCACCAGGTTCAGCGCCCGGTCGGGATAGCCGGTGGCCAGAGCGTGCAACATGCGTGACAGCGTGTCGGCGGTGATCACGGCGAGGATTCTCCTTGTTGGACCGGGGTGCTGGGCGGGGGCGTGCCGGTATCCGATGCGGGATTCTGCTCAAGCTGCCAGGTGCCGAACATCCGGGTGATGCCTGGCTCGGTGACCGCCTCGTGCGCGCGCACCCGTAACTCGAAGGCACGGTCGCGGTAGTCGTAGACGTGGCCGTGGTCGGCGGCGGCCGCTGACACCAGGAACGTCGATGGCTGAAGCGGAAACTGCGCCACCCGGAAGTCGACGTGCCCGCTACCGGCCCGAATCGCCATCGCCTGACTGCCGTATCCGGAGTTCGGGCCGGCCACCGTCACCCCGGATTCGTGCGCGAAGCCGAGGCCGAAGGTCACCGACGGCAGATCCTGGCTGGCCCGATAGTGCATCCGGATCACGCCGGGCTCGCCGGTGGCCAGGAAGCCGACGTCCGTCCCGTCGCCGTCCAGGAATTCCAGCCTGGTCACCCGCACCTCGCCGGTGCCCAGCCGGGCGGTGCGGCCGCCCTGCTCGTCCTCGGTGGCGGTGCCGGCCCTGGCCCGGGCGGCCGCCTCGTTCCGGTTAACCTGGCCCAGGTAGTCGTCGATAACCTCGCGGACCGGGCCGAGTGACTTCAGCCGGCCCTGGTCCAGCCAGGCGGCCTGGTCACACAGATCGGCCATCACCCCGAGCGAGTGCGATACCAGCACGATCGTGGTGCCCTTGCGGCGCAACTCATACAGGTGGTCGAAACACTTGCGTTGGAACTCCTCGTCACCCACCGCGATGATCTCGTCCACGATCAGGATCTCCGGATCCACCGTGACCGCAATGGAGAATCCCAGCCGGACGTACATCCCGGAGCTGTACACCTTGACCGGGGTGTCGATGAAGTCCTCCAGGCCGGCGAAGGCGATGATGCCGTCCATCGACTCGTCGATCTGCTTGCGGCTCAGGCCGAGGATTGCCCCGTTGAGATAGATGTTTTCGCGTCCGGACAGCTCGCCGTGAAAGCCCGCGCCGAGTTCCAGCAACGCCGAGATCCGTCCGGAGGTGTGCAGGCTGCCACTGGTCGGACGGTAGATGCCGGCCAGCGTCTTCAGCAGCGTCGACTTGCCCGAGCCGTTGTGTCCGATCAGGCCGAAGGTGGAACCCCGCGGAATGGCCAGGCTGATGTCACGCAGCGCCCAGAACTCGTCGTAGCGGCCACTACCCTTGACGAACCGCTCCTTGAGCGAATCCCGCCGCTCGGTGGCAATCTTGAACTTCTTCGACAGCTCACGGACCTCGATGGCGATATCCACCTGGACGGGCGGATCCGCCGACGCCGGCAGGGCCATCAGCAGCCCGGGGGTGTTCTGGTCGTCGGTCACAGTTCCTCGCTCAGATCCAGGCCGTGCCGCTTGAACACCCAGTAGGCCACCCCGGATGCCACCACGGTCCAGACCAGCACGTAGGCCCAGTGCGTCCAGCGGCCCGGGGTCAGGCCGTAGGCCAGGTCCCGGAACAGATCTACGAACTGTGCCAGCGGATTGGTCAGCAGGATCAGGTGCGCTTTGCCGTGCCCGAATCGGGTGTCCGGGTAAAGCACCGGGGTGGCATAGAAGAGCAACTGAAGGAAGACCGACACCAGGTGGGCCAGATCCCGGAAGAAGATGTTGGCGATCGCGAAGGTCAGCGACACCGCCGAGACGAAGGCCAGGAACACCGCCGCCCACAGCGGCATCATCAGCCAGGTCCAGCCGATGTTGCCGTGTCCTACCAGCAGGATCGTCACCAATACCAACGCGAACTCGATGCAGGACTGGATCGCCACCGCGATGATCGCACCGAAAACCGGCGCGTAGGACGGGAAGAAAATCTTCTTGATCAGCGGGCCGGCGCCGAGCAGCGCGCCGATCGCGGTGTTCAGGCCGTTGGAGAAGAACCCCCAGGCGGTCAGCCCGGCGAACAGCCAGACCGCGAAGTTGCCCCGATGACCATTGCCGAAGTTCGGCGCCCCCGACCGCAGCACGTAGTGCGCAAGCAGGCTGTAGGTCAGCAGCGAGGCGAGCGGTAGCAGCAGCGACCACAGCCAACCGGCCGCGGTGCCCTTGAACCGGGCCTTGAGGTCACGCTGCCCGAAGTTCCACACCAGGCTGCGGTATTGCAGGACGCTGGGTTGGCTCATTGGTTAGCTGCCTGCTCGGATTGCCGGCCGGACGCGGCGCCGAATGCCTGGCCGGACTCGGCGAACGCCTGGTGCAGCGCGGCCCGCCAGTGCGGCAGCGGCGGAAGTCCGGCAGCCAGCCACTCCGCGTCGGACAGCACCGAATAGGCCGGTCGGGGCGCCGGGCGCGGGAACTTGTCGGTGGTGGTGGGCAACACCCGTTCCGGATCCTCGCCCAGTTCCTCGAAGATTGCCCTGGTGAGGCCGTACCAGGTGGTGTCACCGCCGTTGGTGCAGTGGTAAATGCCGGCCGGCGCGCCGGAGCGGACCAGCGCGACGATGCCCCGGGCCAAATCGGCGGACCAGGTCGGGGAGCCGCGCTGGTCGTCCACCACCGACAGCGTCGGCTGGCTGGCCGCCAACCGCACCATGGTTTTGACGAAGTTCGCACCGACCGCGCCGTACACCCAGGCGGTGCGGACTACGTAGCCGAGCTCGGGGGCCAGCTCGCGGACCGCTTGCTCGCCGGCCAGCTTGGTGCGCCCGTATGCCGAGCGAGGGCCGGTCGGCGCCTGGGTCCGGTATGGACTGCGCGCCGTACCGTCGAAGACGTAGTCGGTGGACACGTGCACCAGCCGAATGCCCGACCGGGCGGCCTGTGCGGCCAACAGCGCAGGGCCGGTGGCGTTGACGCTATAGGCCCGCTCCTCCTCGTCCTCGGCAGCGTCGACCGCGGTGTAGGCGGCGGCATTGACGATGACATCCGGGCCGAACTCGTCCACCGCCGCGGCGATCGCCCGCCGGTCGGTAATGTCGAGTTCGGACGAGCCGAGCGCTCGAACCTCGTCGGGATCGTCAGCACCGCCCGGCGCAGCGGCCAGTACCTGTTGCAGGTCACTGCCGAGCTGCCCGTGCGCGCCGGTGATCAACCAGCGCATGTGCTAGTCCCTCTCGCTCTTTGCGGGACGTACCTCGCTCATCAGACCTTCTCGATGTGGGCGACGGTGGCCCGCTCGCGCAACGGCTCCCACCAGTCCCGGTTGTCCCGATACCACTGGACGGTCTCCGCCAGGCCCTGCTCGAAGCTGACCTGCGGGGCATACCCGAGTTCGCCGATCTTGCTGTAGTCGACGGAGTAACGCAGATCGTGCCCACCACCGCGCGGGTCAACGATCTGCTGAACGTATGACCAATCCCGACCGGTCGCGGCGAGCAGCAGTTCGGTGAGCTGCCGGTTCGACAGTTCGCGTCCACCGCCGATGTTGTAGAACTCCCCCGGCTGACCCTTTTCCGCCACCAGCTGGATGCCTCGGCAATGGTCACCGACGTAAAGCCAGTCCCGGACGTTGACTCCTTCGCCGTACAGCGGCACCTTCTTGCCGTCCAAGAGGTTGGTGACGAACAGCGGAATGACCTTTTCCGGAAAGTGGTACGGGCCGTAGTTGTTGGAGCACCTGGTGATCGAGACGTTCAGGCCATAGCTCTGCGCATAGGCCCGGGCGATCAGGTCGGAACCGGCTTTGGCCGCCGAATACGGTGAATTCGGCTCCAGCAGGCTCTGCTCGGTCCAGGTGCCGTGCTCGATGGAGCCGTAGACCTCATCGGTGGAGATGTGCACCACCCGCTCGACATCGTGCCGCAGCGCTGCGTCGAAGACCTGCTGAGCACCGAAGACGTTGGTCTGGATGAAGTCCGCCGCCCCGGTAATAGACCGGTCGACGTGCGACTCGGCGGCGAAGTTGATCAGCACATCGTGGCCGGGCAGCACGGCGTCCAGATCGCTAGCGCTGCAGATGTCGCCTAGCACGAAACGGAAACGCGGACTGTCCGAAACGGGCGCCAGGTTGGCCAGATTGCCCGCGTAGGTGAGCTTGTCGAATACCGTGACTTGCGCTCCGGCGAAGGCCGGGTAACTGTCGCTGATCAGCTCTCTGACGTAGTGGGAGCCGATGAATCCAGCACCACCGGTAACGAATACACGCATGCCCATATAGTTCCATACCCCAATGGGTGGCCCGTGCCACCGCGAGATCGGCGCGCTGTGAATGAGTGAGCGCTCGCGCGAAGAGCAGATTAAGTGAGTGAGCGTCTACCTCGGCGCGATCTTCATAACCGGCGGTCGCCATGGCGACCAGCAACTATGAAGATCGACTGGTCCGCTCGATACACTCCAATCGTGACCCATTCCCGGCCCGAATGTCGGGTTTAGATGGATGTGCAGGCTGGTGTACAGCCGGCCGCCGACTCGCCCGAGGCGATGTTCGACCGCAGGCTGGCCACCGATCCGAGCGGTCCGTTCGTCACCTTCTACGACGACAGCACCGGCGAGCGAGCGGAGCTGTCGGCCAAGTCGCTAGCCAACTGGGTGGCCAAGACCCACTTCCTGTTACTGGACTCACTCGGGCTCGGGGTGGGTGACCGGGCGGTGGTTCAGCTGCCGGTGCACTGGTTGTCCGCGCCGATCCTGCTGGGCTGCTGGTTCGCCGGCCTGGAGGTGCTCAGCAATCCGATCGGTACCGCCGCGGTCGCCTTCGCCGACACGCCTGCCCTGACGGCGGCTACGGCTGGGACGAACGGCTGGCCGGCCGCCGACGAGGTCTTCGCGGTGTCGATGCTGAGCATGGCCCAACCCGACCGGTCACCGGCCGGTGCCGAGGACTTCAGCACCGCGGTCCGTCCGATGCCCGATGCCTGGCCGACCGTCCGTGCTCAGGCCGCACCCACCGATCCGGCCTTGGACGGAGCCAGCCGGAGCGCGCTCGCCGCCGGCGCGGTGGCCGCGGCCGACCGGCTCGGCCTGCAACCCGGTGGTCGGCTGCTGTGGACGCGCAGCTGGTCGGGCTCGGCCGACTGGGTGAGCTCGCTACTCGCACCGCTGGCGGTCGGCGGCTCGGTGGTGCTGGTGCGTAACCCGGATCCGGACAAATACCATCAGCGGGTCAGCGCCGAGCGGATCACTGCCCGGCATTGATCGCCAGCTGCCTCGGCCGCCGCACCGTCGAACTTGCTGGATAGAGTCGCTGGATCAGCACAACCGATCAAGGCTGAAAGGACGCGGTCAGTGGACAAGGTGGTGGCATCAGCCGCCGAGGCGGTCGCCGACATCGGTGACGGGGCCTCGCTGGCGGTCGGCGGCTTCGGCCTGTGCGGCATCCCACAGGCGCTGATCGCCGCGCTGCACGACTTGGGCAGCACCGATCTGGAGACGGTGTCCAACAACTGCGGGGTGGACGGCGCCGGCCTGGGTGTGCTGCTGGCCGCCGGCCGGATCCGGCGCACCATCAGCAGCTACGTCGGCGAGAACCGGGAGTTCGCCCGGCAGTACCTGGCCGGTGAGCTGGAGCTGGAGCTGACTCCGCAGGGCACCCTGGCCGAGCGGTTGCGGGCCGGCGGATCGGGCATTCCGGCCTTCTACACCCCGGCCGGGGTCGGCACCATGATTTCCGACGGCGGCCTGCCCTGGCGCTACCGTCCGGACGGCTCGGTGGCAGTGGCCTCCCCGCCGAAGGAGATCCGGGAGTTTCGCGGTCGGCGGTATGTGCTGGAAGAAGGCATCGTCACCGACTTCGCGCTGGTCCGGGCCGCCCGCGGTGACCGGCACGGCAACCTGAGCTACGACGCCTCGGCCCGCAACTTCAACCCGCTGTGCGCGATGGCCGGCCGGGTGACCATCGCCGAGGTCGAGGAACTGGTGGAACTCGGCGAGCTGGATCCGGAGCAGGTGCACACCCCCGGGGTATTCGTGCAGCGGGTGGTGGTGGTCGGCGACGAGGGCAAGCTGATCGAGAAGCGGACCGTCCGCGACCGGAAGGAAGGCTGACACCGTGGCGCTGAGCAGGTTCGAGCTGGCGGCCCGGGTAGCTGCCGAACTGCACGACGGCCAGTACGTCAACCTCGGTATCGGGCTGCCGACGCTGGTCCCCAACTACGTCGATGACTCGATCACGGTGGTGTTACAGAGCGAGAACGGCATCCTCGGGGTCGGGCCGTACCCGACCGAGGACGAGCTGGACGCCGACCTGATCAATGCCGGCAAGGAGACGGTCACCGTGCTGTCCGGTGCCTCGTTCTTCGATTCCGCCACCTCGTTCGGCATGATCCGGGGCGGCCACATCGATGTGGCGGTGCTCGGCGCAATGCAGGTGGCCGAGAACGGTGACCTGGCGAACTGGACCATCCCCGGCAAGATGATCAAGGGCATGGGCGGTGCGATGGACCTGGTGCACGGGGCCAAGAAGGTCATCGTGATGATGGAGCACACCGCCAAGGACGGCGCACCCAAGATCGTCAAGCAGTGCTCGTTGCCGCTGACCGGGGCCGGTTGCGTGCAGCGAATCGTCACCGATTTGGCCGTCATCGATGTCACCGACCGCGGGCTGGTGCTGCGCGAGCTGGCGCCCGGGGTCAGCGTGGACGACGTCCGATCAGCCACCGAGCCGGAGCTGACCGTCGATTTGGAAGCCGGTTAGCGATGCTCGATCCCGCCGCGCTGTTCCGCTTCGCCGAACCGCTGCCCAGCCTGGATCGTCCGGTGCTGGTGCAGGCAATGGACGGCTTCGTCGATGCCGGCAACGCGACCCGGTTGGCCCGCGCGCACCTGCTGAAGACCCACGAGTCGGTTCGGGTCGCCACCTTCGAAGTGGACGAGCTGTTCGACTACCGCGGTCGCCGGCCGGAAATGCTATTCGTGACCGACCACTGGGAGAGTTTCACCGCGCCACAGCTGGTGATCGACGCAGTCACCGACGCGGCCGGCCACCAGTTCCTGCTGCTGTCCGGACCGGAGCCGGATGTGCAGTGGGAACGGTTCGTGGCGGCCATGACCCTGATCGTGCAACGGCTGCAGGTGCGTTTGCTGGTCGGACTGAATGCGATTCCGATGGGGGTTCCGCACACCCGGCCGTCGACGGTGATCGCGCACGGCAGCCCGCAATCATTGGTGGACGACTACAGCAACTGGCTGGGCACCGTGCAGGTGCCGGCGGCCGCCGGGCATTTGATGGAATACCGGCTCGGCCAGGCCGGGCTGGACGCGATGGGTTTTGCGGTTAACGTGCCGCACTATCTGGCGCACCTGGAGTACCCGGCGGCCGCGTCGAAGCTGCTGGAATGCGTGGCCCGGGCGGCCGGGCTCAACTTGCCGACCACCGAGTTGGACGAAGCGGCGATCGCCACTCGCACCGATATCGACGCCCAGGTCAGCGCATCGGAGCAGATCAGCTCGGTGGTGCAAGCGTTGGAAGCGCAGTACGACGAGATAGTGGCCGGCCGCAGCCGGGGCCTGGTCGCCGACGGCGGCCGGCTGCCCACCGCCGACGAGCTGGGAGCGGAGTTCGAGCGTTACCTTTCGCAGCAGGACGATTCCGGATCGCCGGAGGATCCACCGGCAGAGCCGCTGATCTGACCCGTTTCGTAGTGCGAGGGCGACGATATGCGCACGCAGAGAATAGCCTTGTATCGGCGAGCAATACGGCTTCGCATATGCACGAAGCTCCCGACGTAACGGGGGCGTTTTTGTCAGACCCCGGGGCTAGGTTCGGGTTATGACGGCGGCGGTGTTGACGGCGGGTGAGACCACGGCGGGTCTCGGCTTGGTTGGTGCCGCCGTGGTCAACTACCTGAACGAGTTACCAGTCGCTGCCGGTGTCGCGTCGGAGGCCGACCTGCTGGCCGAGATGCGTGAGTTGGAGCGGGTCTCGCGGCAGTTGTGCTCGGTGTGGAATGTGCTGCTGCCCGAGGTGGAACGGCGTGGGTTGGCCGGGTTGGTGTCGGCGACCAGCCTGTCGGCGATGCTGCAAGCCATGCTCCGGCTCTCCCCGCACGCGGCGGCCAGGCGGGTCGCCGCCGCCCGGGATCTCGGCCCGCGGGTCAGCCTCACCGGTGAGCAGCTTGCGCCGATCCTCCCCGCGGTGGCCGACGCGGTCACCGAAGGTGCGCTGTCCGACGAGCAGGCCCGGGAGATCGCCCGGGTGCTCGAACAGTTGCCGAGCACCGTGCCGGTCGAGCAGGTGACTCAGGCCGAACGGCAGCTCGTCACGGCGGCCGGCCAGCTCGCGCCGCGACAGCTCGGCCAACTCGGGCAGCGCATCCTTGCCCATCTCGATCCGGACGGAGTGCTCGGCAGCGACGCCGAACATCAGCGTCGCCGCTCGTTCGCGTTGATCCCCCAGACCGACGGCTCCTACCAGGCCCGCGGGCAGCTCACGCCGTCCTGCGGCGCGGCGCTGATCGCCGCGCTCAGCCCCAGATCAGCACCCGCACCGGCCCAGGACGGGCCGGACCGGCGCTCGTACGGGCAGCGCATGCACGACGCGCTGGCCGACCTGGCCGACATCCAGCTCCGCCGCAACGAACTCGTGGACTCGGGCGCACCGGCGCAGATCATCCTGACCATGAACGTCTCTCAACTGTGCGACCGAACCGGCTACGCCGAAACCAGCTTCGGGCAACTGATCAGCGTCCCTGAGGCGCTGCGGCTGGCCGGTGAGGCCGACCTCGCGGTCATGCTCTGCGACGGCAAGGGCGCGGTGCTCGCCGAGCATCGCACCAAACGGATCGCCACCCGCAGCCAAACCCTCGCCCTGATCGCACGCGA
This sequence comes from Jatrophihabitans sp., assembly GCA_035248685.1. GTDB lineage: Bacteria > Actinomycetota > Actinomycetes > Mycobacteriales > Jatrophihabitantaceae > Jatrophihabitans_A. The sequence continues at coordinate 25,696 of DATFHF010000001.1, forward strand.
CAAGGGGTGCTCCTTCCCCGACTGCGACCGGCCACCCGAATGGACTCAACGCCACCACATCATCGCCTGGCAGGACGGCGGATTAACCAATCTGGACAACCTAACCTTGCTGTGCCGGGCGCACCACCGACGGTCGAAACCGAAGGCTGGCAATGCCAACTCATCAACCGACTACCGCACTGGATACCACCGCCGTGGATCGACCCGGACCAGAAGCCTCGGCAGAACCAGCGCATCCGGCGCTAAGGGGCGGAGCCGAGCCGGTATCGCCACTTCTATGCTCGAACGCGCCATGACCAGGTTCACCCCGCCACCGAACTGGCCCGAGCCACCACCGGGTTGGATGCCGCCGCCGGGCTGGCGGCCTGATCCGTCCTGGCCAGCTCCGCCGCCGGGCTGGAACTTCTGGCCGAAGCCGAGCATCTGGAAGCTCGACGCAGCAGTCAAGGAATCCGGCGGCGCACGCTGGTCGCTGGGCCTCGCCGGCTACCCGATCCTGGCCGTGATCGCGGTGCTCGGCGTGGAGTGGCTTACCTTGCGCGGCTGGCATCCACACGGTGCAGTGCGGGATACCGCCTTCGCCATCGGCTCGATCGCGCACTATGCCGCCGCGGTCGCGGTGATCGTCCTGATCGCACGAAGGCTGGCCAATGAACTCGGCGGCTGGCAGCCGCCGTTCGGCTTCGGCTGGCCGACCCTGCGCGACGCGGTGATCGGGCTGGTAGGCGCCATCGCCGAGTTCATCGGCCGAGCTATCGCGGCCATCGTGTTGTTGTTGGCGATTCCCGCGCTGCGGCATGGCGATCCGAACAATGTCAGCCTGCACGGGCGATCCACGGCCGAGGTGATCACCCTGATCATCGTCGCCGTGCTGATCGCCCCGCCGATCGAGGAGCTGATCTTTCGCGGGCTGCTGCTGCGAACCCTCATGCAACGGATGCCGTTCTGGCCGGCAGCCGCCATCTCGACCACCTGCTTCGCGGTGCTGCACCTCTACGAAGTACGCGGCGCGGCGTCCATGGTGCTGCTGTTCGCCAGCATCTTCGTCTTCGGCTACGGCCAGTGCCTGCTGGTTCGCTGGACCGGCCGGCTGGCCACCTCCACGGTCGCGCATGCCGCCACCAACGCCGCCGGCGTGGCCATCGCGCTGGCCGCCCATCGCTGAACGCGACCTACCATCCGAACCATGAGCTACCGCGCGCAGTATCAGCGCAGCCTTGCCGACCCGAACGGCTTCTGGGCCGAAGCAGCCAGCGCGGTCAACTGGATCCGCCGGCCGACGACGGTGCTCGACGACGGCGCCGCGCCGCTGTACCGCTGGTACCCGGACGGCACGATGAACACTTGCTTCAACGCCCTGGACCGGCACGTGGCGGCCGGTCGCGCCGACCAACCGGCCCTGATCTACGACTCGCCGGTGACCGGGACCAGACGCAGCTACGACTACGCCGAGCTGACCGAACTCACCGCGAAGTTCGCCGGTGTGCTCCGAGCACTCGGCGTGACCCAGGGCGACCGGGTGCTGATCTACCTGCCGATGGTCCCCGAGGCGGCGGTCGCGATGCTGGCCTGCGCCCGAATCGGGGCCATCCACTCGGTGGTGTTCGGTGGCTTCGCCTCGGCCGAGCTGGCTGCCCGAATCGACGACGCGCAGCCGAAGGTCATCGTCTCGGCCTCGTGTGGCATCGAACCCAGCCGGGTCGTCGAGTACAAGCCGCTGCTAGACCGTGCCCTCCAGCTGGCCCAACACCAACCGGCGCGCTGTGTGATCCTTCAGCGCGAACAGGCGATCGCCGACCTGGGCGAGCGCGACCTGGACTGGACGCAGCTACTGCGGGCCAAGGACATCGCGCCGGCCGAGTGTGTTGAGGTGGCCGCCACCGACCCGCTCTACATCCTGTACACCTCGGGAACCACCGGCCGTCCCAAAGGAATCGTGCGTGACAACGGCGGGCATGCCGTGGCGCTGTGCTGGTCGATGGCGAACATCTTCGACGTCCGGCCGGGTGAAGCGATGCTCACCGCCAGCGATGTCGGTTGGGTGGTCGGCCATTCCTACATCGTCTACGGGCCGCTACTGGCCGGTGCCACCACCGTGCTGTACGAGGGCAAGCCGGTCGGCACTCCGGATGCCGGGGCGTTCTGGCGGCTGGTGCGGGACTACCGGGTGACCGCCCTGTTCACCTCGCCGACCGCCATCCGCGCCGTCAAGCGCGACGACCCGGACGGCAGCCAGGTCGGCCGGTACGACTTGAGCCCCCTGCGCACTGTGTTCTTGGCCGGAGAGCGGCTGGATCCGGCCACGTACGAATGGGCAACCGCCACGGTCGGCGTGCCGGTGGTGGACAACTGGTGGCAGACCGAAACCGGCTGGCCGATCGCGGCCAACCTACGCGGGCTCGAACCGATGCCGATCAAGCCCGGTTCGCCGACCGTGCCGGTGCCTGGCTTCGACGTGCGAATCCTGAGCGAGGACGGCCAGCCGGTGCCGACCGGCCATCAGGGCGCGATCTGCCTGCGGTTGCCGCTGCCACCGGGCACGCTGCCCACCGTCTGGGGCGACGACCAGCGCTTCATCGACGGCTACCTGTCCAGCTTCGACGGCTACTACCTGACCGGCGACGGCGGCTATCTCGACGAGGACGGCTACCTGTACGTGCTCGGCCGCACCGACGACGTGCTGAACGTGGCCGGCCACCGGCTCTCGTCCGGCCAGCTGGAGGCGGTGCTGGCAGCGCACCCAGCGGTGGCCGAATGCGCGGTGATCGGCGTCGCCGACCCGTTGAAGGGCCAGGTTCCCCGCGCGCTGATAGTCACCAAGAGCGACTTCGTCGGTGATCCGGACGCGCTGACCGCCGAGCTGTCGGCCCGGATCCGGGCCGAGGTCGGCGCGTTCGCGGCGCTGTCCCGGGTGGATGTGGTCGGCGGCCTGCCCAAGACCAGGTCCGGCAAGATCCTGCGCCGAACCATGCGCCAACTCGCGGACGGTGCGGACGCGCCGGTGCCGTCCACCATTGAGGACCAGGCTGTGTTGGATCGGCTGCGCCCGATCCTGAGCCCAGGTGATCCATCCCGGTAGGTTGGTACGCCCGGACGGAGGTGAGCCGCATGCAGCAACTCGGCCTCGTCGCGGCCGTCATCTTCGCCACCGCCGTGCTGATCCCGCTGGCCGGCCGGGTGAACCTGCCCTGGCCGGTGCTGGTCACCATGTTCGGCATCCTGCTGGCCGCGATCCCCCAGGTGCCGCAGGTGCACATCGAACCCGAACTGATCCTGCCGCTGGTGCTGCCGCCGTTGCTGTACGCCACCGCACGCAAGACCTCCTGGCGGTTGTGGGCCTCGCACGCTCGTCCCATCCTGCTGCTCGCGGTGGCCCTGGTGCTGGTGACCACCGCGGTGGTGGCGGCGGTCGCCACCCGGGTGGTCCCCGGCATCTCGGTGGCCGGCGCCGTCGCGCTCGGCGCGCTGGTCTCACCGCCCGACCCGGTGGCCGCCACCGCGATCGCCAGCAAGCTGCACCTACCGCGCCGGCTGGTGTCGATGCTCGAGGGCGAGGGCTTGTTCAATGACGTCGCCGCCCTGGTGCTCTACCAGGTGGCGATCGCGGCCGTAGTCGGTGGCTCGTTCTCCCCCGGCGCCGCCGCGATCAAGCTGTTGCTGGCCGCGGTGCTGGCGCTGCTGGTCGGCTTCGCGTTCGGCTGGTTGGTCACCAGGTTGATCGCGGTTCTGGGCACCGACGACCCCCGGCCACAGGTGCTGCTGTCCATCCTGGCGCCGAGCGGGACGTACGTGGTCGCCGAGGAGATACACGGCTCCGGTGTGCTGGCGGTCTTGGTCTACACGCTGTACTCGGTCTCGCGTCCGGTCGACGCCGCCGACGCGCAGGGCCGGCTGACCATCGACGTGTTCTGGTCGATGACCGAGACGCTGGTGACGGGGCTGGCGTTCGGCCTGGTGGGCCTGGAATTCCAGACCGCGTTCCAGGCGATCGGGCTGCGCTGGACCCGGCTGGTCGGCGAGACGGCGGCCGTGGTCGGCGTGGTGATCGCGGTGCGGCTGCTGTACCTGTTGCCGTCGGTGCTGCTATCCCGCCGGCTGTACCGGCGGCTGAACCAGCGCGCGCTGGAGGATGCGCTGAGCCCGGCGCCGACCACCCGGCGATTGCACCGGCAGCGCACCGCCGACGTCCCGATCGGCTGGCGGGAGACGGTGGTGGTGTGGTGGGCCGGCATGCGCGGGGTGGCCACCGTCGCGCTCGCGCTGGCGATCCCGACCACCATCGACAGCGGCGCGCCGTTCCCGGCCCGGGAACGGATCCTGTTCATCGCCTTCTCGGTGGTGCTGGTCACCCTGGTGTTGCAGGGCATGACGCTGCCCACGCTGGTCACCAGGTTGGGCGTGCGGGCCGGTGACAACGACCGGGACGCCGCCGAGACCGAGCTCATCGAACGGGCCGCCCGGGCAGCCGCCGATGCCCTCAACCAGCTGCAGAACGACCCGGCCGGTCGGCCGCGCTTCCAGGTCGAGGTGTGGGATCGGCTCAATGCCTTCCCGACCGACCTGCTGGCCCGGCTCAGCCCGCAACTGATTGAGGACAACTCGCACGGCATCGCGCCCAGGCGGGCACAGAACCGGGAGCAGTTCCTGCTCGGCATCCGCCAGATGCTGGCCGCGGCCCGCGCCGAGCTGCTCACGGCCCGATCCGAGCGCGGGGTCGAACCGGAGCTGGTGGACCATCTGGTGCGGCGGCTGGATCTGTATAGCCTGCCCACCGAGCCCAATTGAGAGGCGGGGAGCATGGCCACAACGCGACGCAGGACCGGCGGGCTGACCGACGAGGACGTGCAACGGTTGCGTGACCAGCTCGCCGACGGCCGGCGTCCTCGGGTGCGGGTGTCCGGGCCGCAGTTCGACGGCGGCACCTCGGCGACGGTGGTTCGGATCGGCGACCCGGCCATCGACGGGACGGACTACCTCACCGTGCGGGTGAAGGTCAACGGGGTGCTGGACGAGCTGGCCTTCGCACCGGCCGAGCTGAGCGTGGGTCGGGCCCAGCCAGCCGGCCGCCAGCCGCGCCGGGTAAGCAAACCGGCCAAGGCGACCAGGACCGTCCAGACACCGGACGTGCCAGCGCCGGAGGAGCCACCGCCAGCCGAACCACCGCCAGCCGAACGAGCGCCGGCAAAGGCAGCGCCGGCAACCACCCGTCGCCGCAAATCCGCCCCGGTGCCGCAGGTGAGCTTCACGGTGGCCTCGTCCGGCGCGAGCTGGGCGGTCAGTGCCAGCCGAGGTTCGAAAGGCATCGTCAGGCAGGTCGCCGTCCCGCCCGGAGTGGTTACCGCACTCGTCGAGCTGCTGGACCAGCCGGCGCTGCTGGATGCGGTCGCCGAGATCAACGAAACCGCCCGGGCCGAGGCGCAGGCGCGGGCCGAGGAGTTACGTGCCGAATTGAGCCGGTTAGAGGCGGTACTGGCCACTCACCGTACACCTTCCGATCACCGGCGGTAACGACGGGCGTCTGACAATATTTAGCAGGTAATCAGACACTCGACCAATAGCCCTCAACCCTCCCGAGAGGGTTATCTCGCCCGACCAACTGTGCGGTTCGTCCGAGTTGGTAAGGCAATCTCCTTGGTTTGCTCATGATTGCCACCGCAACGTCGATGACGGCTGACGGAGTCTAAGACACCCCGCAGCACCGGTGGGCCTGCACCGTGGGCGCGGGGCTCACAAGGAGTAGTAAAGATGGACGAAACCCACTCGAACGGACGGCCTTCATGGCTGCGCCGCCGGCTGGCAGCAGTACCCACCGGCGCGCTTGTCGCCGCCGGTGTCGGCTCGGTGCTCATCGCGGGATCGTCCATCGCGGTGATTTCCGGCTTCACCGCCTCGATCACCAACAGCGTCAACACCGTCGGTAGTGGCTCGCTGATCATGACTGAGACCTCCGGCGCGCTCACCTGCGTCTCCAGCGGATCCGTCGTGACCAGCAACACCGCGACCTGCAGCACGATCAACAAGTACGGCGGCAGCACCTCGGCGGTGCCGGGCACCCCGATCTCTACCACGGTCACCATCACCGACAGCGGCACCGTCGCGGCCAACACCTTCACCTTGACCGCCGGCAGCTGCACGCAGTCCAACAACGGTTCGTTCAACGGCACCGACGCCAGCTTCTGCGGCAAGGTGGACGTGACGATCCAGGAGTCCGGCAAGACCGCCTGTGTCTTCCCGGCCGCCGCCAGCACAGCGTGCCCGGCCACCCCGACCTCGGCCGGCACCCTCGCCGGTCTGGCCGGCAGCAGCCCCACGCTGACCCCCAGCACGGTCGCGGCCGGCGCGTCGCGAACCTTCGTCATCACGGTGATGCTGGACGGCTCCGCGGCGACCAATGCCGACCAGGGGCTGCTGGCCTCGCAACCGTTGACGTGGGCGTTCAGTTCCTGAGCCGAGCTCGTCCGAGGGCGGCCACGATCATTGCCGCGACCGCCCTACTGGCTATCGCCCATAGCACCGGAACCGCCCTCGGCGGCTTCAGCGCTCAGCTGAGCAACTCTGCCAACAGCACCGCCTCCGGGACGGTGGCGGTGGCGGTAACCGATTCCACCGGTTGCACGTCCACCAGTGCCAGCCCCGGTACCGCGGTCGGCTGCACCGGCTCGCTACTGCCGGCCACCGTGCCGGCCAGCTCGACCAGTACCCGCAGCTCGACGATCAGCAAGTCGGGCACGCTCGATGCCTCGTCGGCCAGCCTGCAATGGCTGGGCTGCGGTCCGGTCCGGTTGGATGACGACGGCTCGGTGGCTGGTCCGCTGCTGCCGCGCTGGACCACCAGCTTCGCGGTCAGCGGCCCGCTGTCCGGCGGCGCCGCGCTCGGGCTGGACGGCAGCACGGGCTACGCGGAGTCAACGGTGGGCGAGAACGGCGGCAGCAGCACCTTGCAGACCTTCTCGATGGGGGTCTGGTTCAAGTCGTCGGTGACCGGCGCCGGCAACGGCCGGGGCAGCCTGCTGGCGTTCGAGAATGCTCCGGTAGGTTCGGCGGCTTCGGCATCGGATCGGATCCTGTCGATGGACGCGCAGGGCCATCTGGTGTTCTCGGTGAAGACCAGTTCCCGGCTGTCGGTCAGCACGACCGGTACCTACCTCGACTCGGCCTGGCATCTGGCGGTGGCGACCGCCAAGCCATCCACGAAAACCATCACCGTGTCGGTGGACGGCCAGCAGAGCTCGACCAGCAATGGCAGTGCGCTGACGCTCGCGTCGACCAACCCGGGCTACTTCAAGATCGGCCTGTCCGCGACCGGCACCGGGGTGGGCGTGCCCGGCTACTGGCCCGGGCAGTTGTCCGACGCGTTCGTGATCCCCGCCGCGCTGACCTCAACGCAGGTGACCGCGCTGTCCTCGGCCGCGAACACCGCCTCGCAAGCCGCCTTCGCCACCGCGGTCAACGCGCTGTCACCGAGCCACTTCTGGCCGCTGACCGACGACGGCACCAGCACCTTCAGCGGAACCGTGCCCAACCTGTCCGGTAGCGCGCCGTGTGGCCAGGTGGCGGCTCGGGTCAGCGTGACCAGCAGCGGCGTGACGACCTGCCTGGTGCCGACCGCCAACTGCGCCACCACCTGGGGGACGATCACCGCGGGCACCACCTCGATTCCGGCGGCGACCGGTTCGGCCAGCCAGACGCTGACCGTGACCGTGAGCCGAGCGGCCAGCGGCTTCGACACCACCGATATGCCGGGCCTGCACATCCTGGCACCGGCCACCGTGCAGGAGTCCCGGTCGAACTTCAGCACCACGCTGAACTGGTTGCAGCAGAACATGGTGGTGCAATAACCGTGCTCCGGACCCTGCTGCGGATCGCGGTCGCGCTGCTGTTCAGCGCGATCCTGCTGGTCACGCTGGCCTTCCGGCTGACCGGTGGCCGCTGGATGACGGTGACTACGCCGTCGATGGGACGTACCGCCCCGGTCGGCACCGTGCTGCTGGTGCGGCCGGATCCGCACCCGCAGGTGGGCGAATTCGTGGTGTTCCACCCGCCGGGACGGCCGCACGACACCTACGCGCACCGGTTGGTCGCCGAACGTCCGGACGGGTTCAGCACCCGCGGGGACGCCAACGGCGCGCCCGACCCGTGGACGGTGCCGAGCACGGCCATTCAGGGTCGGGTAATCGCCCGGCTGTGGTGGCTCGGCTGGGTGCTGCGGATGGTGCCGGATCTGGCGCTGGGCGGGCTGGTCACCATGGTGGTTAGCGCACTGTTCCCGGACCGGCACCGGTTGGCGGTCCGGTTGGCGCTCGGTTCGCTGACCGTCGCGTTGACCATCTGGCTGATCCGGCCGTTCGTCCGATTGGTGGTGCTGATGAACTACGCGGTGGATGGGCAGTCGACCACCACCGTGGTGCCGACCGGTCTGATGCCGGTGACGGTGCATGCCGTGCATGGCTCGCGGGCCACCCTCGATCCCGGGCAGATCGGGGTGCTGCATAGCGCGTTGGCCGGTCCAAACGGCCACTTCGGGATTTCCTACCTGCCGCACCTGACGTCCTGGTGGTGGCTGGTGACCGCGCTGGGCTGGCTGATGCCGCTCATCATCGCCATGGTGGTCGGCGGTGCGTCATCTCGCCGACGTCAGCTGGTCAAAGCAGTAGTACAGAGCCAGTAGCGCATGCACGATCAACGTCAGCACGGCGCTGACGAAGGACAGCCCGATGGTTGCCAGGTAGAACACGCCGCCGGCGCTGAAGCGTCGCAGCGTACGCCGGACGGTGAACCGGTCCAGCGGTACGTGCAGCAACCGGGCATCGCGGGAAATCGCCAGGAACAGCAGGGAGAACGCGATCGACATGGCCAGCATGCTGGCGCTGTAGATGGCTGCGGCGATGTGCGAGTCACCGTTCGAGGTGAGGTACTCGGCCAGTAACCGGGTCGGGAACGGGATCACCGAGACCGTCAGCAATAGCAGCAGATTGGCGAACAGCACCAGCCGGTCGGCCTGCCGAACCAGCACGCACATCCCGTGGTGGTTCACCCAGATGATGCCGATTACCGCGAAGCTCACCAGGTAGGCGAAGTACGACGGCCACTCGGCACCGAGTGCGCTGGCCAGCGACCGGTCGGCCAGCTCATTGCGGGCCGGCACCGCCAGGTCCAGCACCAGCAGGGTAATCGCGATCGCGAACACGCCGTCGCTGAAGGCCTCCAGCCGAGCGGTGTTGAACAGGCCGGTCGGCGGCTGATCCGTCTTTTCGGTCATCGCGGTTTCAGGCGGCCTGTCGGTCGACGGCCTCGCGCAGCGCGCTGAACGAGGCGACCAACGCCCGTCGCTCCTCGGCCAGCAGCGGGTCGGCCGGGTCGCAACCGGCCGCCACCCAGGCGTCGGAATGATCCATCGCGTCCACTCGCAGGGTGGCTGCGGCCAGCATGGTGCCGGACGGCACCCCGTAGACGTGCGAGTACAGCGCGTCGAGCGCGTCGATGAGTTGCTGCCGATCGACCTCGCCGTGCTGGTGTGCGCGGTGCAACCGCCACCACTCCACCTCGAGCTCGGCGGCGCGCGTCGGGTCGAGCGTGCCCCACCCGGAGTCGAGCACCTCCTGATAGAACCGGCGCATGTAGGACCGGGCCAGCTCCGGCTGGTTGTCCGGATAGGGGGCCCAGGCCCGATTCGCCTGCAGCACGAACCAAGCCCCGCGCAGCGTGCGGCGCCGGCCCATCCCGAAGCCGGCTGACACCATGGTCAGTGCCGAACGTAGGAATGTGCCCCATTCGTGCCGGTAGTAGGCCGCCCAGGCGGCGCACTCGGCCTGTCCGACGGCCACCGGATCGAATGACCGCCTCGTCCCAGAGCTCTTCATCCTCGCCTCCGTGCGGTCCATGATGACTGACATCGGCGACGAGGAGGACCCGGATGACGCAGTCGGCGTTGGTGGCTGAGGTGGCGGCTCGGATGCAGGACCGGCTGGATCGGCTGCCGGCCGATCAGCAACACCGAGCGGCCTTCCTCGGTACCTATATGCGCACCACGGTGGCGGTCGGCAAGGCGGTCGACGACGGCGGCTTCGAAGACCCGGACTGGGTGGAGCGGTGGGACGTGGCGTTCGCCGAGCTGTACCTCACCGCCCTCGACGCGGACTTAGCCGGCGATCCGGCGGTGCCGCGCCCGTGGCGGTTGGCGTTCGCCGCGCCGGCCGAGTTGCCGGCGCTGCGCCGGGTGCTGTTGGGCATCAACGCGCACGTCAACTACGACCTGCCGCAAGCGATGCTGGCGGTGATCAGCCCGGATGATTTCGCCGATCCGGTGCTGCTGGGCCGCCGGCAGCGCGATCACGAACGTATCGACGGGGTGCTGGCCGGCCGGGTGGCGGCCGAGGACGATCAACTCGGTGACGAACTGACCCGGCTGGATCGACTGCTCCGGCCGCTGAATCGGCTGTCCTCCAAGCGATTCCTGCGCGAGGCTCGGGAGAAGGTGTGGCACAACGTGGGCGAGCTGCACGCCGCCCGGCTGATCGGCCCGGAGGCGTATCAGAAGCGGCTCGGTGAGTTGGAGGTGCTCAGCGCCGCGCGGATCGCCGACCTGCTGGCGCCCGGCCAGGTGCTGCTGCGGTTGGCCGTGGCCGGCTTCGGTGTGGTGCTGCCGCCGGTCTGAGC
>DATFHF010000002.1:0-10701 GCA_035248685.1 Jatrophihabitans sp.
CTGCTGGTGCACCTTGTTCGGGAAGTAGTCCTCGATGGTGCGGCCGTTGAGCTTGAAGTTGCCGGAGCCGGGCACGAGCCGGACTCGGACGATGGCCTCCTTGCGGCGGCCTACCACGGGAACGGGGCTAGTCAACGCGAATTCTCCTCAATACCTGATCCGCGCTACTGCGCGACCTGCGTGATCGTGTAGGGCTGCGGGGTCTGGGCGGCGTGCGGGTGGTCCGGACCGCTGTAGACCTTCAGCTTCTTCAGCTGCTTGCGGCCCAGGGTGGTCTTGGGCAGCATGCCCTTGACCGCGAGCTCGACCAGCCGCTCGGGACGGGTCTCGAGCAGTTCGCCGACCGTGCGCTTGGACAGCCCGCCGGGGTAACCGGAGTGCCGGTAGCGGAACTCGCCGAGCTTGGTGGGCGACACCGCGACCTTGTCGGCGTTCACGATGATGACGAAGTCGCCGGTGTCGACGTGCAGCGCGAACTGGGGCTTGTGCTTGCCCCGCAGCAGCTTGGCCGCGGTGGAGGCCAGCCGGCCCAGCACCACGTCGTTGGCGTCGATGACATGCCAGGTGCGGGTGACCTCACCGGGCTTGGGGGTGTAGGTAGGCAAGAACGCTCTCCTCGTCGGTCTTCACGGCGCCAGCTGTGGCTGGTCACCGCTCCCGCGGTCCCACCGAAGGATTTCGGCGGTCGACCCCGGGACATGGCCGTCGGCCTCTGCCCGGCGGTCAGCCGGACTCACAGAGTGCCGTCGAACGACGATACCGGCCGGCAGTCAGACGACCAAATCGCCGGCCGTGTCCGGGTCAGCGGGCGCGCTGCACCCGAGCGCCGTCGAAGATCGGCTCGTCCGAATCGACCACGGTGCCGTCTGCGGCAAACAGCAGGAACCGGTCGAAGGTGCGGGCGAACCAGCGGTCGTGGGTGACCGCCAGCACCGTGCCGTCGAAGGATTCCAGCGCCTCTTCCAACGCCTCGGCCGACAGCACGTCCAGGTTGTCGGTGGGCTCGTCCAACAGCAGCAGCGTGGCACCGGACAGCTCCAGCAGCAGGATCTGGAACCGGGCCTGCTGCCCGCCGGACAGCGTGCCGAAGGTCTGGTCGCCCTGGCCGTGCAGCTCATACCGGCGCAGCGCGGACATCGCCCGTCCCCGATCGGCACCTGGCCGACCCGGCTCGCCGTGCCAGAGCAGGTCCACCAGCGTCCGGTCGTGCCACTCCGGATGGGTATGGGTCTGCGCGAACAAGCCGGGGACGACCCGGGCGCCCAGCCGCCACCGGCCGCTGTGCCGAACATCCTCACCGCCGAGCAATCGCAGGAAGTGTGACTTGCCGGCCCCGTTCGAGCCGAGCACGGCCAACCGCTCGCCGTAGAAGATCTCGGTGGAGAACGGCTTCATCAGCCCGGTCAGCTCCAGCTGCTCGGTGGTCACCGCACGCACCCCGGTCCGGCCGCCGCGCAGCCGAATGGTGACGTTCTGCTCCTCCGGCTTGTCCGGCGGTGCGCCTTCGGCTTCGAACTTGGCCAGTCGGGTCTGCATGGCCTGGTACCGAGAGGCCATGGCCGGTGAATTCTTGGCCTGCTGCTGGAGCGTGCGGACCAGTTCCTTCAGCCGGTCGTGTTCCTCGTCCCAGCGTCGGCGCAGCTCGGCCATCCGCTCGTGCCGGTGCCGGCGAGCCTCGTGGTAGGAGGCGAACCCGCCGCCGTGTACCCAGCAGGTGCCGCCTTCCACCGTCACCACCCGGTCGGCGACCTTGGCCAGCAGCTCCCGATCATGGCTGACGAACAGCACTGTCTTGGACGTCGAGTTCAGCCGCTCCTCCAGCCACTGCTTGCCCGGCACGTCCAGGTAGTTGTCCGGCTCGTCCAGCAACAGCACCTCCGCCGGCCCGCGCAGCAACGCCTCCAGCGCCAGCCGCTTCTGCTCGCCGCCGGACAGCGTGGTCAGCTCGCGGTACTTGCACCGCTCGTACTCCACGCCCAGCGCGGCCACCGTCACGGTGTCCCACAGCACCTCGATGTCGTAGCCACCGACGTCGCCCCAGCCGGTGAGCGCATGCGCGTACCGCAGTTGGGTTTTCTCGTCCTCGACCTGCATCATCGCCAGCTCGGCGGCCTCCAGCTCAGCCCAGGCCCGTCCCACCTCCGGCGCCGCCAGGTCGATCAGGAACCGCTGGACAGTGGTGGCGTCACGTACCGAGCCGATGAACTGACGCATCACGCCGAGCCCGCCGGCCTTGGCGACTGCGCCGGATTGCGCAGGCAGGTCACCGGCGATGAGCCGCAGTAGGGTGGTCTTGCCGGCCCCGTTCGCGCCGACCAGGGCGGCCTTGGCGCCTTCGCCGATCCGGAAGTTCACGTCGTCGAGCAGCACCCGGCCGTCGGAGAGCTGATGTCGGATCGACTGGACATCGAGATAACCCACTCTGCCAGTCTGCCGTGACACGCAACCGCGATTAGTCCGCAGAGCGCGACCTATCATCAATCATGCCCACCCCGCTGGACGAGCTTGCTGCCGAAGTTCCGGCCGACGTGCTGGTCACCGACCCGGTGCTGGTGGAGAACTACCGTTTCGATTGGGCCCGTGACCCGAACGCCGGACGGCCACTTGCGGTGCTGCGTCCGCACGACACCGCGCAGGTGCAGACCGTCATGCGGTGGGCATACCGGCACCGGATCGCTGTGGTGCCCCGGGGCGCCGGCAGCGGATTGTCCGGCGGATCGTCGGCGGTGACCGGTGGCGTCGTACTCAGCCTGGACCGGATGCGCGCGATCAGCATCGACCCAGCCTGCCGGGTGGCCGTGGTCGAGCCCGGTGCGCTGAACGCGGCTGTCAAGGCGGCCGCTCGCGAGCACGGCCTGTGGTATCCGCCGGACCCGTCCTCGTTCGAGATGTGCTCGATCGGCGGCAACATCGCGACGAACGCCGGTGGCTTGTGCTGCGTCAAGTACGGGGTGACCACCGACTACGTCCTCGGCCTGGACGTGGTGCTGGCCGATGGCACCGCGCTGCGCCTCGGCGGCCCGCGGCTGAAGGACGTGGCCGGGCTGTCGCTGATCAAGCTATTCGTCGGCAGCGAAGGGACGCTCGCGGTGGTGACCAGGGCGGTGTTGCGGCTGGTGCCGATGCAGGCACCGGTCAGCACCCTGGTCGCCAGCTTCGGCACGCTCGGCGCGGCCGCCGAGGCGGTGGTGGCCATCAGCCGCAGCCTGCGACCGTCGATGCTCGAGCTGATGGACCGGGCATCCATCAACGCCGTCGAGGATTACCTGTCGATGGGGCTGGACCGCAGTGCCGGTGCGCTGCTGGTGGCCCAATCCGACGCCGGGGCGGGCGCGCCGGCCGAGATCGAGGCCATGCAGGTCGCCTGTGCGGCGGCCGGTGCGGCCGAGGTGTACGCGACCGACGATCCGGTGGAGGGCGAGGCCTTCGCCGTCGCCCGCCGGTCGGCCTTCCCGGCGATCGAGAAGCGTGGTTCGCTGCTGCTGGAAGACGTCGGCGTCTCGATACCGCAGCTGCCGGCCCTGTTGGCCGGCATCGAACGGATCGCCGAGCGCAACGCGGTGGAAATTCCTACCGTCGCGCACGCCGGGGACGGCAACACCCACCCGCTGGTGGTCTACGACGCCAGCGATCCCGATTCGGTGGCCAGGGCCAACGTGGCCTTCGGCGAGATCATGGTTTTGGCGCTCGAACTCGGCGGCACCATCACCGGCGAGCACGGCGTCGGCCGGTTGAAGAAGGCCTACCTGCCCGACCAACTCGGACCGGACGTGATGGCTTTGAGCAGGCGGATCAAGGACGCTTTGGACCCATTGGGAATCCTGAATCCGGGAGCCGTGCTTTAGGCCGGAGTTTCATAAGCCGGTTTGACCCGGAGCTGGTTACAGTCAGGCCGCTATGACAGCGAGCGCCTGGGAGTGGTTGGCCGTCGGGGCCGTGCTCGCGGTCGGCGATTGGATCACCGTCGCCACCCATGCTCGGTGGCTGGAACGCTGGATCAAGCCGGCCACCCTGGGCTGCCTGGTCATCGCGGCTGCCATCGGCCGGCCATCGCATCCGGGAGTGCACGGCTGGTTGCTGTCGGCGCTGATCTTCGGGCTGCTCGGCGATCTGGCTCTGGTGTGGCTGCCGGCCGACCGACCGGCCCAGTTGGCGACCGCGAGCCGGCCGGCAACGACCTGGAGGGCGAGTCCGCGACTGGCCGGATCGACACCCACCAGCCCGCGGCTGGCCGGCCCGCGGTTGGCCGGCCCCCGACTGTTGGGTTCACCGGTCGGCTTGCACCGGCGGCGGTCGGCGTCGGACAACCGGCTGTTCCTGCTCGGGCTGCTGAGCTTCTTGGCCGGTCATGTCTGCTATTCGATGGCCATGGTCAGGTTCGGCATCGACCCGCTGTCGGTCGGCTTCGGCCTGATCCTGGTGCTGCTGACGGTGTTCGCGTTCGGGTACAAGATCATCGCAGGCGGCCACCAGGCCGGCGGTCGGCTGCTGTCGACCGGCATTACGGTTTACATCGCCGCGCTGGGTTCGGCGGTGATGCTCGGCATCGGCACCACCCGGCTGCTGATCGCCGGTGGCATCCTGCTGTTCGCCGTGTCCGACCTGGTGCTGGCCAGTGACCGGTTCGTCCGCCCCCGTCCGGGCTCCCCGCTCACCGTGATCGTGCTGTACCACCTTGGCCAACTGCTGCTGGTCATCGGGCTGTTGCGCTAATCCCCGCCGGTTATTGGGGCGACCTAGTGGGGACGAGCACGGCCCGTAGGCTGCCGGCATGCCCCGGCGTCCCACCCGCACCGTCCCGACCGTGCTGCTGACCGGCCCGATCGGTGGTCGGCCGATGGACTGGCCACAGTGGCTGGCCGGCGAGCTGACCGGCGCCGGGCGCGAGGTACGGCACTGCCGGCCAGCCGTGGCCGACCGTCCGAATCTGGCCGATTGGTTGCCGCGGCTCAGCGAAACGTTATCCGGACTGGCCGACGACGGCTTCGACGTGGTGGCGCACTCGCTGGGCTGCCTGCTCTGGTTGCACCATGCCGGCGCTGCTCCGGTCGGCGCTCCGCGACCGGCTCGGGTAGCGCTGGTGTCGCCGCCGGCCGCCGAGCAGGCACCGGCCGAGTGGCAGTCGTTCTTCCCGGTACCGCTGCGGGTCGATGACGTTCGCCGGGCCGCGGACGGGACGGTGCTGGTCGGCGGCGCCGATGACCCCTACTGCCCGGGTGGGGTGGCCCAGGTCTACGGCACCCAACTGAAGATGGCCGCCACCGTGCTGCCGGGCGCGGGCGCGCTCACCGCCGATACCGGGTACGGCCCGTGGCCGGCCGTGCTGGACTGGTGCGGCCGGGACAACCTGGCCTTCATCGCCTGACCGCCCGGGTCTGCTCGGCCCGTTCGCCGAATGCGTCGGCGGCGGGGTAGCCGATGCCGAGCAGAGTCAGCCCGTGCGCCGGTGCCACCGTGATCTCGTCGCAGCGCCGGTCCAATGCCAGCAGGGTGGCCGGCCAGGTCGATGGCCGGTTGCCCTCGCCGACCGCGGCCAGCGCACCCACCAGCGACCGAACCATCGAATGACAAAAGGCATCGGCGATTACGTCGATCTCGATCAGCGCGCCGATACGCCGGACCTCCAGCCGCTGAAGCTGCCGGATGGTCGACGCCCCGAGCCGGCGCCGGCAGAACGCGGCGAAGTCGTGCAGCCCGAGCAGCTGCTGGGCCGCCTGCTGCATCGCCTCGGCGTCCAGCCGGCGGCGCCAGCCCACCGTGTCGTGCCGGCGCAGTGGTTCCGGGCCGGAGTCGGCATCGGTGATCCGGTAGCGATAGTGCCGCCAGAGTGCGGAGAACCGGGCATCGAAGTCCGGGCTCACCTCGGCCACTGCGTAGACCCGGACGTCGGCCGGCAGCAGGCCGGCCAGCCGGCGCACCGCGCCGTCCTGTTCGGACGACCAGCAGGTCCGGTCGAGGTCGCAGTGCGCGACCTGGCCGGTGGCGTGCACGCCGGCGTCGGTCCGGCCGGCCACTACCAGCCGCAGTTCGGGCAGCCGGAACACCGTGCACAGCGCCCCTTCCAGCACGCCCTGCACGGTGCGCCGGTCGGGTTGGCTGGCCCAGCCGGAGAAGTCGGTGCCGTCGTAGCCGAGGTCCAGCCGTAACCGAACGAGCCCGCCTCCCTCAGGCAGGGAGACGGGCTCGTCGACGGTGTCTGACAACGGCTACTTCTCTTCGGACGCGTCCTCGTCCGAAGCCGCAGCGGGCTCGGCCTCGGCGGAGTCGGCCTCGGCCGTTTCGGTCGGCTCGGCCTCCGCACCCTCGGCCTCGGCTACCGCAGCTTCGGCCGGAGTAACGACGGACTCGTCCGTCTCGACCGCAGTGGTCTCGTCGGACTCGACCGCAGCCGCCTCGGCCGCCACCTTGGCCGCGGTCGGCGATTCGGCCGCCGCGTCCTCGGCGATCTCGGCGGTCCGGCCGGTCGGCGCCTTGCGCGGCGCCACCTTGGTGCCGCGGGAGCGCTCGGCCTCGCGAACCACCTTGGCGGCCTCGCTCAGCTCCCCGACCAGCTCGATGACGGCCATCGGAGCGTTGTCGCCCTTGCGCGGGTTGAGCTTCACGATGCGGGTGTAACCACCGGGCCTACTGGCGAACTTCGGACCGATCTCGGCGAACAGCTTGTGCACCACGTCCTTGTCCCGGATGACCTTGAGGACCTGCCGCCGATCGTGCAGTTCACCGTGCTTGGCGAACGTGATCAGCTTCTCGGCCAGCGGGCGGAGCCGCCTGGCCTTGGCCTCGGTGGTAGTGATGCGGTCGTGCTCGAACAGCGCCGTCGCGAGGTTCGCGAGCAGCAGCCGCTCGTGCGCGGGACCGCCGCCGAGGCGGGGACCCTTGGTGGGCGTAGGCATGTCGTGCTCCTAGCTGAAAGCTTTTTCGGGCCTCCGCGGCCGGCACCAGCAGGAACCGGGCCGCGGCTGCGGTGACGGTGAGCGTTAGAGCTCTTCGGTCTCGGCGTAGTCGGTGTCGTCGGTGAAGTCGTCGCTGCCGTAGGAGTCGACCACCGCGTTCAGGTCGAACCCGGGCGGGCTGTCCTTGAGCGACAGGCCCAGGCCGTGCAGCTTGACCTTGACCTCGTCGATCGACTTGGAACCGAAGTTGCGGATGTCGAGCAGGTCCGCCTCGCTGCGTCCGACCAGCTCTCCCACGGTGTGGATGCCCTCACGCTTGAGGCAGTTGTAGGAGCGGACGGTGAGGTCGAGTTCCTCGATCGGCATGGAGAAGGCGGCGATGTCGGCGACCTCGGTCGGCGACGGGCCGACGTCGATGCCCTCGGCCTCTTCGTTCAGTTCGCGCAGCAGGCCGAACAGCTCGACCAGCGTGTGCCCGGCGCTGGCTACCGCGTCGCGCGGGCTGATCGAGGACTTGGTCTCGACGTCCACCACCAGCCGGTCGAAGTCGGTGCGCTGCTCGACCCGGGTGGCCTCGACCGCGTAGGTGACCTTGAGCACCGGCGAGTAGATCGAGTCCACCGGAATCCGGCCGATCTCCTGGCCGGGCTGCTTGTTCTGCACCGCGGTCACGTAACCACGGCCACGCTCGACGATCAGCTCGATCTCCAGCCGGCCCTTCTTGTTGATGGTGGCGATCTTCAGGTCCGGGTTGTGCACCACGACACCGGCCGGCGGCGCGATGTCGGCGGCGGTGACCTCACCCGGGCCCTGCTTGCGCAGGTACATCACGACCGGCTCGTCCGAGTCGGAGGACACCACGAGTTCCTTGAGGTTCAGGATCAGGTCGGTGACGTCCTCCTTCACCCCTTCGACGGTGGTGAACTCGTGCAGCACGCCGTCGATCCGGATGCTGGTGACCGCGGCGCCGGGGATGGAGGACAGCAGGGTGCGCCGCAGTGAGTTCCCGAGCGTGTAGCCGAAGCCGGGCTCGAGCGGCTCGATGATGAACTTGGAACGGTTGTCGGCGAGGACCTCTTCGGTCAGCGTCGGGCGCTGTGAAATCAGCAAGGTAATGCTCCTCGAACTCAGGGACGCCCGCTATATGACGTCCACAGACAGGTATTCAGTTGTGGTGGGGGCTACTTGGAGTAGAGCTCCACGATCAGCTGCTCGGACAGCGGGATCTCGATCTGCGCCCGCTCCGGAAGCTGGTGGACCAGGATCCGCAGCTTGGACGGCACCACCTGCAACCAGGACGGCACCGGCCGCTCGCCGAGGGTCTCCCGCGCGATCAGGAACGGCGTGGTCTCCAACGACTTGGGCTTGACGTCGATGATGTCCAGGGCGCTGACCCGGTAGGACGGGATATCGACCTTGACGCCGTTGACCAGGAAATGGCCGTGGCTGA
Organism: Jatrophihabitans sp.; assembly: GCA_035248685.1. Lineage (GTDB taxonomy): Bacteria > Actinomycetota > Actinomycetes > Mycobacteriales > Jatrophihabitantaceae > Jatrophihabitans_A. The sequence goes on from DATFHF010000002.1 coordinate 8,344, forward strand.
CCAGCTGCCGGGCGTGGCGGCGGGTGCGGGCCAGGCCGGCCCGGTAGACGACGTTGTCCAGCCGCGACTCCAGGATGCGCAGCAGGTTGTCACCGGTCTTGCCCTGCCGGCGGGTGGCCTCTTCGTAGTAGCGGCGGAACTGCTTCTCCAGCACGCCGTAGGAGTACTTGGCCTTCTGCTTCTCCTGCATCTGGAGCAGGTACTCGCTCTGCTTGATGCGGGCGCGGCCGTGCTGGCCGGGTGGGAACGGACGGCGCTCGAAGGCGGCGTCACCGCCGACCAGGTCGACGTTGAGCCGGCGCGAGATGCGGGTGGCGGGTCCGGTGTAACGAGCCATCTGGGTTTCCTCTCTCCTTCTCGTCAGTCCGACTCAGACGCGGCGGCGCTTGGGCGGACGGCAGCCGTTGTGCGGCTGCGGAGTGACGTCGGAGATAGTGCCGACCTCCAAGCCGGTGGCCTGCAGCGAACGGATCGCGGTCTCCCGTCCCGAACCCGGGCCCTTGACGAAGACATCGACCTTCTTCACGCCGTGCTCCTGCGCCTTGCGGGCGGCGTTCTCGGCGGCCATCTGCGCGGCGAACGGCGTGGACTTACGGGAACCCTTGAAACCGACGTGACCGGCCGAGGCCCAGCTGATCACATTGCCGGTCGGGTCGGTGATCGAAACGATCGTGTTGTTGAAGGTGCTCTTGATGTGAGCGTGGCCGTGCGCGACGTTCTTCTTCTCCTTGCGCCGGACCTTCTTCACGGCGGCTACGCCGCGGGTCTTGGGAGGCATCTGCCTGGTGCTCCTGAAAGGTAGTTCGGAAATGAAGGGACGACGCCGCGGCCGGCGATGCTGGCCGGCCGGGCGAGCGGATTACTTCTTGGCCTTCTTCTTGCCGGCCATCGTCTTCTTCGGGCCCTTGCGGGTCCGGGCGTTGGTCTTGGTGCGCTGGCCGTGCACCGGCAGGCCGCGACGGTGCCGCAGGCCCTGATAGCAGCCGATCTCGATCTTGCGCCGGATATCGGCGGCAACCTCGCGGCGCAGGTCACCCTCCACCTTGTAATTGCCTTCGATGTGGTTGCGCAGCTTGACCAGGTCCTCGTCGCTCAGGTCACGCGCTCGCAGGTCCGGGCTGATCCCGGTGGCTTCGAGGGTTTCCTTCGCGCGGGTCGGACCGACGCCGTAGATGTAGGTGAGGGCGATAACCAGCCGCTTCTCGCGGGGCAGGTCAACGCCGGCAAGGCGTGCCATTCGGGCGTACTCCTTCATTCCCTCGGAGGTCTGGTGCGCATCCGTCCGTCCATGCCCAGGTCCATCCTTCCTGAACTCGGTGCTGCCGAGCCCAGGCGGTCGTACCAGAACGGCCCCGGCCTCCGACCGGGGGTGACCCCGACCAATCGGCCGGGGAGGAGTGCGCGTGCTAGGTGGTGCCTTAGTGCTATGAGTGCTGGGCGTCAGCCCTGCCGTTGCTTATGCCGCAGGTTTTCGCAGATAACCATGACCCGACCGTGGCGACGGATGACCTTGCACTTGTCGCAGATCGGCTTGACGCTCGGGTTGACCTTCACGGTCCTACTCCTGGTTTCGTACCTGGACGCGAGGGCGTCCCTGGTCGGTCGGCTTACTTGTATCGGTAGACGATGCGTCCGCGAGTGAGGTCGTACGGCGAGAGTTCGACCACAACCCGGTCCTCGGGGAGGATCCGGATGTAGTGCTGGCGCATCTTGCCGCTGATGTGCGCCAGAACCTTGTGCCCGTTGCTGAGTTCCACCCGGAACATGGCATTGGGAAGTGGCTCCACCACCTTGCCCTCGACCTCGATGGCCCCATCCTTTTTGGCCATGTCCTCCGCTTTTCCTGCGTCGCCGCTGTGTGGAACGTGTTGGTTCAAACTCGGTCCCGGCCTCGTCGCTGCGGGCAGCGCGAAGCCGGTTCATGGACAACATCCGGCGCCTGCATGCAAGGGACCGACTCCCACTCGCGGCCACAGCGAGAAGCCCAGGTGCGCTGAGCATGGAAACCGGCGGCATGCGCCGACGTACAGCTTACTCACCCGAGCACCGATACCCAAACCGGGCACCGCCTGGGAAGACCGCCGGTCCGGCCACGGTTGGCGACTGGTGTGAACACCGTAGCGCTGTCCGTCCTCGACCTAGTACCGGTGAACAGCCGCAACGACCCGGCCGAGGCTCTCCGCTTCACCACCGAACTGGCCCGGTGTGCCGAACAGTGGGGATATCGCCGGTTCTGGGTGGCCGAACACCACAACATGCCGGCCATCGCCAGTTCCGCGCCGGCGGTGCTGATCGCGCACCTGGCGGCGGCCACCAGCACCATCCGAGTCGGTTCCGGCGGGGTCATGCTGCCCAACC
>DATFHF010000003.1:0-147648 GCA_035248685.1 Jatrophihabitans sp.
TGGCACTGGTCGGGATGGGGCTCGCCCCGACGGTCGGCTGGATGCTGGCGGCCTCGGTGCTGGGCGGCCTCAGCAACGGCATGCTCAGCGTCGCCATCGGCGCGGTGGTCGGCATCCGTAGCCCCGAGGCGGCCCGGGGCCGGGTTTCGGCAGCCGTGAACGGGCTGAGCAGGACCGGCCAGCTCGGCGCCTTGCTGCTCGGCGGGCTGCTCGCCGCCATGTTGAACCCGCGCGCGGTGTTCGTGCTCGGTGGCTGCCTGGGCGTGCTGGTGGTGCTGACCATCGGCCGCTCGCTGCTAACCGTAAACGCCGCCAAGCCCGCCGGCGCAGCTGAGCTCACCGATGCCGCCGGGTTCGCCGACTTGCCGGTTCAGAAGCTGGAGAACGCCTGACCGACCAGCTCGGCGAACAGCTCGTCCGGATCGCGGCGGTAACCCCGGCCCGCGAACCAGGTGCAGATGTTTCGACAATCCCGGTGCAGGAACTCCATACCGGCCGGATTGGACACCACGTCCACCACTTGCGGCAGGTCGATCAAGATCACCCGGCCCTGGTCCACCAGCAGGTTGAATGCCGACAGGTCACCGTGTGCCTGGCCGTTGGCCGCCAGTGCCCGCATGGCAGCGGCCACCTGCTCGAAGTAGTCGGCCAGCTCGTCCGGCTCGGCCCGCAGCTGGGCCAACCGGGGCGCGGCCACCCGATCGTGACCGATGAACTCCATCAGGATCTCGTTGCCGTCGACCTGCACCGGGTAAGGCACTGGCACGCCGAGCGACCAGAGCTGGCAGAGGGCATTGAATTCGGCGCTCGCCCACTGGCCGGCCAGCACCCGAAGGCCGTACCGGCTGCGTGACTGCATGGCGCGCTGGTCGCGGCTGCGCCGGACCGTCCGGCCTTCCAGGTAGCCGGCGTCCCGGTGAAAGTTGCGGTGTTCGCGGTCCCGGTAGCGCTTGGCGGCCAGCAGTGAGGACTGGTCCGGCACACCGGGCACGGCGCGCTCGATCAGAAAGACGTCGGCCTCTTTGCCGGTCTTCAGCACGCCGAGTTCGGTGTCCAGCGCAGCGTCGGAGGTGATTACCCAGGACGGCCTGGGCAGCGGGCCGTGGGCGCCCTTGATGACCTCGTTCCAGGTGGACCAGCGCTGGCCCTCGCCGGGCTCGGCTAGTTGCCGGTAATGGAAAGTCGATGATGACAGTGGATCGGGTAACAAAGCTGGTTGGCTCCTCGAATGGGCGAGGCAGCCGAACAGCTGAGCTAGCGGGCCACCTCGAAGGGCAGGGACGCGGAACGTCCCAGGACACTGGTTGACATTTCGACGCCTCCCTTGCGGTGGTGGCGGGCAGGCACCCGCGAGTTAGGAGATGAGTGACCGACAGCATGGCGCACCGGCCGCCCGGCACGCAAACGAATTAGGCGGACTTCTCCTGCGGCGGCTCGATAGCGGTCCGCGGCACCAGCGTGGGATACACGTGCTCCAGCACGGTCTCGGCCGTGATGACCACCTTGGCCACGTCCTCCCGGGACGGGACCTCGTACATCACCGACAGCAGCACCTCTTCCATGATCGCCCGCAAGCCGCGGGCGCCGGTGCCGCGTTTGACGGCCTGGTCGGCGATGGCCTCCAGCGCGTCCGGGGCGAACTCCAGTTCCACGCCGTCCAACTCGAATAGCCGGTGATACTGCTTCACCAGCGCGTTCTTCGGCTCGGTGAGGATCTCGATCAGTGCGGTGCGGTCCAGCGGACGGACCGTGGTGATCACCGGCAGTCGGCCGATGAACTCCGGAATGAGCCCGAACTTCATCAGGTCCTCGGGCATCACGTCCGCGAAGCCGTCCTTGGTCTCCAGCTCGAACTTGGTCTTCAGCTCGGCACCGAAGCCCAGACCCTTCTTGCCCACCCGGCCTTCGATGATCTTGTCCAGGCCGGCGAAGGCACCACCGACGATGAACAGCACGTTGGTGGTGTCGATCTGGATGAATTCCTGGTGCGGGTGCTTGCGCCCGCCCTGCGGGGGAACGGCGGCGGAGGTGCCCTCCAGGATCTTCAACAACGCCTGCTGCACGCCCTCGCCGGAAACGTCCCGGGTGATCGACGGGTTTTCTGACTTGCGGGCGATCTTGTCGACCTCGTCGATGTAGATGATGCCGGTCTCGGCCCGCTTGACGTCGTAGTCGGCGGCCTGGATCAGCTTGAGCAGGATGTTCTCCACGTCCTCGCCCACATAGCCGGCCTCGGTCAGCGCGGTGGCGTCGGCGATGGCGAACGGAACGTTCAACATCCGCGCCAGCGTCTGGGCCAGCAGCGTCTTGCCGGAGCCGGTCGGGCCGAGCAGCAGGATGTTGGACTTGGCCAACTCGACGTTGGACTCCGACCGCTTGCCGGTGTTCTCACCGCCGGCCTGCACCCGCTTGTAGTGGTTGTAGACCGCCACCGCGAGGGTGCGCTTGGCCTGGTCTTGGCCGACCACGTAGGAATTCAGGAACTGGCAGATCTCACTGGGTTTGGGCAGCTCATCGAAACTGAAGTCGGTACTGTCGGAAAGTTCCTCTTCGATAATTTCGTTGCAAAGATCGATGCATTCATCGCAAATGTAGACGCCAGGGCCGGCGATCAGCTTTTTCACCTGCTTCTGGCTCTTTCCGCAGAAAGAGCACTTGAGCAGGTCGCCTCCGTCACCTACACGTGCCACCGATACATCCCCTTACTACCCGCCCGTTTTACCTTGTCGAGTGGCGGCCCGATCCAGGAGGCTGCCGGTGGAGCTGTCAGCTACTACATCATCTTCGTCCGGACGCCGCTCACTGAAAACGGCTGAGCGAATCAGCGTCGTCGTAAAACGCTACCTCCTGGCGGCCGAGAAGTCGCACGTTTAGTCGCGTGTCCCCAGCCAGATCAGTCGCTGCTCAGTTTCCGGGTCGAGATCACCGCGTCGACGATGCCGTAGTCCTTGGCTTGGACGGCCGTCAGGATCCGATCCCGCTCGATGTCGAGCTTGACCTGTTCCACCGTTTGACCGGTGTGTCGGGCCAGAATCTCTTCGAGCTGGATACGCATCCGCATGATCTCGTTGGCCTGGATCTCCAGGTCGGTGACCTGGCCCTGGCCCTCACCGGACGGCTGGTGGATCAGCACCCGGGCGTGTTCGAGAGCGAACCGCTTGCCCTGGGTGCCCGCGGCGAGCAGTACCGCGGCGGCGGACGCGGCCTGACCCATGCAGTAGGTCTGGATCTCGGGCCGGACGAAGCTCATGGTGTCGTAGATCGCGGTGAGCGCGGTGAACGATCCGCCCGGGGAGTTGATGTAGATCAGGATGTCCCGGTCCGGGTCGGTCGACTCCAGGCAGAGCAGCTGGGCGATGACGTCGTTGGCCACCACGTCGTCGATCGGGGCGCCGAGGAAGATGATCCGCTCCTCGAACAGCTTGTTGTACGGGTTGGACTCCTTCATCCCGTAATTGGTGCGCTCGATGAAGGACGGCAGGACGTACCGGCTGGACGGCATCCGTGCGGCGCCGGTAGGTGTGCTGAGCTCGCTCATGGGTTGCTGTCTCTCCTTATTCCGGCGCCGGCGCCGAGCCGTTGCTCATCTGGCCCACTCGGCTGACCACGTGGTCGACGAATCCATACTCGAGTGCCTGCTTGGCGGTGAACCACCGGTCCCGCTCGGAGTCGGCCCGGATCTGCTCGGCGGTCTGGCCGGTGTGCTCGGCGATGAGCTCGGCCATCTCGGCCTTCGTGAGCTTGAACTGCTCGGCCTGGATCGCGATGTCGGAGGCGGTGCCGCCGATACCGGCCGACGGCTGGTGCATCATGATCCGCGCGTGCGGCAGTGCGTACCGCTTGCCGCGCTGGCCGGCCGAGAGCAGGAACTGCCCCATCGAGGCGGCCATCCCCAGCGCATAGGTGGCGACGTCGCATTCGACGAACTGCATGGTGTCGTAAATGGCCATGCCCGCGGTGACCGAGCCGCCGGGTGAGTTGATGTAGAGGTTGATGTCACGGCTGGAGTCCTCGGCCGACAGCAGCAGCAGCTGCGCGCAGAGCCGGTTGGCGATGTCGTCGTCGACCACCTGGCCGAGGAAGATGATCCGGTCCCGCAGCAGCCGGTCATAGATCGAGTCGTTGAGGTTCATGCCGGCGCCCGGGCTGCGCGCCTCGATGATCCGGATCGGCTCCGGACGGCTGGCGACGGTCGGGCTGAAGCCCACCTCGGGTGCCCGGCGGGCGTGGTTAGGGCTCACTGGCCTGTCCTTCCTGGGATCTGCTGCGTCGGCTGATATCGACCCTAACGGCACCGGCGGGCCTGGAGGTCTCCAGACCCGCCGCGTTCGCTCAGGGCGTGAAAGGCGTACCGGCTTGCTCGGTGCCGGCGCTCGAGGGAGCCGAATACCGGCTATTCGGCCGTGACGGCCTGCTCGACCGGAGCTGCTTCGTCCTCGATGTCGTCGAGCTCGGCCTGAGCCTCCGGCGTGGATAGCGCCGACAGGTCCACCGGGTTGCCCGAGGCGTCGGTGACGTTGGCCGACTCGAGCACGGTGGCGAGTGCCTTGTTTCGCCGGACGTCGGCGACCAGGGCCGCGATGTTGCCAGCCTGCACGATCTGGTCGGCGAACTCCTGCGGCGCCATGCCGTAGCGCTGGGCCTGCCGGACGATGTAGGAGGTCAGCTCCGCGTCGTCCACCGAGACCGCTTCGGCATCGGCGATGGAGTCGAGGATGAACTGCGTCTTCACCGATTTCTCGGCGGCCTCCCGCAGCTCGGCGGTGAACTCGTCCTTGGACTTGCCTTCGGCCTGAAGGTAACGCTCGAACGCGGCGTCGTCGTGGCCGAGCTGATGGACCACGTCATGCTCGCGCCACTCGATCTCGGCCTGCACCGAGGATTCCGGCAGCGGCACCTCGGTCCGCTCGAGCAGCAGTTCCAGCACCTTGTCGCGGGCATCGGCGCCCTGGCCGAGCACCTTGACCCGGTCCAGCCTGGTGCGCAGGTCCTGGCGCAGCTCCTCGACGGTGTCGAACTCGGAGGCGAGCTGGGCGAATTCATCGTCCGGCTCGGGCAGCTCACGCTCCTTGACCGAGTTGACCAGCACCGAGATCTGGGCCTGCCGGCCGGCCTGCGCGCCGTAGCCGAGTTCGGAGGAGAACTGCGCGCTGTCACCGGCGGACTTGCCGACCAGCACGTCGTCCAGGCCGTCGATCAGGTTGCCGGAGCCGACTTCGTAGGACAGCCCCTGGGCCGTACCGCCCTCCACCTCGACGTCGTCGATGGTCGCGGTGAGGTCCAGCGAGACGAAGTCACCGGTCCGCACCGGTCGTTCGACGCCCTTGAGGGTGCCGAACCGGGCCCGCAGCGCATCGAACTGTTCGGCGATCTCGTCGTCGGTGACGACCGCGTCGTCGACGGTGACCGCGAGGCCCTGATAGACCGGGATGGTGATCTCCGGACGGACGTCCACCTCAGCGGTGAAGGCCAGGTGGTCGTTGTCCTCCAGTTGGGTGACCTCGATCTCGGGCTGGCCGAGCGCCTTCACCCCGGTGTCTCGAACCGCGTCCGAATAGGCTTTCGGCAGCGCCTTGTTGATGGCCTCCTGCAACACCGCGGCCCGACCGATCCGCTGGTCGATGATCCGGGCCGGCACCTTGCCCGGACGGAAACCGGGGACCTTCACCTGCGAGGCGATCGACTTGTACGCCTCGTCGAGGCTGGCCTTCAGCTCATTGAAGGGGACTTCGACGGCCAGCTTCACGCGGGTCGGGCTCAGCGTTTCGACACTGCTCTTCACGGTCTGCTCGTGCTCCTCAAGCTGTGCATGCCAGTGCTGGATGCGACGGATTCGTGCTCGTCGGGGTGACAGGATTTGAACCTGCGACCCTCCGCTCCCAAAGCGGATGCGCTACCAAGCTGCGCTACACCCCGATAGGTGTTCGCCCAGCTTGCGGACGAGACACGTACCGATCGGCCAGTCTACGGGGGTGCGTCGGGACCTCGTGCGCACGCTAGGCTGGCACCGCAACCAGCAGTGCGCCGACAGTAGATGTGGGCGATATGCCGGAAATGCGGGCGTAGCTCAATGGTAGAGTCTCAGTCTTCCAAACTGATTACGCGGGTTCGATTCCCGTCGCCCGCTCCAGTAGGTCGTTTCCGACCTGCTTGCGCCGCTAGGTAGACACGAGTTCGTATATCGGGTTCGCGATGGCGAGGTGGCCGCGGTATTCGCCGACTCGGCCGGTTGCCCGGATGACGGCGCCGCACCGCAGGCCCGGAATCTGAGTGCGTCCCATGAAGAGCAATCGCACGCCGCCGGTCTCGTCGAAGATCTGCACTTCGAGCGAGCGGCCCATCGAGGTACCGAGTTGGACTGTTTTGATGCGGCCTTCGACGGTGACCTTCTCCCGCCACGCGGCGTCGCCGATCGCGACTATGCCGTTCTCCCGATGCCGGGGCGGGCTGGGTAGCGGCTGGAGTTCGGGCCGGCCGGCCAGTGCCGGACGGTGCGCGGCTTCGAGTTGTCGCTGCTCGATGCGTTCGATGGCGGCTGTTTCCAGGGTGGTATCGAACGGGACGATCGTCGCCGCGACGTGCGGTATCCGGCTGACGGTCTCGGCGATCCGATCCGCGGTGCGGTCGTGCAGGAGCCGCTGGGAAAGTCGGTGGAAGGTGCGCCTGGGCAGTAGCACGGTGACCTCGGCCCGATCATGGATGACGGTGTCGAGGGCGACTTTGCTGATGGTGCGTTCGAGCCGGCGGTCGGGGGCCTCGACGGTCTCGAGTGGGTACCGCTCGTTGAGTCCGCGGTCGATCCATTCGTGTTGAAGGTGCGCCGCGGCGGCATCGTCGACGACGACATGGACGACGCGGAGGTCGGTCGGACGGATGCTGCCGGCGTAGCGCAGCGCACGGAGCACCGCTAGGTCGAGGCGATCTACCAGAACGAGGATCGTGTGCCGCCCATAATGCGGCGCTTCCGGATGGGTTGTGTGGTCGGGACCGGTCCTGGCGATGACATCCAGCGAGCGCGCCTCGTCGTGGTACTGGCGATTGAGCCGCATGAGCACCAGCCACAGCAGCGGGAACAGGACGACCACGAGCCACGCCCCCTCGCGGAACTTCACCACCGCGAAGATGAGCACGACGACGGCAGAGACGACACCGCTGGTGGCGTTGACGGCGAGTTTGTGCTGCCAACCCGGCACCCGGTGGGTGTGGTGGTACCTCGCCATGCCGAGGCCGGCCATCGTGAAGCCGGTGAATACGCCGATCGCGTAGAACGGGATCAGGCTGTCCACCTGCGCGCCGACGCCGATTAGCAGCGCAACCGCGAGCGTGGTGAGCACCATGATGCCGGTGCTGAAGGCGAGCCGGTGACCACGCCTGGTCAGCTGGCGGGGCAGGAAGGAGTCCTCCGCGATGAAGCTGGCTAGGAACGGGAATCCGGTGAACGGGGTGTTCGCGCCGGTAATCAGGATGAGCGCGGTGGCCAGTTGCACGGCAATGAAGCCGAGGTGACCGAACCATGAGTTTCCCATAGCGGTTTGGGCGACCTGGCTGATCACCGTCGGCGTACCGCTTTGAAACGGCGTGGCGTGGGTTTGCCAGGCCAGGAAGGAGACGCCGAGGACGAGGCAGCCGAGCAGAATGCTCATCACGCTCAGGGTGGTGCGCGCATTGCGCCCCTCCGGTGGCTTGAAGGCACTGACGCCGTTGGAGATCGCCTCGAGACCGGTCAGAGACGCCCCACCGTTGGCGAATGCCTTGAGCAGCACGAAGATCGCCATCGCGGAGAAGATTGCGTGACCCTGGTCGTGAACCGCGATGAGTTGCTCGGCCTGGGCAGCCGAGTAGGTCTCATGCGGGAGGTCTCCGATCACTTCGCGGATCAGCCCGATGATCACGACGAGGCCGGCCGCGGCGACGAAGAAGTACGTCGGGAACGCGAACGCCCGGCCTGCTTCGCGTACGCCGCGCAAGTTGCCGTAGGCGAGGATCAGCACCACGCCGACAGTTATCGCGGTCATCAGCGATCGGCTGGGCTGAATATGCGGGTCTATCGAGACGATCGCCGCGACGCCGGCCGCCGACTGCACCGCCACCGTCACGACGTAGTCGATCAACAGCGCCACCGACGCGATCTGGGCGACCTTCGGCCCGAAATTCTCCCGGGCGACCACGTACGACCCACCGGCGCGGGTGTAGATCATGACAACTTCGCGGTAGGACAGCGTGGTCAGTACCAACAAGGCCAGCACGACCGCCGTCAGCGGCATGAGCAGGTGGAAACCGGCCAGCCCGAAGATCGGCAGCAGAACGAGCAGCATCTCCTCCGAGCCATAGGCCGACGACGAGATGCAATCGCTGGACAGCACCCCCAGCGCTGCCTTCTTCGATAGCTTTTCCTCCAGCATCGCCGAATTGACCAGCGGCTTGCCGAGCAGCACTCGCTTGGCACGGTAGCCGAACGTTTCCGGCAGGTCCGCCTCATCGACCACGGTGCTCACACCTTGGACGCTAGGCAGCCGGGTAGCCGCCAGCTATCGTCCTCACGGATCGCTCACGGCGGTGTCGGCTAGCCCACATGCCGGCGGGAAGAACAATGGAGGCCGTGCCGAACCCGACCGGCCGGGTATCCCCGCGCCGCATGCTTGCCGGCCTTGTCACCGGCGTGGTGCTGCTACCCGGGCTGACCGTCGTCGCCACCAGGCTGCGCGCACATCTGGAATTCGGTGCCGACGTCCCGCTGTACCTGCTGGTGGTAGTGCTGACCGCGCTCGTCGGCGGCTTTTACCCGGCGCTACTCAGCGCCGTCGCGGCGAGCCTGCTGCTCAACTTCTACTTCGTCCCGCCGTTGCACGCGTTCAGCGTCGACCGCCCGTCCAGCATCGTCGCACTGGTCGTCTTCTTGCTGATCGCGCTGCTGGTGTCCCGGGTGGTGGACCTTGCCGCGCACCGAACCCTGCTCGCCGAATCCGACCGGCAACGCACCGCGCTGCTGAACGCGGTGAGCCATGACCTGCGAACCCCCATCGCCTCGGCCAAGGCGGCCGTGTCCAGCCTGCGTTCGGGCGAGGTGGCCTGGACCGACGCCGAACGGCAAGAACTGCTGACCACAGCCGAGGACGCCCTGGACCGGCTGACCGCGTTGGTCACCAACCTGCTCGACCTGTCCCGGCTGCAAGCCGGGGCACTGCCCGTCGTCCCGTCCCCGGTGGGGCTGGATGATGTGGTGGCGCGCACCCTCGAATACGCCGATCCGGACGCGCGAATCATCGTCGACGTCCCGCCCGATCTTCCCGAGGTGCAGGCCGACGCCGGACTCCTCGAACGCGCCGTGGCGAACGTGTTGAACAACGCCCTACGCCATGCGCCTGAACACACTGCCGTGGAGATCATCGGCCGGGCCGGCGCGGATTCGGTGGAGCTACGGGTGATCGATCACGGCCCCGGCATCGACCCGGCCCAGGTCGAGCACGTCTTCAAGCCGTTCCAGCGCTCCGACGACGTCCCGACCCACGGGGCGGGCGTCGGGCTCGGCCTTGCCATCGCCCGGGGTTTCACCGAAGCCATGGGCGGTTCGATCACCGCCACCCCAACCCCTGGCGGCGGGGCAACCGTCACCATCCGCCTGCGGGAAGCCAGATGACCCGGGTACTCATCGTCGAGGACGAACTACCGCTGCTGCGCGCCCTGGCCATGAACCTGACCGCCCGCGACTACGCGGTCACCGAGGCCACCACGGGATCGCGAGCTCTCACCGCCCTCGCCGACCGATCCCACGATGTCGTGGTGCTCGACCTCGGACTGCCCGACCTGTCCGGCCTCGAGGTGATCCGGGCGGTCCGCCAGTTCGCGACGACACCCATCATCGTGCTCTCCGCGCGCAGCGGCAGCTCCGACAAGGTGCAAGCGCTCGACCTCGGTGCCGACGACTACGTCACCAAACCGTTCAGCATCGACGAACTGCTAGCTCGACTGCGAGCCGCCGTACGTCGGGCCGCCGCGACCGACGAACCCGTCGTCTCCAAGGTCGGCAACGTGACCATCGACCTGGCGCTCACGACCGCCGTGGACGCCGCGGGCGAGCCGGTACACCTCACCCCTACCGAGTGGAAAATCCTCGACGTCCTGCTCCGCCGTCCCGGCAAGCTGATCAGCGGCGACACCCTGCTGACGGCAGTCCGCGGCTCGTCCGACCACACCGATCCCAGCTACCTGCGGATCTATCTCGCCCAACTGCGGCGCAAACTCGAGCCAGAACCAAGCCGACCCCGGCACCTGATCACCGAACCCGGCATGGGCTTCCGCTACCGGCCATGAGAGCTGTGCAACGCAAACGCCGTTGCTGACGTCATGAGGGCATGGGGACGAGGTCGCCCAGACCGATACTGATTGTGGCCGGTGGTTCGGCCGTCCTGCTGCTGTCTGCCTGCGCGGCATCCGGCCAGCCGCACCGGGCCGCCCAACCGTCGAACCCGGTCGCGGCCCAGGCGGCGGTCAGCAGCGGCGAGGTCGTCCCGTGGATCGACGCTGCGCCACCCAGCTATCAGCCGCCGGCGATGTCAACCCCGCCACCACTGCCGGCCGACGCCCGCCCGTGCGGTGCGGGAGACGTTGTTACCAGCCTTGACCCGAACAACGGCGCCGGTGGCCATAGCGTCAGCTACGTCCGGTTCCGCAACGCGAGTCGCTCGACCTGCCTGCTGGCCGGCTACCCGAAGGTCACCGCCAGCGAACCAGGCAAGCCGGATGTGCTCGGCAGCGACGGCAGCTTCTTCCAATTCGGCCGGCCGGCGAATATGGCGCCCGGCAGCAATAGCACCGTGCTCGGTCTGGAGACTGACACCTATTGCGCCGCGCGTCCGGGTGGCGGCGGGGGCGGCGACTGGTACCACCGATTCGATATCGCGCTATCGGGCGGCGGCAGCGTCCGGCTGGACCTGCCCGGCACCGGGCTGGATCTGAGTTGCGGGCTGCACCTGACCGAGTTCGAGGATCCGGCTACGCCACAACCCGAACCGATCGAGCCGCTGGCTGGGCTGACGGCCACGCTCGTGCTTCCGCCCAGCGCCCATGCCGGCGACGCGCTCGACTACGAGGTCGACCTGCGGAACTCGACTAAGCATGCCGTCGACCTGCGGCCTTGCCCGGCATACCTGGAGGCCGCGCTAGGTGCGGTGCCGGTCAAGCAGTCCTACGCCCTCAACTGCACTCCGATCGGGACGATTGCCGCCGGCCAAACGGTGCGATTCGCCATGCGGTTGGTGCTGCCGGCGAGGATGCCCGTCGGCCCGCTGCGCATCAGTTGGCAGACCATGGTCGGCGTCGGTACCACCGGCACGCTGGTCATCACCCTGAGCTGAGAAAATGGCTGGAATTTCGCTCCGCTTGTCGGTGGCTCGGAGTAGACACTAAGCGTGCTCAACGTCGGGGACCTGACAGTGGTGTCCACGCGATTTCTGCTGGGATTGCTGCTGATTACCGTGGGCTGCTGGTTGCTCCTGCTACGACACCTGGTTCGGCGGCGCCGGGTTGCGACCGCCGAGCACCAGCGCCGGCAACGATGGCGGACACCGGCGCTGGCTGCCACCGCAGTCCTGCTCAGCCTGGTCACCGCCGCGGACTGCGTGAACTCCTACTACTCGTACCTGCCCAACGTCAGCGACGTCGTCGACGCGGTGGTTTCCAGCCCGCCCCAACAGCTGACGCCGGCGATCAACCACCTCGACCTGTCGGCCGGCAATGCGGCGGGCGGCCGGCTGTTCCGGCTACCGATCCCGGACAACGGCAGCGGCTTCGGTTCGTCCGAGGCCTGGGTGTGGCTACCGCCGCAGTACTTCCAGCCTGCCCGACCGCGACTGCCCGTGGTGTACCTGTTTCACGGTTCACCCGGAATGCCGAAGGACTGGTTCCACGGCGGAGCGGCCGGTCGGATCGGTCGGCTGCTGGCCGCCGAGCAGTTTCCGGTGATCATGGTCGCCCCCCAGCTGAGCAAGAGCTGGTTGGACGATCCGGAATGCGTCGACGGCCTGCACGAGAAGATCGAAACCCACCTGCTGCGCGACGTGATACCCACCGTCGACCACCTGCTGCGCACCGAACCGTCCCGGGCCAACCGGATCTTCGCCGGCATGTCGGCGGGCGGCTACTGCGCGCTGAACCTCGGCCTGCGCCATCGCGAGCTGGTCGCGACCGTGCTCGACCTGTCCGGCTTCACCGTGCCCACCCATGCCGGCGGCTTGACCACGCTGTTCGGCCGTAACGACGCCCCGGCCGTAGCGCAGAACTCGCCGGCCGACTATGCCCGGGCGCTCGACAACGATCCGCCGATGCGGATCTGGTTGGACTGCGGGACGGCCGACCGGGAAGTGCTGCGGCAGTTGAGCACCATCTCGGTGACGTTGCGCCAGGACGGCATGACGGTGCAACTGCACACCCGCCCGGGTTCGCACACCTATAGCGTGTGGCGGCCGGCCCTGCGCGATTCGCTGACCTGGGCACTGGCCGGTACTGAACGAATCGCCGGTCGGCGTATATCTTCGGATGCACCATGAGCCAGCTGCCCGGATCCGTCGTCACCAGGCCCGCGGTTTCGCTACCCGTCGTCGACGCCGGCCGGCCGGCCCGGCCGCGGGCCCGGCGACCGCTGCTGGTCGGCGAGTTGGTGGTCGTCCTGCTGCTACTGCGGGCTTATGACCTGATCCGGGGCCATGCCCAGCTCCGGCAGGCGGCCGCGTTGCGACACGGCTGGCAGCTGTTGGACTTCGAGCGGTGGCTGCACCTGGATCCGGAGCAGGTCGTCAACCGATGGACCACCGCGCACCAGGCGCTGTCGCTGGCTGCCAGCTACTGGTACCAGTTCCTGCACATCACCATCACGCTGTGCGTGTTGGTCTGGTGCTACTGGCGGCGGCCGAGCAGCTACCGGCGCGCCCGCAACGCGCTGGTGCTGACGAACGTCTTCGGCCTGGCGTTCTTCCTGGCGTATCCGGCAGCACCGCCCCGGTTCCTGCCCGGGGCCGGCTTCGTGGACGCGGTGGCCTCCGCTGGCTTCGGCGCCTCGCACGGCGGCCCGGTCACCGCCGACCAGTACGGCGCATTCCCGTCACTGCACCTGGCTTGGGCGGTCTGGACCGCGGTGGTTGCTTACCGGCTGGTCGGCAACAGCTGGCTGCGCCGGCTCTGGCTCGGCTACCCGCTGATCACCGCCACCGTGGTGATCGCCACCGGCAACCACTACCTGTTGGACGTGCTGGCCGGCGTCCTGATCACGCTGGTGACCCTGGCGATCTCCTACCACTTGCCCCGCAGCCGGGAGTACGGACTGACCGGGCATCGCTGGCCGTCGGGTGAGCGGACCCGGGCGGCGCTGCGCTCGCTACGTCAGCTGTTCGCCGTCCGACGCTGATCGATGCCGGCATGACCGTCCGGAGCGAACCAGCCAACGCCAGGCCGTCGCCGCCCCTGCCACAACCCCGGCTGCCGACCGGCCGGCCGCTCCCGGTCGCGGTGCAGAGCATGCTGTTCGCCCGCTACCGGCACCGCTGGTTGCCGTACCTGCGCAGGCGCCACGGCGACACCGTGCTGGTGCGGATCGCCCCGCACGCTCGTCGGTTGGTGCTGCTCAGCCGGCCGGAGGACATCCGGACGGTGTTCAGCGGATCGGCTAGTACGTACCACGCCGGCGAGGGCAACGCCATCCTCGGTCCGATCATGGGACAGCACTCGGTGCTGTTGCTGGATGAGAGCGAGCACCTGCGCATCCGCAGGTTGCTGTTGCCGGCGTTCAACGGAGCCGCGTTGCGCGGCTACGGCGAGCTGATGGCCGACATCGCGCTGGCGCAGCTCCGGCGCTGGCCGGTCGGCGTCCGGCTGCAACTGCTGCCCCGAATGCAGCCGCTGACCCTGGAGATCATCCTGCAGGTGGTGTTCGGGGTAACCGATGAGCATCGGCTCACCGAGCTGCGACCGGTTGTGCAGCGAGCGTTGAACATCGGGCCGCTGATGATGCTCGGCTGGTTCTATCCGCGGCTGCGCAGCCACTGGCCATGGCGGCGCTTCCCCGAAATCCAGCGGGGCCTGGACCGGCTGCTGTACGCGGAGATCGCCGAGCGGCGGTCCGCGCCGGATCTGGCCTTCCGCTCGGACGTGCTGTCCCGGCTGCTGCGGCTGAGCTCGAACGGCGAGGGCGCCGACGGTGGAGCGGACGGGCTCACCGACGCCGAATTACGCGACAACCTGATCACCTTGCTGCTGGCCGGCCATGAAACCACCGCCACCGCGCTGGCCTGGACCTTCCACGAGCTGGCCCGCGACCGCGACCAGCTCCTGGCCGCCCAGCGAGCGGCCGACGCCGATGATCATGACTACCTGGAGGCGGTGGTCAAGGAGTCGCTGCGACTGCACCCGATCATCTACGAGGTCGCCCGGCGGGTCACCGAGCCGGTGGAGGTCGGCGGCTACCTGGTGCCGGCCGGCGCGACCGTGATGCCGGTGGTGGGATTGGTGCACGCCGACGGTCGGCATCATCCGGAGCCGGACCGTTTCGATCCGGGGCGCTTCGTCGGCGGCCAGCCGCCCGCCAACAGCTGGATCCCGTTCGGTGGTGGTGCCCGTCGCTGCCTGGGCGCGGCGTTCTCGCTGCTGGAATCAACCATCGTGTTGAAGCAGGTGCTGACCCGCTTCGACCTGACCGCCGACCGGCCGCTGCCGGAGCGACCGAAGCCGCGCAACATCACCCTGGCGCCCGGCCGCGGCGCCGCCGTCCGACTGACGCAGCGGGCTCGCTGACTCCGGATGCCGGCGGATCATCACCACCGTCCGGTCATCCACCGCCTGGGTCGGCACCCGCTCGACCAGGTAGCGGGCGACACCGTTCCAGCTGCCCCGCTCGGCCAGCTGTTCGACGCTCTCCTTCAGCCGGCTGGTGCCGGTATCAATGTCACGGGTTCGGTCCTCCACCACGCCGTCGGTGTAGAGGAAGAGCGCATCGCCCGGCAGCAACGCGGCCCGGTCGACCCCACCGGTCAGCGTCGGCAGCACCCCCAGCACCGTCCCGGTAGCGGACGACGTTCGCCAGGCCGGCGTCCGGCCAGGTTGAAAATGCACCGCCGGCGGATGCCCGGCCACCCGGACGCTGTAGTCGCCGGTATCCAGATCGAGCTCGACGTAGATGGCCGAGGCGAAGCCCAACGACCACTGCTGGCGGGCCAGGTAGTTGTTGGCGGCTTCCAGGAAGTCGTCCGGCGGAACCGAGCCGAGCAGCCCACCTACCGCACCGGACAGCAGCAGCGCACGGGGGCCGGCGGTGATGCCGCTGCCGGAGACGTCGATGACCGCCAGGTGCAGGGTCTGGCCGGCCGGCGTGCGCACCAGTCGGGTCGAGACGAAGTCACCGGAGATCGCCGCCCCGTCGGCCGGCCGTTGCTGGATCTCCACCGTCCAGCCATCGGGTACTGACGGTAATTGGGACTGCACCAGCAACCGTTCCTGGATCAGCCCGATCACGGTCTCGGCGCTGACCTCCTTGAGCCCGAGCGCGTCCCGCCGGTGGGCCTGGAGCACGCCCACCAAGCCGGTCACCCCGACCATCACGAAGCCGGACGGTGACAGCTGCGAGGAGTTCAAACCGTGCATCCGAAACACCGTGGCCAGGCACAGTGCGACCAGCCCGAGCAGTGCCAGCATGCCGTTAACGCTCAGCACCAGCGACGACATCACCACCACGATGATGATCACGCCGGCGACCTTGACCTGGTGATTGTCGTCCACGATCGACCAGACCGTCCCGAGCACCAGCGTGCTGGCTGCGAGCGCAAGCGCCACCCGCTGCGTCGGTCGCTCGCGCCGAGGCACGAACCGGCGCAGGTTGCGGACGAAACCAGCGGCTGCCATGGTGGCACTCACGGTACGTGACCAGTGACTGCGAGCAATAGGCCTTGACCGAGCCGATCCCAGCAGTTACCGCGGCGCCGGATCGATGACCTGGTAGCCGTTCGCCGCCGGCTCGGGCAGGATTTGGGCATGACCGAGGCGCCTCATCCGACCGGTCGCCGGCGCCGCCGCCGCGGCCGGCGATCGGCCAAGCCAGCCGGCACCGAGCCGGCGACCACTGCTGCTCCGGAGCCAGCCCGCGGAGGCTCGACCGGCCGCCGCTCGACCGGGCAAGCCTCGACCGGGCAGGCCTCGACCGACAGCAGCGAAGCACCGGCCGACGAGGTAGCCGGCTCGGCGGAACGACCCGGCAACAAGGGCGCCGGCCGCCGCCGACCCCGTCCGGCCGCCGAGCCGACCAAGCGAGCGATCCGGGACGCCGAGCGGGGCTGGCGGGATCTGGTGGGCAGCGGCTCGTCCCAGGTCGGGGTGAGCGGTGCGCTGCGCGCTCGGGACGTGGCGCGCCCGGCTCCGGCCGATCTCGCGGAGGCGGAACGAACCGTGCAGCTGGTGCGTCGGCAGTGGCGACCGCCGCCGGACGGCAGCTAGTCGAGCGCCGTACTGCCGGTGCGTTCGAAGGCGGTCAGCATCGCGATCCGACGGGCATGCCGCGGGTCGCCGCTGAACGGGGTGTCCAAGAACGTGCTGACGATGGCGACCGCCTCGGTCTGCTCGTGCATCCGGGCGCCGATGCCCAGCACGTTGGCGTCGTTGTGCTGGCGGGCCAGCGTCGCGGTTTGCCGGTCGTAGCCGAGGGCGGCGCGCACGCCGGTCACCTTGTTCGCCGCGATCTGCTCGCCGTTGCCGGAGCCGCCGATCACGATGCCCAGGCTGCCGACGTCGGCGACCACCCGCTGGGCGGTATCGATGCAGAACGGCGGGTAGTCGTCATCGGGCTGGTAGCTGTCCGGGCCACAGTCGGTCACCTGATGCCCGGCCGCGGTGAGCTCGTCGACCAGGACTGCCTTGAGCTCGAAGCCGGCGTGATCGCTACCGAGGTATACCCGCATGCCGGTCATCGTGCCAGTTCGGTGACGGCGGACACTGGTCGGGTGGTAACCCGGGCGAAGCCGGTGACGGTGTGCTGATCCAGCTGCTCAGTGTGCTGCTTGCGGGCATCGCACTGCTCGAATACCTGCGCCGACGCCGGCGGCTGCGCACCGACGGTCTGTCCTGGCCGGGTCGGCGGGCCGGCTGGTTCACGCTCGGGCTGCTGTTGGTTCTGGCGGTCAGCTGCGGGCCGGTCGCTCATTACGACCGGTTGCGCTACTGGGTCTGGGTCAGCCAGGCATTGGTGCTGCTGCTGGTAGCGCCGGTACCGCTGATGGCCGGCCGGCCGATCGAGCTTGTCCGCGCCGCCGGCCGCCGGCAAGCCGAAACTCGAGCCAAACCAATAGCCGCCGACCGAAGCCGCGGCAGCCGCCTGCTCGGCTCGCCGCTGCTCGGGCCCGCGGTGGTGCCGCTGGTGTGCGTGGCCGTGTTGTTCGGCCCGGTACCTGGCTGGGCTGCCGGCAATGCCGGCCTCAGCTGGCTCATCCAGCTGCTGCTGGTGCTCCTCGGCTCGGTCATCGTGCTGCCGCTGGTACGGGCCGACGACCAGATCAGTTCGGTGGCGGTCGGGGTGGCGGTGGCGGTCGGGTTCGTCGAACTGCTGATCGACGCGATCCCCGGCATCGTGCTGCGGCTGTCCACCCATCCGGTATCGAGTTTCTTCACGCACCGACGGCTGCCGACCGGTGAGCCGAGTTGGCTGCACGATCAACAAATCGGTGGCGGCATCCTGTGGTGCGTGGCCGAGCTGCTGGACCTGCCATTCCTGCTGCTGATCTTTCGCCAGTGGATCCGCGCGGACAGCCGGGAGGCGGCCGCCATCGACGCGGTGCTGGACGCCGAAGCGTCGACCGAGGCTCGGGGCGGCGACACCACCGGCACGCCCTGGTTCCTATCCGACCCGCGGCTGCGCGACCGGCTGCGCTGAGACGCGCGGGCTAGAACTCGAACCGGCCCGCCGAATCCCGCGGCAGCGGGTGCACGGCAGTCGCGCTGGCAGTTGGAATAGCCGCATATACATGGGGAAACCGCTCCCCCGCGCCGTAACTGTCCTCGTCCACCACCGGCTCGGTCAACCGCGCCGGATCGACTTCGACCACCACCAGATCGTCCCGGCCGGCGAACCGGGCGTTAGCGGTACGGGCTACCTGCGATCGGTAGGAGAAGTGCACGAAGCCTTCGGTTGCCAGCGACGCCGGGGCGTAACTGCCTCGCGCGCAGGCCTGCCGCCAATCCGCCGCCGGCAGGATGTGGAAGATCGAGGCCATCACCGCTCAGTCGAAGCGGGGACTTTCGGTGCGGGTCCGCTTGAGCTCGAAGAAATACGGGTAGCCGGCCAGCAGTCGGGTGCCGTCCCAGATCTTCAGCGCCTCCTCGCCGCGCGGGATCCTGGTGAGTACCGGGCCGAAGAAGGCCACGCCATCGACGTGGATGACCGGGGTGCCGACCTCGAAGCCGACCGCGTCCATCCCGGCGTGGTGCGACTTCACCAGCGCGTCGTCGTAGTCGGTGGAATCGGCCGCGTCGGCCAGCGACTCCGGCAGGCCGGTCTCGGTGAGCGCCTCGACGATCAGCTCGCGGTCGAACTCGCGGCCCTCGTTGTGTCGCTTCGTGCCGAGTGCGGTGTACAGGTCACGCAACACCGCATTGCCGGCGTGCTGCTCGGCCGCGATAGCGACCCGGACCGGACCCCAGCCGCGACTGAGCATCTCCTTGTACTGCTCGGGCAGTTCGTCCCGACCGGAGTTAAGCACCGACAGCGACATCACGTGGAAATTCAGGTCGATGTCGCGATGCTTTTCGACCTCCAGCATCCAACGTGAAGTCACCCAGGCGAACGGGCACAGCGGGTCGAACCAGAAATCGACCTGGGTGCGGGTGGTTTCCGAAGTGCTCATCGTGCTCCCCTACCGCGAACCGGAATGTGAAAGGATAGCTTCGTTCGTCTGGAACACAACGCCAAGGAGCAGCATTCCGTGCCCAATGTCGGTGCATCAGGTCAGCGGCCGGGTGAACCAGATACCCTGACAATAGCTGCAAACACCGTGCAAACTCCGAACCTCACTAAGCAGGACGCGGCGCTGCGCGGCAGCCTGCTCCGGGTGCATTCCTACGATGTCGTACTGGATCTGACCGATGCGGACGGCGGACCGGCCGAGCGCACTTTCCGCTCCCGCTCCACCATCACCTTCGATGCCACCCGGCCCGGCGCCTCGACCTTCGTCGACGTGATCGCCGAGCGGTTCCATGAGGTCACTCTCAACGCCAAGCCGGTCGACCTCAGCGACTACAGCCCGGAAGACGGCATCGTGTTGCCGGAGCTGGCCGAGCACAATGTGCTGGTCATCGACGGCGACCTGCTGTTCACCACGATCGGGCAGGGACTGCACCGTTTCGTCGATCCGATCGACAACCAGGTCTACCTCTACAGCCAGTTCGAGACGACCGATGCCAAGCGGATGTTCGGTTGTTTCGATCAGCCCGATCTGAAGGCGACCTACACCCTGCACGTCACCGCCCCGGCGCACTGGAAGCTGATCTCGAACAGTGCGCCCGCCCTGGTCGAGGACGACGACGAGACCCAGACGGTGCACTTCCTGCCCACCCCGCCGATCAGCACCTACCTCACCGCGCTGGTGGCCGGGCCGTACTTCCACGCCACCGACCACCACGACGGCATCGACCTGGGGCTGTACTGCCGGCAGTCGCTGGCCGAACACCTCGACACGGACGAGCTGTTCACCATCACCAAGCAGGGTTTCGACTGGTACCACGCGAACTTCGGTTATCGATATGCCTTCGGCAAGTACGACCAGCTGTTCGTACCGGAGTACAACGCCGGCGCGATGGAGAACGCCGGTTGCGTGACCATCCTGGAGGACTACGTCTTCCACAGCCGAGTCACCGCGGCCCGCTACGAACGGCGAGCGCTGACCGTGTTGCACGAACTGGCGCACATGTGGTTCGGCGATCTGGTGACCATGCGGTGGTTCGACGACCTGTGGCTGAACGAATCCTTCGCCGAATGGGCGGCGACCATCGCGCAGTCACAAGCCACGAAATGGCCTAATGCCTGGACAACCTTCGGCAACACCGAGAAGACCTGGGCCTATCGGCAGGACCAATTGCCCTCGACCCATCCGATCGTCGCTGACATTCCCGACGCCGAGGCGGTCGAGGTCAATTTCGACGGGATCACCTACGCCAAGGGTGCCAGCGTGCTTAAGCAACTGGTGGCTTACGTCGGACTGGAGGACTTCCTGGCCGGCGTCCGGCAGTACTTCGCCGACCATGCCTTCGGCAACACCACGCTGGACGACCTGCTGGACGCGTTGAAGGCGGCGTCCGGACGCGAGTTGGCCGACTGGGCCCGGCTCTGGCTCAAAACCACCGGGTTGAACACGCTGTCGGCCGATTTCGAGCTCGACGAGGCAGGCAACTTCAGCTCCTTCGAGCTGGTCCAGGAGGCACCGCGCACCATCGCTCAGGACAACGTGCTCCGGCCGCATCGGCTGGCGGTCGGCCTGTACAGCTACCGTCCGGCCTTCGCCGACGGCTCCAGCCGTGGCGCATTGGTGCGTACCGATCGGGTCGAGCTAGACGTGTCGGGCGAGCGGACCGCAGTGCCCGAACTCGTCGGTCGCGCGCGGCCCGACCTGGTGCTGGTCAACGATGATGACCTGACCTACTGCAAACTGCGGTTGGACGAGCACAGCCTGGCCACCCTCGGCAGCGGCGGCCTGGCGGCGCTCAGTGACCCGCTGGCCCGGACGCTGTGCTGGTCCTCCATCTGGGACATGGTGCGGGACGGTGAGCTGGCCACCCGGACCTACCTGCGGCTTGCGATTGAGAATGCCCCGCTGGAATCGGAGATCGGCGTGGTGCAGTCGATCCACCGGCAGCTGGCTCGCGCGCTGGAGACCCTCGCCGATCCGAGCTGGGCCAAGGCCGGCCTGGCCGAGTTCGCCGACGCCGCGATCGCGGCTGCGCTGGCGGCGGCACCGGGCAGCGATCATCAGTTCGCCTGGGTGCACGCGGCGATCACGGCCGCCAATACCGAAGCACAGCAAGACTTCCTGGCCGAGCTGCTCTCCGGGGAGCGGATCCTGGACGGGTTGGTCATCGACGCCGACCTGCGGTGGGCGTTGTTGCAGGCACTGGTTGCCTGCGGGCGGCTAGGTGAGCGCGAGATTGCCGAGCAGGCGGCCGCCGATCCTAGCTCGGCCGGTGTCCGGGCGGCAGCAACGGCTCGCGCGCTGATCCCGACCGCCGAGGCCAAGCAGGCCGCCTGGATCAGCGCTGTCACGGACACCCGGTTGAGCAACGCCAAGATGCGCGCCACCATCGCCGGCTTCCGCCACCCGTTGCAGAGCCAGCTACTGATCCCGTACGTGCGTCGTTACTTCGCCGATGCGACCGAGATTTGGCAGGATCGCACGCCGGAAACGGCCAAGGATTTGATCATGGGCTTGTTCCCGAGCTGGTCGAGCGCGATCAACGCCGAGACGGTCGCGCTGGCCGATGAATTCCTGGCCGATCGAAGCCGGCCGGCCGCACTGCGCCGACTCATCAGCGAGGGACGAGCCGAGGTGGCCAGGGCGCTGGTGGCCCGAGTCACCGACGCCGCCGCTGGATAGCTATGACCCCCAGTTCGGGCGCAGCGGGAAGCTCGACCGACCGGCGGCATCGAGCTTGGCCGCCAGCACCTGGTGTAGCTGAATACCGTTGGTTTCAAAGCCCAATCGGGAACCGGCCATGTACAGGCCCCAGACCCGGGCGGTGGCTTCTCCGACATCGGCCACGCACCGGTCCCAGTTGCGCACCAGGTTCTCGCACCAGGCCGTCAACGTCAGCGCATAGTGCTCGCGCAGGTTCTCCTCGTGCCGCACCTCCAGCCCGGCGTTCTGCGCCTCGGTGATGATGCGCCCGGAGCCGGTCAGCTCCCCGTCCGGAAAGACGTAACGGTCGATGAACTGCCCCGGCAGCGCGCTCTGGAGGTTGTCCGGGCGGGTGATGCAGTGGTTGAGCAGCCGGCCACCATCGCGCAACTTGCCTTTGACGAAGCCGAAATACGCCGGGTAGTTAGCCACCCCGACGTGCTCCATCAGGCCGATCGAGCTGATCGCGTCGTAGCCGGTGCCGGGTGCGTCTCGGTAGTCGCTGTGCAGGATCTGCACCTGCCCGGTCAGTCCGTCCCGCTCGACCGCCGCCGCACCCCAGCCGGCCTGGGCCGCTGACAAGGTCACCCCGATTACATCCACCCCGTAGTGCTTGGCGGCATGCAGTGCCATGCCACCCCAGCCGCAGCCGACATCCAGCAGCCGCATGCCCCGCTCGAGACCGAGCTTGCGGGCGACCAGATCGAACTTCTCCTCCTGCGCCTCCTCCAGGCTCGCGTCCGACTTGGGGAACACCGCGCAGGTATAGGCCATCGACGGCCCAAGCACGTGCTCGTAGAAGTCATTGGACACGTCGTAGTGCTTGCCGATGGCGCGCGCGTCCCGGCCGCGGGAATGCCGCAGGCCGGCCAGCGTCCGGCGCCAGCGCGGCACCGATTCCTGCTCCGGTGGCCGCGGCGGGATCAGGTTGCGCCAGCCCAGCTCGGACAGCAGGTTGGCTGCCTCCTTGGCGCTCGGCCGGCGAAACCGCCAGTCGCCGAGCGCCACCAGTGCGTCATACGGGTTTCCCGGATGCGCGCCGTGCACCTTCAGGTCGCCGGAGACGTACGCCCTGGCCAGGCCCAGGTCACCATGGGCGGTCGCCAGGTAGCGCAGACCCCGTTCGTTGGTCAGCTCAAGTGTGATCGCAGCATCGGGTGAGCCGAAGGAGCTGCCGTCATAGGCGATGAACCGTACAGGAGGCTCGTCCACCGTGAGCATCGACACCAAGTCGGCGATCTTCAATGGCGTCCCACCGCTTTCTCATAGAGCCCGGTCAGTCGATGCTCAGGATCATATTTGTCCTTCAGCACCGAATACACCGGCCCGCCATAGATCTCGGCGAACGTCTGCCGGTCGTAATAGGCATCGGAGTACAGCGACTTGTGCCCGTCGGTGTCTGCTACCGCCTGCTCGACCAGCCGGTTGACGTCGCCGTCGGCGCGGCCGGCGCCGATGGCAACGGTGCCCCAGAACCCGACGTTGACATAGCACCGGCCGGCGGACAGCGGATATAGCGGCCAGGGTTGGCCATCCGCGCCGCCATGTCTGCCACTTCGCTCCGCTCCTCCCTCGCTGACGCTCGGTCGATGCTCACTCAGCTCAGCGCGCAGCTGGAGCGGGCACAACCAGACCGGTGACATGCCGACGTGCTCGGCAAACCAGCGCAGGAACTCCGCCGTCCGCTCCACCGGGATTTCCACGTCCTGGACGACCCGTTCCCGGGGCCCGATACGGCGCAATCGGTCGATCTTGCCAGAGATGCCGAACCGGTGGTCCAGCCCGATCAGCCGGTGGTAGAAGTCGCTGCGGCGATACCTGGCCGGCCACAGCCGGCGCACCAGCGGGTGCTGCACGCCGAACGCGCCGGAGCACCAGAACCAGTCGGTGTCCCAACGCCAGAGGTAGTCCGCGACGTGCAGGCAGTCCCGCGATAGCCGGCGGAGCGAGCGGTAGTAAATCTGCTGCCCGGTGTAGTCACTCGCCCGCTGCACGCCGGCTTCGGCCGGGCTGTGCACCCACCGGCCGAGGGTCAGGTAGGCCTCGTTGGTGGAGAACATCACGCCGTCCAGGAAGTCGACCGGCTCGTCGTCCCAGCGGCGTTCGGAATTGATGGCGGCGATCGCGGCGGCGAGCTCGTCCAGGTCGGCGAACCGGATGTGTCGCAGGCCGACGAACGGCTGCACCTGTTCCAGTTCGATCCGCAGCCGGACCGCGTAGCCGAGGCTGCCGTAGGAGTTCGGGAAGCCGGCGAACAGATCCGGATGCTGCTGCCGGCTCACCGTCAGCAGCTCACCGGCGCCGGTCAGCAGATCCAGTTCCAGCACTGACTCGTGCGGCAGGCCGTTGCGGAACGAACTCGATTCGATGCCCAGCCCGGTCACCGCGCCGCCCAGGGTGATCGTCTTCAGTTGCGGTACCACCAGCGGCATCAGCCCGTGCCGCAGGGTCGCCGCCACCAGCGTCTCGTAGCTGCACATGCCCTGGACGTCGGCGGTCTTGGCGGCCGGGTCGATCGAGATCACCCCGGTAAGGCCGGACACATCCAAGCCCACCACGGTGTCCCCCGCGCGCGGCCGGAACAGGTTGGAGGTTCGTTTGGCCAGCCGGACCTGCTGGCCGGCCGGGATGGCCCGATAGGAATCGATCAGCGCCTGGACCGCACCCTGATGCGCAGAGGTGGTCGGAAGCAGGGTTGTCATCTGGTCAGCCGGCGCCGGCGGCGTCGGCCAGCTGCCGCAGCCCACCGACGATGCCGCCGGTCAGGTCGCCGTTGGTGAACGAGGCGCGCATGGTCAGCGCGGCCAGCGCGGCGACCCGGTTCGGGATCCGCCGCGCCGACATACCGCCGGTGACGATCTCGAGCCGGCGCTCACCGGGCGAGAGCGCGACCAGCACCGGCGCCGGGTGCCGCACCGCCAGCTTGTCGAACATGGCCTCGGCCCGAACCCGCGGCTCGGCGCCGAGCGGGCCGACGTAGACGCTGAACAATAGGCCGGTATCGGCCGAGGCCAGCGTCAACGCCTCGTCGATCCGGGCCAGCTGGCTCGGCTTGAACGGACGGTCCGGGCTGATCGGCGCTGCCCGTGGCGTGCTGGAATCCCGGGGCCGGCCACCGGCTCGTTCCAGTTCGGTCGATGTCGTCATCTGCTCGTCCTCACCACTCACCGCTGGCACCGCCACTGGCTCGCACCGGCTCGATCGGATTCGGATCGACCCGGCCGGGCAGCGCCGGTACCTCGGACCGGTTCGGCTCGCCGATGCTGCCGGCCGGAGCCGGATGCGACGGATGCGGTAGGTACCAGACCGGTTCGAAGTCCCAGCCATTGCCCGGCCGGTACCGGGGGGACCGCATGGCTCCGGGGCCGAGCACCAGGATGGCCAGCAGGAGGAATATGCCGGCCGGGATCCCCACGAACACCAGCACCGTCTCAACGATGCTCATCAACCATCCTCC
This sequence comes from Jatrophihabitans sp., assembly GCA_035248685.1. Lineage (GTDB taxonomy): Bacteria > Actinomycetota > Actinomycetes > Mycobacteriales > Jatrophihabitantaceae > Jatrophihabitans_A. Next base: position 25,090 of record DATFHF010000003.1, read on the forward strand.
GCCCGTGCGAACCAGAGTCCTGCCGACACCGTAGCGAAGTTATCAGCGGCTCCAGATCGGCGGGTGTCGATCGGCCCACGGCGCGGCGCCCTCCAGCTGCGCGCACAGTGCCAGCAGCGGCGCCTCACCGGCCGGCCGGCCCACCAGCATCACCCCGACCGGCAGGCCGTCGGCCGTCCAGTGCAGCGGCAGGCTGGCCGCCGGTTGGCCGCTGGCGTTGTAGATGGCGGTATATGGGGTAAACCGCTTCTGCCGCTCGAAGTCCTCGGCCGGGTCGACCGGATTCTCGGCCGTCCCGCAGAACCAGCCGATCGGCCGGGGCGGCAGCGCCAGGGTCGGCGTGAGCACCGCGTCGAAGCCGGCGGTCGCCACGATCGCCTGCCGGCTGATCATGCCCAACAGGCCGACGGCGGCGGCATATTCGGCGCCACCGATCTTAGCGCCGCGCTCACGCAGGTAGCGGGTCAGCGGGCGCAGCTCGTCCTCCCGGCTCGGATCCACCGGCACCGTCTGCGCCGACACCGCCCAGACCGTCTCGAAGGCGGGGATCACCATCGGTGGGATCGGCAGCTCGATGTCGACGACCTCATGGCCGAGTTCGGTCAGCAGCCCGCTGGCGTTCTGCCAGGCGGTCTGACATTCCGGGTCGACCTCGGCACCGGGCACCGGCGGTTGCAGATAGCGCCCGATCCGCAGCTGCTTCGGCACCCGGTCACACCAGCCGAGAAAGCTCTCGCCGGCCGGCAGCGGCGGCGCCCAGTGCGGGTCACCCGGCTGCGGGATTGCGGTCACGTCCAGAAAGGCCGCCGCGTCGCGCACGGTTCGGGCCAGCGGGCCGAGCACCGACAGCCCGGACGAGTCGGCATCCAGCGGGCCGCGCGAGATCCGGCCGCGGGTGGGCTTGATGCCGAACAGGCCGGTCACGCTGGCCGGAATCCGGATCGAGCCGCCGCCGTCGGAGCCCTGCGCGATCGGCACGAAACCAGCCGCGACTGCCGCCGCGGCGCCGCCGGACGAGCCGCCGGCCAACCGCGAGGTGTCCCACGGGGTGCGGACCGGCTGGCCGATGTCGGTTTCGGTGTAACAGGGCAGCCCGAATTCCGGGGTGGCGGTCTTGCCTAGTGAGATGGTGCCCGCCTCGCGCAGCAGCCGGACCACGTGGTCGTCCACCGGGGCCAGAAAGTCCTGGTACAGCCGGGAACCCAGCTTGGTGGGCACACCGGCGGTCAGGTTCAGGTCCTTGATCGCGGTCGGCACCCCGTGCAGCGGTGGCAGTTGGGCGCCGGATAGCACCGCGGACTCGGCCTGCTTGGCCTGCTGGCGGGCGCTGTCGGCAGTCACCGTGACGAACGCGCCGATCTCACTGTCCAGCCGTTGGATCCGGTCCAGGTAGTGCGCAACCAGCTCGGTGGGGCTGACCGTCCGGGCCCGGATGGCCGCGGCGGCTTGCAGGGCGGTCAAGTCGTGAAGTTCGGCCATCCGGGAAGGCTAGCCGCCCCGACCGGAGCTTCGACGCTCACCGCGAGCCCGGTTCGACGGGAGGAGTTGGCGGCGGGTTAGGACACCACCAGGTCCGGCACCGGGAGCGCCGCCACCGCCGGGATGGCGCGGCCGAGCTCACGACGGGTACTGAGCGGTACCTCGCACGGGGCGATGTCGTGGCCGAGGTAGCGGTCCCAGGACGGATCTCGCTTGGCCCAGCCCAGCACCAGGGCGACACTGGCCGATGGCTGGATCGGCACCCGGGGCAGTGACCAGCCGATTTCGCCGAGCAGCCGGTCGCCCTTGCGGTGGTTGCAGCGCGCGCAGGCCGCCACCACATTCGTCCACTCGTTGCGCCCGCCCCGGGAGCGGGGCACCACATGGTCGATGGTGTCGGCTCGCACCGTGCAGTACACGCAGCGGTGGGCGTCCCGGGCCAGCACGGCCCGCCGGGTCAGCGGCACCTGCCGCCGGTAGGGCACCCGGACATAGCGGGCCAGCCGCACCACCTGCGGGACCGGAACCTGGCGGTGTGCCGAGTGCAGGTAACCGCCGCCGGCCTCCACCACGTAGGCCTTCTCGGCCAGGATCAGCACGACGGCACGGCGGATCGGCACGACGCATAGCGGTTCGTACGACGCATTGAGCACGAGCGTCCCCGGCACCGGCCTCACCTCCGAGTGTGTCTCTAGTGAACCCGACTGCGGCTGATCGCGCACCCACTAATTCGGCCGGTGTCGGCCGTGGCAGGCTAGGCGGCCGTGGAACCGATTCCTCAGGCCGGCACCGGCATCGCGTCCCAGAGCCTGGCGCTGCACGGTTTCTGGCACCGGCATGCCAGCCTGCTGATCACCAAACCGCTCCAGGTGCTGGTCATCGTGCTGGTCGCGCTGGTGCTGCGGGCGGTGCTGCACCGGGCCATCAACCGGCTGACCCGGGCTAGCGCCGAGGGTGCGGTGCCGCGGATCCTGAGCCCGCACACCGAGCGCGCCTGGGAGGCGGCGCTGTTCGAGTCGACCGGGCTGATCAGCGAGCGCCGTAAGCAGCGCGCCGAGACGATCGGGTCGGTGCTGCGCAGCGCGGTCAGCTTCCTGATCTTCGTCACCGCCTTCCTGCTGATCCTTCAGGTGTTCAACATCAACCTGGCGCCGTTCGTCGCGGGCAGCTCGCTGGTGGCCGTGGCCGTCGGCTTTGGGGCGCAGAACATCATCAAGGACTTCCTGTCCGGGATGTTCATGATGTTGGAGGACCAGTACGGCGTCGGCGACGTGATCGACCTGAAGGAGGCGGTCGGGACGGTGGAGGCGGTCGGGCTGCGCACCACCCGGCTGCGCGACGTCGAGGGCGTGGTCTGGTACGTGCGCAACGGGGAGATCGCCCGGGTGGGCAACAAGTCCCAGCAGTACGCGCAGGTGGTGCTCGACATCCCGGTCGCCGCCAACGCCGATCCGGCCGCTGCCCGGACCGCGATCGAGACCGCCGCCCGGCAGCTGTATGCCGACGAGGCGTGGACGCACTCGTTCCTGGCCGAACCGGAGTTGCTGGGCATCGAGAGCCTGACCCGGGAGGAGCTGGTGATCCGGCTGGTCGCCCGGGTCCGGCCGCTGGAGCAGTGGCGGGTGGCTCGCGAGCTGCGGGCCCGGATCCAGGCCGGACTGGCCGCGACGGCCGAATAGCGTTAGTCGGCCGGCAGCGCCCGCACCGCGTCCAGGATCGCCCGGTGCAGGGTCGGGTAGGCGTAGTGCATGCTGGCCAGCCGGTCGAGCGGCACCTCGGCATGCACCGCCAGGGTCAGCAGACCGAGCAGTTCGCCGCCGGCCGGGCCGACCACAGTGGCTCCTACCAGCACCCGCCGGTCCCGATCGGCCACCAGTTTGACCAAGCCGTCGTTGCCCGGACCGTGGATCCAGCCGCGGGTTGAGGCCGCCACATCGCTGCGACCGATCGCCACCACGATGCCCTGATCGCGGGCCTGCTCGTCCGACAGCCCGACCCGGCCCACCTCCGGGTCGGTAAAGGTGACCCAGGCTAACCCGTGGTAGCCACCGTACGGTTCGGGCCGACCCAACAGGTGCGCGATCAGCACCCGGGCCTGCCAGACGGCGACATGGGTGAACGCTCCGCGGCCGGTGACGTCGCCGACCGCACTGATGCCGTCGGTGACCCGCATGTGCTCGTCCACGTCCAAGATACGAGCCTGCGGGTCCAGCCCGACGGTGTCCAACCCAAGGCCGCCCAGGTTCGACCGTCGACCGGCCGCGATCAGCAGCCGTTCGGCGGTGATCAGCCGACCGTCGGACAGCTCGAGCACCACTCCCCGGTCGCCGTCGGGCCCAACCCGACTGATCTTGACACCGGTGTGCAGCTCGATGCCCTCGCGCTGGAACACCTTGGCTACCAGCCGGGCAGCCTCGGGTTCCTCCGGAGCCAGGATCCGCTCACCGCCTTCGAACAGCGTGACGTGGACCCCGAACCTGGCCAGCCCCTGAGCCAGCTCGCAGCCGACGGCGCCGCCGCCGATCACCAGCAGCGACGCCGGCGCACTGGTGATGCGCAGCACCTCGCGGTTCGTCCAGACCGGTCCGTCCGGAGTGGGCCCGTCACCGATCAGCTCGGCCAGACCCGGGATCGGTGGAATCGCCGGTGCGGTGCCGGTGGCAACCACCACCTCGGTAGCCGTGAAGGTATGGCCACCGGCGGTGATCCGGGGTCGGCCGTCCGGCGCACGCCCGGCGAAGGCGCCGGCGGCGCGCAAGAAGTGCGCACCCAGGTCGGTCAACCGGTCCACCGCGACCTGATCGTTCCAGTTGTCAGTGGCCTCGGTACGGATTCGGTCGGCGACGATTGAGTAGTTCGGCTGGGTCTGCGCGCTGCCGGCCAGCTGGTTCACGTGTCCGGCCTCGGCGAGCGTGCTGGCCGCCCGAACAATCATCTTGGATGGGATACAGCCGTAGTACGGGCACTCACCACCGACCAGGTGCGGCTCGATGCCGAGCACCAACCGCCCGGCTTCGGCCAACCGCTCGGCGACCTCCTCGCCGCCGGGACCGAGGCCGAGCACGATGACGTCGTAGTCCTTGAGCAGCTCGGCGGGGTGTTGTTGCACTTGGGCAGCCATGCCGGACACGGTATGCCGAAGCCGGCGCGGGACAATGGTCAGGTGCACCTGTTATCGCAACCGTCCGGGCCGTGGTCGGGCGAGCCATTGGCGGCCGGCCCGTGGTGAGCGCCGGCTTCTACGAGCGGATCGGCGGCGAGGCCACCTTTCGGTTGCTGGTCGAGCGGTTCTACGCGGGCGTGGCCACTGATCCGTTCCTGCGCGCGCTGTATCCGGAAGCGGATCTGGGCCCGGCGGCCGAACGGCTGACGCTGTTTCTGATCCAGTACTGGGGCGGTCCGACCACGTATTCCGACACTCGTGGCCACCCCCGATTGCGGATGCGGCATGCGCCGTTCGTGATCGGCGCGGCCGAACGGGATGCCTGGCTGCGGCACATGCGCGAGGCGCTCGACTCGTTGGAACTGCCCGAAGAACTGGCCGCCGAGCTGTGGAACTACCTGACGATGGCGGCCGAATCGATGCGCAACAGCCCGACCTGAATTGTTGTCGGCCGCCTCTCCCTCGGGGGCTACTTGATCGATACAGAAATGTAGCTGCAAGGGCTTACAGAACGCACAGGCAAGCATTAGCCTGGTTTCTGAACCACCATTCGCTTTATCGAGAGATCTTCGGAGGACCGCGTGTCCCACCCGCTCAGCCCCAGCACCGACCGGGAGCAGGTCGTCACTGAAACCGTGGAGTCAGAGCGGTTCGATGGGCACTTCGACGGCGATCGGTACGACGGCGACCACCTGGATCTCTACGGCAGCACCGACAGCGCGACGACGCTCAGCGATGCCGACTGGTGGCGCAGCGCGGTGTTCTACCAGATTTATCCGCGCAGCTTCGCCGACGGCAACGGGGACGGCATCGGTGACCTGATCGGGGTGCGGCACCGGCTCGACTACCTCAAGCTGCTCGGCATCGACGCCATCTGGCTGAGCCCCTTTTACCGGTCGCCGATGGCCGACGGCGGTTACGACGTCTCGGATCCGACCGATGTCGACCCGATGTTCGGCACGCTGGCCGATTTCGACGCGATGATCACCGAGGCGCACGCCCGGGGCATCAAGGTGACCGTCGACATCGTGCCGAACCACTTTTCCGACCAGCACGCCTGGTTCCAGCAGGCGCTGGCGGCGGGACCGGGGTCGCCGGAGCGCGCCCGGTTCATCTTCCGGGACGGCCGCGGGCCCAACGGTGACCAGCCGCCGAACAACTGGCCGGCGATGTTCGGCGGCTCGGCCTGGCAGCGCGTGCCGGACGGCCAGTGGTACCTGCACCTGTTCGCGCCGGAACAGCCGGATCTGAACTGGGAGAACCCGGAGGTCAGCCGAGAATTCGAACGCATCCTGCGGTTCTGGATGGACCGCGGGGCGGATGGCTTCCGGGTGGACGTGGCGCACTCGATGGCCAAGCCGAGCGGCCTGCCGGACATGGATCTAACCCACTACCAGGGCCCCAACAGCCAGCTCGACCCCGACCTTCGCTTCGACAACGACAACCTGCACGAGCACCTGCGGATGTTCCGGCGGGTGATGAACACGTATCCGCACCGGATGGCGGTCGGCGAGGCGTGGGTGCCCGACGACGAGCGGCTGGCCCGCTATGTCCGGCCGGACGAACTGCACCTGACCTTCAACTTCCGGCTCGTGGAGGCCGAGTGGTCGGCCCGGGAGTTCATCACCGCGATCGACGGTTCGCTGAGCGCGATGGCCCGGGTGGGAGCGCCGTGTACCTGGGTGCTGTCCAACCACGACGTGGACCGGCACGCCACCCGTTATGGCGGCGGTGCGGTCGGCCTGACCCGGGCCCGGGCGGCGACCTTGGTGATGCTGTCGTTGCCGGGCACCGCCTACCTCTACAACGGTGAGGAACTGGGGCTGGCGAACGTGGACCTACCCGACGAGGTGTTGCAGGACCCCACCTGGGAGCGCAGCGGCCACACCGAACGTGGTCGGGACGGCGAGCGGGTGCCGATGCCGTGGGAGGGCACCGAACCGCCGTTTGGCTTCAGCTCGTCTGACCAGTCCTGGCTGCCGATGCCGGAGTACTGGCGTTCGCTCACCGTCGAGGCACAGCTCAGCGACCCGGAATCGACGCTGTCGCTGTACCGGAGCGCGCTCCAGCTGCGGCGGGCCTTGCCGGAGCTGCACGGATCCTCCTTCCAGTGGCAGCAGGCGCCGGCTGGTTGCCTGGCCTATCGGCGCGGCCCGAACCTGGTGGTCGCGCTCAACGCCAGCAATTCAGCGGTCGAGCTGCCACCAGGTGAGGTGCTGCTCGCCTCGAACCGGATCGACGGCGACAAGCTGCCTGCCAATACCGCGGTCTGGCTGCGCGTCTGAGCTATTCGCCATTCGTTTGGCCTACCGTCATGACCGTGCCGGTGAAGACGCTCGCTGACCGGTTCCGCCGGCATGGTCTCATGATGCCGGTCGGGCTGTACCGAACGCTGATCCTGGCGATGGCCGACGACCTGGAACAGGGCGGCGTGGTCGCCGAGATCTGCCGGGACTGGCTGGATGCGCCGTCATCGGCGATCGTGCAGCTGCGTTTGCTGGGCGGACTGCAACGACTGGTGTTGCAAGGCCGGGCTCCGCAGCTGGCGCGGTACTACCCGAACCTTGGCGGCACCTCCTCGCCCGAGCATGCCTGGTCGGCCTTCGAGCCGGTCCTTCGCGCGCACGTTGGAGAGCTCCGAGCGGCATTGGAACTGGCACCGCAGACCAACGAGCCAGGGCGTTCGGTGCCGTTGCTGCTCGGAATCTTCGATGCTGTCCAACGCAGCGGCCTGGATTCGATACGGCTGCTGGAGGTGGGAGCGAGCGCCGGGCTGAACCTGCTGGTCGACCGGTTCCGGATCGGCGGGGACGGCTGGGCATCCGGGCCGACAGATTCACCGTTGCAGCTACGGGACGCGGTCGAGGGAACCGTGCGACCGGTGCGGTACCGGATCATCTCTCGGCGCGGCTGCGACCTGGCACCGATCGACGCTACCTCCGCCGAGGGCCGGTTGCGGTTGACCTCGTTCGTGTGGCCGCATGACCTGCACCGGCATGAGCGGTTGCGCGCCGCCCTCGCCGTGGCTGCCGCCTACCCGGTCACCGTCGATGCCGCTGCCGCCTCAACCTGGTTGGACGGGCAACTGGGTCTAGGAGTTGATGACGAGGTGTTGACCGTCATCTGGCATTCGACTACCAGGCAGTACTGGCCGCTGAGCGAGATCGCCGCGGTCGCCGCGAACATTTCGGCGGCGCGCGCCCGGATACCGATTGCCCATGTCGCAATGGAGAGTCCGGTGTCCGCCGCGGATTCGCGTGACCGGCGGGGCCATCGGCCGGCAGAGCTGACCATCCAGCTATCCGCCCCTGGCGCGGTGCGCGATGCCGAACCGCGTCTGTTGGGCACGGTTGCCGACCACGGCGTACCGGTGCGGGTGGCTTAGCATCCGAGCCAATTCTGAAACCGGCCATGTCGTCAACCCTTCCGGCTACCGAGCCCTCGTCAGCCCACCTCAGTGAGTTCGGGCAGTTCCGCGCCGTGTGGAATATCGATTGCCTCCTCCCCGGTGCGCAGTGCGCGCAGCACCACTCGACCGACGTAGTCGGCGCTTTGCACCCGAAAACCAGGCGCGAACTCCTCACCGAGCTTGAACATGCCATCGCCGAACTCGGTGGCGGTCACTGATGGAAGCACCACCGACACCACGATGCCGTCGGCCGCCAGTTCTACTCGGGCCACCGCACTCAGCATGTTCAGCGCGGCCTTGGTCGCGCCGTAGGCGGCCACCATAGGGGTTGCCATCCGGCTGGTGCCGGAAGAGATGTTCACAATGCGTCCGCCGCCCTGGCTTCGCATGCTCGGCAGCACCGCCTGGATCATTGCCAGCGAGCTGACCAGATTGAGTTGCAATAGCTCACTAAAATCGTCCGGATCTATGTCAGGCACCAGTTTGAGCAGGGCGCGGCCGGCGTTGTTCACCAGCCCATCGATGCGCCCGTGTCGGTCGAGCGTGGCCTGGATCAGCCTTGCCCGGTCGGCTGGATCGGTGACGTCGGTCGGCACCGCAAGTGCGCCGCCGAGTTGCTCGCTGAGCGCGGTCAGCCGTTCTTTGCGACGGGCGGCCAACACCGGTTGAGCACCGGCCTCGTACAGCAGCCGCGCAGTCGCCTCGCCGATCCCGGATGAGGCACCAGTGACTATTACGATCTTGTCGGTCAGGTCCATGATCTCCATCGCCGCATCTTTTCATGATCCGGGCCGCCGATGGCAAGTCGTGCCACCAAACCTGTGGATGACGAAATTTTCTGTGGATAGCCATATCTGGCAAGGTGATTCTCAACCGGCTGAACGTTTTGTCAGACCCAGCAGCTAGCCTTCGGATCATGACAACAGCAGCGCCCACGCGCGATGACACAACCTCCGGTCTGACCCTGGTCGCCGCCGCGATAGATGGTTATCTCGCCAGCAGCGCCGCCTTCGAGGCCGCCACCGACGGCGAACTGCTTGCCGAGATCCGCAGCTTGGAACATGCCGGTCGCCGGCTGCTGTCGATGTGGAATGCCCTGCTGCCAGTAGTAGAACGGCGCGCGCTGCATCGTCTGGTGTCGGCAACCAGCCTGTCGACCATGCTGCAGGCCATGCTGCGGCTGTCACCCCAGGCCGCCGCCCGGCGGATAGCGGCCGCACGCGATCTCGGACCGCGGGTCGGCCTGAGCGGTCAACTGCTGCCTGCGATACTTCCCGCCGTCGCGGACGCGGTCACAGCCGGCACACTCTCCGAGGAGCAGGCCCGTGAAATCAGCCGGGTTATCGAGCAGCTGCCGAGCACCGTAACGATTGAGCAAGCCAGTCAAGCCGAACGGCAACTTGTCACGGCCGCCAGCCAGCTGGCGCCACGTCAACTCGGCCAGTTGGGCCAGCGCATCCTTGCTCAGCTGGATCCGGACGGTGTGCTCAGCTCGGACGCGGAGCATCGGCGCCGCCGTACCTTCTTGCTGACCCCACTCGCCGATGGCTCCTACCATGCCCGCGGCGTGCTTACTCCGGCCTGCGGCGCCTTGCTCTTGGCGTCGTTGACACCGAGGTCGGCGCCTAAGCCGGCAGCGGATGGGCCGGACGATCGGACATATGGGCAGCGAATGCACGACGCGTTGGCCGAGCTGGCCGACATCCAGGTCAGGCGCAACGAACTGGTCGATGCCGGCGCACCGGCACAGGTCATCGTCAGCATGAGCGCCGAGCAGTTGAGCAACCGAAGTGGCTACGCCCAGACCAGCTTCGGCCAGCAGATCAGCATTGCCGAGGCACTGCGGCTAGCCGGTGAGGCAGACCTCGCGGTCATGATTCGCGACGGCCGCGGCGCGGTACTTGCAGAGCACCGAACGAAGCGGATCGCCACCCGCAGCCAGACGTTGGCCCTGATAGTGCGCGACGGTGGTTGCTCGTTCCCTGGTTGCGACAGCCCGCCGGAGTGGACGCAACGACATCACATAATCGCCTGGCAGGACGGCGGATTGACGAACCTGGACAACTTAACCCTGCTTTGCCGACCGCATCACCGGCGATTCGAGGCCGAGGGTTGGCGCTGCCGACTGATCGACGGGCTACCGCACTGGATCCCACCCGACTGGATAGACCCGGAACGAACCCCCAGGCTGAATCACCGCATCCAGCGGGAGTAGGCCAGCAGCACCCACGAGGCAGGCTTACAGCGATAACAGGCCGAGCGGCTTTCCATCGGAAACATAGGTGGATCCGTAAGCGGCAGCGAGCCTGATCCAGCCACGGGCGGTGTCCACCGCCGCCTCGCCACCCCGGGGCAGGAAGCCCATTCGGGTCAACGCGCTCAGCACGCTCAGCGGCACCTCGACCGGTGGTCCGGACTCGGCACGCGCGGTCAGCACGATCGAGTCCAGCAATGCCTGCTGACCAGGCCTGGTATCGGCGGCTTGGGCCAGCAATGCGCCGGATCGGATCACCTCGCGAATCGCGGTATCCGGCACGATGTCGATCCGCCGCCAACCGTCCCGTGGTGGTAGCGCGCTCAGCCACCGCGCGTCGGCTCGAGTCGGCTCGCCGCCATCACCGTCCAGCCACACCAAGAACTGCTTGGCCGACACCGTGACGTCGAACGACCCGGCCACGCCGGCCGCCTCGATCGTCCGGCCGGCCAACACCTCGAACGGCAGCCGCACGAATCCGCCAACCCGACGCTCGCCAGAACGGAACCGGATTAATGCATCGCCGTCCACCGACAGCGCCCGCTCCGCAAGCGGCGCGAAGTCGCGCAGGTGCTCCCGCTCGCCGAGCACGCTCATGCCGACTCCCCCGACCCGGGATCGTCCCGATAACTCATCAGGATTGCCCGCTCCTCCGGATTCAGCCGACGTGGCAGATCGGTGGTGAAGTCGAACGTGACCAGCCTGGTCGAGGCCGTCGCCGCCAGCGAGTCGCCGTCGAACACCTCGTACCGGACGGTGAAATCCGCACCGCGGATCCGTTCGATCCAAAGTTCCAACCGCAGCGGCTCCGGGTGGTACACCACCGGTCGCAGATAGGTGATCTCGTGATGGGCCACCACCGTGCCACCGGCGAATGTCGAGTCGTACCGGTCGAAGAACATCGACACCCGCGCCTGCTCCAGATAGGCCAGGTAGGCTGTGTTGTTCACATGGCCGTAGGCGTCCATGTCCGACCAGCGCATGGCGCACCGGGCAATGAAACGGCCCATCGAACTCCTCGATCGGGGGCTAGGCGATACCGCCCGCCGTCAGTCGCGGGTGAGCTTGCGGTAGGTCACCGCATGCGGCCGGGCAGCCTCGGCACCCATCCGCTCCACCTTGTTCTTCTCGTAGGACTCGAAGTTGCCCTCGAACCAATACCACTGGGCCGGGTTGGCTTCGGTGCCCTCCCAGGCCAGGATGTGGGTCGCGATCCGGTCCAGGAACCACCGGTCGTGGCTGATCACCACCGCGCAGCCGGGAAACTCCAACAGCGCGTTCTCCAACGAACCCAGCGTCTCGACGTCCAGGTCATTGGTCGGTTCGTCCAGCAGCAGCAGGTTGCCGCCCTCCTTCAAGGTGAGAGCGAGATTGAGCCGGTTGCGCTCGCCACCGGACAGCACCCCGGCCGGCTTCTGCTGGTCCGGGCCCTTGAATCCGAATGCCGACACGTAGGCGCGCGAGGGCATCTCGACCTGACCGACCTTGATGTGATCCAGCCCGTCGGACACCACCTGCCAGACGTTCTTGTTCGGATCGATGCCCCCGCGGCCCTGGTCGACGTAGCTGATCTTGACCGTCTCACCGACTCGAACCTGTCCCGAGTCGGGCTGCTCCACGCCGGTGATGGTCTTGAACAGCGTGGTCTTGCCGACCCCGTTCGGTCCGATCACCCCGACGATGCCACCCCGCGGCAGCGAGAAGGACAGATCCTTCACCAGCACCCGGCCGTCGAAGCCCTTGTCCAGGTGACTGACCTCGACCACCAGGTTGCCGAGCCGAGGACCCGGTGGGATCTGGATCTCCTCGAAGTCCAGCTTGCGGGTCTTCTCCGCCTCGGCAGCCATCTCCTCGTAGCGCTGGAGCCGGGCCTTGGATTTGGCCTGCCGGCCCTTGGCGTTCTGCCGTACCCATTCCAGTTCCTCGGTCAGCCGCTTCTGCAGCTTGGCATCCTTCTTGCCTTCGACCTTGAGCCGCTCGGCCTTCTTCTCCAGGTAGGTCGAGTAGTTGCCTTCGTACGGGTGCGCCCGGCCCCGGTCCAATTCAAGGATCCACTCCGCGACGTTGTCCAGGAAGTACCGGTCGTGGGTGACGGCCAGGATGGTGCCCGGGTACTTGGCCAGGTGCTGCTCCAGCCATTGCACGCTTTCGGCGTCCAGGTGGTTGGTGGGCTCGTCGAGCAGCAGTAGGTCGGGCTGCTCCAGCAGCAGCTTGCACAGCGCGACCCGACGTCGCTCGCCGCCGGACAGGTGGGTCACCGGCTCATCGCCAGGCGGGCAGCGCAGCGCGTCCATCGCCTGCTCGATCCGGGAATCCAGCTCCCAGCCCTCGCCGTGCTCGATCTTCTCCATCAGCTCGCCCTGCTCGGACAGCAGCGCGTCGAAGTCGGCGTCCGGCTCGCCCATCGCGGCCGACACCTCTTCGAACCGGGCCAGCCAACCGCGCATCTGGCTGACCGCATCCTCCACGTTCTCCCGCACCGATTTGGATTCATCCAGCGATGGTTCCTGCTGCAACAGCCCGACGCTTGCCCCCGGCGCGAGCAACGCGTCCCCGTTGGAGGCGGTGTCGATGCCGGCCATGATCTTCAGGACGGTCGACTTGCCGGCGCCGTTCGGGCCGACCACGCCGATCTTGGCACCGGGCAGGAACGCCAGAGTGACGTCGTCCAGGATGAGCTTGTCACCGTGCGCCTTGCGCACCTTGTACATGGAGTAGATGTACTGAGCCACGGCTGTCCTTGCTGGGATTGGGAGTCGCTGTTGCCTCCAGTGTCCCAGACCGGGCGGGCCTGCCGAGCCACCGGACCCGGTCCGCCGAACTCAGTCCGCGCGCCACCCCGGCGTGGCGTAGAGCACCTCGCGCGAGATCCGGTCAACCTGCTCGGAGTCCCTGGCGTACAGCAGGTAGGACTGCCCGGACGCCCGAGCGTCGAGCATCGCTTCGGTGGCGCGCTGGAACAGCACCTGCGGATCGGCCACCTCCGGGGTGAGCACCGACATGCCGATGTCGACTGCCGCCGCACCGTCCCGCAGCGCCTCGGTCATCCGGCGAGCCACGCTTGCCGCATGCTCGGGACGGACCTCCTCGGCCACGATCGCGAAGCGGTTCTCGGCCACCCGCGCGATGATGTCGCCGTTTCGCAGCGTCCGCCCGAGGGTGCTGGCCACCGCCCGGCGGATCGAATCCGCGGCGTGATCATCCGCCGACTTGCCCACAGCCGCCCCGGTCAGCCGATCCAGGTCGCAGATCAGCACCACCCCGGTGGTGTCCAGCCGGCGAGCGCGGTCCAGCACCTCGACCATCCGCTCGTCCAATGCCTGGCCGGTGAGCAGGCCGGTGAGCGGATCCTGGCCGGCGGCAATCTCCACCTCCGCCTCGGCGCGTGGGCTCAGATCCTCGATCTGCAGCAGCTGATACAGCGGCTGGTCGGCGTCATCGAACAGCGGGCAGGCTGTCAACTGCACCCAGCGCACGCCACCGTCGGCGCACAGGAACCGGATTCGCGATCGCACCGGCGTCCGCCGGCCCGCCATCGCTCGTCGCAGCGCGGAGTTGCCGCCGTGCCGGTCATCGGGATGGGTCAGCTCCGCGCAGCTGAGTGTCAACAGCTCCGACCGGCTGCGCCCGGTCAGATGGCACAGTGCGTCGTTAACCGCGACCAGCCGGCCGGCCTCGCCTGCGGCCAGGCTCACGGTTGCCATCCCGATCGCGGACTCGTCGAAGATCAGGTCATAGGCGCGCTCGGCCAACCGCCGGTCGGCCTGCTCGGCCAGCAGCAGCTGATAGCTGTCTTGGGCGTGCTGTTCCAACCGCAGCCGCCGCGCCGCGATCCCGAGCTGGTCGCAGACCAGGGTGACCAGTTCCTCACCGGCCGACGAGGCGTCAACGCCGATCAAGCAATGCAGCTGGCCCAGCGGGCCGCCGGTCGGATCGACGATCGGCCAGCTGCGGCTGGCGCCGGCGGTGGCCGGCGGACCGTGCTGGGCGTGCCGGCTGGTCAATACCCGCAGGGCGCTCCGGCTGCCGGCCCGACCGGTCCGCGCGAGTTCCCCTTCGCCGAGGACGATCAGCACCCCGGTATAGCCGCCGGCGCGCAACAGTTCGTCGGCCAGCCGGGACAGGCTGTCGTCCGAGCAGCCGGCCAGATGGACGGCCAGCAGCAGCTCGGTAACGTCGGACGGCCCCCGTCCCGAGCGTCTCACCGCCCAGGCAGCCAGGGGCCGTCCGTCTTGCGCAGCACGCCGGTCTCCCCTCGACTTCTCGTCCTTTCGGGGAGGATATCGGCCGTTTGATCGCGTTCCTGAGCTCGGCGACCTTACGGTGTCAAGGAAACCGCAAGGTCAGCCGAGTCAGGCGGGCAACTATCCGATGATCAGCTTCCAGATCCCTCGGCCATGGGTGGCTACCACCGCGGCGTCGGCCTGACCGGGCAGGTTACGGACGTTGCTGACCACCACGTTCGGCAGCCCGGTGACCCGCGACCACTTCGTCGGCGCGCCCTTGCTGGCGATGAACAGGCCGATGTCGGTGCCGAGCACCAGGTGACCCTGCACGATGGCCAGGCCGTCACCGGGGGCGTCCGGCAGGTTGCCGCTGATGTTGGCCCAGCTGGAACCGCCGTCCTTGGACTCGAAGACGACGCCTAGCCCGCCACCGGGGATCCAACGCCGCGAGTAGCCGTTGTAGATGGCGTACACGTGGGCCGGGTTGGCCGGGTCGACGGTCAGACCGGCAATGAACCGGTTCGGCAGGACCGGCGAAGAGATCCGGTGCCAGGTGCCGCCGTAGTTGGTGTCGATGCCGCTGGCGAAGGCCGGCGACGGGTTGCCGCTGAGGTCCGACCAGGCCGCGTAGGTGACGACCCCGTTGACCGCCAGCGCCGTGCCGACGTTGGGCGTGCCGTTGGAGGCGTTGCCGAAGCTGTGCACCGGCACCCAGTCACAGGTCGTGTTGCACTGGGTGTTCCAGCCCTTGACGCTGTCCCAAACCATGGTGCCGGCCGCGACCCAGTGGTTGGTGTTGTGAACATCGGCCTGGAACGGTGCGATGAACCGGGCCGTCGGGTCACAAGCGTTGGCGTCCTGGTAGTAACCGCACTCCGGGCTGATCGTGGTGAAGGTGTGTCCACCGTCGCTGGTCCGGTACATCGCCAGGTTGGTGTACTCGCCGACCGCCTGCTGGGCATTGTTCGGGTTGACCAGAACCATGCCGCCGTCACCACCGGCGGGCTCGATGTCCTTCCGGTTCGGGAAGAGCGCCGAGGTGCCGTTGTCCTGCAACCCGCCCCAGTACGCCGTACCGCCGGGGGCCTTACCGGCCGCGGCGTCGTAGTACTGCAGGGTGCGCAGGGTGTCGCCGAGATCGACCCACTGGCCGAGGCCGACGACCGAGGTGGGACGGCGGAACGCGCCACCGTCGTTACCGATCAGGATGTTGCCGTTGTTGGTGAAGGCCAAGGCGTGCTGGTCGGGGTGGGTGGCCGGCGGGCAGGATGCGCCGCAGGCCAATGCGTAGTTCCAGTACGGGGCGGCGATGGTGAAGCTGGCGCCACCGTCGTTGGTCTGGAACACCTCTTCCAGGCTTACGTAAACCTTCATCGGGTTGGCGGGGTCCACCGCCAGCGCCTGGTTGTACCAGGACTGGATGCCGACGTGGTAACCCGGATAGTTCTCCAGCGCAGAGCCGGTCGCGCCGAGCGAGGTGGAGTCGGCGATCTTGGTGTACGGACCGGTCGGGTTGCCGTTGGCGGAGACGAACACACCCTGCAGGTTGGTGTCGGCGCCGGCAAGCAGCTTGGCCGGGGACTGGATGATGGCGTACAGCCGGCTGCCGTCAGCGGCGTACTCCAGCGTGGTGCGGCCGATGTCGCTGCTGTCGATGTCGCCGGTCGGCGTGATCTCGCTGTACGAGCCGGCGCCACCACCGGTGGTGGAGAGGTAGAAGCCGTTGTAGGACGTGCCGTTGCGCCAACCGAGGGCGGCCAGCACGGTCTGACCATGGGTGCCGGGCCGGATCACCACGTCGGTGATGAACGAGGTGTTGTACGGCGAGCCGGTCGGGTTCGGGTCCGGCTTGAGCACCAGGCTCCAGGCGCCGCTGGTGGTTGACGACGAGTGCCGGTACAGGCCCTGGTTGGTGGCCGCGTACACCTGCCCGTTGCCGTCGTACCGCAACCGGAAGCTGGTGCGGTTCAGCAGTTCGGAACCGCCGACCTTGGTGAAGCTGGCGCCACCGTTGGTGGACCGGTAGACGCCGACGCCGGCGTAGGAGTCGCTGTTGGTGTTGGCCTCACCGGTGCCCACCCAGAGCGCGTGGTCCGGCGTGACCAGCAGCGCGCCGATGGACAGCGTCGGCATGTGGTCCCAGATCGAGTGCCAGGTCTGGCCGCCGTTGGTGGACTTCCAGACCCCGCCATCGGCGGCACCCAGGTAGTAGGTGCTGCCGTCCACCGCCAGCGCGGTAGTGCGGCCGGCGACGTCCCGGAAGCCGGTGCCGGCGTTGGACCAGACCGGGTCGTTGTAGCCGGCCGGTTCACCGGCCAGCGGCACAGTGGGAAGCTCGATCAGGCTGGCGCTGGCCGTCGGCATGGCGGCGGCCTGCTGCCGGGCAGCCAGCAGCGCCTCGGCAGACACCGATGTGCCCGGCGCGGTGCGCTCACCGGCGTACTGTTCGGCCGCGGCGGCTACCTCGAGGGCGTCGCCGAGGTCCCGCGTCCCGTCGGCGGATGTCGACTGCTGCGTCCGTGAATGAGCCGCGGCAGCATGTTGGGCGACTTGCAGCGCGGCGATGCCACGCAATGGATTGGCCGGTCGGCTGGCTGGGCTGGCCATCGCCGGGGCGAGCCCGGCCACCGCGGTAGCGGTCGCGGCCAACAGTACGATTCCCGCCCTGGGCGCACGCCTGCGCCTGCCCGTTGTGGGTCGAATATCGGATTGATCGTTTGAACTACCGCTCATCTGCGTTCCACTCTCCCGTTGATGTACGTGGCCGCTGGCGGTCGGAGTGTTCCATCTCCGGCCGCTGGTCGTCCAGACCAAGATCGGGTTCTTTGAGCAGTGGTGGCAGAAACCTGACTAATGCGCTCGCGGTGAGCTCAGCGCCGGTACGAATCCGAGCCGGTGGCCCGTCGGGTCCAGTCGAGCTCCGGCTGGCGTAGCCGCCGCCGTCGGATCCACTCGCTGGCCTCGTCGGCCGGCATCGGAGCCGCGATATGCCAGCCCTGCGCACCATCACAGCCGAGCTCGCGCAGCGCCTCCCACTCGGCCTCGGTTTCCACGCCCTCGGCGATCGCCGGCATGCCCAAGGCGTGCGCCAGATCGACGATGGACGTGACGATGCCGACCGCGGCCGGTCCGTGCGAGAGCCGGGACACAAAGGTGCGGTCGATCTTCAGCTCGCTGACCGGCAGCGCCTGCAGGCGCAGCAGCGAGGAGTAGCCGGTACCGAAGTCGTCCAGGCTGAGGGTCACCCCGACCGCGTCCAGGTCACGCAGGATGGTGTTCAGCTCCTCGGTCTGCTGTGCGACCACCCGTTCGGTGATCTCCAGCTGCAACATGCCCGCCGGGAACCGGTAGCGGTCCAGCCCGCTCAGCACCAGGTGCACCAGCCGGCTGCCGAGCAGGTCGGTCACCGACACGTTTACCGCGACCGGCACCAACAGGCCGTCCGCCCGCCAGGCCGCCATTTGGGCCAGCGCCATTGTCACTACCCGATCGGTGACCAGGTACATGATCCCAGACCGTTCGGCCAGCGGGATGAACTCGTCCGGCGGGATGAAGCCCCGTTGCGGATGCTGCCACCGGATCAGCGCCTCCACCCCCATCAAGGAACCGTCTCGCAGCCGGACCTTCGGCTGGTATTGCAGGGTGAGCGAGCCGTCGTCCAACGCCTGGCGAAGCTCGCTGAGCAGGCTCAGCCGGTCGGCGGAGTTGTGGTCCCGGTGCGCGGAGTAGGTGGCCACCCCGCAGCGGGTCTCCTTGGCCACGTACATCGCCACGTCCGACACCCGCAGCAGGTCCTCGGCCAGCAAGGCATGCTCGGGATGCATGGCCAGCCCGATCGAGGCCTCGATCTCGACCCACATGCCTTCCAGCTCGATCGGGTTCATCAGCGACGTCCGGATCCGTTCGGCGACCTTTTGCACCTCATCCTCGGTGGCGTCCGGCACGATGACGGCGAACTCGTCACCGCCCAGCCGGGCCAGATGGTCACCGGGCCGGACGGACCTGCTCAGCCGCTCGGCGAAATGGATCAGTAGCTGGTCGCCGACATGGTGGCCGAGGGTGTCGTTGACCTCCTTGAAGTGGTCCAGGTCGATCAGCAGCAGGCCGAACGGACGGCCATCTCGTTTCGATCGGGCCAGCTCGACGTTCAGCGACGATTGCAGCCGCGATCGATTCGGCAGGCCGGTGAGTGGGTCATGGCTGGCCTGATGTTCCTGCTGTACCGACATCTGCGCCATCTTGTAGACCAGCACCAGCGGGATGAGCAGCAGTGGCAGCAGTTCCCAGGCGGTGTCGGCGACCGCCACGATCACCGGCGACAGGGCCAGCACCGAGAACGTGGTCGCCGCATAGTGCGGAAAGTCGTCGAGCAGGAACTCCCAGAACGAGCTGGTCCAGGCCAGTGCACCGGATACCAGCACCAGGTTGGTGGTGAAGTAGACGACGCAGGCCGCGAGCATCCAGGGCAGGTCGGCGCCGGTCAACCGGTCCAGCGGGTGAGCCAGTGACGGGGTGCGGTGGCTGGCGATCATCACCAGCCAGGCCGCGGTTATGGACAGGTTGTACTGGCCGACGTTGAACAGCATCTTCCACGGCGTCTTGTGCACTTGCAGGTCGGCTGCGAGCGAGGCGATGCTGACCACCACCAGTGCCGGCCATCCGCCCCAGAGGAACAGGATCGCGCAGGCGAACGCGGTCGACATCACCACGCCCTGCGGGTCGTGTCCGGAGCCCTGCATCAGTGGCCGCAGCTCCAGCACCACCAGCAGCACCGCGGTCATTGCCAGCGGCGCCCCGGCCCGATCCAGGCTGGTGGTCGCGACTCGCTGGACGGCGACGGCGAGCAGCCCCCAACCGAGCAGCACCGAGGGATACCAGAAGGCAGCGAACAGCGACGGACGGGCGAATGACGGCCGCCGGCCCGTTGGCGAGCTCGCGTCGCCGGACACATCCGCCCTATCGGCGTTCCAGGCGCAGAAGTGAGGACGAAAATGATCATTACCGGCGAGCGGCCGGCGCGGTCAGCGGGCCTTGCGGTAGCGGTGGACCGGCCGGCCGGCAGTGCCGTACTCCAGCTCCAGCCGGACTAGTCCGCGGCGGTCCAGTTCAGTGAGGTAGCGCTGTGCGGTCGGCCGGCTTATCCCCAGCTCGCCGGCCACGCCGGCGGCATCCATGGCGTGCGCCGAGCCGGACACGACCTCGAGGATCCGGGCCATGGTCGGCGGCAACTGATGTTTCGCCGGCCGCCGGGCCGCCGGTCGGCGGAGTTCGTAGAGGCTGTCGACCGTCGCCTGGTCAGCCTCGTCGGTCGCGGCGGCGGCCACCTGCTGGCGCCACCGCCGATAGCCCTCCAGCTGCTCCTTCAGCTGCTGGAAGCCGAACGGCTTCACCAGGTAGTACACCGCGCCGAGCCCGATCGCGGCCCGGACCGAGTCGAGGTCACGGGCGGCGGTGATAAAGATGCAGTCCGGCGGC
This sequence comes from Jatrophihabitans sp., assembly GCA_035248685.1. Classification (GTDB taxonomy): domain Bacteria; phylum Actinomycetota; class Actinomycetes; order Mycobacteriales; family Jatrophihabitantaceae; genus Jatrophihabitans_A. The sequence goes on from DATFHF010000003.1 coordinate 45,096, forward strand.
GTGCTGCCTTGGCCGGCCAGCGAGCGGAGCAGGCTCAGCCCGTCCTCGTCGGGCAGGAAGATGTCCAGGATCAGCAAGTCCGGACGCAGGTCGGCGATCAGCTGCCGCGCCTCGGCCGCGGTATGCGCCTGGCCCACGCAGCTGAAGCCCTCGATCCGTTCCACGCTGGCCGCGTGGATCCGGGCGACCCGGAAGTCGTCGTCCACCACCAACGTCCGGATCAAGGTGTCACCGCGCGGTTCGGTCATCCCGGCCTCCGGTGCTGGCAAGCTGGCCCGGCGCCCTGCGGGGCAACTGCACGACGAACTGGCCGCCCGGGCCGGGCATCGCCTCGATCCGGCCACCGGCCCGGTGTACCAGCCGATGGACCAGCGCCAGCCCGATCCCCCGCCGCAGCTCGCCCCGGTCCGGCTTGGTGGAGAAACCGTCGGTGAAGATGTCGGTCAGGTGTTCCGGCGCGACCCCCGGGCCGTTGTCGGTCACCACTATTCGCAGGCCGTCCTCGTCGGTCAGCCGCACCTGGACGGTACGCGGCTCCGGTTGCCCGGCGGTGGCGTCGATCGCGTTGTCGACCAGGTTGCCGATGATCGTCATCAGCATCTGGGCATCGCTGTCGCCTGCCTCCAGGTGACTGTCCTCGGTGATGGTGAGGCTGACGCCGCGCTCGCCGGCCACCGCGAGCTTGGCCAGTAGCAGTGCCGCGAGCACCGGTGGCCGGATCCGGGCCCGCAGGTCTTCGGCCGAGGTGAACTGCTGGCCGGTGATGGTGTCCAGGTAGCGGCGGGCCTCCTCGGTCTCGTCCAGGTCGAGGAGTCCGGCGATCACATGCAGCCGGTTGGTGAACTCGTGCTCCTGGGCACGCAAGGCGTTGGCCAGTCCGGTGACCGCATGCATCCGCCGGATCATCGCCTCGAGTTCGGTCCGATCCCGCAGCGTGACGATACTGCCGACATCCCGGCCGGCCACGATGACCGGGCGCCGGTTGACCACCAGCAGCGCCTCGCTGGTCAGCACGCTCTGGTCGGCGCCCGGCACCCGTCCGGCCAGCACGTCCTGCAGCCGGCCGGACGGGATCAGCTCGTCTAGCCGTTGGCCGGTGGCGGTGCCGGCGATGCCGAGCAGCCGGCGTGCCTCACCGTTGATCAGGCTGACTCGGCCGCGGCTGTCGAAGCCGATCACGCCCTCCCGGATGCCGTGCAGCATCGCCTCGCGTTCCTGGACGAGAGCGGCGATCTCGTTGAGCTCCAGACCGAACGTCACCCGCTTGATGCGCCGGGCCAGCAGCAGTGCTACGGCAGCGCCCACCGCCAGCGCCAGCGCCGAATAGGTAACGATTGCCAGCACATCCTTGGCCACTTGGGCGGCCACCTCGGTCTCCAGGATGCCGACCGACACCTGGCCGATCACCCGGCCGGAGCTGTCGAAGATCGGAGCCTTGCCGTTGGCGGACCGGCCCAGGCTGCCGGGGTCGATGCCCACGTGGTCGTGGCCGTCCAGCACCGCGACCGGTTCCTCCAGCCGCTGGCCGATCAGCGCCGGGTTGGGATGGGAGTACCGGATGCCGGACCGGTCGGTGACCACCACATAGGCCGCACCGGTGCTGCGCGCGATCCGCGTGGCGAGCGGCTGGATGATGTGTGCCGGGTCGTTGCTCGCCAACGCCTGCGGCAACTGTGGCATGTCGGCCACCACGACCGCCGTGACCCGGGCTCGCTGCTCGTACTGCTTATCCAGTGACTGCCGGGTCAACTGGACGTCCAGCACGCCGCCGATCACCACCGTCGCCAGCAGGATGGCGAGGACCGCGAGCAGGATCTGGGATGCGAGCGCACGCGAACGGGCCATCCTGCCACCACCTCCCAAGCGGTAGCTGCCTACCGGTACCTGACGGGCGCATGTAAGCACGGGCCTCACCGGCTACGAAAGGGCCGCTGCACACAATGCACAGAAGCTCGAGAAACGCACCGGTCACGAGCAATTCGTAGGCCGGTAACCAGTATCGCGGATTAGGCGAAGAACGAGCGCAACGATGTTGCCGGCTCCGCCGCTCAGGCACGCTTCTGCGCACAGCCGAGCGAAGGAGCCCGCGCAGATGAGCACAGCGAACCATCCGACCGCAACCGAACCACCCGCAATCGAGCTGCGTGGCGTCACCAAGAAGTTCGGCACGCCGCGCGGGGGCAGCTACACAGCGATCGAGGATCTCGACCTGGTCGTCGAGCCAGGGCAGTTCTGCGCCGTGGTCGGTCCGACCGGCTGTGGCAAGTCGACCACGTTGACGCTGGTCTCCGGCCTGGAACGACCCACCAGCGGTGCCGCACTGGTGGCCGGACGGGTGGTGGACTCGATCACCCCCGGCGTCGGCTTCGTGTTCCAGAACGATGCGGTGTTCCCGTGGAAGAGCGTGCTGGACAACGTCGCGGCCGGTCCGCGGTTTCGGGGCCGGCGTCGGGGTGAGGCCAACGCGGCCGCCCGGGATTGGCTGCGCCGGGTCGGACTAGCCGGTTTCGAAGACCGGTATCCCCATCAGCTCTCCGGCGGCATGCGCAAGCGGGTCGCGCTGGCGCAGAGCCTGATCAACGAGCCTCGGGTGCTGCTGATGGACGAGCCGTTCTCGGCACTGGACGTGCAGACCCGCTTGATCATGTCGGGCGAGCTGCTCGGGCTGTGGGAGCAGACCAAGCCCGCGGTCATCTTCGTGACGCACGACTTGGAGGAGGCGATCGCGCTAGCCGACAAAGTCGTGGTGCTGACCGCCGGACCCGGGCGGGTCAAGGCGGTCTTCGACGTGGACCTGCCCCGTCCCCGCAACGCGCAGGAGATCAGGTTCGCCCCCGAGTTCGTTTCGCTGTACTCCCAGATCTGGGACGCGCTACGCGCCGAGGTCGAGACCGCCTACGCCCGCACGACCAGCGAGCAGGTGGCGTGATGGCCCTCGACACGTCGTTGAGCTCGGGCAAGGCGGCCATTACCAGCCGGCCCCGCCGGGCCTTCACCGCACAGCGTGGGCGCCGGCTGGCCGGGATCTACCTGGCCCGGTTGGCGTTGCTCGTCCTGTTGATCGGCGGTTGGCAGTTGGGCGTGAATACCAAGCACATCGATCCGTTCTTCTGGGGCTCGCCTACCGGCGCCTGGCACCAGCTGCGGATCTGGGTGCTGAACGGGACATCGCAGGGTTCGCTCGGCAGCCAGGTGCTGGTGACGCTGCAGGAGGCGCTGTACGGCTTCCTGATCGGGGTTGTGCTCGGAGTCGTGTTCGGGATCGCGCTGGGGCGCAGCCAGTTCCTGTCCGACCTGCTGGCGCCGTTCATCAAGATCGCGAACTCGATTCCCCGTATCGTGCTTGGGTCGTTCTTCACGTTGGCTTTCGGCTACGGCATCAAGTCGAAGGTGATCCTGGCGGTGATCCTGGTGTTCTTCGGGGTCTTCTTCAATGCCTTTCAGGGCACCCGCGAAGTCGATCGCAACCTCATGGCGAACGCCCGGATCCTCGGTGCCTCGCGCTGGCAGGCTACCCGCCAAGTGGTGTTGCCGTCGGCGTTCACCTGGATCATGGCCAGCCTGCACATCAGCTTCGGGTTCGCGCTGATCGGCGCCTTAGTCGGTGAATTGCTCGGCGCCGACAAGGGATTGGGGCTGCTGATCAAGAATTCGCAGAACAACACCGACATCAACGGGGTGCTCGCCGGCATGGTGCTGGTCGCGTTGATCGCCCTGGTCGCCGAAGCGCTGATCACCTTGTTGGAACGGCGAATACTGCGCTGGCGACCGCCGCAGCGAAGTGCGGATCTCAGCGCGGCATGACCACGGACGGCGCCCAAAACCACAGCCCCCTGACAGCTGAACACAACCTAGGAGACAACATGCTCATGCCCCGCCTGCTCGGTGGCACCGCTGCCGTCGCGGCCGCCACACTCGTCCTTTCCGGATGCGCGAACAAGGCGACCTCCGGAACCTCCGGACCCGCCGCGAAGGCGGCAGCCGGCTCGCCCACGGTCACCATCATGGTTGGTGGTCTCAGCAAACAGATCTACCTGCCCTACATGCTCGCCCAGGATCTGGGCTACTACGCCAAGGCCGGCGTGAACGTCAAGCTGGAAAACGAGCCGGCCGGTGGGGATGCCACCCAGAACATGCTCGCCGGCCAGGTGGACGGCGTCGGCGGCTTCTACGACCACAACATCGCCTTGCAAGGTCAGGGTAAGTCGTCTGAGTCGGTGGTCTCGATGCTTCAGGTTCCAGGCGAGGTCGAGCTGTGCCGGACCGACCTTAAGGATCAGGTCAAGTCGCCGGCGGACTGGAAGGGCAAGTCGCTGGGCATCACCGATACCGGTTCCTCGACGGACTTTCTGACCCAGTACCTGGCCACCAAGAACGGCGTCGACCCGGCGACCACCACCCGCCGGGGCGTCGGAGCCGGCACTACGTTCATCGCGGCCATGAAGCAGAAGGCGATCGCCTGCGGGATGACCACCGAGCCGACCGTGTCGCAGGTGCTCAAGGACGGTCTCGGCTACATCCTGCTCGACATGCGCACCGCTGACGGGGCACGGCAAGCGCTCGGCGGCACCTACCCCGCAACCTCGCTGTACATGACCACGGCCTACGTCAACGGTCACAAGGATGTCGTGCAGAAACTGGTCAGTGCCTACGTCGCCACCTTGAAGTGGATCCAGTCGCACACCGGCGCCCAGATCGCCGATCAGGTTCCGCCGGACTACTACGCCGGGGTGGGCAAGGACGCCTATGCCAAGGCGTTGGACAGCGAGAAGGGCATCTTCAACCCGACCGGTCTGATGCCTCCGGACGGTCCCAAGACCTGCCTTGCGGTGCTGTCGGCGTTCAACCAGAACGTCAAGGGCAAGACGATCGATCTGGCCGCCACCTACACCGACGCGTTCGTCAAGGCGGCGCAACCGATTACCTGAGCTGGTCAGGCGACGTCGCTCTCGTGAGGTTTCGCGAGGGCGGCGTCGCCGCGTCGGCGACGGAACGCCGCTACGGTTGGCCGAATGACAGCTGAACCGGACATCCCGCGGCGAGATCGGCGGGTTGAGCTGCGCCAACTTCCGGCCGCCGCCATCGATGCGCTGGCGGCCGGGGATCTCTCGGCTGCCAGCACGGCGGCCGGGATCGTGCTGCCGCCGTACTTCGTCAGCCCGCAGGATCGACGCACCTGGCAGCGACGCAGTCTCCAGTTGGCCGACGATCCGGCCTGTGCCGGCTGGATCACCCGGATCATCGTCGATACCGATCGCGACTTGGTGGTCGGACGCGCCGGCTACCACGGTCGGCCGGACGATCGCGGCATGGTGGAGGTCGGCTACGCCATCGATCCGCCGCACCGCCGCCAGGGCTATGCCCGGGCCGCGCTGGTCGACCTGCTGGACCGAGCAGCTCGCGAACCGTCGGTCAGCACCGTGCGAGCCACCATCAGCCCTACCAACCAGGCCTCTCGCCGACTGGTACTGCAATACGGCTTCACCGAGGTGGGCGAGCAGTGGGACGACGAGGACGGCATCGAAACGATCTTTGAAGTGCCTGCCGGTTCGGGTGATCGGTCAGGCGCTCGGCCCTGACGGCTGAGAGGATGGCCCGATGACCGGACCGGACTCGACCAGCCCGCTGTCTCGAAGCGCTGCCAGCACCGCGGTAGCTGAGTTCGGCTGGCGGTACCTGCTGGCAAACCTCTGCACGTCGGTCGCCGTGCCGTCGCTGGCCGCGGCGGTCCGAGTCGCCGCCACGGCCACCGAGGTATGTGCCGAGCATGCCGACGGCCACCTACGCATCGACCTGCGCCCGGACCGAGTCGAATTGGCATTGCAGACCGCCTCCCTCGGCAACGTCACCCAACTCGACACCGTGTTGGCCGAACGCATCTCCCGATCGCTGGAAGGCCGGTCGGCGGTTACCGGCGGCTCCACCGGCCAGCAGTCGGCACGAGGAGTGCAGATGCTGGAAGTGGCGATCGATGCCTTGGACATCCCCGCCATCCGACCGTTTTGGAAGGCCGTCCTGGCCTACCGGGACGAGCCGGGTGGTGGTCCGGAGGATGCGATCGTCGATCCGACCGGTCAGCTGCCGGCGGTCTGGTTCCAGCAAATGACCGAGCCCCGACCCGATCGCAACCGCATCCACCTGGACATCACCGTCGCCCACGACGAGGCCGAAGCGCGGGTGAACGCCGCGCTAGCAGCCGGCGGCAGGCTGCTCACCGATGCCTACGCTCGCTCGTTCTGGGTGCTTGCCGACGCCGAGGGCAACGAGGCGTGCGTGTGCACCTGGCAGGACCGCGATCAGTCAACGGCCGCCGACTGATCAGGCGTCGGCGACACCCGCCACGATCAACCTGCCCTGCTCAGTTCAGGCACCGGGTCGGACTCGAAGTCCTCGGCAAGCAGGCCGGACTCCGGCAACATCTCGTAGCCCTGGTCGCTGATCCTGATCGGCATGCCGTCGGCATCCAGTTCCACCGATCCGGAGAATCCCCGGCGCCGCCTGGTGAAATTGGCCGTCCCTCGGGCCAGGTCGTGACCGATGGCTTCCGGCTCGACCTCGTAGGCAACGTGGTTGCTCTCGTCCCGGACGTACTGCCGAGAGAAGATTCGGCCGCTGACGACGACCGGATCTCCCTTGCTGATCGAAGCGGCAACATTTTCCGCGAATTCTCGCCAAAATGTGACATTAACGAAGAACTTGTGGCCGTCCACCCACTGCCCGGACTCGCGGTCACGGCGCCGCTGGGTGCTGGCGACCCGGAAGGAAACGCGCGACAGTCCCGAGGTGGTGGGTTTGTTGACCACCTCGTCGACGACGTTGCCGACCACGGTGATGTTGGTTCCGTACATATCCTGACTCCTTCGCTATCCGGTTGCCCGGGGCCCCGTTCGGGTTGTCTCCACTAGACCGCAGTGGACCCGGCGCGAACGGTGGTCGGAGTCAAATGTGGATAGCGGCCCTACCTGGGGACGACGCCAACGAAAGTGTCGGTGAATCGGGGTAAACGCGCGCCGGCAAGCGGCCGGGCCCCTCGGAGCTAGCATGACCGGCAGGCCCTCGTAGCTCAGCGGATAGAGCACCCGCCTTCTAAGCGGATGGTCGCAGGTTCGATCCCTGCCGGGGGCACAACGCCCGGCTTTCCTGGGCTCAAGCTCGACCTCGACGCAAAGAAGGCGGCGCCCAGCGCTCAATGACCACGAAGCCCGTCCCGAAGTAGACGAATGGCCGCCGTCGAGCGAAACCACCTACGCGAGTTGTCGGCCGACACCAGCAGATCCGCGGGCTGCTCGCCGTCATGTCAGGCACTTCTGGTCAGCTCTCGACCAGACGCTGGGTATCAGCCGGTCCTCTGCGCTTGCTGTCCGGCCGGGGTCAGCGGCGGCCGGAGCTGAAGGCTGCGGCGCTGTGCCGGGCGCCGGGCGTCCGTGCCGTCGAGCGGCGGCTCCCGCCGCTGCGGGCCGCGACCTTCTCGTTGGCGGCGGAGTGCTGGGACGTCGATGACGCTCTCGCGCGTGGGTTTGTCGTGCTGGCTTGACTAGCGCCACGCCCTGGCCGCCGTCGCTGCTGCCGGGCCTTTGGCGATTGCTGTGCCGAGTGCGGTCCCGGCTCGGCGCTGGCTTGGAACGGTCCGCGCAGGGCACGGTCGCCGGGAGCCAGTTCTACCAGGATCGGGTGGGCGTTGTCTTTGATCCGGGTGGTGATCGGTGAGATGCCGGCCGCTCGGGCCAGGTCGCGGACGCCGCTGGCCTGCTCGCCGGTCATCAGGGTGACGACTGTGCCGGCGTTGCCGGCGCGAGCGGTGCGACCTGAGCGATGCAGGTAGGCCTTGTGTTCGATCGGCGGGTCGGCATGCACGACGAGCCGCACGTTATCGACGTGGATGCCACGCGCGGCGATGTCGGTGGCGACGAGCACCGTGGCGTTGCCGGCATGGAAGGCGTCAAGGTTGCGGGTGCGGGCGTTCTGGCTGAGGTTGCCGTGCAGTTCGACGGCCGGGACCCCGCCGCGGTTGAGCTGCCGGGCCAGGCCTTGGGCACCGCGCTTGGTGCGGGTGAACACCATGGTCCGCCCTGGTGCACTGGTCAGATCGAGCAGGATCGACAGCCGGTGTTCGCGTTCGATGTGCAGGACGTGGTGAGACATCTCCCTGACCGGTGATTGCATCGAGTCGGCCTGATGGGTGATCGGGCGCGTCAGGAACTGCCGGACCAAGGTGTCGATCGCCTGGTCGAGGGTGGCGGAGAACAGCAGTCGCTGGCCGCTTTGGGGCGTCTGGCTGAGCAGGCGGCGCACCGCGGGCAGGAAGCCAAGATCGGCCATGTGGTCGGCCTCGTCCAGGACCGTGATCTCCACGTCGGCCAGCGTGCAGTGCTTCTGGCCGATGAGGTCTTCCAGCCGCCCCGGGCAGGCGATGACGATGTCAACGCCGCGAGATAGTGCGGCGACCTGCGCGCGTTGACTGACCCCGCCGAAGATGGTGCGGTAAGTCAACCCACTCGCCTGGGCCAGCGGCGCCAGCGAGGCTTCGATCTGTCCGACCAGTTCGCGGGTCGGTGCCAACACGAGCGCGCGTGGCGCCTGTCGGCGCGGGCTGCGGTTCTTGGACAGCCGCGCGACGAGTGGCAGCAGGAATGCGTAGGTCTTGCCAGAACCGGTGCGACCCCGGCCGAGTACGTCACGGCCGGCGAGGGAGTCGGGCAGGGTCGCAGCCTGGATCGGCGTCGGGGTATCTATCCCGAGACCGGCGAGAACAGCAGTCAGGGATGCGGGCACCCCGAGAGCGCGGAATTGCGCAGGAGAATTCAAAAGAAATCGCTATCTGTGTGGTGTCTCACCGACAGCCCTATCCGACGAGTTTCGGGTGGACTACGCGCGGAGCGGATGCCAATCGCTGCAACGCGCGGACAACTCGTGGCGAGAACTCGACGAGTCGATCTTATTAGCCTAACCCATCCGGGACGGCTCGCCGACCGCCGCGACGGTGATCTCATCAGTCGAGCCGGAAGGCTAGACCCGGTTCCGGGTCTGAGCCAGAGGAGAGCCGCGACCGACCGATAGCGATCCATCTGCGCGCGCCCAGCCTCGGCAGCGAGCAGCGCGCCTACCGACGGATATCCTCGCTTGGGTCCGCGCGGCTGCGATGGCGAGCCGTGATGTCAAAGTGGGCATCGAGGGCTAGCGCCAGCCGGTCCGCTGGATCAACCAGGGCAGGCCGGCGATGCCTTGGGCCCGTTGGAAGGCGCAGGTCATCGCGGTGCTGGCGATCTTCAACCAGGCCAGCGGGGAGAACGCCGAAGCGGCGCCGGGCCAGCTCGGCTGGCATGACGCCACCTTGCCGACACTATGCCTTTAATCCAGGCCAGATCTCCCCGGTAGCGGGATGCCTTCGCCGCGCGCCAAACGGGCTGCGCGCGCCGGCAGTCAGGATTCGACTGTGACGACAGTCTGATTGACGATGACCCAGTTGTAGAGCCAGCTCATGGTGGGCGTGGGCAGGTGGACGCAGCCGTGCGAGCCGTGGACGGTGTATTGCTGGGAGCCGAAGGGCATGGTCTGCCAGGAGGCGTCGTGGAAGCCGAAATCGCCGTTGAAGGGGACCCAGTACTGGACGTAGTCGCGGTAGCCGGCGCCGATGAGGTAGCGGTCGCGTTGCTTGGCCTGCACTCGCCAGGATCCGAGCGGAGTCTGGTCGCCGTTGTCGGTTTCTCCGGTCGTTACCGCGGTGGAGCTGACCTCGCGTTGCCGCTCGCAGGCCCACAGGTGCTGGCGGCTGATGCTTACCAGCACGAGCTGCGAGTAAGTGTTGCCGGCGCAGGAGACGGCATCATCCCCCAGGGAGATGACGATCGGCTCGGGCTTGGGACTGGCCCCGGGCTGGAACGCCCCGATATTGCCAGGACTACCTTCGGCGGTGACAGTCTTGGACGCGACCGCTGATGCGGACGTGTGAACCACTGCGGTAGGCGCCGATCGCCCAAGGGCCGAGGTGGGCGGCGCTGAGGTGTGGAAGGCGTGCAGCAGCGCGACCACCGTAATCACGGTCAGCGCGGGTAAGGCGTAAGCACGCCAGCCGTAGCGGTCGACCAAGCTGCGTAGATCACTCCGCAGCGTCCGCGTGGCCATCGATCGGGTGGCGTGCGAGGGCACAGCTATACCATCGCACAACCGGCCGCGGCTCCGGGCCATTCGCGTCCCGGCGGCCAATCAACAAGTCGAACGCAGCCGATCACCCCTGCTGCTGCTTAGTGGCCGGACGGCGTCTTCTGGACTCGCCAGCCGGCCGGCGGGTGTCACCGGCAGCAGCCCGCGCAACCTCGGCCGCAGCGGCCCGGACGCTGGCTTCCCCGCCGCGGGTGCGGCAGGCATGCTTTGTCGTCTGCAGCGCAGCTTGTGGATCGTGCCGAGTGTGGTTTAGCGGCTGGTCGCGGCCCTGAGGGCGGCTTGGAGGGCTTGCAGTTGGCTGGTTTGCCATTCCTGGAAGGTCGCGGTTGCCGGGGTGAGGGTTTCGGTGACGGCCACTACCGGGATGCCGCTGGCGCGCGCGGCAGCGACTTGGCCGGCGACGTCGGGTGTGGAGTTCTGACTGTTGAAGACGTAGATCTTGACCTTGCGTTCGCGAATCTGGGTGTCGATGGTGACCTTGTCCGCGGTGCTGGGGTCGGTCCCCTCGCTGATCGCTTTGAGGAAGCCGGGCGGGGTGATCAGGTCCAGGCCGAGCGCGTCGGCGAGCGGGGCGAAGATGCTCTCGCTGGCGCCGACCGGAATGCCGGCGTAGCGGGCCTTGATGTCGGCGATCAGCCGGTGGTAGTCGGCCAGGCCGGTGGTCTCGAACGCGCGCCGACGGTCGGCGTAGTAGCCGGCGCCGGCCGGGTCGAGGCGGCCCAGCGCGGCGGTGATCGCATCAGCGACCTTGGCCACGTCGCTGGGTGAATACCAGCGATGCGGGTTACCGCCGGGCCGGACGCCGGTTACCTGGCCGACATCGATGACGGTGCGGGCCCGGTCGGGATTGGCGCGCACGGCCTGCGCGGCCCACGGGTCGTAGCCGATCCCGTTCTCCACGAACAATCTGCTCGCGATGATAGTCCGGGCATCGACCGGTGACGGCTCGTAATCGTGCGGGTCGGTGGCCGGGCTGGTGATGATCGAGGTCTCGTGTACCCGGCTGCCGCCGAGCTGGGCCAAGATGCTGCCCCAGACGTTCACGCTCGCCACGACCAGGATCGGGCCGCCGGAGCCGGTCGAGCGTGCCGGGCTCGTGGCGCAGCCGGCCAGCAGCGCCGCCGCGAGCAGCGCTCCGGCAAGTGCACGGATGTGCCGGGCCATGTAAGCACCTGCCCTTCTCGACCCCGAGACCATCAGCTTTACGCTAACCAGAAACGGAAACCGTTGTCAATAACAAGCGGGCGACCCTGGAGCGCCGCGAGCGGCGGTCATGGGTGAAGATTGCCGGCATGTGCCCGGCGCATGCGCATCGTGCTTCCTCCGGTCCCGGTGAGCGGTTCGGCAGATCTGCCGCTGATCGGTTCGGCCGGCCGGGGTTGCTGGCGTCGGGTCGGTGGGTGGCCGGGGTGCTGGCGGGTCTGGCGGTGCTGGTGGCGGCCGGGATGCTGCTGCTGTGGCCGGCTCGTCATCCTCGGCTAACGGCCACCGGCGCGGAGCGGCTGTCCGGTCAGCTGGTGGCAGGCACGGTGCGCTCTAGCCAGGCGGTGGACTGTGCCGGGGCCGGCGCGGGCTGTCGGACCAGCGTGCAGGTGCTGGTCACCAGCGGCCCGGACGCCCCGACGGTGATCACGCTGAGTTTCACGCCGGGCCCGACCGATCCGCGGCTGCGGGTCGGCGACCGGATCCGGCTGGCCAGGGCGGTGCAGTCCGGGCAGGTGCTATACCAGTTCGACGACATCCAGCGGGACCGCCCGCTGCTGGTGCTTGGGCTGATATTCGCCGTGGTGGTGTTGGCGGTCGGCCGCTGGCGCGGGCTGGCCGCGCTGGTCGGGCTGGTGTTCGCCGGCGCGGTGCTGGTGGCCTTCCTGATCCCGGCGCTGGTGGCCGGTAGCTCGCCGATCCTGGTGGCGGTGCTGGCCGGTGCTGCGATCACCCTGGTGGTGCTGCCGCTGTCGCACGGCGTCTCGCTGACCACCGGCATCGCAATGCTGGGCACGCTGAGCGGGATGGCGGCCGCGGCCGGGCTGGCCGAGATCAGCCTGGCCAGCCTGCGGATCACCGGGCTGTCCAGCGAGGAGTACGCCACCCTGACCCTGCAGGGCTCGCACTCCACCGTCGGCGGGCTGCTGCTGGCTGGCGCGGTGATCGGCGCGCTCGGTGTGCTCAACGATGTCACCGTCACCCAGGCCGCCGCGGTCGCCGAGCTCGCCGCTGGCGGGACGCGGCCGCGTAGCGTGTTGGCGTCGGCGATGCGGATCGGGCGCGACCACATCGCCTCCACCGTCTATTCCCTAGTGCTCGCCTACGCCGGCTCCGCGCTGCCGCTACTCCTGCTGTTCTCCTTATCGCAGCAGTCCACCACCGACGTGTTGACCAGCGACTCACTCGCCCCAGAGATCGCTATCAGCCTGATCGGCGGCATCGCCCTGGTCCTGGTGGTGCCGCTGACCACCGCGCTGGCCGCCACCATCAGCCGCCCCCGGCGGCCGGCGCCGATCGCCGGCCGGTCGCAGCCGGCGACCGCCGCCTAGTGGTCGCACAGGTCGCCGCAACGATTCGTCTAGCAACCATGGCAGTTCAACACCCGGCGCGAGCGAGCAGGGGCGCCGATAGCCGCACGACCCGTCGCAGCTTGGCCGGAGCCTGGCTGCTCGGGCTGACCGCCCACGACCTTCACCTGGGCTAGCCCGATAGTGACCCGGCCGGCCGTAGCGGCGGAGCGGCTTGTTGGTTCTGGTCGTTAGTGGCCGCCGCTGCCCAAGCCTGCGACCAGGTTGACCGTGGCGGCCAGGATGACCGCGCCGAAGAGGTAGGACAGCAGGGCATGCCGCAGGGCGGTGGCCCGAATGGTCGGTGTTTTGAGGTCGGTGTCCGAGACTTGGAAGGTCATGCCGAGCGTGAAGGCCAGATAGGCGAAGTCGCTGTAGCAGGGCGGGCTGTTCTGGTGGAAATCGATGCTGCCGTCCCGTCCGGCGTAGTAGAGCAACGCATAGCGCAGGGTGAACACGGTGTGCACCAGCAGCCAGGACAGTGCCACGGTGGCGACCCCGACACCAGCTAGCAGGTCCTGGGTCGAGCCCTTGGCCGAGGATGCCTGCACCAGGAAGAAGCCGACCGCCGCCAAGCTGGTGATCGCCGCGGCCAGCAGGATGATGTCAGTGACGGCTCGGGTGGGATCTTCCCGGGTCGCGTGGGTAGCAGTCGCCTGCGCGTCCATCGGCCACACCATGAACCATATCCAGGCGAGCAACACTGCCACGGCTATGTCCCAACCGACGGCCGGAGCGTACCGAGCCGCGCCGGCCATGATCAGGCCGAGCCCGACCAGCACCCCGACCGCGGCCGAGATCCCCACCCGAATGCCGGTGGGCATAGACGCAGTCGGGTCTGGCGTGCGCTTTCGCCGGCCTGCGGATGATGAGGATCTGGTCATGCCACCCACTGTCCCAGCCGACCAGCCCCACCACCGCACGGCGCGCCTGCGAACATCCGCTCCCCACGGGGCTCGATCGCCGCGCGCTGTGCGGGCGCTGTTCGGGCATGGTGCTGGCTTACGGGTGTGCTTGTTCGGCTGTGCAGTCATGTGTCCGGCTGCCTGCGGCACCGGCGAGCTGCAATCCGACGCAGATCCAGATCGCGTGCTGAAATGGTGTCCGGAATCGGCTCGCGTCGTTGTAGGCATCACCGTTCAGCCCGACCAGAACCGGCAGCGCGGCGATGGCCAGCAGCCCGGCGGCGCGCGCGACGGCGTTGTTGACGCCGGAGGCGACGCCGGCGTGGGAGGCGGGGACGGCGCTGAGCACGGTTGAGGTCAGCGGTGCGACGAAGATGGCAAGCCCGAGGCCAAAAATGGTGACTGCGGGCAGGACGTCGAGTGCGTAGCTGGTGTGCCGAGACAGGCGGGTCACCAGCACCAGCCCGGTCGCCGCGACCAACGGTCCGATCGACATCGGCAGTCGTGGACCGATGCGTTGGGCCAGTGCCCCGAACCGTGCGGCGAGCAGCAGCATGACCACGGTGATCGGCAGCAGCGCGCTGCCTCCTTCGAGCGGACTGAACCCAGACACTGTCTGCAGCTCGACCACGAGCAACAACAACGCGCCGCCGTTGGCCGCGTAGAGCAGCAGGGTGACGGCATTGGCGGCTGAAAACTGGCGCGAGGCGAACAGCGACAGTGGCAGCATGGGATGAGACTCGCGGTTCTCGACTACCACGAAGGCACCCAGGGCGACAGCACCTGCGATCAGGGGTAGGAGTACGGAGGCGGATGCGAATTTATGGTCGGATGCCGCGATGATTCCGGCAGTCACTCCGCCGAGACCGACTACACCGACTAGCGATCCGAGCACATCGATGCGTCCGGAGGCAGTGGTGTCGCGGGTTTCGGGCATGTGCCGCGCCGCGATCGCGACCACTAGCGCCGCCAGCGGAGGGTTGATGAAAATACCCAACGCCAGGAACCGGCCGCGATAAGCCAGCCGCCGAGGAAGGGCGCTATTGCCGAGGCGGTACCGCTGAGACCTGACCAGGCGCCGATAGCTCGGACCCGGTCGGAGTCTGCGAAGGAAGCCTGGATGATGGCCAGGCTGGCTGGCGTGAGCAGCGCGCCGCCAACACCCTGCAACGCGCGTGCGGCGATCAGCCAGCCGGCGTCTGGCGCGAGCCCGCACAGCAGCGAGGCCGCTGCGAACCATGCGACTCCGATTACGAAGATGCGCCGCCGCCCGAACCGGTCTCCGCACGCGCCGCCGAGCAGGATGAAGGAGGCCAGCGTCAGGGTATAGGCGGTGACTGTCCACTGAAGCGCCGCGAAGCCGACGTTCAGATCACGCCCAATGGCCGGCAGCGCAATGTTCACCACGGTCGCGTCGATACCGGCGATCCCGGAACCGAGCACGCAGGCCAGTAGAACCCATCGACCGGACGCCGAGGACAAACCGATGACCTGCTCGGCGGGCACCTAGCGTGCCGCCGACTGAGCTGCGATCGGCTCCAGGACCAGCCGGTCTGTGGTCAACGTCGGCTGAGTCATGACTCGATCCTCGCGGATCCGCCAGCCGGACAACCTTGGGACTAGATAGGTTGGCGGGGTTAGCACAGCGCTAGTGCGCGAGTGCCTTCTAAGCGGATGGTCGCAGGTTCGATCCCTGCCGGGGGCGCCAGAACGCCGAAACGGTCGTGGGCCACGGCGTAACCGCCGTGGCCCACGACCATCTGCTCAGAGGTTCAACGCACCGTCGGCAGGCTCTGCCCAATTTGCGTCACCGGCGTCGGCAAGGCGACCAGTCGGTATTCGAAGACGCTCGGCTGGATGAACCCGACCGCCATCGTGCCGACACCATTCGAGGTACGGCCGAGCATCGTCTGCCAGCTGCCATTCATTTTCCGTTGCAGGTAGATGGTGACGCCCCCAGCCCGAGCCGCCGAGGCAGGCTGGGCGCTGAAGCTCTTGACCAGCCCGTTGATGTAGACCGCGGACCGCCACCGAGAGCTGGCCACGTAGGTGTACGTCGGGAACGAGTAGTTCGTCTTGGTCAGCGCCGCCACGCTGGACAGATCCTGCTGGCCGTACCGGGTCATCGGAGCGATGTAGGTGCCCTCGGTGATCTCGTTCCAGCTGATCAAGCCGAAGTCCTCCGGGTTGCTGGCCAGGTTGCCCTGGAACAGCTGCCGCATCGTCTGACCGCCGTTGCGCGGGACGCAGTTGGAACCGCCGGCGAGCTGCTTGTCATAACCCGGCGCGAGCGGTGCGATCCAGGTCTTGGTGGACCCGTCCGGGTTGGTGCCGCTGGCCCGCACAGCGGCAGCAAGTGCGCTGACCTGCTTGAACGACTGTGGATTGCGGTACGGGTCTTGCGAGCTCCAGTAGTAGGCGTCGCCGTCCAGGTAGGCAGCACGGTCTGCTAACCAGTTGTTCTCGTCGCCGAGGATCCGGGCCTGTGCGCGGTACTTCGGGGTGATCGCCTGAAGGACCGGGATCGGGTACTTGCGGCTGCCCTGCCAGATGATGGTGAGCCGGTTCGAGCGCAACCGGTCGAACGCCGGGTCGTTGCCGTATTGCCTCATGAAATAACCGAGATCAGCGTCAATCTGGGACTGCGACAGAATGCTGGCCGATGCCTTGTAGCTCAGCCAAAGCTTGAAGGGAATGCCTTCGGCGTTCACCTTGTGCACCGCGTCCACCAACACCTGAAGCCGCTTGCTGTACGGGTTGCTGGTGATCGTCTGGGTGGGTGAACCGGTGCCTTCCCAGTTCACGATGAAACCGGCGAGCCCAGCAGCCGCCGCTTCCCGCACCTCGGACTCGATGAAGCCCGGGTCGTCCTGGCCGTGGATCTGCTGCGGGACGTCGGTGAGCGAGTTGCCAGCGAAGTCGCTCACCGGGTTGCAACCGTTGGCATCAAGGGTGGCCGGCAGTGGCTTGGTGCTGGCCGTGATCGGGTAGTTGGAGCCCAGCGAACTCTGCCAATGGTTGGTACTCCACCACAGGTAGTAGAAGGCGAAGATGCGCGGCGGGGTGCTCGCGCTGGCAGCCCGGGCGGTGCTCGACGTGGACGCGCCGGCGGCGGCCCACTGCTGTACTAGCACGCCGAGCAGGAGCATGACTCCCACGGCTGCGGTGATCACGGTCGGCTTGAAACGGCGGGCTGAGTTACGGCGATGGCGTGCAGACACGGCAGTGCTCCTGAAACCTAGAACAGAAGCCTGGCCTCGTGCTCCGCTGCGATCAGCCAGCGTGCGGCGACGGCAGGACTCCGATTACGGATAACGGCGGGTTGATCACCCTGTGTAATCGGCCGGAGTCGCCGCCAAATTAGCGGGCAAGTAGCACTTTTAAGTTCGAGAACGGTCTAACACCGATCAAATACCGGCAGATACCGGCCCAACCATGGTCATCTGCTAGTGCGCGCCCGCATCCGTTCCCGTTGCGGCACCACCGTGTACTTTGGGTCCTGCGCTGATTGCTGCCCGGCATGGAAGATCCCGAATCGGGTGCAGGCCGAACCGGCCAACAAGGCCACGCCCGAGCCGGCTGCGATCCCCCGGTTCCGGCCGGCGAAGACAGCGCCGAGCGTGCCGACCGCGGTCAGCGCCTTGCTCATTCGCATGAACTTCCCCGCGATGCCCTGGTGCAGCGGCTCGGCCGCGATGCCCATGGACTTCTCCATCTGCTGCTCGGCGGCCAGCTCGAGCAGCGCCCCGCCGACCACCAGCCGCCGGGCGGCACCGGCCTGGTCGGTCGGCGCGCCGAGCATGCCCAGGCCACCGGCTGCCAACGCCGCGGATCCGACGAAGACAAAAGGCATCTCCCGATAACCCTCGTGCCAGGACGGCGTCGCGGTGTCGGTGATCAGCACCGCGGTGTAGGAGGCGACCGCCGGTCCCAATGCCGCCGCGGCCAGACCGGCCGGTCGATCCACAGCCGCCAGCATGTCCCGTAACCAGTCGAGCCGATCGGGTAGATAGCGGCCCAACTCGGCCGCCGCCGCGACGCCGGCGGCCGGCCCGAAGGCGCTCAGGATCCAGGTGCCGACCGACATCGGTGAGGTCGGCTTGGCCACCCGGAGCATGTTGAGAAACCGGGACGGCCGGCCCAGGTCATGCACCAGCAGGTACCCGCTCGCGGCCACGGCGCCGAGCGCCCCGAACCGGGCGGTGCGCCGCAGCGCCGGCCGGCCGGTCAGGTCGGCGCCGGCGCCGAGCAGCGCCGAGCCACCGGCCAGCCCACCGAAGAATAGGTAGCCCGGGATATCGGCGGTCCACGGCGCCGGCTTGACGATGGGACGGCCGTAGTAGCTGGTGAAGGTCGCGTCCGGCACCATTTGCCGCTCGGCACTGCGCCGCCGGCGTCGGCCACCGCGGGAACCGACCACCGCCCGCTGGGCCTCGCCGAAGTTCTGCACACCGTCCCGGCCGATGGTGCTGGTAGCTGCGGTGTAGCCGCCCGACCGAGCACTCAACTCGCTCCGCGCCTCGCTCGTGCCTCGCTCGATGCTCACTCGCCTGAAGCTCATGACCGGGCTCCCAGGAAGGCCGCGACCGCACCGGCGACCAGGGTGGCTGCGGCCACCCCGGCGCGTTTCCACATCTCCGGGAGGTGCTTGGTCGCCACCACCGGGTCCGGGGGCAGCCCGTACACCTCGGGTTCGTCCAACAGCAGGAACATCGCCCCACCACCGCCGATACCGTCGGCGGGATCGTCCAGGTACAGCCGCGCCTCGGTCACCCCGGCCTCGTGCAGTTGCCGCTGCCGCGCCGCTGCGCGTTCGCGCAGCTCGTCCAGGTCGCCGAATTGGATCGATTCGGTCGGGCAGGCCTTGGCACAAGCCGGTGTCTGGCCGTCGCCGAGCCGGTCGTAGCAGAGCGTGCACTTCTGGGCTAGCCCACTGTTCTTGACCGCCTTGCCGCCACCTCCGTTGCCGGCATCGCGCCGTTCGATGACGCCGAACGGGCAGGCGGGAACGCAGTAGCCGCAACCGTTGCAGATGTCATCCTGCACCACCACGGTGCCGAACTCGGTGCGGAACAGCGACCCGGTCGGGCAGACATCCAGGCAGCCCGCGTGGGTGCAGTGCTTGCAGACGTCGGACTCCATCAGCCAGCGGAACTCATTGCGGGATCCAGCCGAATCCGCGGCCGAGGTGGTGGCCGACGGCCCGGTCGGCAACCGTTCGAGGCCGGGCTCCTGATTGCCCAACGGCCGTGGCTGCTCGATGAAGGCGACGTGTCGCCAGGTGCTGGCGCCGAGTGCTCCGGTGTTGTCGTAGGACGAACCGAGCAGGTTGAAACCATCGTCGGGAACTTGGTTCCACTCCTTGCACGCCACTTCGCATGCCTTGCAGCCGATACACACCGAGGTGTCGGTGAAGAAGCCGAGCCGGGGCTGTTCCGGCCGCCAGCCGGCAGCGGCAGCCACATGCTCCTGCGGACCGTAGAGTTCGTTTCCCATTTCGTCTACCTCGAGCTGCTCGGCGGTGACGATGGTTTCGTCAGGTCAGGCCCACCCCCAGCCTGGACGCCTGATGTCGATGATGCAACACTCGGGCTAAGGCGATCAGGCCGCGTACCGACCTTGCCCGGGCGAACCCAACCCAGCCGGCGGGGACGTGGTTGGAGGCGACAGTGCACGAGCCTTCCCCCCGCACGTTCTTGCAGTGGCCGGTACTTCGGCAGCTCACCGGTTCCGACCCATTGGGACGCGGCAAGGCGGTGCAGTCGCCGCGCCCGGAGCAGTGGGTTCCCCGCACCAAGACCGCGGACCGGGTGGTCGCCAGCGTCTGCCCGTACTGCGCGGTCGGTTGCGGTCAGCGGGTGTACGTCAAGGACGAGAAGGTCGTCCAAATCGAAGGGGATCCGGAATCACCGGTGAGCCGCGGCCGGTTGTGCCCGAAGGGCTCGGCCAGCCTTCAGTTGACCACCGGGTCGAATCGCGAGCAGCGCGTCAAGTACCGCCGACCGCACGGCACCGATTGGGAGTACCTCGAGCTCGACACCGCCATGGACATGATCGCCGACCGGGTGATCAAGACCCGGCGGCAGCACTGGGAGTACGAGGTCGGCGGCAAGCGCGTCAACCGCACGATGGGCATCGCCAGCCTCGGAGGAGCGACCCTCGATAACGAGGAGAACTACCTCATGAAGAAGCTGTATACCGCCCTCGGTGCCATCCAAATCGAGAACCAGGCCCGTATTTGACACTCCTCCACAGTTCCCGGTCTGGGAACCTCGTTCGGTCGTGGCGGTGCCACCACCTTCCAGCAGGATTTGCAGAACGCTGACTGCATCATCATCGAGGGCTCGAACATGGCCGAGTGCCATCCGGTCGGGTTCCAGTGGGTGATGGAGGCCAAGGCCCGCGGGGCGACCGTCATCCACGTCGACCCACGGTTCACTCGGACCTCCGCCGTCGCGGATCTGCACGTCCCGATCCGGGCCGGCAGCGACATCGCCTTCCTCGGCGCGCTGGTGAACTACGTGCTGTCCGGCGAGCACGACTTCCGCGAGTACGTGGTTGCCTATACCAACGCGCCCGCCATCGTGGGTGAAGACTTCCGCGACACCGAGGACCTCGACGGGGTGTTCTCCGGCTATGACCCGACGACCCGCAAGTACGACCCGAGCAGCTGGATGTACGAGGGCACCGAGGTCGCTTCGGCGGCCGGCAAGCGCGACAGCCAGTACGAGGATCGCAACGCCGGTGACAGCAGCGGGGGCAGCAAGGAGTCCTCGCGAGGTGAGTCACACGGCAGCGGCGGCCCCGGCCTGGGCGGCGAGCCGGTCCGGGACGAGACGTTGCAGCATCCGCGCTGCGTTTACCAGATCCTGAAACGGCATTACGCGCGCTACACCCCGGAGTTGGTGCAGGACGTCTGTGGCATCCCGCCGGAGCTGTTCCACCGGGTGGCCGAGACGCTGGTCAACAATTCCGGCCGCGATCGCACCTCGGCGTTCTGCTACGCCGTCGGCTGGACCCAGCACACCGTCGGTGCGCAGTACATCCGGACCGCCGCGATCCTGCAGGCCCTGCTCGGCAACATCGGCCGTCCCGGCGGCGGCATCCTCGCGCTGCGCGGGCATGCCTCGATCCAAGGGTCGACCGACATTCCCACCTTGTTCAACCTGCTGCCCGGTTACATCCCGATGCCGCATGCCCACGAGCACGAGACCCTCGACACCTTCGTCAAGGGCGACGCCGGCATCAAGGGCTTCTGGGGCAACATGCGGTCATACACCGTCAGCCTGCTCAAGGCCTACTGGGGCGCGGCCGCCACCGAGACGAACGACTACTGCTTCGATTACCTTCCCAGGTTGACCGGCGACCACTCGACGATGGCCACCGTGATGCACCAGATCGACAAGGGTGGCATGGGTTACTTCGTGATCGGCGAGAACCCCGCGGTGGGCTCGACCAATGCCAAGATGCAGCGACTCGGCATGGCCAACTGCGACTGGCTGGTGGTGCGGGACTTCTCCCTGATCGAGAGCGCGACCTGGTGGAAGGACGGCCCGGAGATTCAGACCGGTGAGCTGCGCACCGAGGACATCGGCACCGAGGTGTTTTTCCTGCCGGCGGCTGCACATACCGAGAAGAACGGCAGTTTCACCAATACCCAGCGAATGATCCAGTGGCATCACCAGGCGGTCGAGCCACAGGCCGACATCCGCAGCGAACTGTGGTTCTACTACCACCTGGGCCGGATCATCCGCGACAAGCTGGCCGGCTCGACCGATCCGCGGGACCGGCCGCTGCTCGACCTCACCTGGGACTACCCCACCGAGGGCACGCTGGCCGAGCCGAGCGCGGAGGCGGTGCTCGCCGAGATCAATGGCTTCGACGGTGAGGGCAAGCCGCTGTCCGCCTACACCGCGCTCAAGGACGACGGCAGCACCAGCTGCGGCTGCTGGATCTACTGCGGCATCTATGCCGATGGCAAGAACCAGGCCGCCCGCCGCAAGCCGGGCAGCGAGCAGAGCTGGGTGGCACCGGAATGGGCGTGGGCCTGGCCGGCCAATCGGCGGATCCTCTACAACCGCGCGTCCGCCGATCCGGATGGCAAGCCGTGGAGCGAGCGCAAGGCCTATGTCTGGTGGGACGAGCAGGAGCAGAAGTGGACCGGCCACGATGTGCCGGACTTCGAGCCCACCAAGCGTCCGGACTACCGGCCGTCGGAGGGCGCCGTCGCTCAGGACGCGCTGTCCGGCATCGATCCGTTCGTCATGCAGAGCGATGGCAAGGCATGGCTCTATGTCCCGGCCGGGCTGACCGACGGGCCGATGCCCACGCACTACGAGCCGGAGGAGTCGCCGTTCGACAATCCGCTTTATTCGCAACGGGCTAACCCGGCCCGCGAGGAGTACCCGCGCAAGGACAACGCGTACAACCCAGCCGGATCCTCGCCAGGCAGCGAGGTGTTCCCCTTTGTGATGACCACCTACCGGTTGACCGAGCATCACACCGCCGGCGGTATGAGCCGCTGGGTGCCGTACTTAAGCGAGTTGCAACCGGAGATGTTCTGCGAGATCAGCCCGGAGTTGGCGGCTGAGCGCAACCTGCAGCACCTGGGTTGGGCGACCATCGTCACGGCGCGGGCGGCGATTGAAGCCCGGGTGGTGGTCACTGATCGGGTACCGCCGCTGCGGGTGCAGGGACGGGTGGTGCACCAGGTTGGATTGCCTTACCACTGGGGCAACAACGGTTACGTCACCGGCGATGCCGCCAACGAGCTGATCTCGGCGGTGCTGGACTCGAACACCCACATCCAGGAGTCGAAGGCGCTAACCTGCGACATCCAGCCGGGTCGGCGGCCACGTGGTCCGGACTTGCTTTCCTACGTGGCGGATTATCGGCAGCGGGCCGGCATCGCCACTGACGGCACGAGCGCGCCGCCGGAGAGCAGCTGAGTCGGCTCAGCCCCGCCGGCCAAGCGTGATCGTGCGGATGCCGCGAAGATGCAGATCGGTGCGCCGCAGCAGCGAGTGCGGGCCGTGCTCGTCGAGCAGCGCCGCGAGCGTCAGCTGATCGTCGGGTTCGAGTTGCTCGCCGAATCCGGCTGACAGCCGGGCGAACCAGCCGCGGGCGTACTTGGTCGCGTCCGGGTGCCACGGCGGGTTCTGATCGATGGTGAAGGCCTGCTCGTCGACGATATGCCAGCCCGCATCGGCCAACCGGGGCGCCCAGGCCGTGCCGAGAGTCGGCATGTCCTCGGCACGCGCCCGGTCGCGAAGGACGTTCACCCGATCTTCGAAGCCGGGTCGGCCGACCCCCAGGTTCTCCGGTAGGAAACGCAACGGTGCGGCGAACTCGGCCACCGCGATCAGACCGCCGGGACGGCTGGCGGCGAGCACATCGCGCAGCACCCGAGCCGGATCGGCCAGGTGGTGCAGGGACATCGAGGCCCAGGTCAGGTCGAGCGTGCCGAGGTCCGGCCACTCGGCGTCGAGGTCGGCCTGCACCGTATCGATGCGATCTTCGAAGCCGAGTTCGGACGCCTTGACCCGCAACCGTTGCAGCGAATCGGCCGAGACGTCGACTGCCACGATTGTGCCGGTGAAGCGCTGCGCCAGGTTAATCGCGCCGGTGCCGGTACCGGCGCCGAGGTCGAGCAGCCGGGTCTGGTCGGTGCCGGCCGCCGCGCCGTGCAGCCAGTCGAACGCTGCCGCCCAGTAGTCAGCGAGCACCTGGCCGTCCAGATCGAGCAGGTCGGCCAGGCCGTCATCGCCGTTGTGCTGGTGATGAGCATGGCCCCGGTGGTCGTGGTCATGGTGGGCTGGGGATTGGGGCATGGCACCCACCTTAGGCGGTGGCGGCTGGCCTGCCCGCTGTTCCAGCCGTCACGGCGCGGTCAATCGAACTGCTCTACGCTCGGCCATCATGAGCGAGCGTGAGAACAAGGACGATGCCCTCGTCTGGATCGATTGCGAGATGACCGGACTGGAACTCAGCCGGGATGCGCTTATCGAGATCGCGGTGCTGGTCACCGATAGTGAGCTGAACGTGCTGGACGAGGGCCTGGACATCGTGATCGGCTGCGCCGACGACGTGCTGGACACCATGGTGCCGTTCGTCGAGCAGATGCACGCCGCGTCCGGTCTCACCGACCTGGTCCGGCAGTCCACGGTGACGCTCGGCGAGGCGGAACGGCAGGTGCTGAACTACATCAAGCGGTTCGTGCCCGAGCCACGCACCGCCCCGCTGTGTGGCAACTCGATCGCGACCGACCGGGGTTTCATTATCCGGGACATGCCGGAACTGGATGCCTACCTGCATTATCGGATGATCGATGTTTCCTCGATCAAGGAGTTGGCCCGCCGCTGGTACCGGCGGGTCTACTACGGTCAGCCGGCCAAGGGACTAGCTCACCGGGCACTGGCCGACATCCATGAGAGCGTGCGGGAGCTGCGCTACTACCGGGCCACCGTGTTCGTTCCGCAGCCCGGTCCGAACACCGACGAAGTGGCTGCCGCGGCCGCCGCCGTGCTGAGTGATTCGCCGGCCGACGAGAGCAGCAACCCGGTCGTGATAGCGCCGGACGGGCAGGTAGACTGACTCCCGCTCCGGAAGGTTCCGCCAGCCGGGGCAATGGTGGGTGTAGCTCAATTGGTAGAGCGCCGCGTTGTGGTCGCGGATGTCGCGGGTTCGAGTCCCGTCACTCACCCCATCGCGGGCCCGAGAACTCCTGTTTCTCGGGTCGCCATGGTTGGCGACCGGCTCGGGCATAGCTGATTCTTACTTGGCGCACTGTTGACCCTTGTGGCGCGCAGGTGGACACTGCCGTCGCTACGTCCCGCCTGGCGAGGACAAGGGGCCCCAATGATGCAATCGACCGCACGCGGTGCATTGCGACGGAGGCGCCGGGCCGCTAGCCGGCTATGGTCCGTCGGAGCTGTTGCCCTCCTGCTGGTTTGGCTCGCCGTGGTGATCCCGCCCACCAGGGCATCGGGTGCCGCCGGAGAGGTGTTGATCCTCGGCAGCACCGTCAGCGGTGGGACATCAAGCCTCGAAGCACAGGAGATCACCGCACAAGGATTTGTGCCTGTAGTTGTCGATGACGCGACTTGGTCGGCCATGTCCACGGCGCAGTTCGCGTCCTACCGCGCCCTCGTCATCGGTGACCCGACCTGCGGCAACTATGACGACCTGAGTCACCTGACGGCGGCGCTGTCGAATCCGTCGATCTGGGGCGCCGCCATAACTGGAAACATTCTTATTATTGGAACAGATCCGGTCTTCCATTCGGGCGGAACGTTGGCGTCGGGGCCTGGGCAATTGGTGGCGCACGGGATCGATTTTGCGCTGGCCCAACCCGGCAAAGTCGGCGCCTACATTGATCTCAGCTGCGCATATGGCGATATGCCTTCGAACACACCGGCGAAACTGCTCGACGGCATTGCCGGGGGCGGATTCACGGTTGACGGCGGCCCGAGCGCCGTCTGCTACAACCAGGCCCATATCGTGGCCAAGTCGCCGGCACTGGCCGGCTTGACCGATGATGACCTATCGAACTGGAACTGCTCCGTGCACGAAGCGTTCAACTCATGGCCAGGGTCGCTGGTACCCCTCGCGATAGCGCGGGATTACAGCTACTCCTACACCGCCTCAGATGGAACGCAGGGGCCACCCTACATTCTCGCAGGCGGCAATATCCGGTCGTTCCCGTTGTCATTGGCGCCATTGTCCGACTCGGGTCCGACCGGCTCTACCCATACAGTCACTGCGCAATTACTCGACACGAGCACGAACGGACCGGTGAGCGGGGCCAAGATCGTGTTTCGGGTGACCGCAGGACCGAACGCGGGAACCACCGGGACTTGTGCGCCGGCTTCGTGCCTCAGCAACGCGATCGGACAAGTGGCATGGACCTACCGAAGCAATGGGCAGGTCGGCGACGATTCGATCGAGGCGTTCTACGACCTGAACGGAAATGGCGCGCCTGATCCGGGAGAGCCGCTGACTACGGCCGGGATGACCTGGACCAGGCCGGTCAAGGCGTTACTGGGTCTGGGTGACTCCATCGCCGCAGGGTATGGCCTCGGTAACGCCGAAGGAGACCCCGCGCAGCTGGGCGATAATGCGAGTGCCTACCCGAACATCATCGCTCACACACTGGGCGACACGATCTACAACTACGCCTCGTCGGGGGCTTGCACCGAAGCATGGCCGCAGTGCGGTCCGACCACTGTCGGCTTTCAGATCTACCCGAACACCCCGGTGCTTCAGCAGATCTCCGACGCGTACGCCGCGGGAATCCACCCGGACATAGTGACCCTGACAGTCGGTGCTGACGATCTCAACTTCGCCTATTGCCTTCCCAATTATTTCAACTCGGTGCTGGGTTTGGCCACTGCCTGCACTCCCTCGCAACTTCAGGGTTATATCAATAAGAACTTCGCGCCAGGATTCCAAGCTGACTTGCGGGCCATCGCGACTGACTTCCCGACAGCGAAGGTCTACATCACTCAGCTCTACAATCCATTCCCCGCGCAGGTGACCTCGTACGGACAGACCTGCGGACTGTACAGCGCGCTTGTTGCCGGTGCGGTCGTTGAATCAATTTTCAATGCTGGTTTCACCGACAAGATTAGCTTGTTCAATTCGTTCATGGGATCGCTCATCACCAATCAATTCGAGCGTGAAGTCGTTAAGGATCAGGGCGTGGTTTACCGCACGCTCGGCGGATACCTGGCGCAGGTGAATGCGATCATCGCCCAGTACGCGACGAGCTACCCGAACGACACCGTCGTGCCGCTGTGGAATCGCTTTGCCGGTCACGACCTTTGCGCCGCCCAGTTCGGAAGGCAGCAATGGGTCTTCGGGCTCCACATCCACGTCATCGGTCAAACCGTTCTGGGACAGACCGCCGATTACAGCTACCCCGGTCCGGTCTGCCCGAGTCCGGATTCGCTGATCGATCCCAACGCCTCCCTGACGGGCGGCCCGCAGATCCAGACCATTGACGACCTGGGCGCCGTCGGAATTGAGGCGGACGACAACTGCATGCCGCACCCCACCGCTACCGGCCAACAGCAGATCGCGAACGCCGTGCTTGCCGTAATTCCGCCATGATGGACTCACTGCCCGGCGTGCAGGGCCGCCTGCTGAACAGCCGTGCGTGAGAGCCCGCGGCCGCTGGCGTACTGGCACTGATTTCGGGACGGTCGTCCGCGTCTGCTAACGTTTCCACCCGTGCCCGGTAGCGATACCGGACCGCGCCGCTAGCTCAACTGGCAGAGCAGCTGACTCTTAATCAGCGGGTTCGGGGTTCGAGTCCCTGGCGGCGCACCAGCAAACACCGGAGGTCCAGCGGCCTCCGGTGTTTTTCTTGGTAGCCACGGTGATAGCCACGGCACTGCGTCTATCCCCTAACCGATCGCCTGCGCCAAGGGGTCAGCGGCTGGCATCATCCACCTATGACCGGACCCAGCACCGCACCGAGTGCCGACCCGACGCCGATCGAGCCAGCACCAGGCACCGGCCGTCGGGCGAGGCTCGCGGTCATCGTGACGGCCGCCGTCGTGCTCGCTGCCGCTGCGGTAGCCGTCATCGTCGTGCTCACACATCGGGGCAGCGGCGTGGACCGCTGGGGTCAAAATCCGGCCACCGTCGCCAAGCAACTCCGAATCTGCACCGCACCCACCCCGTACGGCGATACCACCGTTGGATGCACCACGGCTGGCGGCGACCGGATCAGCGTTACCACCTTCACCGACGAGACGACTCAGCAGTTCTTCGTTGCGATCGCCAAGGACAAGGCCGACGGCACCTGCATGGTGGTCGCGAAGGGTTTCGTCGTCGGTGCCAGCAGCAGCTCGGCGCTGACATCGGCGATCGGCATACCGGAAGCATTCGCGGCCAAGCACCACGGCTACCTGGTCTGTCCGGGGTCCTGAAACGCCGAAAGCGCCCCGCCCCTCACGATGGAGGGACGGGGCGCTTCGTTATGTCAACACGCGGAGCCAGGTCGCAGGTGATCCTATCCGCGCGAAGGGCATTCTGCGACCGGATCAGTACAGTCCGGGCGATGATCCGATGCAGAAGTACAGATCGACGTGGCCAGCGGTTGGTGCGTCGGCGTACACCGGACCCGGAACCTCCGGGTTGTCGTCCAGTTCGCCGTTGATCAGTCGGATGTAGACGGGCTCGGCCGTGAGGAACTGCACCACCTGGGGGCCTCGCTCCTGCGTGCCAGTGGTGGCCAGGCGCAGCATCGGGCCCATGTCCTGAGCTACGCCGCCATCGTCCGGGCCTACCGGGAAATCGGTGTCCGCGCCAAGCAGATCGAGTGGGGTATCGGCAGCCCAATAACCGATGGCCAGCCGTGGCCAACCGCCTTCGGCCTCCTGGAAACTCTCCCGGACCATCACGCGCAGACCGACCAGCCAATCGCCCGGGCGGGGCACCAACAGCTGAGCGCCCGGCCCGGCACCGGTCAGTCCAGGGGTGTCCTTGGTGACCGTGTACGGGCCGTACCAGCGCTCACCGCCGGCGGTGTCGGCAGCGGCACCCGCCGGGCCGGCTGCGCCGGCTGGACCGGTCGCACCCGTTGGGCCTGTCGGTCCGGCCGGCCCTGGCGGCCCGACGATCACCGGCACGCCGTCGCTGATCGCGACCGGCACCACGGTGTTGAGGTCCACGGTCCCGCCGGCCGGCAGGGTGAAGCTGACCTGCTCCACCGACTTCCTGGCGCCCGGGCCGAAGCGGAAGCTGGCGGTGTAGGTGAACCCGGACGGGTTGATGCCGGGCGAGTCGCTGGCCACCAGCCGCAGGCCGGGGGATCCTTGGCCGTCGACCAGCACCCCGTCACGGACCTCGCCGACCACGGTGTTCAGGAACACCGTTTCGCCGTCGACCGTGATGTAGGGCGCATCGGGCCGGAGCAGCACACTGCCGTCCTCCGGGACCGTGGCCGAGCCGTCAGCTTCGGTGAAGGTGCCGGTGACCGTGCCGTACTCGATGGCCATCAGCCGATCCGCTCGTTCCAAATGATGTTCCGGCCCGTCATGTGGAGGCGGCCGGCGTGCTCGGGTGGATCGCTTCGGCTTGCGCCAGCACCGCGGCGGCGTCGGGCGGCACCTCCGAACTGGCGGCCAGCGCAGGTACCGTCACGGCGGGTTGGGCAGCGTGCGCCCCGATCGACTCCACAGGCGCGGACGCCGCGACCGTCTTCGACGCAGACGCCGTACCGGTGAAGATGCCAGCGATGACGCCCTTGCCCAGCGAAGCCACCCCGCTGACACCAGCGGTCAACCCGGCCGCGCCGAGCTGCTGCCAGTAGTTCAGGTGCACCACGTTCTGAGTGTTCGCGCCGGCAATCAGCACCGCGGTGGCACCGACGAACGCCTGCACGAACGTCCACCCGGCCCGCTCGGCCAGGTCGAGAGCGAACGTGCGGCTGATGCTCGGGATCATTTCGCTGTACCTCCGATGATCAGCGGCTGCGCCTCGATCAGCGCCCGCACCTCGGCGGGCAGCTTCGCGAGCAAGGCGGTGACCGGGGACAGGTCGACGGCGCCGGCCGGCGCCGACTGCAACGCGGCGACTGCGGCCTGTAGCGCAGCCAGGGTCGCGGCCTGCTGATCGACGCTCGCGCCGATGGCCGCGACGCGCAGCAGGGTCGAGTTGGCCCAGGCGTAGATGGACTTGACGTTGGCGTCGATAACCCCGACCTGGTGAACCATCGCGTCGAGCGTGGGCTGGGGAAGCGTCATGAACGGTCCTTTCGCGATCGGAGTTGCCGATCCGCCATCGGCGGTCTCGGCGGAAAGCCAGCGGTTGCAATCGACGGGACCGCTGAAGCCGGGCACGGTGGCCCGGTCGGTGAACTGATGGATGACTTGGTTGAGCCCGAACCTGTTGCCGGGTGGGCTGTGCGAGTAGTCCGAGGCGACGATCGGCCAGCCGCCGGAACGCAGGAACGCGACGCACAGTGGCAGGTTGCCCAGGTACCAGTCCGGCCCGTAGATGTGTGTCGGCCAGCCCTGCTGCCGACAGGACTGAGCGAAGCCGGCCAGCACGTCGCGGTGTTGAGCGTCGGGCACCCACCGCGACGGGTCCACGTCCTCGAAGTCGATCATCACGCGATCGCCAGGGCGGAACACCGGCGCTACGTGAGCCTGGAACCAGGCGAACTGCGCTGCGGCGCTGAGCGTGCCGTAGAGCCAGTGGTAGTAACCGACCCGGGCATCCGCACCGAACGAGTGCCACTGACGCGCCAGCGCCTGCATCTGGTCCCAGGCGTAGCCGGTTCCCTCGGTCGCCTTCAGCATCAGCTCGCGGTAGCCGGCGTCCCAGTAGGCGCGAAGGTTCGGGGTGCCGTTGTGGCTGCTGATATCGACGTATGCAGTGAGCGTCATCAAGCACCCGCTTGCGGATGGACCGCGCCGATCGGTGGCGGGTACAGCGGGTCGAGGCGGTTCACCTGATCCTTCAGGGACCAACCGCCATTGGGTCGCATCTCATGGTGAATTTCATCGATCTGCCGCTGCATGTCGGTCCACCGGCCGTCGATGGTCTGCAACCGCTCCATCACACCGGGGCGAGCCGGCACACCCGGCCGGGCCGGCTCGCCCCGGAAGTCGCGGACGAATTGGCCACCTTGTCGCACGAACCGCACCGCACAGCCGGCCAGGGTGAGCAGGGCGACCACGAGCAGCGGGAAGCCGACGTACTCGACCAGGTTGCCCACCGTCACCGAGTTCGCTGCGATCACCATCACGTATCAGATTCCCTTCGTTTGCCACCTATTTGTCAGCGGCACCCTGTACAGTGTTTTTCACACGGATCTCATGGAAGCGGTACGAATGAGGATCGAAGTAAAGGCAGCCACTGCCATCGCGGCTGCCCTCGTGGCGGCCGGCGTCGCTGTCGGAGTGATCGCAACGGGCGGCAACCACCCGCAGCAGCCGGCACAGCTCGTCGTGCACCAGGACGCCGCCGTAGCCAGCACCTCAACGAGCCACGCCGCGCCCGCCAAGCCGGCCGCCGTGTCGCGACCGACCGCTACCGTTGTCGCGAAGCACACCGCCGCGATCCAGGAGGCTCCCGTGACGAACCCGAGCGACGCAGCTAACCCGGTGGACAGCACGCCGACCGCTCAGCCAACGACCGAACCCGGCGCGACCAAGGGACCGGACGGTGGCCCGCTGCCGACGCTGGCGCCGCCGGAGCCGGTACGAACCACTGATGCCGGCAACCCCGTTCTCCCGAGCGCGACACCTGATCGCACGCCGGACCCGGCGCCCAGCTCGTCCAGCTAGGACTGCACTCCCCACAGACCAAGACCGCGCACGCCGATGGCACCGGTCCCGACTGTGCGCCGAGCCTCCAGTTGCACGACGGTCCGCTGCCCGAAGGTGTAGGTGCCAGCAGGCCACGCAGCAGCAGGGATCGTGAACTGCCCGAAGCTGCCCGAGCCCACCGTGATGATCGACCCGATCTGCTGCCCGCTGACCGTCATCCGGATGTCAGCCTGGTTACCGGACGGCACCTGCACTAGCACCGAGGCAGTCACCTTCGGGTGCTGCTGGTAGGTGTCAGCCCACTGCATGCCGACGAACGTCGCCGAGGTTGTCGTGTTGGTCGGCGCGGTGAGGTCTTCGAACACTCCTGCCGGGATGTATGGGATCGCGAGCCCGTTACCGCTCACCGTGTCGTCCGCGATGACGATCTGGCCGAGTCTCGACTTCCACTGGAGCGCTTGCTGGAAGGTATGCCCTGGGATAAGGCCAAAGTCGCCCAATTCGAGTGCGACCGACCCATCGGCACGAGACAGCACTACGCCGCCCTGCGTGCGCCCTGATCCGTCGTTGAAGGGCAGTTGGCCGATGTAGGCGATGACGGTTCCCGTGCTCGGGTCGATCACTTGGAACGATCCGCCGTTGATCACCTTCAGCGTGCCCTTGTCGATGGTGGCAGCGTTGAAGGTGTTCACCGCCTGGAGCCGCTGAACCAGCTTCTCCAGGTCCGCGACGCGCCTGGCCAGATCGTCCGGCCCGGCCGGCATGTGGTCGCCAACGCCTGCCATCTCAGCCCCCCAGCCCGGCCACGATCGGGGTTACCGATGCGTCAGTGGTCTCGTAGCCGATGCAGCGCGTCACGCCCTGTTTCGGCACCGGGTAGGCGGTGCCGGTGAGCAGGTAGCCGAGGTCATCGCCGATCGACCAGTCTGTCCCGTACCTCAACCCGTCTTTGATCTCGGACACGAGTTGCACCGACTCCTTGCCGGCCTGCATGATCGCCAGTTTGCCGTTAGCGTTCTGCTGCAACGCAGCCTGATTCGAGATTGCCGTTGCCGGCGAATACCGGAATTCGAGGTGCGGGCGGCCGGCCGTGTCCGTCGCTACCGCGGTCGCAGTCGGCCGGCCGACGCCGCTGCCGAGGGTGGCCTTGACGATGTTCGCGCCGGCACGCGAGGAGAAGTCCAGCGTGTAGGTCGCATCGAGCAGATCGGACGCCTCGAACGTCGCGTTCGGCTGACCACCGGCCGGCACAGCTGTTCCGATCCGGCTACCGATGTAGATGACCGCCGTGATCCGCTCCGGGTTGTGCGTCCACTGCCAGTGCAGCGTCCACTCGCACCCGCCGGCGATGCCCATCAGCTCTTGCAGCGCTGCGTACACGGTCTTGTCGTCGGAGTCGTCGTAGGTGCGTAGCAGCTGCTGGCCGGCACCGCCGACGATCACCACGGTGATCGGTAGACCGGGAATGCCGTTCAGCGGAGCGACAACGAACAACGTCACCAGGTCCGACGCGATTTGGTTCTGATCCGTGGTCGCACCAACCCCGGTCGGATCAGTGGTGTACGCGCCGACGAAGCACCGATCCAGGGCGCCCTCGCCGGTGATCAGCGGCACGTTCACCGTGTTGCCGAGCTTGCGGACCTGCTGGTTGACGATCCCGGCCCACTCGATCACCTCGGCGCCCGGCTCGCCGCGGTAGCCGACCACAACCGACGCCCACGGCAGCAGCCCCCGCTCCCACTCCGGGTCAGTGTGCTCGTCCAGGTAGAGCGTGGCCTGGTTGGTCTCGTACTGGCCGAGCGTGCGGCGAAACGGCGACTGATCCGGCACCAGCGCCGGCAGGTCGCAGATGATCTCGCCGGTCAGCAGGTTGGCCGCCAACCACTTCAGCGGTTCCGCTCCCAGCGCAGCAGTCACTTCTGGTACCAGATCGTGTGGTTGAAATCGTAGGCAGTGGTCGCCAGCGCCGCGTAGGGTGACGCGGCATTGCGCAGCTGGAAGACGACCGACGACAGGTTGGAAAGGTCTGTCCGGACCAGGATCGTCTGCCCGGTGATCAGGTTCATCCCCAGGTCGACGGCCAGCAGCGCCGTGGTACCCGCCGGCAGCCCGGTCGCCGTTGTCAGCCCGGAGGCGTCACTGTTCCCGAGCTTGCGCGCCACGAGTTTCCGGATCGGCTTCGTCGCATCGTAGGCGCCGTTCAGCGGAGTGCCGCCGAAGCCTTCCAGGGCGACGGGCGACCACCAGACGTCCCAACTCGCGCCGTTGTACACCTCGATGTTGTTGGTGTCCTCGCGGTAGATCGCGGTCCCGTCGTGCGGGACCAGCGCGTCTCGCTCGGCCTGCGTCCGCACAGGCAGCAGCCCGCCGGATGCCGTGGTGTACGGGGCGACGAAAGCGACGCTCGGGTTACCCGTCGTCGCCTTCGGCACGGTGATCTGCGCGAGCACCATCGCCCGGGCCGGCAGCGCCGGAGTGCCAGCGCCAGGCAGCGGAGGCGCCGGAGACGACGCCGGCGTTCCCTGCGAGTAGCCGATGACACCGCCGAGCAGGCCGCCGCCATCTTCGACGTTGTCGTTCGGCTCGACCCATATGACGTCGATCCTCGGGTTGCTCGCGCTGGCGGCCGGCACGGTGCCGGTGTCAGTGCCGTCCGTGGCGTAGAAGTACGGCGCGGCGGCCACAGGCACCTCTGTGTCGAGGATTCCGGAGTGCGCAGCCACCGTCCAGGTCGTGTTACTCGCTCCTGACAGGGCAACGGTGGCGTCCGGAGTGCCCGGGCGGACACCGGACCGGCCACCCAGCGGGCGCGCCGCCGTGGCACCACGGACCAAGGCGGACAACGCTTGCCGGGTCTGCTGGGCGGTGAACGCCGGCGCCCCGGCTACCGCATCGAGGGGAAGCACCACAACTGACATGAACGAATCCCCTTACTCGTAAGCCGGATACGCGGTGACGGTGAGCTTCGCCGTCGGGTTGTAGGCACCGGCGACGTTGAACGCGAACTGGTTGTCGCCCGGGTCGAGACCGAACCAGCCACGGGAGCTGACGAACCCCGCACGGGACGCCTGCCCGTTTTCGAGCACGGACTTGTTGTCCATGTCGATGTCCAGCCAGTTGCCCGCCCCCAGCGAATAGCCCGAGGCGAACATCAGCGCCTTGCCGCTGCCGAGGTGGGTCACCATCGGCGACGGGGCAGGTCCGTCGATGCGCAGCAGCACCTTGCCGACCTCATCGCCCGGGTTGTTAATCGTGATCAGCCCGGACACCTGCTGCGAGTTCCACTTCGCCGGGAAGGTCAACGGCCAGGTGATCCCACCCGATGACGACGGCAGGAACGTCGATGCAACGATCGGCACACCGAACTTGCGGTGGTCCTCCTGCTGCAACTGTGCGCTGAACGTGGCGAAGTACGGCGAGGCGTACCGCTGCACGTCGACCTGGCCCTCGCGGACAACCGACGCCGACAACGCCAGCCCGTACCGGGTGATCGTCAGCGTTGTCGGGTCGATCGAGATGGCCTTCTTCAGCCGTCCCAACGCTGGCACCAGCAGCGCCGGGTTATCCACCGTCACCGAGCCGGAAATCATCATCGGCTTCGGCTTCTTGAACCTCGGACCGATGACCGCCCGGCTCGCTGACGGCTTCTGAGTCAGGACAACGGTGGAACCGGTGCCCGAGTCCCACCCGTCGACCCGGACGCGCCACTTCGCACCCGGGTCGTTGTCGAAGTCCAGCGCCCCGTACACATGGACACCCACGTCACGCGCTCCTGGCCGTCACGAACAGGCCGACCCGAGTAGCCAACTGAGCACCGTCCTCGTTCGGCAATTGCGTGATGTAGAAGTGGTTATCCACGCGGGCCTTCTCGGCCGGCCGGTTATCCATCACCGACGCTGGCTTGGACGGCAGCCGCACCGCGACCGAGGAGTTCACCCCGGCCAGGTGCGCGGACGCCGTGCTGGCGACCGTGCTGGCAGCTGTCTTCACCTTGCCGACGTTGGACATCAGGCCGAGCGCGAACGACCCGGACCCGTTCGCTCCGAGACCGAAGGTGACCTTGGACGGGGAGTTGATCCCGAGATCCTTCTTCACCTGGACGACGACCAGACCGGCCACGTGGGAAGCGGCCTTCTTGATCGCGGCGTCCTGCGAGGTGAGGCCCTTGATGTAGCCGGCCATCGTGTCGATGCCCGACTGGTACATCGCCCGCGACACCGCCCCGCCAGCAGCGTCCGCCGCGCTTCGGGTGCTGGCATACAGACCGTTAATGATCTTGATCTGCGCCTTGGTCGCACCCTGCAACGCGGCGACGTTCGCCCCGGCAGTCGCCACTCCGTCTTCGCCGAGCTGCTGCTCCAGGTCTTTGTTCAGGCCCTTCGCCTGCAACGCCAGCAGACCAGCCGCGAACTTCCGCGACTGGTCACGTTGCTTGGTCAGATCGGCGATGATCGACTCGGGCGTGGACGCTGCGGTGAACCCGTTCGAGTTCACCCCGGCCGTGGCGATATCGAATTCGCTGGTGATCTTGTCCGACACCTTCGCCGCCTCAGCAGTTTCGGCCGCCCGCTCGCTCGCGAGCGCTTGGCCAGCCACCTTCAGCTTCGCGACGATGCCCGCCCGCTCGTTGGCCAGGTGCTGCAACTGCCGGTTCTCACCGGACAGCACCGTGACCAGCGCGCCGTTGCCGAGCCCCTTGACCGCTGCGTTGTGGACGTCGCTGACCAGCTTGGTCATGGCCGAGTTGATCGTGGCGGCCGTGCCGCTGATCGCCGTGACCAGACGCGGAAGGTCCGACTCGGTAACGGAGAACCGCAACGAGTCCAGCGCCTTCGCCACCGCACTACCGGCCGATGAACCACCGGACCCACCGGATGCCGCCGGTAGGTGGCCAAGCGACACCCGGCCGTTCTTCCCGCCCGGCACCAGGCCACCGCCGGCGTACCCCGGCAACGCGACCAGTTGAGCGCCGCGGTTGCCTGCCTCCAACGCCCCGCGGTTGCGGGACGCGGACGCCTCGGTGCTCATGAACTCGCCCTTGGACGCCCGGATGACCACGCTGTCCGACTGGCCGGTGCCAGGTCCGTCGATGATCCCGCCGGTAGCCTTCCGCTGGGTCCGCTCCCCCGCCTGCTGCCCGTGCAACGTCGCACCGGCCGTGGTCGAGGTGACGACCTCGGTGTAGACGACTGCCCCGCTCAGTTCCTTCAGCTGCGCCTTGATCGAGCGAATCTTGGCCGTTGCGGAATCGGTGATCGACACCTCGGGCGCGGCCTTGACCGTCGCCAGTTGCCCGATCGACTTGATCAGCGCATCGACCGCTTCGTTGCTCAGCCCGGCGGCCCGCGCAGCCGCACGGATCCTGTCCTCATTCGCCTTCAGTTGGGCGTTGCCGGCCTGCAAACCGGCAGTCATCCCCTCCTGAGCTGCGACCGAATCCGCTGTCGCCTGCGCCTGGTCCTTCGCGGCCTGGATGATGTTCACCAGCTGCTCGCGGTTGCGCCGACCCTCGGCAGTGTTCTGCGACATGGCCTTGCCACTGTCACCGAACGACTTGGCGTTGGCGTCCACGGTTGAGCTGATCTGATCGAGGGAATCCAGGAACGCGTTGGTCGTGGTCTCGACGGACAGGTTCACCCCGTTCAGGGTGTCCAGCGCGTCCTTCAGCAACTCGGCGGCGGTCTTCTGCTGAACCATCGCCTCGGTTGTGTCGTTGACCGTCGAGCCGACCTGCTGCTGGCCTTGGACGAGATTGCCACTGGCATCGACGGTGTAGACCATCGACGCGGCCAGGTCCTTGTTGGCTTGCGCGGCCTCGCTGGTCACCGTGGCGTTCTGCCCGAGAGCGGCCTTCGAGTCCTGGTACCCGGTGACAGCCTCCTTGATCTTGCTGTTGGTCCCGCCGATGGCGTCACGCAGCTTGTAGTAGGCATCGGCGCCGTCATCGGCGCCGGACGTCACGTTGTCCGCCGCCGCCCCGGAGTCGATCGAGGCTCGCTTCCACTGATCCAGGACAGCGTTGACCTTCGCCAGCGCATCGGCGTTACCCAGCGACGCATCGGTCAGATCGGACAGGCTGATCCCGAACTGCTTAGCCGCAGCGACCGCACCTTGCTTCTGTAGGGCGTTGAACACGGCCGCCTTGGTGTTCTCACCGAGCGCACCGGAGTCCTGCTGGATCGCCGTGGTGAAATCCTGCACCTGCTGCCGGTCAGCGGCCACGCTCGCGGCGTGCTTCTGCCACGCGTACGCAGCAACCCCGAGGGCCAGCCCCAACGCGCCGAGCGCGATTGTGCCGCTACTGATGGTCGATTCGGCCGTGCCGATCGTGCTGACCGAATCCCGGGCGTACATCGCCTTCAGCCGCACGGTGTCCAGCGCCGAGCCGACAGCGGAGACTGCCGTCTTGGCGATCTGGTAGCCCTTGTACGCAGCCCACATGCCTAGCACCGCAGTGCCCAGCCCGGTCACGATCGACCGCTGGCCGTCCATCAGGTGGCCGGCTTCGCCGAGCCCGGACACCAGCAGTCGCACCACATCGACCGCGCCGTGCACGGTCGGCACCAGCACGTCGCCGATCTCATGCTCCAGTGGCTGGAGGGTGTGCTGCGCGGTCGACAGTGCGGCCGGCAGCTTCTCCCCGATCCAGAACACCGCGGCGGCCAAAGCCGGTTCGGCCTTGCCTTCGATGTCGATGGCCCAGCTGGTGACTTCCTTGCGCAGCAGCGCCCCGCCGGCCGACAGGCCGCGGTTCATCTTGTCCGCGTACTCCTGGACGTTGCCGGCCTGCATCTTCTTGTAGAACTCATCGAAGGCTTCGGACCCGCCGGTCGCGAAGTTGATCACGGCGTTCTTGGCCCGGTTGCCGAACGCGATCTGCACGGCTTGGCCGAACTGCTGCGGGTTCAACCGCTGCTGAGCGGCGTGCAACTGGTCGATGACCTTCGGCAGGCCAACGAACTTGCCCTGCGAGTCGTACGCCTCGACGCCGAGGTCATGCAGCGCAGCCTTGGCCGACTTGGTAGTCGGGTTCAGCCGGGTCAGCATGTTCATCAGCGCGGTGCCGCCGAGGGTGCCCTGCATGCCGGACTTCGCCAGCTCGACCAGGGCGGCGGCGGTGTAGGTGACGTCCAGGCCGACGGTGCGCGCGGTGGGACCGGCGTACTTCAGACCGTCGAACAGGTCCATCAGGCCGCCACCGGCCGAGTTCGCCGCCGCCGCGAGGACGTTGGCGACGTGGCCGGCCTGGTCAGCCTTCAGGTGGAAGTCGTCCAGGGTGTCACCGAGCACCCGCGCGGAGTCGGCGGTCTGCACCTGGGCAGCGGAGGCGAGCAGCAGCGCCGGACGAGCGGCGACCATCGCCCGGTCGAGGGACACACCAGCCTTGACCAGATCGTCAATGGCCTGCGCGGCGTCCACTGCGGTCGCCTTCGGCACGGTCAAGTCCTTGCCGAGACCGACAGCGGTCTCGCGGACCTTGGTCATCTCCTCGTCGGTGGCGTGCGAGGCGGCCTGCACCCCGTTCAACGCGACGGTGAGCTGAGCACCGGACTTGGCGTACTCGATGCCCTTCATGGCCAGGTCGAACGCGCCCAGCGCCACACCGAACTTCGCGGCCGTCGCTACCGCACCGGTCGCGGTCGACATGGCCCGCTGCCACATCGTCGGGTCCGGCGGTGCCGGAGGCTTCAGCGAGGCGACCCGCTCCCGGGCACGAATCAGGGTCGCCTCGGCCGATGCCAGACGGGCCGTGGATGCCTCGCCGTCGGCCAGAACCGCGTTGTAGCGCTCCTGAGCGGCCAAGGCAGACAGCTGGGCCGCGCGGAGCTTCCCGGAGCGGCTGGCGAGGCTGTCAGCAGCCGTCCCGGCACGCTGCAACCGGGCCTCACCCTGCCCGACGGACTCACCGAGCCGACGGGCCGAGGTTGCGGTCAGGTCGAGGCTGCGCTGGGCGCTGGTCAGGTCCCGCTCGGAGGTGCCCCTGTCGATGCGCAGGTAGCCGACGAGTTCACCGATCGACAGCGCCACGACAAGAACACCTCCTACCTGGGTTTGGGCGGGTTGTAGTGCTGCCAGAGACGGGAATCACGCGTGGCGAAGAGGCCGACGATGCGGACCTTCAGCCACCGGGCCGATCGGGTGCGGAGGATGCCGGATTCGACATCGACGCCGCGGTCTTGGAGGTCGGCCTCGATCAGCGCCCACTGGCTCAGCAGCTCAGCCCACGTCAGGGCTGGCCCGTCGCCTACTTCCGGCGGGAGTTCGTACCACTCCCAGAGACCCGTCGCCGGGTCGTAGTCGCCGCACCCGTACTCGTCGACGTCGTAGATCGGCTCGACCTGCGCCGGGCCGGTTGGGCTTTTCCCGCCGACTCCCACATCAGTTCGGCGACCTTCTCCTCACCGATCTGCCAGAAGTAAGCGGTCAGCCCGGCGTGCTTCAACTCGGGTCCGCTGATCTTGGCTGCGACAAGCTGGTCGAAGGTGGGTCCAAGCGCGAGCCGGTACATGTCGATCTCGGTCAGACCGGTTACCGCGTCGGCGTTGCGCGATGCGGCGGCCGGCCGGCCGGCGACCAGATCAGCTGAGCGGTTGTGAATGTCCTGCAACCGCAACCAGGTCTCGGCGTCGGCTGCGGCGACCGTGTACGTCTTGCCGCCGATGGGCAGCTTCAGCACGGGCGCGTCCAGCATTTCCCGCAGGTCGGACAAGGCCATGATCGGTCGGTCCTTTCAGGTCAGGGTTTCGATGGGCAGGCCGAACCCGGCGCGGAACGCCTCACTGTTGAGGTGGTTCCGCGCCGGGTTCGAGGTCAGATCAGGCGGCCGGGTTGGTGATCGGGGTACGGGCGCCCTGGCCGCTCAGGGTCACCGAGACGGTGCTCAGCGCGGTGGAGTTGCCGCCGTCCTCACTCCACTGCACCTGGGCGTAGCCCTCCCACGCCTCGCCGCCGCCGTCGCGCTCGTACCAGCGGACTCGGACGACGCCGGCGCCGCCGAACTCGTTCGACGCGAGGCGCAGCGTCTCCTGGCCGGGGTCGTAGACGTTGGACGTGACGCCCTTCTTACGGATCAGCTTCAGGACGTTGGCCCACTTCGAACCGGTCTTGGCGTCCGAGCCGAAGCCGTCGGAGTCGTAGTCCGAGTCGTCCTGCATGGTCGACGGGTTCGACGGCTGGAAGTCGGACATGGCGCGCACCGGGATGTACTCGGTGCCGTCCTGTGCGGCCGAGATGTCGACGTCCAGCTTCCACTTCCGGGCACCGGTCGAGACCAGCACCTCCTGAACCGCGGGCGCGGCGTAGACGAACGGCACCGGACCGTTGACCTCGGTGTCGGTGTCGCTGTCGATGACGTGCACAGCAGCGTTGCCGGCCGCACCGGCCGGTGTCTTGAACACCAGCGTCGTCGCCGTCGGGGTGCCGACGATCGCGGCCTGCTTGTTGCCGACCAGCACCACGTCCACGGTGTCGAGCGCCGTGCCGGTGATGGTGACCGTGGTGCCGCCGACCGTGGAACCGGTCGTCGGGGTGAACGAGGTGATGGCCAGAGCCATGACGATGCCCTCCTAGGCAGAGTGGTTCAGTCGGTACTGAGCTGCGAAGGCCAGGCGACCCGCGCGTAGAAGTTGTTGCTGTTTTCCCATCGCTGATTGGCGTCTGGCCCCAGCGGGAGACTGGATTGGTGCCACATGACCGTCACCGGCACACCGCCGATGCTCGTGTCGTGTAGCCCGTTCAGGGCGTTGAACACCTGATCGTCAACGTCCTGGTCAGTGGTCGGATCGGTGCTGGCGCGGGTCCGGATTTGCGCGCACAGCAGCGCGTCACCCGTGCCGGGATCGTTGCTCATCAACCAGGCGGTGATCACGATGAGCCGGTCCGGGGCGTTCGGGATCGACCGAATCAGGATCGCCGTTTCGTCCGACGCGTACGGGGTGTCCGGCCGCCACGTGCCGATACCGGCAGCGGCGAGCAGTTCGGCGAGGCCGGTCTCGAATGCGCTGAGACTCACAGTTCACCCCGCAGGGCAGCGGCGACCACTTCGAGCGCCGATTCGCCGCCTTCGATCAGGGACCGTTCAAGGAACTTGTTCTCGCCGCCGGACGGGTAGGTCTCCGCGCCGTGCTCCGGCGTTCCTTCATGGGTGAAGATCGCCCACCAGGCTTCGTAGCCGATCGCGACCCGATCACCGGCCGTACTGCCGGTCTCCAGGCGGACGAATCCGGTGTCGGTCATGTGCACGCCGTGCTTGGGGTGTTCCTCGCGCGGTGCCCGTTCGTTGGAGACGCCGAGGATCGCCTCGCCGCCCTTGACCAGGCCGCGGCGAAGCCGTGTATCGAGTTCCAAGCCGAGGTCGTGATTCAGGGTGAGCTTAATTTCCATGCCCATCGGCAGCGCACCTCGCTTGTCAGGTCAGGGCGACCTCGATGTGATCGGGCAGACCGAGCGCCCCGGAATCGCCGCGGCCCACGGTCAGCACGCGGGCTTCCCGGCCGGACGGCAGCAGCACCTTGGCGTTCACGGTGAACGGCGCGGCATCGGCCAGGTCAGCAGCGAGCGTGGCGGTGGACACCACTTCGGCGCCGTTGCTGTCGCGGACGAGCTTCACCGCGTCCTCGACCCAGCACATGACCGGCACGGCGGTGTCCCACAGGTCACCAGCGCGGCCCGATGTGCCGAGGTAAGGGGAAACCTGCACCTCGTGCACCCAAAAGCAGTCGAGGTCACCCACCGCGCACCGTCCTATTGCTCGGGTTGGTTGGAGGCCGGGACGGTGCGCAGGTCGGCTCATAGCAGGGAGGGAAAGAGACCGGCGTGAAACTCCCCGAGCGCGCCTTAACGCGTACCCAAATGACTTTTGCCGGCGCGAGTTTGACGCACCGCCCCGAAGTTCTCAGCCGGCCTGCATGATCCGGAACTGGTCGAGCACCATCTGCTCTGTGATGAGCAGTTGCCCGGCCATCAGGCTCGCTGCGTACTGGATTTCCGCGTTCAGCAGCTTGCGCTTCTGCACACCGCTGGTCGCGGACGGGGCGCGCTTGGCGATGGAGTCGAGCGCGGGTTGCAGTGTGTCCGGGACGGTCTCGTAGCCGCCGGAGTAGGTCACTGCCACGTTGCGGCGGCCGGCCGGGAAGACGCTGAACCGGCAGCCTGTGCACTCCAGACAGCCGTCCTCGGACCACTCAAGGTCAACCGCTCCGACGCCGACGGTTGCCGTCGAGACGCTGCCGGCGCGGTCAGTGATGACCACCTCGGACACGTCGGTGACGTACAACGACGGCAGAGTAAGCAGCGGCGTGCCGTTGCCGTTCAGGTACACCGTCTTGTCGGTGACTACCTCGGTCGGGTCCCACTTGCAGTAGGCGACCATGACCGCCCGGGCGAATGGGTCGAGGGTCATCTACTTGGTGCCGACGCTCGGGTCGCTGGCCTTGACCGGCTTCGTCTCGGCCCGGCTGCGCACGGTGCCGATGGTGTCGTGAAGACGGTCATGGTCGTAGGACCGGTGGGAAACGGTCTCGTCCGGGCCGGCCTCACCGGTCGGACGAACGACCGGCTCCGGATGCCGTTCGTAGTTATCGCAGCGGTAGGAGTCGGTCGGCTGCTCGCCGCTGCTGTGCTTGCCTTCGCCCATTCGAATGCTCCAATCCTCGGGCCTAATCGCGGATCGCGCGCGCCCGGGCGCGGGCTGTTTCACGCCCGGGCGCGACGAACCAGGATCAGGTCCAGGTCGGGGTGACCTGCCCGAAGCCGTTCTCGCGGTAGACCACCAGCGCCTCACGCATCTCGGTGCGGCCGGTCAGGAGGTTGTTCTCGAAGTCATCGACGTTCGAGTTGGTCATCTCGACCGTGATGCCGGTCCGGCGGAACACCTGTCCGCACTCCTGGAAGCCACCGACGGTGATCTTGCCGTCGTTGACGGCCGGGGTCACGACCGCCTTCTTGCCCCAGA
This sequence comes from Jatrophihabitans sp., assembly GCA_035248685.1. GTDB lineage: Bacteria > Actinomycetota > Actinomycetes > Mycobacteriales > Jatrophihabitantaceae > Jatrophihabitans_A. Next base: position 87,949 of record DATFHF010000003.1, read on the forward strand.
AGTTGTACACGTTCTCGTACTGGCCGTTGCCGTACTGGCCCATGAACGGGCCGCCGGCGTAGTACTGGCCGTTGGCGTCCTTGCCGAGCTGGACGTGCTGCCAGTTCAGCGGGTCGAGCAGCACCCCGTCCGGCTCGACGAAGGCGTTGTACCGGACCGCGGTGATCTGCTTGTACACCGCGTCGATCACCTCGGTCGCCCCGCCGTTGGCGTCGGTGCCGGCCGCGTTGATGTTCGGCTGGAAGCTCGCCGCCAGGGTCATCAGGCCCGTCACCGACGGGTACCCGGCGGCGTACAGCAGCTCCGAGTCCTCCTTCAGTCGCAGGCCGAACACCATCCGGTTCTCGATGTAGCTCGCGAGCTGCGCCGCGTCCTGCATCATCTCGTCGGTGATCTTCCAGATGTGGGCGATCTTGCCGACCTGCTCGGCGACCCGCGCGAAGGTGTTGTCCGAGAGCGGCTTCTTGCCCTTCTCCGCGACGCCGGCCGCGCTGTTGTTGAACGCGGTCTCCTTCAGGTAGGAGATGAGCGGCGAGGTGGTCGAGCCCTGCGCGAACAGGTCCGCGATCGCCAGCGTGCGGAACCGCAGACCGACGACACCGGGAAGGAAGTTCGGGATCACCGCGGCGCCGGCCGCGCCGGTCAGGAACCCGTTCGCGGTGGCGGTGCCCTCGTCGATCACGCCGGGCGTCTTCAGTTCGACCTGAAACCCGACGCGCTTCCGCTCGGCTAGGTCGGCCGCGGCCGACTTGTAGGCGTCGGAGTCGGTGACCTGGCGGCCGATGCCCTTGGCGATCGCGATGGCCTGATCCTCGGCCGCCGCGCCGGTCGCGACGTCGGCGAGGTCGCCGCCCTTGATGATGCGCTCGGCCGCCTCCCAGTTCGCGATCGTGTCCGAGAATGCCTTCAGGTCGACTTCGAGCTTGTCGAGTTCGACCTTCTTCTCGGCCTGCGTCATGGTGGTGTTGTCGACGGTCTCCTGCGCCTTCAGCGCGAGCCGCCGCATCCCGTTCTTGGCTTCCTGCACAGCAGCGTTCGTCATGCTGCGTGCCTCCGTTTCTTGGTCATGCCGGAGGGCCGGCGCGGGTCGCGCCGGTCCTGGTTTGGTGTTGCGGGGTGCGGCTAGGAAGCCGCCAGGGCGCTCGCTCGCGTAACGAACGCCCGGAACTGCAAGTCGACGTCGGGGTCGGCGGCGGCGGACTTCGCGGCGGCGGCATCAGCGGCGGTCGCATCGTCGGCGGCGGCGGGCTCGTCAGGCTCGACCGGTGCAGCGTCATCGTCGGCGACACCGGTCAGGGTGAGGCCGAGGCTCTTGGCGAGCGGTACGACCTGCTCGACCATGTTCACGGCAACCGGGTCACCGAGGGTGACCTTGCCGTTGTCGTAGGTGTAATCGGCCTGCCACTGGCCGCGCAGCTCGGTGTCGCCGCTGACCCGGTACACCACGGAATCCTCGAAGGTGGCCAGCGGGTAGGCGTACACGTAGCCACCGTCCGGAGGATCCGGGTAGGCGGCGTCCAGGGCGTCGCAGATGGCCTGCTGTCGCTGCTCGTACGAGCCGTCGACCGCCTTGGCCGCGACCATGCGGTGCAGCGCCTTGCCGCCCACGGTGCCCTCAGCCGCGCCAGTGTCATCGGACGGGCCGGCCGGCGTGGCGCCGAGTGCGATCGCGTGGTCATGGATGGCCTGAATGTGCTCGGCGTCGCTCTTGGAGTTCCGGGCGCCTGCCTTCGCTCCCTTGGAGTCGAGGATCACCGCGCTGCGGTTGCTCGGCACGGCCACGAACGCACCGTTGAGCAGTTCCCGCACCTTCTTGGACTTGCCGTCCTTCGTGACCGTCTTCGTCATAAAGGCGACGCTGGCCGTGCGAATGTGCTTCTCGTTCACCAGCGTTCGCACGTCCTGTGCCCGCTGGAGGCTGGAGTACGTTCCCCGGACGATCACCTTGCCGCCCTCGATCGTCGGCACTCCGCTGCCCACCGTGGTGGCCACGCTCATGCCGTGGTCCTCATCCATAGTGATGTGATCCGGGAGCGGCTGCTCCCAATCTTCCTCCAGCAGTTCGTCGCCGTCCCGGTCCTCATCCGCAGTGGACAGCACCAGCTCGAACGTTCCCGGGAAGGCGTCCTCGTCGCCAGTGTTGGTGATCGTGGCGTTCTTGCGAACAATTTTCACCGCTCGTGTCCCTTCTTGGCCGGCCGGCCGCCGCGGCGGACCGGCTCAGGCGCGTACTCGATGACCGACCGGGTACCGGACTGCCGGCTAGCCAGCGCTTCGTCCTGCTGCGTGGCCGCATCGTTCTCGGCGTCCTGTGCGTCGTCGGCCTCGCCGGGCGAAGCGGGCGCGGTCGCAGTGACCGTGACCCGCTCGGCCGGCCGGCCCAGCTCCTGCAAGGCCGCGTTGGCGTACAGCTTGTCGGCGGCCGGGCCGCCGTCGCCGAGGTCGAACATCGGACGGGCTTCGGACGGCTTCATCACGCCGTGCTCGATCAACTGGCCGACCGCCACGGCGCGCTTCTCGAAGTCGCCGCGCAGCACCTCATCGAGCGCGAACCTAGCCTCAGCCTCACCCATCAGGGCGAACTCCGGCCGCACGTAGAACTCGATCACCGACTCGTACTCAGCCAACCGAGGCGTCATCGTGTCCCGGTACAGCGACCGCATCTGCTCGGTGATGTTGGAGAACGTCGCCCGGTCCAGGATGTGCACCACGGGCGGCGGCACGTCGATCACACCGCAGGCTTCCTCGCGGTCCAGCTTCCGCTGGTTGATGTAATCCATCTCGACAGGGGTGAACTGGATCGGAATCGGCTTTGCGCCCTCCTCCAGCAGCAGCGTGCCGCCGGCGTTATCCGGGCCGCCGTGAACCTTCCCGATCTTGCTCTCCAGGCGGGTGTAAGCCCGGTCGCTGAGGGCCTTGTCGGTCGAGATCATCAACGCCGGCCGCGCACCCTTGGTCCACGCGGACAGCTGGGCACGCCGGGAGGCGTCCTCGTTGATCAGGGTCGAGTTCAGCGGCTCCAGCTGTGACAGGCCGCGCATCGTGTCGTCCGGGTTGAAGGTCAGGAACGGCACGACCTCGGTGTCCCGCACAGCCAGCATGCCGGCCGACGCCACACCGAGGGTGAAGACGTACCAGATTTCCCACTCGCCGGTGACTTCGTTCTTCAACCGGTGGACCGCGGTCCGGGACGGGTGCATCGGGTAGAACCCGATGATCGCCTTCGTGATCGGGTTGCGGACCTTCAGCCAGAACGTCTCGCCATAGATTTCGAAGGTCGAGACGGTCCACCGCCAGAACCGGAAGACATCCATCGACGGGCACGGGCGCATCCACAGCCGCGCGTACGGCGAGGACTGATCCAGCAGCCGAGCGTCACCAGACTTGTCCCATGCCATGAACGGCAGCCGGGACGTAGACCGGGCCAGCTTGTTGATCAGCGCGAAAATCCACGGCTGCCGCCGGTAAATTTCACCGTAGGCTGCGTACTTCCCAGCCAGCGCAAGGCCCTGCTGGGCGTACCAGTAACCGTTCGACGCCGAAATCGGCGTGGTCTCGGCGAGCGCTTGCGGCGCGAAATCCAGCGCCTTCCCACCCGAGATGATCACAGCACGTCCGGCCGCTGCATGTAGGCAATCTCAGCCCGCGGCAGATACAGCCGACCATCCACCTCCGAGCGGCGCCCGCCCGCGGCGATCGCGTGCACGTCGAGGAATTCCAGCGTCGACTCGTCGTGATCGTCCAGCAGGCCATCGAACGTCTCGCCGTTCTTCAGCGTCACCACGAACCGCTCACGCAGGAACTGCCGCAGGAGTCGGTCACGTCGCGCCATCGCGGGCTCCCATCGAATCGGGGTGAGGTAAGGGCCGGGCGGCGGAACGACACAGGGCGTGCACCCCTGCGGCGGCCGGCCACTGCAACACCACGACGCTCGGCGGCCCAGCCCCTACCAGTTCACAGAATCAGCGCGTCGCGCCGGTCGTACACGCTCTCGCGCTCGGGTTCGGCCGCCATCGCGACCGCGAGCGCCGTGGCGATCGCTGAGAAGCCGTCGATCTTGTCCATCGACTTCTTCTTGTCGGGCTTGATGTTCCCGGACGGGTCTGAGTACACCCGCAGGTTGTCAGCCATCCACCGAAGCACCGGGTTGCCGCCGTGCCGGAACAGCGGCTTCGCGGCCGTGCCCTTCAGCACCAGCCGCTCCAGTTCCTTCATCGGTGCCGACAGCGACGCGACACCCTGCCCGACTGCGACCATCAGGTCTTCGTCCTCGTTCTGTAGGTCGATGACCAACTGCGAGGCGTGCCACCGGTCGTAGCCGATGTTGTGCACGTCGAAGGTGTCCAAATCGCGATGCGCCTGGGCGGCGATGAAGTCGTAGTCGGTGACGTCGCCGGGGGTCAGCTTCAGGAAGCCGTCCTTCACCCACCCGGACGCCGAACGCTGCGTGCGCTTATCGAGATCCTCGAGCGACGCTTCCGGAGTCCAGAACCGCAGCAGCACGTCGTACCCGCCCCGGTCGACGTCGGGGAACAGCCACGCCAGGGCGGTGATGTCCGACACCGAACCGAGGTCGATGCCGCCCCATGCCAGCCGGCCCGCCAGGGCAGCCTCATCGACTATCGAGGCGTTGCGGTCCCACCGGCCGAGGTCGATGAACCGCTTGTCCATCTTGGCCCGGATGCCGAGGTGAAGTCGCAGGTAGGACGCCATCGCGACCGGGCTCGACTTCGCCTTGTCCATCGCGGCTCGCATGAATGCCGGCGACGGCGTGACCGGGTACAGCGGGTTGGCATTCCGGATCGTCTGCTCGCTGAACGGGTCCTCTCGCTCGTCAGCAGCGAACACAACCCCATACATCGACGGTGCCTTGAACACCCGAGCGGCGATCTTCTCGATCAGGTCCCGCCGCACGGCATACACCGAGATGACCTGCCCGTCATCGGCCGTGGTGATGATGAACACCAGCGGCTGAGTCCGGGCACCAGTCCCGGACTCGATCGCTTCCAGCAGGTCCGGGCTCTTGTGGACGTGCAACTCATCGACCAGGCCGCCGGACACGTTCGCGCCGTGCGCCAGGTCACCCCGGCTCGACACCGGCTTGACGACCGAGTTGTCGGCCGCCCGCTGAATCTCGTGACGCAGCGCCCGCACACCCGCGTCGAGCAGCACCCTCGATGACTTCGCCACGGCGGCGAGCGGCTTGAACGCCTGCCCCGCCTGATCCCGGGACGCCGCCCCGAGGAGTACTTCCGCGCCCGCCTCGCCATCGGCGAACCCGAGGTACATCGCCAGCGCCGACACGAGCGTCGTCTTCGCACCCTTGCGGGGCATCTCGACGTACGCGTCGCGGATGATCCGGACGTAGACGCTCGGGTCGTCATCGCTCGGTGCGACCCAGCCGAACACCGGGGCGATGATGTAGGCGACCTGTACGGCGGCCGGCACGATCGGCTGGCCAGCCCACTTGCCCTTCGTGTGCCGGAGGTGACCCATCGCGGTAATCACCCGGTCGACCCGCTCAGGGTCGAAGATCGCGCCCTTGACGTCCCGCGGCTCGGGAGTTCGGATCAGCGGCCGGCAGGTTGGCACCTCGTAACCACGCGATTCGAGGTACCACAGAATCTCAGGACTGAGCGGCGCCGACAGGCGCAGCGAACGGGTTGCTTTCGCCACCTTCCCGTCCCTTCGCTGCCGGTGTCCGAGCCCGGGCCAGGAACGTCATCCCGAGCTGCGCCGCGTAGCGAAGGAACATGTCGGACTCAGCACGGAACACCGCCTCGGCCGGGTGCTTCTTCACGCCGCCGTGCCCCTTGTCGGCGACGGTCACGTCGCCGTCGATCTGGTCGGCCGCCACGCGGGCCAGCAAGAAGTGCCGCAGCGCCAGTTCGAGCGTCGGCCCATCGGCCGGCGAGATCATGCCGGCCCGGTCGAGTTCGGGAACGATCCGGTCCCACAGCTCGTTCAGCGCAGAGTTGTCGGCAACCTCGTCCGGCTTGACCGGAGCCTCCTTCGGCGCGGTCTCGGCCACCGTCCCGGCCACCTCGTCATCACCGACCGGCCGAAGATGGGCCGGCAGCTTCAACGCGCCCCGTTCTCCCATTCGACCCAACCTCCCAAAGTTGCAAAATTGCCGTCGGTGTACGTTCGCCCCTTGTCACGGTCGCGCCTCCCGCAGGCCGTAGAGATTTCTGAGGCCCTACCGGCCGGGCGACGTGTAGGTGGTCGCGGTCAGCGTCGTCCGTGGCGTGCGTGGCAGCTCAGGCACAGCGGACGCAGGTACTTCGGCTCATCGGGGTTGCGGACACCGCGAGCCAGTAGTTCCTTGCGCGTCTCCGGGTAGTGGTCCGGTACCTCAGCGAGCGCACCGCACAGGCAGCACAGCGGGTTGTCTCGCAGGAACGCCGGGCGGACGACGGTGCGCCAGTGATGGTCGTAGCCACGCTCTGTCGAGGTGCCGCGCCTTCGGTCAGTCGTGAAGCGCGCCGCCTTGGTGCAGTACGGGCACGGGCCGCGGACCTTGCGCTTGCACCCACTGCACAGCCGCAGCGACGCGGTGGGCATTCACGCAGCAGGCAGCAGCGCCGACACCGGCAGGCGTAGCCGCCACTCAGCAGCACGCCGGTTACCACGGTCACGCAGCAGCGGAGGGGGCGGCATCCCGAGCGGCTGAGCTACCACCCGCACAGCTGGGCGTCGGGTCAGCGGGTCGATGGTCTTCCGGCCGTGCTCGTCCAGTTGGAACTCGCCGTACACGATCAGGGCACCGAGCTGCGGGTGGGAGATGACCGCGACGTCGGCACCGACGCCGAGCGCACCAGACGGGGTGACCTTGACGCGTCTCGGGTCGATGCTGTGAACTCGCAGCCAGCCGCGCACCAACGCACGCTCACCGTCGGCCAACGGCTCGGGCACAGCCCACGTCACGCGGAACGAGTCCGGGTCCACAGGCGGGATCGGTAGCCGGGTCATGGCCCGCTACGCCTTCGGCTGAGGCGTCGACCGGGTGACATCGACGTCCGCTGCTGCGTCGAACTGGAGCAGGTCAGACGCGCCGCTGTCGTACCGGACCTTCACCAGCACGTGCACCTCGTCCACGACGTAGCCCGCGGCCGGCACGTCCGGGTTGGTGTGACGGTCGCCGACCCGCAGATCAGTCGCCTTCATGGTCTCCAGCCTCTCCAGGTAGGTGAACGAACGACGCGGGCACGCAACTGGCGGGCCGACATCTGTTTGGTCGCGCTGCGCTCAGACGGGATCACGCGCGCCCGCGTCGGGTCTCAGGGAAACCAGAGAGCCCCGGACCAGGGAAGGTCAACGGGGCTCTCGGGACCGCCGCCCGTTTCCGGGGTCGGCAGGTCAGCAGGGCTACAGCGTCGCACAACTGCTAGGCGGTGTCAATCAAGACTGATCGAGAATCGCCATAGCTAGCAATGCGATTGCTCAACGGTGCACGCCCACGCTCGCCCATGCTCGTACATGCTCGGCTAGAGGATCGACTGCCGGTGGCCCGCGGCGCACTCAGCCTCGATCTGAACGACGGCGTTGGTGTCGCGGTACTCGCCTCGCTTCTTCTCGACACGGTTGTCGGTGACGATCACGAAGTCATGCGGCACGTTATCGCCGCACCGGTCGCACCAGAGGTCGATCCAGCCGAGGTCAGGGCTCACTTGGTGCCGTTCCGTTGGATACATCAGCGCCTCCACCCCTTCAACATTCGGCTGACTGTCTTCAGCATCGCTCGCGCCACCCCAGGCGAGTTCGTCGTCATGGGTGCGGCGAACCTCATCGGGTCGCCGCCGATACCGGCGGCAGGGCGTGGACCTGCGCCCTTGCGACCCACACCGTGGCGCCGGACTCGAACGCCCGCGCTTGCCCCTCCCGCATGTCGCTGACCACGGTCGCCAGCAGCATGTTCCGGTTGTTCGCATCGTCACGGACCGCGGTCACCAGCAGCTCCCCGGCGCCGTACGAGGTGACCCGGTGAGTCGCGGTCCTAGTCGTCATCATCTGGTCTCGTTCCTTTCGGGGCATTCGGTGGATGTTGCAGAGCAGGTCCCGGGACGCGACGCCCCGGGACCGCGACGGCCTAGCCGCGCTCGCATGCGCCGCAGGGCCAGCCGCCGAGAAGACGGCCGTGCTTGCATTCGAATCGCGGGTCGTAGCTGTCAAACCGGGTGACAGTGCCACCGCCACGGACGTCCAGGGTGATCTGGTAGTAGTTCCGGTGGGCGGTGCGGGCCAGCTCTTCGGCGGTGATTACCAGGGTGTTCGCTGTGTTTGTCATGCACTTATCGTATACGCAGAAGTCCAGCCGGCGCAAGAGGTTGACCAAACTTTTCCGTATACGATAAGGTCACGATCATGTCACCAAGAACCGGCCGGCCACCGAGCGGCAACCCTCGCACCCATGCCGTGCCGATACGCCTCACAGACGACGAACTCACCGAGCTGAAGACCGCTGCCGACCGAGCCGGCATGAAGACCGGCGAGTACATCCGGCAGAAGGCGCTCGCAGCGGCCAAGCGCTCACGGTAGGTCCACAGTGCCGTTCCTGGCCTCCGACCGCGCTTTGGCCGCCTTCGCCAGCTCGATCACGTCACCCACCCGGAACAGCTCGCGGCCGTCGATGTCCAACCCCTGAGCGAACAGCACCCGGGAACGCCACGGCCGAGCTGGTTGTGCTGGCCGGTCAGCCGTAGCCGGGCGGGCCTTCATGTACCGCCGGTCTCGCCGCCAGTTCCGGGCCGTCGACTTATTCACCGCGAACCCGACCAGCCACGGCAACGCGTCCACAATCTCATCGATCGGCCGCAGCTCGTCCTCGGCCTCAGCGACCAGGCGCGCGCGCCGCTCGGCCACGTTGTACACCGTGTTGCACGCCTTGCAGGTCACCTTCTCGGCACAGGTCGACGTGAACAACCGCGCCGGACACGTCCCGGCCGGCAGCCGCTCGGCAGCGACCCGCAGCACACCATCAGCCGACTCGTCCAAGCCGACCAGCACCTCAGACAACGGCGCGCCGCACACGCCGGCGTACCAGCGGTCCGACGGGCCGAGGATCAGCCGGCGTGCCTTCAGGTGCTGCTCGTCCATCCACCGCACCACGGCCAGCGCCCGCTCCGGCGGACACCTATCCAGGTAGTCCATGTCGGCCAGCAGCAGTTGCACCGCCCCGTACAAGGTCGGCCGCCGCTTCGGGTGCCAGTGCATGAACAGGCCGTCCTCGTCCTGCATCAGCAACGCGCCGTCGATCAACGTTCGCTCGATGCTGGCCGCCAACTCCGACGCCGCCGCGTTGAACGGCAACGGCGCCTCCGATGCCTTCGACCGGCCGCCAGCACCACGGCCGCGCCGATCCAACCGGGCCGCCGACACTGCCAGCTCAGCCAGCAACGCCGGGACGTCCCCAAGCTGCCGTACGTACCGAGACAGGCACCGATCACAGACGCCAGCTTCGGCAGAGCATGAACACAGATCAGCCGGCACGCGCGGTCTCCATCAGCTCCACCAGCTCGGGATGCTCGGCCCGCCACGCTGCCCACGACTCGTCGGTCAGCTTCCAGTCGATCCACTCGGAGGTATCCGGCGAGGGCTTGTACTCCGGATCGTCCTTGAACACGTGATGGCAGTCGCGCATCCCGCCGCCGTGCTCGGAGCAGAAGTACAGGCCGCAGCCGGTCTCACCGCCGTACGGCTCGCCGCCGCACACGTAGCCGAGACCGCGATCTATCGCCTCGGAGCAGTCCGGTTGGTCGCACGTGGCCGGCACGCCGTAACCGATGTCCCGCTGCCAGTTGTCGTCGTAGCCGACAGCCCAGCCCATCAGGCACCGTCCTGATCAGGTGCGAGACGAACCTCGACCACCCGGTACCGCACATCGGTGCCGTAGCGCTCAGGCTTCGCCTCAGCCGACATCTCGCAGTACGCCTGATGGTTGTCGGCCGGCTCCCGATTCACGTGCACCGAGCCGACGATTTCCCAGCGGTCCGGGTCGCGGCTGCTCGGCCGGTTCACCGCCACGGTGTAGCCCAGCAGCTCAGTCTCGGCGCTCACTCGTCCGCCTCCAGCCACGGCGTGTAGCCCATCAGGAACGCACCCTCGATACCCCGAGCGATACGCACCAGCAGCCGCTTCACGCCGGCACCCCTGTGACCGTCAGCAGCGCGACGCGGCCGGCGACACCGAGCAACGAGGCGAGCACGATCTCGGCGTTGTCCACGCCGTACTCGATGCCCACGCCGTGCAGGCTCCACCGGGATCCGGCGGCCATGAAGTTTTGCCGAGTGAGCGTGGTGCACCCGGCCCTTTGCGCTTGCTTAAACGCGGCAACCGCGCCATCAGCGCTGGCGCAGATCAGGACGCGACTTTCTGGCTTCTCGGCCAGCCACTCAAGCGCGCGAAAGGTCTTGCCGCCGTGGCGGGGAAGGACAACGACACTGGTCATCGGTGGTCTGGTCATCGGTGGTCTCAGACTGTCAGGCATAGCTCACCTCGGTTGGTTCGGTTGGGTTGGTTTCATCTGGGTCTCCTTCTCCGGCCACGTCTCGACCGCGGACCCGCAGTTCCATCTAGGTCACTTCTAGAGCCATCCGGAGCCCGACCCGTCCCGACCCGTCCCGACCCGGTAAATCCAGAACCGGGAGACCGCCGATCCGCAGGATCTGCAGATCGGGTGCCCTCAGCCGGTGCGCTCGACGTGTCGAGGCGGTCGCGCTGCCCCGCTGGTTGCGGGGTCGCGGTACGCGCTGCCCGGCTGGGTGCCGGGTCGCTGGTGTCTTCGGCTGGCCGCAGGTTCAGTTGGACCTGGACGTGCGGAGGGACGTGGCGGCGGTTGTTCGCCAGGTAGTTCAAAGTCTCTTTCGAGTAGTACGGATCCGGCGGCGGTGGCATCAGCGGATGGCGGTCATCGGCGTCGGCCTTGTCGCCACGCATCTTGTTGCACCCGTTGCAGCACACGACCAGCGTTGCCACCGTCCCGGGCTGACCCGGCTCCCGATGGTCGTACGTGGCGTACCGGTCGCTTTTCTTGTCCCCGCCGCGTACCACGACAACGCCGCAGTACCGGCAGGCGTCGCCGTCGCGCAGCCGCACCGGGACCATCAGCGCCGGGTTGCTGATATCGGCCTTCCGCTGCGCCATCCACTCCTCCTCAGCCTTCAGCAGCATGTGGAGGAACTTCGGGTCGTCAACGATCTTGTACGTCGGTTCGCCGTTCACCCATTCGGACTCGGCCAATTCCTCCATGTAGCCGGACTTGACCGCCAGCTCCAGAAGCCGGTCAGTGCGGTGCAGGGCGACGCCGAACGCTGTGCCGTAGCCGACGACGTAATCTGTCTTGTGGCTGGCCGCCAACGTGGCGCAGCCGACGACGAACCCCAGCAGTTCGCAGGTGATCACGTCCCGCTCCAGCACCTTCGCTGTGCAGGCACGCAGAAACGCCCGAGCACGAAGCACGATCGGATTCGTGAACGAGTTATCGCCAACCCGGAGCCAGGACACAGAGGACCGCTAGCCTTCCATCCGGCGCAGCACGTCTTGAATCTCGGCATCGGTAGCGGCGTAGTTCGCGTACAGCTGCTGACGGGTTTCGCCGCGGGCTATGGCGCACTCCAGCTTCTCCCGCCGGCGGTGCGGGATCACCAACCCGCGAGCTGCTGGCTTCCGCGGCCTCCGAATCCCTTTGGCGTGCAGGTGGGCGTTGCGGGCCGCCAGACAGAGCAGGCACGCGGATTCACGCCTCTGCTGGTGATGTTTCCAACCAGCGGTGGTACCGTGCTCAGCCTTCGATCGGCACGCGTCGTGATCGTGCAGCCATTCGACGATCATGGCCGACGTCACAGGCACCGGGACGCCAGCGCGTCCAGGATTAGGTCGTACAGGTCGCCCGGGGTGACCTGGCCCGGCAGCCGTCCGTCCTCGAACAGGTGCACCCCGGCCAGCACATACGCCTTGTCCACGAGCTGTGAGCAGATCAGCCGGTCCTCACGCTCGATCCGCTTGGCTACCCAGCCGGAGCGGATGCCCTCGCAGGCCAAGCCGAGGGCCGCGATGTCAGGCCAGCCATAGGGCACACCGATCTGCGCCTTGGCCCAGCGCACGATGTCAGCACGCTCGGCATCGGTCAGGTTGAGGTTCGACCAGGCGGTGATCCTGGAGTACCGCCAGCCGGGCGACTGCACAGCACCGCCGGGTTGGGCCTCCACGATCATCCCGTCACCGACGTACACGAAGGCGTGATTTACCTTCGAACGCGTACCGAACCGGATCAGCCATGCCCATAACCCGCCGGTCCGGACCACCCCGTAATCGCCGAGCTGCGGGCGCCGCGCGGCGGTCACGCCGGCACGCCTTGGTGTGCGCCGAAGCCGCGGGCCATGATCACGGCCGCCTTCGCCTCGACCGCGGCCGGCAGGTCAACGCCGAGCAGTGCCGCCAATCGGCGGTTCCGCTCGATCACTAGGGCCAGCTTCTGATAGGCGTCGTAGGCGGTACCGTTCAGGAACCAGTGCGCGAACTGGCCGGCGGCATCGGCTACGACCAGCGCCGCCTCCTCGTATGTGAGGTCCCACGGCTCGCTGTCTTCCCAATGGGCGACCAGGCGTTGCAGCGCGTCCAAGCCGCCACCCACGGCCGTGAACATGAAGCTGGACAGCTCCACGTCGGCCAACTCGTCCCGCATCTCCTCGATCGAGCCTGCGCGGCGCGCCATGCCGATGTAGCGGCGCAACGCCTCGACCATCTCCCCCGTCTCGCCGCACACCGTCATCGCGGACGCGGCCAATGTGAAGTGCTTACCAGCGGCGACCATCGCGGCGTGGATATCCACGACGAGAGCGCCCGTATCGAACTCGGACAACGTTTCTCCTCAGTTGAATAGGGGTTCAGGACGCGGCCGGCGACTCGGCCAGCCCTTCCAGGTCGAACAGGCCCGGCATGTCCCGTTCCCGTTCCTCGGCTTGCAGGTACTTCACCCCGTCGAGGAAGTAGCCGGTGTTCAGCTCGACGGCCCGCCCGCGGCGGCCGTGGTGCAGTGCCCGCACCGGCACGGTGAACAGCCCGCCGAACGGGTCGTACACAAGATCGCCGGGGTTGGAGTACCGCAGGATCAGCCGGTCCACGATGTCGAACTGCAACGGGCAGACGTGCATCGCCTGAGCCCGGCGGGACTGCTCGGTGTTCAGGGTGAGCATCCGGTTCACGTCGTGCCACACCTCCGGGTGATGCGAGCCTGGCGCGAGGGACATGAACGTGGCCGGCAGCGCCCCGCGGGCGTCGAGGATTTCCCCGATCCGCACGTGCGATTCGTAGTCGTACACCTCGCGCAGCGTCTGCTCGGTGAACAGGCGGGACCGCTGCTCGACAGGCAGCGCGGCCAACTCTTCCGGAGTCAGGAGCCGGTCACCGGACGAGCGCCAGAACGCGTGCGCGTCGACCTGCCACCTTGCCCGGGTGAACTCGCCCCCCTTGTCCCGTCGTACGGGCACGTCGGCGTAACCACGGGTGCGGTCGGTTTGCGGTTTGCGGAACAGCAGAATGTACTCCGGCGAGCCGACACCCATCTTCGTGCCGTCCTTCGCCGCCTCCGACCAACCGAGCCGGTAGGTCTGGTTGTTCTCCCGCACCACATCGGTGACGACGGTGATCATGCCCATGTAGTCGAAGCCGTGCCGGCGGCCGTGCATCAACGCCTCGGCGTGGAACGGCGACACGGTGGGCGCCCCGGCTCCGGTGACGTTGCCGAACAGGATCCTGTCCTTCACGTGGCAGGCGTAGAGCCGGCCCGGCGCCAGCACCCGCAGCAGCTCCGGGGTCAGGAAGTCCATCTGAGACCAGAAGTGCGCGTTGTCGTCGGTGTGACCGAAGTCGTTGTACGACGGGGTGTACTCGTAATGGTTCGAGAACGGGATGCTGGTCACGATCAGATCGACCGAGCTGGTCTCCATGCCCCGCGTCTCTTCAACGCAGTCGTTGTTCGCTACCAGCCACCCGCTACCGGACACCTCGATGCGCTCCACTCCGATCGAGCGGGTCAGCGCCTCGGTGACGCTCAGGTCGTTCAGGCCGTGCTCGCGGATGATCTGCGACATGGTGTCTGCCAACTCCCTGTGTTGAGCCCACTTCTCCTGCAAGGTGCGCACCACTTCCCGCTCGGACTCGGCGTGGATGATGTCGATGCGCACCCGCTCGGTTTGCAAGAACCGGTGGATGCGGTGAACGGCTTGGATGAAGTCGTTGAACTTGAAACCCACCCCGACGAACACCGCCCGGTGGCAGTGCCGCTGGAAGTTGCAGCCGGAGCCGGACAGCTCCGGCTTGGTGGCCAGCAGCCGATGCTTGCCGTCGGAGAAGTCGATGACCCGCTGCTCCCGCTCGTCCAGGTCGAGCGAGCCGTACACCTCGACCGCCTCGGGCAGCGCCGCCTTCAGCGCGTGGCGCTCGGACTCCAGGTCATGCCAGAGGATGAAGTGATCCGCCGGCGAGGCGTCGACTATCTCGGCCGCCTTCGCAACCCGATCGGTCAGGGTGTCGCGCTTCTCCCTCGCTGCATCGCTGACGCCCAGCTGCCCACCTCGGAACAAGGGTGCTTGCCCGTCCCGGTCGACCGGTGCTTCGGAGTGGTCCACCGCTATCTCGTGGAACACCACTTCCAGCTCGGGCAGGTCGTAGCCGGTGTCATCGAATCCGAGGTCCGACGGCTTCTGGAGGAAGATCGCCCACGTGGACAGCCATAGCCAGAACTCGCGTTCCTTGTGCGGGTAAAGAGTGAGGTTGTTGGCCTGCGTCGAGTCGCGCTGAAAGAACCGGGTCAACGCCTGCCCGGTGTCCATCACACCGAGGAAGCCGGCGTAGTGGATCAGCTCCTTGTACCGGTTCGGTGACGGGGTGGCCGTCGCAACGAACTTGTACGGCACCGCATCGAACAGCGGCAGGAACGTCTGGTACGTCTTCGACCCGAACGAGCGCAGGATGCTCGCCTCGTCCAGGCTGGCCACCGTGAACAGGGCCGGGTTGAGCTTGCCGTCGCGGACGCTTTCGTAGTTCGTCAGGTAGATGCCCGGTCCGGTCACCTCGGCATCGGTCCGGATGAACCGCACCTCCAGGCCGAGGAGGTCCCGGGCGTCGCGGGTGAACTCCTGCCGCACGCCCAGCGGCAGCACGATCAGACCGGCACCGCCAGCCCGCGACAGCACCAGCCGCACGGCCTCCAACTGCATCGGCGTCTTACCCAGGCCGAACGCTGCGAAGATCGCCCGCCGTCCGCCGGCAACCGCCCAGCGCACGATCGCCCGCTGATGCGGCAGCAGCGCAGGGTGTATCTCGTCCAGCCCGACCGGGAACCCGGTAGCCGAACGGAAGTTCACCTTGTCCTCCAGGAACAGCCGGTACGCGTCCGCCTGCTGCTCTGTCGTCGTGGCGGTCATTCGGCTACCCGGCTGCGGCACCCGTCGCGGAACTTGCCGCAGTAGCACGTACGGTGTTGGTGAGTCGCCGACTCAGTGCGGCACGCATCACCATCTCGATCGCGCAGCCGGTAACCCTCGGTCCGCTGCGCCCAGCCGACCAACTCAGCCCAGCAGTACCGGCCGCTCCGGTTGAGCAGTCCGGCGACGGCCCAGCGCAGCCGGCTACGCATCGGCCACGACCGGGGCCAGATCGGTGAGCCGTTCGAGCCAGTCGGCGTGCCAGCCGTTGATCCGCTCGTAGGTATCGTCGTCGCCCCGGACCGGCATCAGCATGCCGACGAACGACTCACCGCAGGTGTAGAGGATCGCCGACGACGAGCCAGCCGGCTCGATCACCAACCATTGCCCGTACGCATCCGACGCCTTGACGAACAGCCCATACAGTTTGCCGTTGGCGATCAGCCGTTCCGTTGACTTCACGGTCCGGGTCAGCACTTCGCGGATTAGCAGCGCTACGGACGGGAAGTGCTCCTCCATCGGGTACCTCGGCAGACGCAACGACTTGCCGGGGAACAGCCCGGACACGTCGGTAACCGTGGTGTGCCGGTCATCGACCTCGATCAGCAGCGACTCGTCGGGCGCCTTCGTGTTGGGCTTGAACAGCGCCAGAATCTCGCGCACGTCGTTCGGTGACAGGTCCAGCTCGTCACCGACGACGCCCGTGTGGTTGTCCAGGATCGACACGATCGCGTGGCCCAGGGTGTGCCGGTTCGTCGCCGAGACCGTCAGGTTCTCCCCGCCGACCACGAGCCTGACCCGGTGCAACTGCGGGAAGTCCGGGTCGGGGTCAGCGTGCGGAGTCACGGCGCGCAACGCCCGCCGGAAATCCTGAGTACCCACCGTGATTCGAGTCATGCCGCTCCCCATCTCTGTTGCACGTTCTGCTTGGTTGTCCCGAGCCGGGCCGCAATCTCGGCCCACGAGTAGCCCTCAGCGCGTAGCCCGTTCACGGCGTGAGTGATCGCGCTGTCCAACTCGGCTGACAGATCGGCGAGGCCTGCCAGCGCCTCGATATCGCCGTCGGCGACACGCCTCCCGCCGGCCCGAATGGCCCTGGTCAGGAACGCCACGTACTCGCCGTTCTCAACGGCCCTGCGACGCTGAGTCGCGCCAGGCGCCGTTCGTCGTTTCAGCGTCAACCCACGATTGACGCTCATGCGGCAGACTTACCTGTCATGGCGTACCACGAGGCGTTCTGGGTGACGGCCGGCACAGTTGCCCCCGTCATCGGGCTTGCCCATGCGGTAGCACTAGGACGCAATGTCGGGGCCATCAGCTCATACGTCGATCGGCACCGCGCCGCGCTAGCAGAAATGCGGACAACGATGTCGGCCCTCGAACTCGAAACCGAATCGGCTCGAAGCCGCTTGAAGGGCACCGAGGATGACCTGGATGCAGTAGAGGACATCCTCCAGGCGCAGGACCGAAAACTGGTCGCGCTTAGGAAAGCCATCCAAGCCGAGCAGTTGATCGACCGCAAATTGCCCAGGCTTCTGCGGCGAGCCTCCGCCATCGATCTGATAATCGAATTGAGCTGGTCGCTTTCCGGAGCTGCCCTTCTTCTGGCCCTGATATCTCTTTCTTCCGGGCAAGACCTCATCCCGGAACTAGGGGAAGTCGTCATGATCGGCTTGACATCAATGAGCATTCCTACGTCCAGCGGTTTGGGGCGATTTAACTTCCGGAAAGAAATCGGTGAGCGGTAACTCATCGGCGGGTGGACGCCGCGATCGACGGAGACCAAAGCGTTGGTCATGCCGCACCGCCGAGGGACTCAGCCACGGCGCGCAGGAGGAACTCAGCGGCAGGCGGTGTGACACCGTTGCCGAGTTGGCGCACCTTCTCGCGCCGGTTGCCAAGCACCCGGTATTCCGAACCGAACGCCATCGCCGCCTGTATCTCGTGCGGTTCGAGCATCCGGAACGTGCAGTCGTGCACCGCCTGCTCGATCGAGACGAGCGACTGGTTAGTGATGGCCACCACGGTCCGCATCGGCTCACTGGCCGGCGTGCACATCATTCCGGCCGCGGCGGACCCGTCGCCGTTGTTGCGGACGAGCATGTGGTGATTGCCGGACGCGGTGACCGTGGCCAGCGGCTCCCGCACGTCGCGGGCGTGGGAGCCGCCGCCGCGCAGCTCAGCGATGAAGGCGACGCCGTACCGGTCCTTGGTGGTCAGCGTGCCGATCGGCTCGTCAACGCTGCTGGCCGATCCGGCGGTGCCGTAGTACGGGACCACCAGCGCGTCGGTTTCCCTGGTGGTTACCGTGCTGAACGGCTCGCGGGTGCTGGTCGCCGACTCCCGCCAGGTACCGCCGGAGGGAACCACCAGTGCGTCCTGTAGCCGCGCCGTCTGCGTACGTAGCGGATCGCTGGCCAGCCTCGCGTTGACCGCCTCTCGGCCTTCGACCGGAACCACCAGTGCGTGGTTGGAGCCGTTGGACACGATGGTGTGGAACGGGTCGGACACCGCTGAAGGTCGCGGCTGTCCGGACCGGAACAGAGTCAGGTGAGGCTGGGCAGTGCCGTACTTCCGCAGCCCCGCCTCGATCCTGGCGATCGTCTTCGGGCTGAGCGGCCTGTCCCGGTCGCCGATCCGCAGGCCTGGCATAGACCAGTCGATCGCCGCCGCGGCCGGCAGTGCGTAGGGCTCGACCGTGTGTCCGTGGCCGCACACGTAGATGTACTGCGTCCGGTAGCGGCCGACCGTCCTGCCCGGCTTCCATGCCTGCGTCGCCGCGACGTCCAGCCCGCACCGCTCGCACCAGGCCAGCGGGCGCGGGGCTACGTTCGGCCGGCGCTGGCCCTTGCGGTGGAACACGATGTAGAGCCGGTCGCGGGACTGCGGCGCCCTCGGTGCGTCGATCGCCTGAGCGTGCATCGAGTTCAGGGAGACCAGCTGGTGCTCGTAGCCGAGCAGGTTCATGGCCTGCAACCAAGCCGGGAACATGACCCACTTGGCCGCCTCCACCACGTTCTCCACCACGACGGCCCGGTACGGGTGCCGCTCAGCGAACCGCGGCACGTCCCACATCGTCGCCCGGGACCGCTCGGCCGCCTCGTCCGGCAGCACGTCGCCGAACAGGTCCGGTTGGTTCTGCAACCGCCGGCTGACACCCTTTGCCTGACTGTGGTTCGTGCACTCCGGTGACGCCCAAAGAACATCGGTCAGCGGGTACCGTCGCGGGTCAACCTGGCTGATGTCCGCGCAGTCGTGCTCGGTGTCGGGGAAGTTCGCCGCGTGCGTCTCGATAGCTCTCGTCCAATGGTTCGCGGCCATCACGAGCCGGAACCCGGCCGCCCGGGCACCGAGCCCGGAACCGCCAGCACCACAGAACAGATCGGTCACCGTCAGGCTCATGCCGTGGTCCTCACTCCGATTAAGAGGAAGCCACCAGCACCGAAGATCAGCGCCCGGCCGGTCTCAACGTGCTCGCGGGCCAGCGCCGCGGCAGCGGCAGCAGTGAACCCCGTATCGAGCAGTTGCTTTATGAATACAGCGATGTTGGCCTCGGCCACGCTGAACCTACGGGCGTAGCCGTTACCCGGGTGCCCCTCGCCGATCGTGCGCAGATAGCCAGTTCGGCAGTAGAAGTCCACCTGCCGGTAGCTCAACCCGGACCGGGCCATCAGCTCCGCGCACCCGATGCCCTCCTCCTCGGTACGGTCCGAGTGGATCCGCAACACCTTCATACCGGTCACGACGAACCCCCCAGCAGCCGTCGGCGCTCCCGCTCGCTCAGACCGCCCCAAATGCCGAACCGCTCCTTGTGCTCCAGCGCGTACAGCAGGCATTCGCTTCGCACCTCGCAGCCGGCACAAACCCGCTTGGCATCGCGGGTGGAACCGCCCTTCTCGGGGAAGAACACCTCCGGATCGGTTTGCCGACAAAGGCCGAACTCCATCCACGGCTCTGAGCCGACCATGCCGTCGAGGGGCGAGGCATGGTCAGTTGGTGCTGACCGGCGCATCAGACGACGCGGGGCCGCCTGGACGTCGTTGCCCGCGCGCCAACTCATGCCGCACACCCGCTGGCGCGTAGCGGTTGCTCATGCAGCGGCTTCAGCCCTGCATGCCGAACCCGCGCATCCAACGCGGCCGTCGTCCGGAACCCCAGCCGCCGCGCCAGAGCCTCAGCGTTCGTTTCGCCTGCGCCGATCAGGAACAGGTAATCCTGAACGAACGCGACCCGGCGCGGGTGGCAGTCGATGTCTGGGGTCTCGAACTTCGCCGTCATCTCCTCGACGTAGGCGGCCCGAGCGCGAGAGCACGGCCAGCACAACCGGGAATGCCGGCGGCGGTGCTCGATAACCCCGTCCATCGTTCCCCGCCGCGGCGGCTCGCAGCCGTCCGGTGCGATGTCGTTGCTCGTCCGGCGGGTCATGGTGCAGCCGTCCAGGGAATCGCCAGCTCGAACTCGGCCGGTCCGCCCGCTACCTCAGCGGCCGACCAGGCCAACTGGCAGACACCGCACAGGTACCCGGCGTCGTCACCGGTCAGTTTCATCAACCTGGCCTTGCACGTCGGGCACTTCGGCGGGTTGGTCCGGCGCAGCCAGCCGCCAACCTCAGCCTCGGCGATGTTTTCCCCGATCCAGGTATGGCATTCGCGGCACAACGGAACGCAGTTCGCCGGGTCGGTGATCGAACCGCCACGGCCGCGCGGCAACACCTCGTGCGGGTCGACGGCCGGCTTGGACAGGCACCGGATGCATAGCGGGTTGCTGGCCATCAGCATGTTCACCAGCGGCCGGCGAACCGTGCGATACAGCTTGTCCATCTTCGAACTGCGCGCCCGCAACCGACCGGTGCGCTTCAACGCTTTCTGCCCAGCCTGCAAAGGTGTCCGCCGTTCGAGCGGCTTGCTCGGCTTAGGCATCGGCTTGTTCCGGTTCACGTCATGCACCAGCCCGAGTCGCAGTTATCAAGTTCGTCGCCGAAGTCGAGTAGTCCCTGGTCGGCATTCGCGACTAGGCGCAGGGGCTTGCCGAAACGGGTCAGGTACACGGGGTCCTTACCGAGGGCGTCGCGACGCTCGTTGAGGGTGTCCTCCAGTTGGGCCGCCCGCTCGAACAGTTCTGGCTCTGTCCTGGCCATCTCGTCCCAGGTCTCGGGGCGGTGGAACGGGCAGAAAAAACAGGACGACTTAGGCGGGACAGGCAGGTAGGCGAAAGCTTCTCGCCTCAATCGCTCCAGCTCTCCGGGTGGCAGAAAGTCCAACTCGCCGCGCTCATCCAGTTGGCGCAGCCGGTCGGCGATGTGGGCAGGCATTGGCTCGCGTCGGATGAGATTGGCGCAGTCCTGCCGTGTCATCCGGAGCCCGGTGTCCTCGCCGAAGCCGATCAGCGGGTACACGATCCGCTCGTGCGGTTCGATGCGCCGGTTGTTTGCGCGGTGTATCTCGTCGGCGCTGATACCGATGCCGACGACGGCCGGATTGGTGGCGGTCGCGCCGTGTTGCTTTGCCCACTTGCCGGTCACCCGGATTTTGAAGTCAGCGGTGCAGGACCGCTGGCCGGGCGCCCCGTTGCTCATCCGCACCGGGATGGGCAGGGACCGCGAACCTTCTCGGTTGAGCCGGCCCCACAGCGTTTCGACTGTGCCGTCGCGCTTTACCCGGTCGATCAGGTGCAACGCGATGCCGTGCTCGTCGGCGTAGGGCATGGCCACCTCGCGGACGTAGCGCAGTGTTGCCGGGTGCTCGCTGTCGTCGCCGACGTTGGCCATTACGAATGTGCGGAAGTCGATTCGCTCCTGCGCGGCCAGCACGAGCAGCGCGGTGGACTGCACACCGCCGCCGTAGGACACGAACCGCAACTGCTGCTGGCCTGTCACGTCAGACCGTCCAGGGCCAGCTCAGCGGCGGCCGGCAGCGGCAGGTCCCGCAGACTCTCTACGAACGCCTGCACCAGCGCGGCGTCCCTCGTCGGGCTCACGTGCGGTTTCGGATCTTCGAGCCGAACCGTCACCCCGTCAGGGATTAGACCGCCCGGCGCGCACGGCATCTTCGCCGCCTTGGACATGTCCAGGACCGCCTGGACGTACCCGGGCAGCACCACGGTGCGCTCCGGGATCATCTCGACCTTGGTCAGTAGCCAGCCGGCGCTGCACAGCGCCTCATAGATCACGTCGGCCGGGGACTCCGCGAACGGGCCGACGCAGCGCCGCTGCAAGGTGTCGAACAGTTTGCTCAGGGTGATCTGCAGATCGGGGGAAGGCTTGGCCGGGATTGGCCAGCGGGCCGGCTCGACCACCACGTGATCGCGGGCGTTGGAGCGCGCCCACGCTTCGAACGCTGCCGGGTCCGACACCGCAGGCACCACGGCGCCGCTGTCGCAGCGGACCTCGCCGACCTTGAACGGCTGCTGCGGGTCATCCGGGTTCGGCAGGGTCGCGATGATCTTCTCGCCGACCGCCCAGCCCTGCCGGATTTCATCGCGCAGCTCGTCAGCCTTGCCCTTGACGACGCTGGCGAGCATCGTCAGCGCGAGCAGGCGGCGCGCGGTCTCGTCCGGGTTCGGCCGCACCTCGGCCGGCAACACATCAACCGGCTCGGTGACTGTCATTCCGCACCAGCCCGAGCGGCGGTATCGAGTTCAGCGATGTACCCGGCCAGTGTGGCGATCGACGCCGTGGCGATCGACCGGTTGGCCTCGGTGTCCGACTCGGAGACCCACCACTCGAAATGGTCGGTCACCTGCCGGTTCGACCCCCGGCCGGCCGCCTTCGACATCGAGCGGATCAGGTCCCACAACGGCTGCCGGGGATCTGCAGATTCACCCTCGGGGGGAACGCCCGGCCGCCCCGGCATGCGGATCGGCTCCATGCGCGGTGTCTGCCGCCACAAGTCCAGGCCGACACCGAACCGCATCGCCGCGTTCTTCAACGCATCACTGATCGCGGCCTTGACGTCATCCGGCCGACGGGCGCCGTAGGAGCTGCCATATCCGGAGCGGGTGACCGGTGTTCCGTCGGCGTCGTGCACGGTCAGCTTGATCCACAGGCCGCCGGCGGCGTCGAACGCGGGCAGCCCGTTGGCGTCGGTGGAGAACGGCTCCCAATACCAGCGCGGGTCAGCCGTCAGCAGCCGGTCGGTGACGTCGCCCTGGCTGACGTACTCGATGTGCTCGTGGGCGGTGGAGACCCGGCGGTGGCAGGTCTCGCACGGCTGCACCTCGTGATCGACGCAGGTAGCGTCCGGATTCGAGCAGGTGACGCACAGCACGTCCGGCCGGCGACGGATCGCATCCTGCGGGAACTCGGCCCGCAGCTGCTGCAATGGGCCATCGGTCATCGAGCACCCGCCGTCAGCAGTTCACGGACACGCTGCGCTCCACGCGACCGTTCGACGTACTGCCACACCTGGCACAAGAACTCGGGGTGATTCGGGTGTGGGACGCGCTCCTCGGTCCGGCGGTAGTCGAAGTGATGACCCATCCGCTCAGCGGCAACCTTGCGCTGGGTCAGGTCGGCGTCGTAGTAGACCCACCTGTCACCGGGGCCGCCGCGCTGGATCGCCATCGGCTCGTCGCGACCGTTCCAGCAGTGCAGCCGCACCTCAGTGGCCTGCTTTCGGCTAGCCACGGACGCTTGCCTCCAGCGCGCGCACGCGCTCGGACTGGTCGCGCAACCGGTAGGTCAGCAGCCGGTGCCGCTCGCGGGCCTGCGCCCGCTCCCACAGGTGCCCCAGCACGAAGCCGAGCACCAGCGCCAGCCACCAGAAGACCCCGGCCGGTCCTGACAGTGCGGCCCGGATCATCGCCACGCCCACCGCTACCGAGGTGCCGCACAGGAGGACCAGCAGCGGCCAGAACGGCCACGCCCGGCGCAGCCGCCGGTCCGAGTCGGCCGGGATCGCAACCCCGGTCGCGAGCCGGTTCACCAGGCGAACATCGTCGCCGCCGTTGTCCATACGCATGGTCGTTTCCTCTTTCAGGGCATGACGAAATAGGCGCCACGTGCGCCGGTCGAAAGCGTGTTTGAATTAGTGAGTAGGACTAAGCGGTGCGCCGCTCGATCCAGGCCAGCGCGTCAGCCGCGCGGACCCGCATCTTTGACCGGCTCTCGCCATTGCTGATATCCACCGTCGGAATCCGGCCCGCCTGGATTTCCAGGTAGACGAATCTCCGGCTACAGCCCCACAACGTTGCGAGTTGCGGTACTGAATACAGGCGGATGTCTGCATCGGTAACGGTCATGCCGTTTCCAAGGTGAAGAGGTCTTCGAATCGAATGCGGTGAGCCTTGAAGTAGCCCAGCGCACGCGCGATGAATTCGTTGCTCGGAGGTCGGTGGCCGTTCTGCACCATGTTGACTGCCACCCGCGAGGTCCCGAGTGCGTCTGCCCGAGCAGTGTCCGTGGCAAGGCCCGCGCTCTCGCAGACCTCGATCCAGGCAGTCCGGTTCAGTCGTACCCGCGGCTGTTGCGCGGTGGTAGTCCGTGAGGGCATGAACGGAACAGTAGCGGACGTGTCACCGTTTGGCGATACCAACACGCAAATATGTTACTGAGTGGTGACACTGTTGGTTTGATACCAACATGTGAGCTTCCCAGCGTTCCGCTTGTCGGAACATGATCGCGTACGTCAGACTGTCACGCATGAGTGACACGCTTCCGAGCGATTACGGGCCGCGGCTCGCACGCTACATCGACCAACTGCGCGGCGCCACGAGCGTCCGTGAGTTCTCGCGCACACACCGGCTGGATCACCAACGCATCAGCCTGTGGGGAAGCGGCAGGACGCCCAGCTACAGGGACGTCCAGGTCGTCGCCGAAGGTCTCGGAATCAGCTACGGCGAGGTTCTGGTCATCATGGGCGTGGGCAAGCCGGAAGACTTCACCGTCACCGTTGGCACGAGCGTCCGGCAGGCCATCGAAGAGGACCCGGAGTTGAGCGAGAAGGAGCGAGCAGCACTACGGAGCGTGCATGCAGCGCTACTGGACTTGCGACACGGTTACGATTCGGTAACAGTCAACCAGCCTACAAGTGGTCCAACACGCATCAAGCGGACATAATGTCGCTACGCCGATCACACACCCCGCCTCGGCTGTGTAACGATCCCTTCACGGGTCAGGACGCGGCCCGCGCCGACAACCACGCCGGATGAGGTCCACGGAACACGAATGAACGACGAACAGATTTCCTTTACATTTACAGCCCAAACCCGAAAGGGCCAACGGCGCGCGCTGCGGACTAAGCGAGTGAAGCGAGCCGCAATCGGCCTGGTCTTAATAGCGGCTACGGCCGTCCCGACACCAATCCAATTCGGAGTACCCCATGTATCAGCGCACGGCTTTTTTTCTCTTCGGATGGTGCGATGAAATGCCGGTTCTGACTGCAACATTAAGCAACGAGCGCGGCATAAGGCCCAACCTGGGAGGCACTGCCGTTGGCTGCGCAATATGGCTAACGGGTGGCATGACATCGCTCGTCAGATTAAGGCGGAGCGATCCCGACGTTGGCCTACCCGGCGGGAGTTCGCCCGGGCGGCCGGAGTCGGCGAGAGAGTGCTGCACGACCTTGAAACGGGCGCGAGGACGAATTACCGGGACACAACCCTGGGCCAGATCGAGGCCGCGCTCGGGTGGGAGCCCGGCGAGATACTTGCCCGCGTCGAAGGCCGCCGGCCACCGCGGCCAGCGGACCGTCAGATGCGTCGGATACAGGACGCCTGGCCGCACCTGTCCAGCGACGCGAAGCAGATACTGGCCGACCTCGCCGAAGGGGCGCTCCGCAGGTTCTGAGCTGGTCAACTAATGGCCGCCACGAAACGGCGGCCGAAGCGTCGCGAAGATGGCACCGGCAGCGTCTACCCGACTAAGGACGGCCGATTCCGGGCTGACGTCACCATAGGCTGGGAGCCGCAGCCGGACGGCACCAAGAAACGCATTCGCAAAGTGGTCTATGGTGCCACGCGCGAGCAGGCCAAGACGGCCCGCGCCGAGCTGCTCCGCAAGCGCGACAGCGGAGAGTTGCCGATCGGGCCGCAGGTCACCGTCGAATCGTGGATGACCTACTGGCTGACGCAGATCGCACCGCGCCGCTGCAAGGTCAAGACGCTGGAAGGCTACGAAGGCATGATCCGGCACTGGATCATTCCCACCATCGGCCACCTGCGCCTCCTCGACCTACAGCCGGAGCACATCGAGCAACTGCACGACGCAATGTTCACCGGCAAACCCTGGACGCGATCGAACGGCCGAGTCGTGCCAGCGAAACCGCTGTCCGGCTCAGCCGTCCGGCTCGCACACAGGATCCTTTCCCGCGCACTCCGGGTGGCCGAGCAGCGCGGCAAGATTCCCCGCAACCCAGCCACGCTGGTCGACTTGCCCGAAGGTAAGCCGGTCGCCGTGACGAAGGAGCAGTACCTGTCGCTCGCGGACGCCCGCAAGGTGCTCAACGTCTGCGACGGCCGCTGGGACGACGCACGCTGGTCCGTTGGGCTCGCGCTCGGTCCGCGAGGCGGTGAGCGGCTCGGCCTGCTATGGGACCTGGACGTCGACCTGGCCGCCGGCACGATCACCTTCCAACGCCAACTGCAACGCCGGCGGGCAGCCGCCGGCCGCAAAGGCGCGCTCGAACTGGTGCCGTGGCGCAAGGGCGGCAAAGGTCCGAAACCGCTGCATGTACCGCCCCCGCTGCTCGCGAAGCTGAAGGCTCACCGGAAGCGGCAACTGGAGCGCCGGCTTGCTCTCGGCGATGAGTGGCAGCAGTCACCACTCGGCGATCTGGTGTTCACCGACGAGTACGGCCGAGCGATCGACCCGCGCCGGGATTGGGAGGACTGGCGGGACCTGCTCGCCGAAGCGGGCGTACCTTATGTCAACCCGCACGGCTCACGGCACACCGCGGCATCCATCCTGCTCGCGCTCAAAGTGCCGCTGAAGGTCGTCCAGGAAATCCTCGGACACAGCTCGATCAACGTCACCGGCACCATCTACGCGCACGTCGCGCCCGAGCTGGCCGAGGAAGCAATCAATGACGTCGGCGCCGCGCTATGGGGCTGACTGTTGGTAGCCACGCTGGTAGCCACGGCACTGCACAACCGTGCACAACGGTGCTTGCTTGCGTCCCGGAATCCCTAGCGTTTGCGCACTCCTGCACTACCCTGCACCGTTGCGGGACTAACTCTTAATCAGCGGGTTCGGGGTTCGAGTCCCTGGCGGCGCACAAATGTTGTAATTCGGTCAACACTACGTCGGCTGCCAATCGTGGCGCAGCGGCCAGCGATGTGTTACCCGACAGGTGCGGGGCAGTCCGTAGCGGGTGATTGGATACCCAAATGACCTGCCGCCTCGTCGCGCTCTGCTTCGATGCCAATGACCCGCTCGGTCTCGCACGCTTTTGGGCCGGCATCCTGGATTGGCAACTGACCGACGCCGAACACGGCATTGAGCTGCTACCGAGCGATGGCACCGGGTTCGGGATCCGATTCCGTCCCACTCAGCGGCAGAAGACCGGCCAGAACCCGATGCATCTCGATCTGACCAGCACGTCCCTCGAGGACCAGCAGCACACGGTGGCAAGGTCGCTCGCGTTAGGCGCCCGGCACATCGACATCGGCCAGCGGCCAGAGGAGCCGCACGTGGTACTCGCGGATCCCGAAGGCAACGAGTTCTGCGTCATCGAACCGGGCAACAACTTCCTCGCCGACTGCGGATTCATCGGAGCGCTTGCCTGCGACGGTTCGCAGCAGGTCGGCTACTTTTGGAGCGAGGCGCTGGGCTGGCCGTTGGTCTGGGATCAGGATGAAGAGACCGCAATCCGCTCGCCACATGGCGGTCCGAAGATCAGCTGGGGTGGCCCGCCGCTGATGCCGAGGGCCGGAAAGAACCGGCTGCATCTCGATATCGCTCCGGCCGTCGATGGCGATCAGCAGGCGGAGGTCGACCGCCTCATCTCACTCGGGGCGAGCCGCATCGATATCGGCCAGGGCGATGTGAGCTGGGTGGTCCTGGCTGACCCTGACGGCAACGAGTTCTGTGTGCTGACTCCCCGATAGCCGACCTGAGCAGGCATCACCTACGGAGCGGATAGCACATCCTCCAGGGCTCTCTCGCATTCGGTGACTACATCCTCAAACGGTAAGTTGCCGTTTACAATCTTCAGCGCTTTACAACGCTCCAAGTCAGTCCTTAGTTGGCGTTGCACCATGCTCTGGTGCTGAACGAAGGATTGCAGCACATCGCCTCCCCACCCGTCATGTCGGCCCGCCTCAGCATCGGTAATCGTCTCTTTGCGGGTAGCGCAGGTTTTAGGATCGACATCCAGCAATATGACCAGGTCAGGTTCGGAGAGGCCCGCGAAGGACTCTGCTTTCAATGCCGGGCTAATGTCATCACGACTGGCAGCTCGAGCCACCGTTTTGTAGATCCAGCCGTCACAAACAATATCGCGGCCGGCAGCTAGGTTCGGCCGGATCACCAAGAGATCGAGTGCGCAGTACCACCCTGCCAACAGGTGCAGGAAGTGCCGATGCCCAAGCAGGTCTTGCGGGTCCCCTGGCTTTTCCCAAATCGCCGAGGCCAGCCGCGCTAGATGCTCGGTGAGAAACCGCGGTTCGAGTTCTGGTATGCCGCGATGGGAAAGCCACACCGTAGGTCCGCCAAGACGGCGCGCCAGGCTGGTGCTGACCGAGGTCTTGCCTGCGCCATCGATCCCCGCCACTACGATGAAGCTACCCAGCCGTTCACTATCGCTCATTCGACTCACTAAGTTCATGAATTATGGCGGCCTCGCCGCGCTCGGTGATTATCTCCCGGCACAGCAAATCTATGTCTTCAGCTCGATTATCGCGATAGAACGTCCCAGCGGTTCCCCGCATGGGATTGAGGGTAAAGCCTGCTCGATCTTTGCCCATAAATAGCATGATCTGCCTTGCCCGCTCATCCGTCATCGCTTCCGGATCATCGTTAACTGCCACCCACTCGGGGACCCCGAGTCCTATAGCCAGCGGTCAATAATAGCCGGTGGACTCCTCGTAATTCCAATTGTCATAGACCATGGGACCGCCATTACGGCGGTGCGCTATGATGCGTCGAAGCTCGTCCGAACTCAGCTGCATTAATCCGCGCTTCAGTTTGGCCCTTCTGGCATCCAACAGCGCTTCCTCCCTCACAGACCGCACCTGCATCGGCTTCACCGGCGTGAGGTCTGGCGAGCCCAACGGCCGCCGTACGGTATCACAGTCGTTCCGCCCGATGCACCGGTCGACCTCGGCCGAAGCCGGCGACTACGACGAGCTGGACGCGAACTTCCACAGTCCTCGTAAGGTAAAGAACGTTGCTGGATCGATGGCCAATACATCGACCTGTTGGCCAACCTGTTTTTCAAGCCAGGCAATCAGTTCAACGCTCGACAATGAGTCGAGCACGCCGACGTCGAAGAGGTTCTCATCGTCGGTAAACCGTGGCATGGGTTCATCTCGGAACTCAGCCTGCCAGAGACTCGCTATGAAGGCGGTCACGCGGTCGTAGAATGCTTGCCGTTCCGTTTCGGGCGAAGCATCCGTGTTCATAAGACCTCCGTGGTGAGCAGCTGCGGATCAGAGCTAATCGCGAGGAACGGGTTGCCTGGTTTCCCATAGTCGGGCCACTCCGGTAGACCCGCCGCCCCAGGCCGGCCCGAGCGGATGAACGATGCCCAGGCCTCGCTCATCGTCGCAGATAGTGTCTCGCTGGCCGGATCGCGGGCCGCGATGGGACAGCGCCGGGTATTTCCCAGTGCGAACGGAACATCGATCCCATGCGGTGTACGCGGCCTCGATCCGAGAAGCGTTGTCGTCCAGTCCAGCCGGTACATGAATGTCGCGGCGCTGTGCGCCACGTTGCGCAGCGCAACTTGCCTTGTCGGCTCGATGCATTCGTACACACCGAGCAGGCTCTGATACACGTCTCTCAGGTGGGCGTGCGGGGTGCGCACTACCTCGGCATGGACGATCTCCACCGCCTCTTCGCCGACCAGCGGCTGGAGCAGCTCCACCACGTCCCGCTCGGTGGCGGTGGTCCAGTTCACCGCGATCTGGTTCGGCGGCACCACTTCATCCCGGTTAGCGCCAACCAGCAACGGCACGGCACAGGCGTGCTCGAACATCGATCCACCGAACAACTCCCCGTCCACGACCGGGCCGAGCCGTACGCCAACCCCTGCGGCGGCATCGACGATGTCTCGCACCGAGGCCCGTTCGAAAGACTTTCGGTCGGCAGGCCACACCACCGCCGCATTGCGCGCCGCGACATCGCGGTCGACGACATCGGGGCCTTGCCGGCTCTGGACGATGGCTTGGGCAAAGAGTCCGTCGCCGGCGCGTGTTGCCAGCAGCGCATGGACACGGGCGGCGCCGGCACACGATCCGCCGATCGTGATCCTGGATGGGTCACCGCCGACCTCGGCGATGTTCTGGGCAACCCACTCGAGCGCCGCCAGGCAGTCGAGCACCCCGACATTCGCTGAGTACTGGTCGCCGAGTAGCTCGGTGGTGTCGAGGTATCCGAGCGGGCCGAGCCGCGAGTTGAACGACACCACCACGATGCCGTGCGTTCGGGCGAAGTGCGCTCCGTCGTACCAGGGCCAGGAACCCGAACCGGTCGACAGCCCGGAGTGGAACCACACCAGCACCGGCGCTGCCACGGCGTCGAGCCGAGCCCAGATGTTCAGCCCGAGGCAATCCTCGCTCTCGCGCTGCTCCGCCGCTGGAATCCCCAGCAATCGCAGCGCCGTCAAGCCGCGGATCCGCTTGGCTTGGGGACAGGACGGAGCGAAATCCAGGCAATCACGCACGTCCGAATGTGGAACCGGTGGCGCCGGTCGATGGAAACGACGGGCACCGGAGCAGTCGGCGGCGTACCGCAACCCCCGGAAGATCAGGACGTCTCGGTCGAGCTGTCCGGTGTATGTTCCGGCGGCAGTGGTGAGCTTGATACCTGTCATCGGCGGCCCGCAGTCCGGGCAACAAAGTGCGACCGAAGCTCGTCCCGGTCGATTTTGCCATTAGGTGTCAGCGGAATCGTGTCAACGGCCAGGTACACGTCCGGAATCATGAACGGTGGCAGGGCGCGGGCTAATCGCTGCCGAATTATCGAGCTCTCGACCGGAACTCCGGCATGGACGAGGAACGCGCCGAGCAGCGGGCCGCGCGACGTGGGCACCGGAGTAACCACGGCTTCGCCGCCGAGCTGGTGTCTGAGCGCCGACTCGATCTCGGCCGGTTCGATGCGATAGCCGCGGTGTTTGAACTGATCATCGAGCCGCCCCTGGATGACCAGCAGTTCGCGGCCGGCAACCGATCTGATCATGCCGAGGTCACCAGAGCGGTAGAACGTCGCGTCCGACTCGGTTACGAAGCGCTGCCGGGTCAAGTCATCCCGACGCCAGTACCCGGTCGTTACACCGTTCCCACCGATCCATACTTCGCCCTCCGCGCCGGCCGGCAGCCGCGCGCCATCCGCATCGCGGATGGAGATGACAGCATCGGGAAGCGGGGTGCCTACCGGTAGCAGGCCGGCGGGCGCCTCGGTCAGATCGACGTCCCAGTACGTCGCGAAGGTTGTCGTTTCGGTCGGGCCGTAGACGTGTAGCAGGCGGCCGGGATAGCCAGACCGGACGAACTCGCAGACGGTGTCGCTGTCGGCTAGTTCCCCACCGAACAACAGCGTTGTCACGCCATGCAGGCCCTCCGCTGCGCCGCGCGCCAACCGGTTGAAAAGGCCGGTTGTGAGAAACAGCATTGTCGGGCGGTCGCCTGCGGTACGTCTGAGCTTGGGCGCTGCCGCACTCAAGATGCCTGTGACGATTCGCAACGTGCCGCCGTTCAGCAGCGCCCCCCAGACCTCAAAGGTCATTGCGTCGAACGCGGCGTTCGAGACCTGGCCGATGACCGGCGCCGCCGACAGGTCGACCCAGGTGCAGTCAACGACTAAGTGAGCGACGTTGGCAACTGAGACACCGACGCCCTTGGGAAGCCCCGTCGAACCTGACGTATACAGCAGGCAGGCAAGCGGCTCGGCGGACGGCTCCGTAGGTATGGCACGTCCGATCGTTTCCACATCGGCCCGGCCATCGATGACGACGGTGAGACCACCGAACCAGCTGGTCACATCGGCGCCATGGCTAGCGTCGGTGGCGACGGCGTGCAGGTCGGCGTCGGCGGCCAGGTACGCCAGGCGTTCCGTCGGATACTCCACCGGCAGTGGTACGTAGGCGCCGCCGGCGAGCACGATCGCCATGATCGTCTCGACGTGCTGAATCCCCCGGTCGAGATGCACCCCCACCCTTGCCCCGTCGCGGACGCCGGCGCGATCGAGGGCCTGGGCGAGGCGGGACGCACGTTGCCTGAGCAGCCGGTAGCTGACCTCGCGGCCATCATCGTCGAGCACCGCGCACCGGTTCGGGTGCTCACGCGCGATCTCTTCGAACCGAAGCGCGAGTGCCGTCACGACCGGCCGCCCGACGCCGTCGAGACTGCGGTACCGATCTGCACGTTAAGCCTGCCGGGTCTGCTGAACGTCCAACCCGCCCGCCAGTCGAGGCTGAGCGACAGCGGTAGACCTTGCAGCGCGGACGCCACGGTACGCAATACGACGGCGGCCTCCGACTCACCCAGCCAGGCGCCCAGGCAGCCGTGAATGCCGTGTCCGAACGTCAGCGGACGCGGGGGCCGTGGACGGTGCGGCTCGAACCGATCCGGCTCGTCGAACGAGGCGGCATCCCGGTTGGTGCTGCTAATGCACAGCTGCACAATGTCATTCTTCTTCACCGGGATGCCGGCCAGCTCGGTATCGGCGATGGCGAACCGTGGCACGAAGCGGACCGGCGGCCGCAACCTCAGCGCTTCGGTGACAACATCCCGGGCATCGATGGCATCCGCCGCAACCGCGTCCAGAATCCCCGGTTGTTCGACCAGGGTGATCATGCTGTTCGCGATAGCAGCAGTCGTCGTCGCGGAGCCGGCCACGATGAGCATCACGATGTGGTCGACCGCCACCTCACGAGAGATGGTCCGGTTGGCGACCTCGTCGCGAAGAACGTCGACGACGGTGCCATCGAGCGCCGGCTGGTCGAGTAACTCAGCCGCGAACGCGCTCAGTTCGGCCCGGGCGGTGCGTGCCTGAGTCGGCGAGGCCACCCCCAGGTCGATGCTCGTGACCACCGGCGCGGCCTGTTCGGCAAGCCACGGCGCCGCGGCGGCATCGCAGCCCAGCACCTCGCTCAAGACTCGCATCGGAACGACATCGGCGATATCGGTCAGCACGTCGATCGCACCCTGGCCGGACAGGCCCTGCACGACCGGTTCGACCACCGGCGCGATCAGGGTGGGGATCAGGCGGTCGATGACTCGGCGACGAAGCGCGGACCGCAACCGCGTTCGGAGCACCTCGTGGGAAGAGCCTTGTGAATCAAGGATGGTCGATCCGAAAACCAGCCGGCTCACCCGAAATGGATGTTGCGCGCTAAAGGCTTCGGCACTCATGACGCGGGTGGCGTCGTCATGGCAGAAGACAATCCAGGACCGTCTGGTCGGGTGACGGGCAACCGGCAAGTGGGCTCGGTGCCAGGCGTAGACGTCCCAGGGGTCAGCCGCGATCGCGTGCGGCAGGCGGCAGGCACCAGGATTGTCGGCCAACAGCACCTACCCAGCCGCTGCTTGGCTGAACCGCTCGGTCACGGCGTCAAACCGTAGATCCGGGCGGCGTTCGTGTAAAGGATGCGATCCCGAAGCCCTGCGTCCATCCCGGCAAGGTTCCGATCGAGCAGTTCCCTGGCCGTTCCCGACTGCGAAATGGGACCCGGCGCGATGCAGGCGACGTGCGGGAAGTCCGTCTCGAACATGATGTTGTCCGGGTAGAGATCCGCGAGCCGGCGCAGCGTTTCGTCCTCGAACCAGAAGGTGACCAGGATCTGTCGACGAAAGTACTCGCTAGGACGTAGCCAACCCGGGTTCAGCTTGGCCGCTCCGAGCCCGACCCAGTCCCAGTCGAGCATGTCGAGAAGGTAAGGGACGTAGCCGTAGCCGCTTTCCGTGGAGACAAACTTCAGTTCCGGGAACCGCTCGCAGATGCCGCCGCAGATCAAGTCGGCGATGACATCGGCATTCTGCATCAACCGCAAGGACGTGTCTCGCACGGCTTCGGCGGCATCACGGCCCGCCCGAAGCGAGCGGATGGCGCGTGCGCGCGCATCGGCCGGTGCCGATGCGGTGCGGGACGCACGAGCGGTGCGACCCTCGCCGAAGCCGATATGAAAGTTCACTGAAAGGTTGTTGGCTTGGACTGCTTCCCATAACCGATACCAGTGGGGCGAGGCCAAGGGCGGTAGCCCCTCGACCGCGTTGGGCGCGCCCGGGAACGCTACGCCTCGGTGGCCGAGCGCGAGACATCGTTCCATCTCCGCAATGGCCTCATCGAGATCCCACAGCGGCAGCACCGTGAGCGGCACGAAGACGCCGGGAACCGCAGCGGCGAAGTCGGCCGTGAAGTCGTTATAGGCGCGAATGCAAGCAGTCTGAAACTCGACGTCGGCCACCTCGAGGATCGATCGGATTCGAAACCACACGACGTTCGGGTAGAGCACCTGGGCCCCGACCCCGAATTCTCGCAACCGGCTAGCCCGCGCATGCGGATCGAAGCTCGCCGGGTCCGCCTCCGCCTGCTTGCGAGGATGCGACGGCGGGTACTCGGGCCAGCCGGCCATGGCAGACTTCCAGGCCGCGGTGACCGGCGCTCCGCCGAT
This sequence comes from Jatrophihabitans sp., assembly GCA_035248685.1. Lineage (GTDB taxonomy): Bacteria > Actinomycetota > Actinomycetes > Mycobacteriales > Jatrophihabitantaceae > Jatrophihabitans_A. The sequence goes on from DATFHF010000003.1 coordinate 122,141, forward strand.
GTACCAGTACTCGGATTCCTCGGCGGCATGCCAGGAAATTTGTGGTGCCACCTCGGCCCACTTGGCCGGCAACCGACTCAGCCACAGATCCGGCGGCTCGCTGACATGGCTATCGACGTCTACTACACGCGGGGCGACTGCAGCGGTCTCCACCCGGCTCCTTCCCGAGCACTCGTACGAAAGTGTCCGATCAATACGGACGAGTGTCGGTCGAGCGCCACACCAGCACGGCGGACGAGATAGTAGCATGGCCGAACATGCGCCCGAAGAGGGCAACTTCGGCCGCTACCCAAGCGGGTCTTGGCACGGGCCTTCGGCAACCGGCGAACAGAGCGAGGTGCAGTGGCTCAGCCCAGCGACTCGATCGAATGGCGTTTCCTTGAGTCCGCCTGTCGGCTACCAGCACCCGAAGCTGCCACCGAACTGGAAACACTGCTCAGGGACAAGTCGCTGGATGTGGTCGCCCTGGTCGCGTACGCGGCGCATCACAAACTGCTTCCGTACCTGGCGAGGGTGCTGAATCTGACGTCAATGCCGGTGCTGCCACCGCTACTCGCGAACGTGCTCGTGCTGCACGCAGCGAACAGCTATAAGGCGAAGCAACTGACCCAAACGACGGCCGCGCTTTGTGAACAGCTCGCCGCGGAGGGCGTTACCGTCGCGGTAACCAAGGGTCTCGCGCTGCACCACACGCTCTATCAAGCGGACGGCACCCGGTATTTCACCGATGTGGATCTCATGATCAAGCCCGCGGACGCGCCCGTCACGGCGCGGACCTTGGCCGCGCAGGGCTACCAGGTCGGGCGATGCAACCGGCAGCGCCAGGACGTAACGCCGCTGGAATCGGCCGAGCTTCTCGTTTACTCGCTGAGCCCGGACCACTTGCCGAAGAGCGCGCTGCCGTTGGCCGATCCGTTCCTGCCCGCGGTGGCCATCGATGTCGCGTTCAGCCTCACCTGGGCGGCGGCGCCTTGGTCGGTACCGATGGATGATGCGCTGGCAGGCTGCCGAACGATCCCCGCCGACAGCACGCAACTCCCCGTGCTCGCCGATGATTTCCACTTTCTCTTTCTGATCCTGCACTTGTTTCGGGAAGCGTGGCACGAATCCAGCATGGACAAGATCAACCTCGCTCAATTTCGCGACATCGCCGGCTTCGCCGAGCTCCTTCAACCCACAGGCCTGCAACGGGTGCGAGACCTGGTGCGCGGGTACCGGCTCGAAGAGCCGGTGAGCTGGGTGCTCGGGCACCTCGAGCAGTTGTTCGACGTGTCCATCGCCGCGCAGCTGTGCGCTGGATCTCCGCGCGAATCATGGTTACAGACCGTCAAACTGCGTCGCGGCGAGGTCGGACGCTGGTCCGGCGACATGCGCGAACGCCTCTTCCAGGGTCGCAACAGCATCCTGGGACGGGCCGGCTACGAGCCCGGCGCCTGACCGCTGCCTCAGCCGCCTTGGGGCTGCGCTATTGCCGGTTCGGATTCCGCCGACGGTTCTGCCCCGGCGCTGGAGATCTGATCGGGGTAGGTGGCGTCCTCGGGGTCGCGGACCATCAGCTCGATTTTGGCGGTGGCGAAGATCTCGCGGGTCGGCGCTCCCGCGTGGTATCGCTTCAATGCCACGACCCGGCGAATCCCTACGCCCACGATGAGAAGCGAGCAGGTGCGGCACGGTTCCATCGAGCAATAAACCGTGGCGCCTTCCAAAGCAACCCCGCGGCGGGCAGCTTGCACGATCGCATTCTGTTCCGCGTGTATCGTTCGCACGCAGTGAATTCGCTCGGAGCCACTTTCGTCAATTACCCGGGTGAATGCATGACCTACATCGTCACAATGTGGAAAGCCCGGCGGCGCGCCCACATATCCCGTACACAAAATCTGCTTGTCGCGTACCACGACGCAGCCGCTACGGCCTCGATCGCAGGTAGCCCGGCTCCCCACCATGGGAACCAGTTGGAGGAAATAATCGTCCCAGTCCGGCCTGTCCGTCACTATCCTGCTCCCCCGGGCCAGTGGATGAATCGCGTCGATCCGGTAAACCAAGCGAGGCTAGCAGGCGTTCCCCGGCCGGTCGCACGAGGTGCGGTAGGAGCTACGGCGTGTCGACTTTCGCTGCGAACGCACGGCGTTATAAGGTCGCGCGGATGTCAAGCTCGCCGGGGATGACCGAGCAGTTGGTGGGGCAGTTCAGGTGGCTGCGCTCGCAGGTCATCGGTGCTGAGCAACTGTGCGACTTGGCGGTGCAGCTCCTGCTCGGCGCCGACGACATCACCCTCCGAGATAACCCGACCGGCGTTCACCTGACAGCTTCCGGCGTCGTGGTGGATGCCGCATTGGGCCGGGTGCTGCTCTTGTGGCATCCGCGGTACGAACGCTGGTTACAACTCGGCGGCCACTGCGACGGTGAAATGGATCTAACAGCGGTCGCGCTTCGGGAAATAAGAGAAGAATCGGGGCTGCTGGACCTAGAAATAGACCCGTGGCCAATCGGTATCGATATGCACGACGGCGAGCCGGGCCGGGCCCCGCACCACCATATCGATGTACGGTTCGCGGTGGCGGCGCCGAGGAATTCCTCAGAGCTGCCCATCCATTCCCCCGAAGGCCACACGCTACTGTGGGTCGAGCCATACAAGATCGAGGACCCTACCTTGCGTGGCCTGGCGCAGTTAGCGGTCGACACCGTCAAGGCGAATTCGAGATTGACGCTGCTGCAATTGGCAAGCGCCGGCCCACTACCGAGCGAATAAATTCCGTCGGGTGCTCGTCACTACGACCGATCGCCGGCCGACTCCTTGAGGTGAGAGGCTAAGGCTCTCGCTGTCGGCAGCATGAACACGTCCACCATGCGGAGCCCTGACTCGGGCAGCAGCTCCGACAACCGAGTGTGCACGGACGCCGCGCCCAGCGAGTCACCGCCGATATCGAAGAAGGCGTCGTCGATGCCGAAATCGTCGCTGCGAAGAACGTCGGCCCATACTCTCGATACGAGCGATTGAAAGTATTCCTCGGATAGTTCGGCGCCGTGGACAGCCTCGCTCGTCTCCGCCCGAACGTGATCTGACCCGGTCACCAGCGCCTGCACGTCGAGCTTTCCGCTGGCGGTTACCGGAAGCGAATCGCGGACGTACCAACTACTCGGAACCATGCGCTCAGGCAGCAGCGTCCGTACCTGGCCGCGGACCTTGTCGAGGAGATCGGCGTCGTCCTCGACCGGGACGACGACCGCAGCCAACCGGGCGCTGCCAGCCGAATTGTCGGCGAACACCACCGCGTCGCGGACGCCGTGCTGAGCTGTCAGCACGGCTTCCACCTCGGCCGGCTCGATCCGGTGGCCGCCAATCTTCACCTGGCGATCCAGGCGGCCCAGGAAGAAGAGGACGCCGGATCGGTCCAGCCGTACCAGATCTCCGGTTCGATAAAGGCGTTCCGAGGTTGCCGGATCCCGCAGGAACGCGGTGTGGTCCGGCTCGCCGAGGTAGCCCAGGGCAAGTCCGCCCCCGCCTACGTACAGCTCCCCCGGCTCGTCTACTCGCGCCGGCTGCCCGTCCTGGCGCAGCACGCGGATCCAGGTACCGGCCACCGGACGTCCGATCGGGAGCGTGTCGCGGACCTCAGTCGGATCAGTGAACGTATGCGTCGTTGTGAAGGTGGTGTTCTCGGTCGGCCCGTAGCCGTTCGTTACCACCAAGCTGCCCTTGGTCCGCTCCAACAGCCCACGTACCTGCGATGCCGGCACCACGTCGCCACCCGTAACGAGCTGCCGAAGGCCATCGAATGCGCTCGGGCATTCAGTTATGACGAGGCGGAACAGGCTTGCGGTCAACCAGGCGACGGTCACTTGCCGGTCATGCAGGAACGATGCGAGCTCTATCGGCGCGATCGGCCCGTCCGGAAATACCTCGATCTCCGCCCCGGTTGCCAGCGGGCAGAACAGCTCCAGTGTTGACGCGTCGAATGCCAGCGGCGCCATCCGCAGCCACCGTTCGCCCGGCCCGGTGCGTGCGTACGAGGCGCCTCTCACCAATCGAACCACGCCGCGATGTGACACGATCACGCCCTTCGGCCCACCGGTTGAGCCCGAGGTGAAGCTGATGTACGCGGGCGAATCGGGCGACACAGCCGCCGAGCGAGCGCGCTGCGAGTCCGGGTCGGCGGGACCAGCCGGTAGCTCGACCGGCACCAGCGGGCAGGAATCGGGCGCCAGCCGCGCCAGCGAGTGTGCTGCGGCATTGCTGCCGATGATGGCACCTGGGACGAGCCGGGTTAGCAGAGCGGCCTGACGGGCTTCCGGATTGGCCGGCTCCAGTGCGGTATAGGCCGCGCCCAGCGACAGTACGGCCAAAATCGCGATTACTTCATCGGTCGACCGTGGCACGGCAATCACGACTACATCGCCGGCGCTAACGCCGACCTCGGCCAGTCGGGAGGCGAGTTCATCTCTTGCCGCTGCTAGTTCGGCGAAGGTGAGGGAGCGTCGTTCGTCGCGGACAGCGGGGCGCGTCGGAAACTGCTGTACCGCGTGCTGGAAGAGGTCGTTGATGGTCGCGTTACTGTCGACCGGCTCGCCGTACAGCGTGCCAGCCGTCCCGGACCACACCTGGGCTCCCCTTCCGAGTCCGAAGCGACGCCTGGGCACCTGCTATGCGCGAACCACATCTAGCTCGTTGCCCGGGACTGACAGGTTACCGTCGTCAGTGACGAAATTGAAAGTTAACTTTTCGCATAATCCGGGCAAGACGTTGAGCATTTCGGTGAGGTCGCTGGTTCGGCCGCAGACCAGATCCAGATCGAAGGACCCCGAGTCGCCAGGCAGCGTCGTCCCCCTGCTCGACGAGCCGGTGATACCCAGTCACCGCCGGATGACGTGCCACCGCCGGGCCGCCGTCCACACCGACAAATGCCCGCGCCGAAGGCAGCGGCTGATGGCAATGCTGGAAATGAGCTCCAGCGTGCGGTGTCAATCGCTCCGGGACAGCTTCGCCACAGGCCGCCCGGCCGACCAGTTCCACCACATCGACGTCGAGAACCCGCGAATAGAGCTCATTGGTGTAGCCGCCTAGCCGGCCATTGACCTCTATTATTCGCGGCCCACGAGCGGTCAACTTCACCTCGGTGTGAACGGCGCCTTCGACGAGCCCCAGGGCGGTGATGGCCGCGGTCACTAACCCAGTTACCGATGATTCTTCCTCGGGCATCAGGCCGCTCGGAAAGAACTGGCCGGTCTCTCGAAACGGTGCTAGCAGCGGCAACTTACCGGTGACGCCAAGATGGCGGATCCGCCCGGCGACAACAACGGTTTCCACCGAGACGTAATCCGCGAGCGGCCCATTCCCTCGACCGGCCAGGAATTCCTCAGCGACCAGGCGCTCGGTACTGCCGGCTTGGCCGAAGAACTCGCGGCAGGTGACCGCTCCGGCTCGGACGTCCTCGATCAGGTAGGTGTGTCGGCTTCCCGCGCCGATGACGGGCTTGAGCACAAGCGGCAGTCCCACCTGCTGCCAGGCCCGGGCCCAGTCCTTCGGGCTCGATAGGTACCGGGTACGCACGTTGTCGACACCGGCTAGCTGAAGGGCCCGCCGTTGGGCGCCCTTGTCCTGCAATTGCGCGACTACCTCGGGCGGACTGAACGGGCATTCCAGCTCGCGCGCGAACCGGCTCGCCAAGCCGAGCAAGGCCTCGCTGAAGGTGAGGACTCCGGTGGGTGCGAACCTGCGCGCCCGGTCGAGCGCTTCGTCCAGGTCATCGAGTGAGACGACGTCGCCGATCTCGGCGAAGAGCGGTGAGAACCTGGCCATTCCGGCGTTGCCGGCAGCAGGCGAGTCGCGCATGGCGAACATAACGGCATCACACCACTGGACTCCGGCCAGCAGGTCTCGGACCAGTACCGCGCCCTCATCGAGCAGGACAAGCAGCCGACTCACGACCGAGCCTCTCCCGCACTCGGTTAGCATTTCAGACGGCCAAGCCTCGGAACAACCGGCCGAGCACCAGCACCGTTCGCGGCCGGTAGCACGCCGCTGCCGTAGCCGAGGATCTTTGAGTACGATGCGGCGATGCAATTTACCGGGACGGATCGCCGACCTGCGACTAGCCCCGTGACTGCCGGCTCATCGCCGGCCAACCTGGTTTGTTGGAATCGACCGGCCCGGTCCGAGCTGGCTATCGTGTGCCTGCCGTGGGCGGGCGCGGGCGCTGTCCCGTTTCGCAGCTGGGCGCCGGTCATCGGCGATCACGCGTCGGTCTACGGCGCACGGCTCCCCGGCCGCGAAGCGCGCTTTCGGGAGCCGCCGTCCACCAGCATGGCCGCCGTCGTCGACGAATTGGTCGAGTCGATCCGGACGCTGCCGGAACACCGAATCACCCTGTTCGGCCAGTGCTCGGGTGCAATCGTTGCATTCGAGGTCGCCCGAGCACTGCGCCACCTGGCAGTACCCAGTCTCGAGTTGCTCGTAGTCGCCAGCCAAGTGGCGCCACGCTCGCTGTCGAGATCGCCGCTGACCGATCGTGACTCGCGCAGCTACCTCCCGGACGAGCTGCGAGGAAACGCCGAGCTGACGGATCTGCTAGCCCCGATCGTCGAGGCCGACACCCAACTGCTTGCTCGGTATGTGTACCCGGCCGGCGATCCGCTCGACATACCGATAGCGGCTATCCGGGGCGAGCATGATCCGATGACCAGCGCAGAGCTCAGTACCTGGTCGGATGAAACCACGGCCGAGTTCAGGTCCAGCTCTGTCGCGAACGCCGATCAGCTGATCAGTGGCGAGGCCTGGCTGCGACTGCCCGAGCAGGTGCTGCACTCGATGGAATCAATCGGTGGGCTGGTCCTCCAGGAATGCCGCCAGAGTGGACACCGTCGGATACAGGAACACGTCAACGGCGCGTAGCTGCGGCCACCGATAACGCAGCGTCTCGACCACTCGCAAAACGTCGACCGAGGTCGCGCCTAGGTCGAAGAACCCGACCTCGGACTCGATCGACTCGTGGCCGAGTACGCCACCCCAGACGGCACGCAGCACGTCGGTCGCCGGACCCGTCAGGTCTACCGGGACGGCACCCGGTCCGTCAGTCATCAAAGGCCTGCCGCAACGTCTCGCCGACGCGACGAATGTATGCGGCATCTCCCGGTTCGAGCACCGTCACGATTACCCCGTCCACGCCGGCGGATCGGTAGGCCGCGAGTTGCTCGACGACGTCGGTGCCGGTGCCGCAGAGCGCGAAGCCTCGCGTGGCGCGGGCCGACAGCTGATAGAGCCGGCCCAGCCGATCCACCGCGATCTGCAACTCCGTCTCGTTATCGGCGATGAGCACATGACCCAACCAGGTCTTGGTGATCTCGCCGGGATCGCGTCCGACTGCCGCGCAGGCCCGTTCGAGGACGCCGATCTTGTGCCGAACGGTGGCCGGGGCACCGAAAAAATTACAGGCGTCACCGAACTTGGCGATGATGGGGATCAGCACCCGCTCGCCGCCTCCGCCGATGAGGATCGGCGGCCCGGCGGAGCTGATCGGACGGGGCATATTCAACGGCCCGGAGATCTGGTAGTGCTGACCGGAAAAGCTCGGTGCGTGCTGGGTGAACATGGCACGACAGATCTGGACTACTTCGGCCAGTTGCTGCAATCGCTGAGGGGTGGGCGGGAAAGGCATCCCATAGGCAGCGAACTCTTCCTGATGCCAACCAGCGCCGATGCCCATGATGGCGCGACCGCCGCTGATGATGTCGATCGTGGTAATCATCTTGGCGAGCAAGGCAGGATTGCGGAACCCGCAAGCCGTCACCAGCACACCCAGTCGCGCTGACGTCGTAATGGCAGCGAGTGCAGCCAACGTGGTGTACGACTCCAAGATCGGCTCTTCGCGGTCGCCTATCGAATCGATTTGATGCAGGTGATCCATCGTCCAGAGGCTGTCGAATCCTGCGGATTCCGCAACCTGCGCTACCTCGGCGACTCGAGTAAAGATATCCGCGTCGGCGACTCCCGGAAACGAATACCCAGCAAGTTGCAGACCGAGCCGGGTAACGGGATTGTGCGTCATTCGGACGAAGCTGGCCGGCCCGCCGTGGACAGGGCGCCTTCGATAAATTGCGCCGCGCTGGCGACCGTCGGTGCGACAAACGGAAGGTCGAGCGGTAGTTCGACCTGAAAAACCTCCCTTAGCTGCGCTCCGATCTCAACCGCGTACATGGAATCGCCAGCCAGGTCATCGATAAAGTGCGCGTCGCGGTCGACCGCGTCCAGCCCCAGGACACGTTGCCAAACCGTCTCGACGGTCTGGGCCACCTCGGTGGTGTTCAGCCCCGACGCAGGCGGCGAACCATTCGAATCCTCAGCTTCCGGCACCGGATGCCGCCGGCGAGGCAGCCAGTAGCTGCGGCGATTGAACGGGTAGGTCGGAAGCGGCACCCGGCCGCGCGACTCCATCGCGTAGTAACGGCACCAATCGATCCGAGCGCTCTGCGCCCAGGCCCGAGCGACCGACGCTGCCAGATCGAAGTCCGGACCGACCAGCAAGCAGCCGGTACCCGGTCGGGCAACGCCGGCGTCATCGTCGGGCACGCAAGCGTCCAGAGCGTGGGCCAAAGTCGCCGGATCAGCGCCGGAGGTTAGCCAATGCAGCACGGGCTGAAACCATGCCGGAGCATCGATACGTCCGAACTCCATGCCGAGCTGGCGCAGCGACCGCATCGCCGACAACGCAGCGAGCGCAGCTAGCTGAACAGGGGACCACCGGTCCACTTCGGCGTCACCGGTGAGCTCTGCGAGCGCATTCCGTAAAATCGGCTCCGCCCGCAGCTGCCGGCGACCCATGGCAGCGTGTTCGGGGTAGCTGCCGTGAATGTTCAGCGACCATCGCAAGGCCGGCCGAGCCGAGGTGGTCGAAGCGGCCAACTCCTCGAGAAGCATTGCCGAATCCGGCACACACGCCGCCCATCGGTATTCGAACCGGGGACGGCCGACCGCGAGCGTGAAGGCCACGTCGGCCAACTCGGCGGGGCTGAGCGGCTGGCGGTTACGCAGCCAATCCGCGAGCGCGGCGCGGAGCTGGCAGAGCTCGGCCTCGGTACGGGCCGATAGCGCGATCAGCTGACGAGGCCGGACGCTGATGGCAGCCAACGGTGGGTCCGCCTGTTGCACCACGACGTGCGCATTGTTCCCGCCCAAACCGAACGCGCTGACGCCCGCGATGCGTGCCTTGCCGCTCGGCCATGGCAGCGCCTCGGCACTGATCTGAAACGGCGAGCCAGCGAGGTTCAGCTGTGGGTTGGCCGAGCGAAAGTGCAGCGTTGGCGGGATCAGCCCGTGCTCGACCGCCAGGACGGCCTTGATCAATCCCGCGATCCCGGCCGCGGCGTCCGCATGACCGATGTTCGGCTTGACCGCACCGAGGACGCAGCTCGAGTCAGGCGTACCTACGGCAAACACGCGCCGGAGCGCCTCGAATTCGACGGCATCCCCGATCGGAGTCGCGGTGGCATGGGTCTCGACGTAACCGACCTCGTCCGGCGCAATGCCGGCCCGGGCCAACGCCGCCTGAATGACTGCTTGCTGTCCGGCCGCGCTGGGCGCGGTGAAACCGGCGCGGGATCCACCGTCGTTGTTGATAGCCCAGCCACGGATGACGGCCCGACAGCGATCGCGGCTGTCGCGGGCGTCGGCCGCCCGCCTGAGCACGACCAGGCCGGCGCCTGATCCGGGGATGGTGCCCGATGCGTCGGCGTCAAATGACCGGCATACCCCGTCCGAGGAGAAGATTCCTCCGCTGGTATAGGTGTATCCGTCGACGTCGGGCATCACCAGGCTGATGCCGCCGGCTAGTGCTAAGTCACAGTCACCCGCGGCGAGTGCCGTACAAGCTAGGGCGACCGCACTGAGGCTGGTCGCGCAGGTGGTCTGCATGGTGACGCTCGGACCGGTCAGTCCCAACTTGAAAGCAATCCGAGAAGCGAGGAAGTCCTTGTCGTTTGCCGCGTGGATACGCGTGTCGATGTCATTGACAGCCAGCTCGGCCCGGTCCGCGGCCGGCTGGGTACGGCGTTCATTGGGAAGCACGAAGTCATTGAGGTAGTAGTTCTCGCCGCAACCGACGAAGACGCCGACGACCTCATCATGTGCGCCGTGGTATCCGGCGTCCTCCATTGCGGCGACCGCCACCTCGAGCAGGACGCGGTGCTGGGGGTCCATGATCGCGGCCTCGGCCGGTGGGATCCGAAAGTACTCGGCATCGAACAGATCAACATCGCTCACCCGCGCCACGGCTGGGACGAATCGGCCATCCGTGCTGCCCGGATCCTGCTCGGCTGCGCCGGCCCGCCGGCAGACGCTCTCTACCCCGTCGACCAGATTCGCCCAGTACCGTTCGATGTCGTTCGCGCCCGGGAACCTGGCGGACATTCCGATCACTGCGATCGGCGGCGCCGGCTTCGACACGAGCATCCGCTGATTCTTACATGCGCGCTAGAGTCCTTGTCGACCGAAGCAACGCTGGTTCGACCAAGCCGAGTTGAACAGTGAGGGGCCATGACGCCTGACCGCGCCGCCGCCGAGCGCACCTCGACAGCATTCAGCCCCACCCTCCAGGTGCTCACCGCCGAGCCCCCGGCGCCGCGGCCGCCGGAGCTGTCCTTCGCGGCTGTCATCGATCGGTTCCCGGGTGTCGCGGAGGCCGAGGCGGTCGGTTGGAGCGGCTCGACGGCCGCCGGCTGGGGTAACGCGCTGAGCGACGTCGATCTCTACGTGTTCTCAGATCGTGAGATCGAGATGCCGGTGGACGAGACGATGGAGACCTGGCCCAGCACCGATAAGGGCGGCGTCGGCTGGCTCAACTGGATGGGTCGCTACGGCGACGTATGCGCAGACGTGCAGGTGTGGCGCACCGACGCGCTGGCCACCGTGCTGGCGCCCTACCTAGCGGCAGCTGAGCCTGAGTTTTGCGGGATGAGCGACGCCCTGCGGGACTTCGTCTACCGGCTTTCGATCGCGGTGCCGCTGAAGAACGAAGAGTATTTCCGCGAGATGCGCGATCTGATCGAACGCTCGTCGTACCGCAGGTCGCTGGCCAGATCGCTCAAAAGTATCGCTGAGAACCGGTTGATCGATGTGGTCGGCCAGCTGGCCGTCGGCGACGATGTCACCGCGCGCCTTACCGCCGGCATCGCCGCCACCTTAACCGTCGACCATTGCCTGGTTCTGGCAGGAAATCTCTGCCGCGGCGATAAGTGGTTGGTTCGTCGTCTGGAGTCAACCCCGCACTGCGGAGTCACAGTGGATGATTACCGCTCGACCGTGCTTGGCGGCGCGCGGCAAGGCGAGTCGGACCGGGAGTGCGCTCTGCGTATCGCCCGCTGGGCTCAGGCACATCTCATCCGCGTCGAGGAAATCGTCCTGACGTCCCAGTAATCCGCTGGCTAGCTAGGAAGCGACCGCCGTCAACTCAGCAAGTCGCAGATCGGTGAGCTGAGCGCAGAACGAACGAACCGGCTCCGCGACCTCAGCCGCACTCAGCCCGGTCGCCGTCGCGACCTCGTCGGCGATGTCTGCGACCGTCCGGTGGCCGTCGATCAACAGCCACACCCGGCGAGCGTCCTGGTCCAGTGCGTAGCGGCCGAGCATCGTCTCTACCAGCGCACCGCCCGCTACCTGCTCAGCGATGTCGGTGACCGAATCGGCGATCCGAGTGTTGACACACATCGCGCGAATAAGGACGCTGTCCGGTCCAATGCTTGCACTGCTCAACCTAGCTCCTAGCTGCTGTCAGGCGACCTTCGAGGCACCCGCCGAAGCCTAAGCCAGGCTGACAGCACACGCCAGCCGTCCGGCCCGCCTCACGAGCCGGCGTTGTCCCGGCTACCGGTAATCAGCGGCGCTAGGAGGCCACTGCACAGAAAACCGAAACCGAGCAGCAGCCAACCGGTCAGACCACCGGCTACCACCGCCGCGGACAGCGCCGGGCCGGCGACCCGAATGATTTCCACCAGCAACCCGAAACTAGCCAGGTACTTGCCCAACTGATCATTTGGAGCAAGCCCGTACGACAGCCCCCACGCCCCGGCCGAGCTGAGAAGCTCCCCGGCGGTAAGCAGCACCGTTGCCACGATCAGCAACGCGATCGCGACGCCCGTCATGCGATCGCTGGCTAGCGCAAAGAGCAGACAGGCACCGAGCAGAGCGACGCCGGCCCGTCGGTTGGCTCGCGCCGCCCCACTGACCGTCTCCGATCTGCGGCTTGCGCGAACTTGCAGCGCCACTGCCAGGACGGTGTTCAGCAAGAGCAGGAAGGCAACCATCCACCGCGGCGCGCGGGTGTGTTGGACGACCTCGAGCGGCAGCGCAACATCGAGCACGCTGGCGCTGAGAAACAGAACGCCACAGATAGCCGCAGCTGCCACGAACCTGGGTTGGCGAAGCGGATGGGCCTGCGTTACCGGCGCTTCGGTGGTGTCTTCCACCGGCGGCGGCTGGGTCTTAGCCGGTACCCGCACCCGATGCAGCAGCAGCCCGGCTGCCACGAATGACGCGGCATTGCCCAGCAGCAGCGAGTCATAGGCGGCACGACTATCCAGCGCCAGCGCTACCGCCGCGAGGAGGGCGCCGAGACTGATGCCGACATTGAGGACGGCCCGGTTGTAGGCCGCGATGGCCACCCGCGAGCCACCGGCCGCCAAATCGGAAATCAGCACCTGTCGGACCGGTCCGGTGGCATTCTGGGCAAGCCCTACCGCGACAACGACGGCAAGGAATGCGATCCGGCCCCGGACGAGCGGGAACACGGCGAAGAGAACCGCCTGAACCAGCATGAGGTAGACCAGCACGTTTTTCGGCCGACCACGATCGGCAAGCCTGCCGGCAGGTAGCGACGATAGCAGGCCGGCCCCGGCGGCGATGGTCAATCCGGTGCCGACGAAGGCCGCGCTGAGGTGTAGCGATCGAACGAAAAAAACAACCGCGCCGGTCGAATACAGGCCGGTGCCGATCGACGTCACCAGCGTCGCCTCTGCGAAAATCCGCTGAGACTTATCGGGCGGCGTCACCCGGGCGATCAGTGCCTCGGCACCTGGATTCAGCGGCATAGCCGCCCAACCGCATCGCCCACCGGACGAGTGTAGGGCCGAGGTGGCCGCCGCGCCGGTCGCCGGCAGCACGACCTAGTCTTCGAGCATGGCCCTGACTCCAGAGGAGTTTTACCAACACGCGATTACCGTCGCCGACGACGAACGCCGACTGCCGCTGTCACGCATGACCCGATGGGATATCAGCCCGTTCGAACCGGATGGGCTGCGGGTGGCGCCACTACGTCCCCCCGTCATGCCAGAGCCGGCGCGGCCGGGCGAGGACCCGGCCGACTGCGTCTCGTGCAGCCGCCGCGATGAGGGAATCTGGTTCGACGACCACTGGCGGTTGACCCGCATCACCGCAGCCGGCATACCGCTGGTGCTCATGCTGCATCCGCGCGAGCACTACGACCTGGCCGACTTGCCAGACGAATGGGCCAGCGAGCTCGGCCTACTGACCGCCCACATCGCCCGTCACGTGCAGGCGCTTGCGCACATCTCGCGGGCACACATCTACCGAATGGGCGATGGTGGCGCTCACCTGCATGTCTGGTTCCTCGGCAGGCCGGAGGGACAAGCCCAGCTGTACGGATCCTGGATGATCATCTGGGACGACCTGCTGCCGGAATACCCGACCGATGTGGCCGACGCTGACGCGGCGACCGTCACGCAGGCGTTGAGCGCCTCCTACGGCGGCCGTCGCTCAGCGACCTGACGGTCAGGATTCGACGAAGTACGCGTTGCCGGTGAGGTGCACGACCCGGTAGGTGTCCAGCTGTCCCGCTATCGGCATGTCAATGGCCGTCCGGTGCGTCCCCACGATGCCGATCGTCGTTATGTGGGCGGCCTGCCCGTTGACGAGATTGACCCGTGGTAGGAGCAGGGTGAAGGAGGTGTATCCGGTATCCACCGACTTTCTGGTCGAGATGCTGGCCAGCTGGCCCTCGTCGTCGGTGACCACCCGGATATCCTCGCCGGAAAACGTCAGGCTGCGGTGCCCGTCCTGATAGGTAAGTTGCGGCTTTCCGGTGATGCTCGTCGCCTGATAGCTGACGTGGATACCACGACCGGCGACGGTGTAGGCGTTCGGTTGTTGCTCGGCCATGTGCCTTCCTCGATTCACGATCGGTTGAAACCACTGTGATGTTCATACATCACGTGCTCGACCGGCGCATGCCGACTTGTTGCGGTTCTGTGCATGGAGTTCAGGCCACCAGCACCAGTTCCAGCTCGAGCCAGCCGGCCAGACCGGCAATCTCCCGGTGCACCGCGGCGGCCATCGACTTGCTGAACGGCACATCCTGGTGGATCGCGTCCACCCGCAGCACGCCGTGCTCGCGCTGAGCTGTGGCGTCCACCTTGCCGACCAACCGGTCGCCGGCCAGGATTGGCAAGGCGTAGTAACCCCACCGCCGTTTGACCGCCGGCTTGAACATCTCCAACTGGTAGTCGAACTCGAACAGTTCCACCATCCGCTTGCGGTCATAGACCAGCCGGTCCAACGGTGACAGCAGCGCGGTCCGGCTCCGGAACGGCCGATCCAACAGCTCCGGGTCCACCCGCCACTGGCCCTTCGTGCCCTCGATGACCGCTGGTTCGCCCGCCTCTCCCACGTCGAGCGGCTCGACCTGGCACTCCGGACCCCGCGCGCGGGCGATGCCCAGCGACCGCAGCCGACGCTCGTCGCGGATGCGCAGGGCCTCAGCCAGTGGCACGGTCGCGGTATCCGGATAGACCCGGACAGCCAGATCCCACAGCCGGTCGCGGCCCCGACGACCCGCCATCGCAACCTCGCCGCGCTGCACCAGGAACTCGATCATCATGCTGACGTTGCGGTTGCTGTTCCATCCGCTGGACTTCCACGGCACCAGGCAGTTGTCCGGCAACTCCCGCGAGGTCAGCGGACCGTCGTGGTCGAGCCGATCAAGGATGTCCCGGCGGAAGTCGTCGTTGATCTTGACCCAGTCATCCTGCACCTGCCGCCAGCCGGAGACCGTTCCGGAACCCGGCCAATCCGCCATCTCCGCCCGGTACAGGGCGATGTCCTCGCCCGGCCGGATCATCCCGCGCAGTTCGATCAGCGTGCCGTCCCGAAGCGCCCGGGTCAGTTCGCTCGGTCGATAGGACGATCCCAGCCGGCTCCACGCCACCAGCTCGGCGCTGGGCGCCACCGCGTCGGTTGAGTCACTCTGCAGCAGGGTCAGCCGGCACACCAGCTCCGACAACCCGGCCGGCCGTTCGGCGCCCAGCAGCTGCGCCCTTACCGCGATCCGGCGCGCCTGGCTCCGCGACAGCTCATGGACGATCACGCCGATAGGTTAGCCAATCGCCAGCAAAGTACTACCCGAAAGCTCCGGGGTGGGTCTTCTGGTATTGGTCGGCGACCCGGACCAGTTGCACCAACGCGGACGCGTACTCCATCGCCTCGGCATGCGCCTCCGGGTACGGCGGCTGGAAGCCAGGACCGTCCCACTGCTGGGTCCCCTTGTTCCAGATGAAGTTGCCGACCTCGAAGTCCCAGGCGAAGATGCCGTCCTCGTAGTACAGCTCGTCAGCCGAATTGCCCGCCGCCGAGTACAGCACGTCGGCAACCGGGCCGGTCTGCGCCGGCCAGGTCACGGTCCCCCGGTAGCCGGAGATCGCCGACACGATCTGCTGCGCCGCGGAGAGGAACTCTGCCGATTCCTGGATCGACGGGCGGGGCAAGGTGATCCGGCCGGCCTCCTTGTACGCTCCGGGCGGCCACATGAAGTAGCCACCGTAGGAGTGCACGTTCATCGCGTACTTGATGTTCGGATGCGCCTTGGCCAACGCGATGATGTTGCGACTCTCCGGCTCCGACAGCTCACCGGTCCCAGCCGACACCTCATCCAGGCAGTCCAGGCTGGCGCCGAAGTAGCCGTCGAACAGCGAGCCGACCGCGTAGTTGCGGTTGACGTCCACGCCCCAGGCATCCCGGTTGATCGGATCGCGCAACGCGCCCTTGCAGTAGTCGTCCATGTTCTTGCGCTGGAAGTTGTAGTCGTTGAACGAGTAGTTCGCCCCGTCCGGGTTGGTGACCGGAACCACGAAGATGTCGACGTCATTGAGCAGCGTGTGCGTCTGCGGGTCGGTCGCATAGTTAGCCAGCATCCGTTCGGCGAACTCCAGCGTGACCAGTGGCACCGCCCACTCCCGGGCGTGCTCCTGCGAGTAGGTCAGCACGCCGATCCGCGAGCCGTCCCGGTGCACACCGATCCGTAGCGCCTGCACCGTCCACGGCGCGCGGGGCACGTCCGGCCCGGCCTTGAGGCCGTCGCTGAGTGCGGTAGGCCCGGCCACCGGCAGCAGCTTGCCGGCCGAACCGCTCTCCACGTAGGCATGGAACAAGCTAGCGAACTTCGCCCTGATGAAGGCCGCGACCTGGCCGGTGGTGCTGGTGAGCTGCCCCTTCGACCCGGTGGCCAGGCTGATCGTCAACACCCGGTTGGCGTAGTGCCCGCCCAGCGGACTGTTGTGCGCAGCCGGCTTGATGCTCCTGACCTGCACGCCGTTCCAACCCTGATCGCCGAACTGCACCGACTCGACGATGACGGCTGCCTTGGCCGGGTCGCCGAGATACCCAGATGCCGTACGGCGATAGCCCTGGGTCTTGTTCGGCAGGTTGATCACGTCGACCAGCGACGGATACTGGTGCGCGAGCCGATGGATGCGTGCCGCCACGTCCTCCGGCGTCATGTACTGGGTGATGAAGTCCTGCTGGTAACCGGCCGGAGTCGGCGGCGGCTGCACGCCGGGCCAAGCCACCGGGGTCGCCTTGGTGCTGCCACCCAAGCTGGACGTGGCGGTGAAGGCCACCGGCTTGGCCGGCACCGGCTGCGGTAATGCGAAGTGGTACTGGTACTCGTTGTCGTCGCTGAACCGTTGCAACGGGAACGATCCGGTTCGACCGCTCGCGGTTCGCCAGGTCACCGTGATCTGGACGTTCGGATCCTCGGTTGCGGTGGTGGCTACCTCGGTGCCGACGAAGGTCTGGCCCTTGCTCGTCCACCAATAGTTTTGTAGGAAGTGCAGCGTGTCGGTGTTGACCGTGCTGGCCGCGCCGGTGGCCAGCGCCGCAGCGCGCACGGTGGTCAGGCTGGCCGCGGTACGCGCTTGCGCCGCCTGCACGCTGGCCAGGTAGCGGGCGGTGCCGTCACCCGGCCGCTCGAGGATCTGGAGCAGCCGCGCTCCGTTGCTGACCAGGCCGGCGACCTGAGCGCCGGTGAGCACCGCGTCGATCTGGTACGCACCGCTGGGCAGCGCCCGAGCCGCTCCTTCCAACTCGACGCCGGAGCCGATCAACGACTCGACATCGGCACGGCTGGGCAACGCCAGGCTTACCAGCGCGGTGTCGCCGGCAGCCAACTGGAGGGCGGCCGGTTTAACCACGGCTGCCTCGGCGGAACCGCGTGGCGCTGAGCCGGCCGTCCCGGTCGCGCCCAATACGACGGTGCCCACGACGGCACCGATGGCCAGGAATAGATACCGACGCATGACGGCCTCCAGGGCTGGTCCGCGGATGGGCGCTTAACCTACGCTTAGGCTTCAAGAACCGCAATATGCTGCGATTTTTAACAAATCTCGTTATCCATCACGGAGGAAGACATGTCAGGACTTCGCCCGATCCGCGTCGCAGCGATCGCCTGCGCGCTGCTCGTGGTCTCGTTGCTCAACAGTCCCGCGGCCGGCGGTGCAGCGCCGAGCACGGTGACCGGCACCGGCAGCGTGTTCAAGGTCAATCCGGTCCAGTCCACTGGTAACGAGAACCTGGTGGACGACAACGATTCGGCGACCGCCGTCCCGGCCAGCGAGTACGCGACCGTCCCGCTGCGCAACCTGGACGGTTCGGGCTATCTGTCCGGCAAGTGGGTGAGCGTGCAATCCAGCACCGGCCCGCTGGCCTACTCGGCCACCAACACCTTCAGCTATGACCGCAGCGCCGACCAGTTCGAGCAGGTGATGGCGTACTTCTGGATCAACCAGGCCCAGGAATACCTGCAGTCACTGGGCTTCGGCTCGACCCTGCCGCCGGTGAACGAACAGCAGCAGCAGGTCAAGGTCGACCAGTACGGCGGCGACAACTCCTTCGAGACCGACCAGCCGTTCCGGATCCGGTACGGCAAGGGCGGCGTGGACGACGCTGAAGACGCTGAGGTGATCGTGCACGAGTACGGGCACGCGGTGCACAATGCGCAGGTTCCCGGCTTCGGCACCAGCGAGGAGGCCGGCTCGATCGGTGAGGCGTTCGGCGACTACCTCGGCGTCACCGTCGGCCTGGATGCCGACCAGCAGTACGGCTGGCCGGTCAAGACCGACCTGCCCTGCGTGGCCGACTGGGACTCCACCTCTTACACCAGCACGGTGCCGCACTGCCTGCGTCGACTGGACAGCAACCTGACGGTGGCCGACAAGAACGGCGAGGTGCACCACGACGGGATGATCTGGAGCCGGGCGCTGTGGGACATCCGCAACGGCTACATCTCACTCGGGCTGGGCAGCCGGGGCGCCGACACCACGATCATCGATGCCCAGTTCAGCTTCGCCGCCGACACCTCATTCAGCGCGGCCGCCCAGACCACCTACAACGCCGCACTGGCCCGGGACGGCGCCAAGGCTGCCAAGCTGGTCAAGGCCGCCTTCGCCGCCCGCGGAATCACCTTCTGAGCTGATCGGTCAGGCTGGGGCGCGTCCCACCCCGAAGCTGCGCAGCGTCGCCGCCCGCGGTGTCAGCGCGTCCCAGCCACCGGTGACCTCGAAGACCGCCACCCCGCTGGTCGGGTAACCGGTCCGCAACCCGTTCCGGGCGTCCGGATCGCCCTGCTCGTCGTCCAGCAGCAGCGCGAACTCGGAGATGGACGGGTTGTGCCCGACCAGCGCGAGGCAGCCGATGCCGGCGGCGATGTCGGCCAACACCTGCCATAGCGCGTCCACCTCGTTGTAGTAGATGCGCTCGTCGACGACGATCTCGGCGGTCCCGTGCTCGGCGGCCAGCACGGCCTGGGCGCACTGCCAGGTCTGCCGCGCCCGGGTTGCCGGCGACACCACGGCTAGCTCCGGCCACACCTCGGCGTCGGTCAGCAGTCGGCCGATGGCTGCCGCGTCCGACCGGCCGCGCGAAGTCAGCGCGCGCTGGATGTCGACCCGACCGTCTTCGGCCTTGGCATGCCTGATCAGGATCAGCTGTCCGGTCACCCGCCGAGTGTTGCAGAACGTCCCTCTTCGTGCTGAGCCATGCCGGCCGGGCTACCGCGGCAACGTCAACAGCCTCAAGATCCTGTATGCCGTGGTGGGCCAGTAGCGCGATAAGCTCTGCGCACTGCGCGATTTGAGTGATTTCGCCGGTACGACCCGCGACCGGCCGTCGCGTCCCCCGCCCGAGGAGCAACCCATGCCCGCACCCACCCGACGTCTTCGCACCGTCCTCGGCGCCAGCATCACCGGCGGCGCCCTGGTCGCCGCCGGACTGGTCGCCGCCGCGTTCACCAGCACCGCGCCGGCCGCCGCGTCCACTACCCCTCCCCGGGGCGATGTGATCGCCAACCTCTTCGAGTGGAACTGGAACTCGATCTCCAGTGAGTGCACCAATGTGCTCGGCCCGAGCGGCTACGGCGGCGTGCAGGTAGCCCCGCCGGAGGAGTCGGTAACGCTACCCAGCAATAGCCCGGCTCACCCGTGGTGGGAGGTCTATCAGCCGGTCAGCTATCAGCTGAACAGCCGGATGGGTAACCGGACCGCATTCGCCGCCATGGTCACCGCCTGCCACAACGCCGGCGTCAAGGTGTACGCCGACGCGGTGCTCAATCACATGACCGGACAAGGCAATACCGGTTACGGCGGCACCACGTTCACCGACAAGTACACCTATCCCGGGCTGTACTCCCAGCCTGACTTCCACCACTACCCGGCCGACTGTCCGAACTCCGACGGCCAGATCCACGACTACAACAACCAGACCGACGTGCAGGAATGTGAGTTGGAGCAGCTGGCCGACCTGCGAACCGAGAGTAGCTACGTGCGCGGCAAGCTGGCCGGCTACTTGAACGACCTGATCAGCTTGGGGGTGGACGGCTTCCGCCTCGATGCCGCCAAGCACATCAACGACAATGACATCGCTGCCATCAAGGCCCAGCTGACCAAGTCGGTGTTGATCTACCAGGAGGTCATGCCGGGCGGAGCGGTCAACCCGCCGGCCTACGAGGGCACCGGCAAAGTGTTGGAGTTCACCTACGGCCAGAAGCTCAAGCAGCAATTCCAGGGCAGCATTGCCAACCTGCAGACCTTCGGGCAGTCCTGGGGCCTGGAGCCGAGTGCCTCCTCGGTCACCTTCGTCGACAACCACGACACCGACCGCAACGGCTCCACGCTGAGCTACAAGGACGGCAGTGTCTACCAGCTGGCCAACATCTTCTCCCTCGCCTGGGGTTACGGCCAGCCGCAGGTGTATTCGAGTTTCACCTTCAGTAACAACGACCAATCACCGCCGGCGGATGCCAACGGCTTCGTGACCAACACCGACTGCGGCAGCATCGGGACCTGGCTGTGCGAGGACCGGCAGCAGGCAATCACCGGCATGGTGGGCTGGCACAACGCGGTGGCCGGCCAGGCGGTCGCCAACTGGTGGAGCGACGGCAGCAACGTGATCTCGTTCAGCCGCGGCTCGGCTGGCTTCGTTGCGATCAACAACAACTACGCCTCGGTCACCCGCATCTTCTCGACCGGCATGGCGGCCGGGACCTACTGCGACGTCATCCACGGAACGCCGTCGGGTAACAACTGCAGCGGGCCGCTGGTCACCGTGGACAGCTCGCACAACGCCACCATCACCGTGCCGGCGCAGGGCGCGGTCGCCTTCGACCTCGACTCGACGGCAACCACCGGTACCGCGGTGGCGGTGACCTTCAACGAGAACGCCACCACCAGCTTCGGTCAGAACGTCTACGTGGTCGGTGACAACGCGCTGCTCGGCGCCTGGAACCCGAACCTGGCCACCGCGCTGTCCTCCGGCGGCTACCCGGTCTGGTCCACCACGGTCTGGCTGCCGAAGAACACCGCCATTCAGTACAAGTACCTCAAGAAGAACCCGGACGGCAGCGTGACCTGGGAAGGATCCAGCAACCGCACCGCCAATACCGGGACGAGTTCGACATTGACGTTGAATGACAGTTGGCGGTGACTGCAAACACATATCCCGATTTTCACAGTTATTACGTGGTTTTTACTTAGAAGAGTGCACCATTCGCACGGACGCAATGGGCGTCTCCCGTCAGGCTTGTACTGACGTGGCCTTTCAGGGGGGTAACTGAATGGCAAGACGATGGTCGGCGAGTCGGCGCTGGGTAGCCCTGCTCGCCGGTACGAGCTGCGCGCTCGCACTAGCGGTTGGGATTCCCGCGCAAGCGGACTCGGCAAGCAGTACCGACTCCGAATCCTCAGAACTGCTCGCCCGGTTCGGCGAGTTCGACGCGGCGCGCACGGCGCCGACCGGCCTGGTGGCACCGGGTGCCTACTCAGCCGCGTACGGCCAGCTCACCGCGCTGCCCACGGCAGCCGGGACCTGGAGTGAGATAACCAGGACGCCGTACAACGCCGACGACCCGCGCTATCGGGACCCAAGCGCGTCCAACTCCAGTGGCGGTGCCGGTTACGTGACCGGCCGCATCCAGGCGCTCGCGGTGGATGCGTCCTGCATCTTCGCCGGTGGCGCCTCCGGTGGGGTGTTCCGCTCGTGTGACGGCGGGACGAACTGGACCTCGATCAGCGATACGCTGCCGACGCTGTCCGTCGGTTCGATGGCGATCGCGCCGGACGGCGCGCTGTGGCTGGCCACCGGCGACGGCACCACCGGTTCGACCACCTACGTCGGCACCGGCGTGTACCGACTGGCCAACCCGGACAGCGGGATCTTCGCCGCGTCCATGCGAATCGGCGGGACCGAGCTGGAAAGCCAGGTCATCCGCAAGATCCTCATCGACCCGGGCAGCAACCAGGTCTACGTGGCAGCCTCCCGCGGCGTCTACGGGCACTCGCTGACCGGCTCGACGAGCGCGACCTGGACCAGCCTGTTGGCACCGTGCCGTACCGGCCAGGCCACCTGCACCGACGTCAACTCCAGCTACTGGGACATCGCCAACGACATCGCCGTCCAGCCCGGCACCGGCGGCCAGACCATCCTGGCCAACGTGGCTTGGCGTAGCGGCGCTGCCTACAACGGCTTCTACCTGTCCACCAACGGCGGCGCGACCTGGGCCAAGATCAACCCGACCGGGGCGATCAACCCCAAGGACGTCGGCAACGCCACCTTCGGTTATTCCGCGGACGGCTCCAAGCTGTACGTGGTGCTGGAATCGCCGGCTCAGCTCAACGCCGGTGCCGCTAGCGCACTGGCCGGTGTCTACGTCTCACCGTCCGGCGCGGTGGCCGGTCCGTACAACCAGATCGCCAACGCATCCGTCTTCTCGCAGAGCGGCTCGGCCGAGCGCAAGCAGCGGATCGGCGGCGGCTACTCACCGGGCGTGCAGGCTTGGTACAACCAGTTCGTCGGGGTCGACCCGGCCAACCCGAACCACGTCTACATCGGCCTGGAGGAGGTCTACGAGAGCTGGGACGGCGGCCTCAGCTGGAACACCATCGGCCGGTACTGGAACTTCGGGTTCTCCTGCTGGAGCTACCTGGACTCCCAGAACACCTGTGACGGCAATGTGGTGCACTCCGACCAGCACGCGATCGCCTTCGGCACCGGATCGTCGGCCGGCCAGGTGTTCGTCGGTAACGACGGCGGCATCTACCGGCGCTCCATCGCGCAGGGCACCACGTCCTGGACCTCGCTGTCCCAGTCCGGCAAGATCGACGCCCTGCAGTACTACTCGGTCGGGGTCGGCAAGGACGTCCAGCCGGGCGCACCAGCCGGCTCGGTCCAGGTCTGGGGCGGTCTCCAGGACAACGGCGTCTCGCTGCTCGACCCGGTCAACGGCCAGGTGTCGCCGTACGGCGGCGACGGTGGCCAGCAGTTGGTGGATCCGAACAACGGCTGCCGCACGCTCGGCGAGTACGTGGACCTGACCTTGCAGCTGACGCTCAACTGCGGCCAGGCCGACGGTAGCCCAGCGTCCGACAGCTCGATCATCACCATCGCGCCGAACGACCCGCTGCCCCGGTTCATCGCGCCGTTCAGTGCCGACCAGACCGACCCGGGCACCTGGGTGGCCGGTGGCGAATACGTCTGGGTCAACACCAAGACCTGGGCCTCGACCAGCGGCGCCGACTGGACCCAGGCCGCGGACTCCGGTGCCGGGCACTCGATCACCGGGCTAGCCAGCCGCAACCACACGGTCTGGGCCGGTTGGTGCGGATCCTGCCAGCCGGGCAGCGCCTTCAACCGGGGTCTGCTGTCCAACGTCGGCGGGTCGGGCTACCACCAGGTGGCGATGGCCAGCAACGTGCCGCTGCGGATGATCACCGGGGTCACCCCGGATCCGACCGACCCGAACAGCGCGTTCGTGGTCTTCGGCGGGTACTCGCGGGCCTTCACTGACGGCCCGGGCAACCTGGCCGCCGGCGTCGGGCACGTCTGGAAGGTCACCGCGGCCGGCACCGTCGATGGCAACGGCAACGAGCAAGCGACCTGGACCGACGTCAGCGGCAACCTGCCGGACATTCCGGCTGACTACCTGCTGATCGCCTCGTCCGGACGCACCGTGCTGGCGACCGACCTCGGCGTGGTCGAGACGACGCTGTCCGGACTGGAGTCCGGCTCGCCGTCGTGGTCGCGCGAGGCACTGCCGACCACCGTCGCCACCCAGGTGCTGGCGGGCCCGGACGGCAAGCTGTACGTCTCGACCTACGGGCGGGGCATCTGGCGCACCACCTTGTAACAGATTGATCAGTTGGCAGTAACACTGGCTGCCATCGACCGGTTATCCCGGTCGGTGGCAGCCAGTTTCACTGTGCGAAATCAAGGCGCTGGGAAAGTCTGGACCGGAGTCGGCCAGCGGAGTAAAACGGGTCAGTATGGCTGATACCGTACGGCGACCCAGCAGGCGTGCCTTCCTCACCACCTCGGCAACCCTCGCTACGGCGGGTGCGATCGGCGCCGCGGCGCCGAGGGCGGCCAACGCGGCCCCCTCCCCCACCGCGCCGCCGGGACTGGACTGGCCGCCCGGCCCCGGAGCACGGATCCAGCAACCGCAGCCGGATTCGGATCTGCGCAAGCTGGTCTCCGAGATCGACCCGGACCGGATGCGGGCCACCATCGAAAAGCTGGTCTCGTTCGGCACCCGGCACACCCTGTCGTCCCAGACCGATCCGAATCGCGGCATCGGCGCGGCGACCAACTGGCTCTTCGGCCAGATGCAGGCCATCGCCGCCACCTCCGGCGGACGGATGACCACCGAGCTGCAGTCCTTCATCCAACCGCCGGCTAGCCGGATCCCGACCCCGACCCAGATCACCAACATCATCACGACGCTGCACGGATCCAGCTCACCGGACCGGATCTACTTGGTTTCCGGGCACATTGACTCCCGGGTCACCGACGTCATGAACTTCACCGACGACGCACCGGGCGCCGATGACGACGGTTCCGGCATGGCGGCGGTGATGGAACTGGCCAGGGTGATGGCTACCCGCGCGCCGGAGGCCAGCATCGTCTTCGCCATGGTGGCCGGCGAAGAGCAGGGGTTGTACGGCTCCGCTTTCATGGCCAAGCAGTACAAGGCCGCGGGCGCCGACATTCAAGGCATGTTCAGCAACGACATTATCGGCGCCAGCGTGGCCGACGACGGCACCTCGGATCCGGACCACTTCCGGCTGTTCGCCGAAGGGGTCCCTACCACGGAGACCCCACAGCAGACCGCGATCCGGCAAAGCGTCGGCGGCGAAAACGACGGACCCAGCCGGCAGCTGGCCCGCTTCGTCACCGGCGTGGCCAGTCGCGGGCTCACCGGCATGACGGTCCAGATCATCTACCGGCGTGACCGCTACCTGCGCGGCAGCGACCACGTTTCCTTCCTCCAGCAGGGCTATCCGGCCAACCGGTTCACCGAGCCGAACGAGAACTTCGACCACGAACACCAGGACGTCCGGGTAGTCAACGGCGTGCAGTTCGGTGACCTGATCCAGTTCGTGGACTTCGATTTTCTCGGCCGGGCCACCAAGGTCAACGCCGCCGCGCTGTGGTCGCTGGCTAACGCGCCGGGTACACCGAAGAACCTGATCATCGACACCACGCAACTGACCAACGATTCCACCCTGCGCTGGGACCGGGGCACCGAGCCGGACCTGGCCGGGTACGAGATCGTGTGGCGCCCGTGCACCGAACCCGACTGGACTTTTGCGATCCCGGTGGGTGACGTCACCACCGCGACGGTGGACCTGTCCAAGGACAATGTCTTCTTCGGCCTCCGTGCCGTCGATCAGGCCGGTCACCGCAGCCC
>DATFHF010000004.1:0-5196 GCA_035248685.1 Jatrophihabitans sp.
GGGCGGTGGCGCAGGGATTCGAACCCTGGGAGGCTTTCACCTCACACGCTTTCGAGGCGTGCTCCTTAGGCCGCTCGGACACGCCACCGCGACAGACCTTACCGGCAGCGCCGATCACCGAAAAAACCGGTCAGCAACTGCGCACACTCGTCGGCCCGTACCCCAGCGATCACCTCGGGACGGTGGTTCAACCGGCGGTCGCGCACCACGTCCCAGAGCGAGCCGACGGCCCCGGCCTTCTCGTCCCAAGCGCCGAAAACCAGCCGAGCCACCCGCGCTAGCACCAGCGCCCCGGCGCACATGGTGCACGGTTCAAGGGTCACCACCAGGGTGCAGCCGGTCAGCTGCCAATCGGCCATCGCCTCTGCCGCCTGCCGCAGCGCGACCAGCTCGGCATGCGCGGTCGGGTCGGATCGGGTCTCCCGCAGGTTGTGCGCCGCCCCGATCACCGAGCCGGCCGGCGACAGCACCACCGCCCCGACCGGCACCTCGCCGACGGTCAGCGCCGCGCGAGCCTGCTCCAGCGCCAAGCCCATCGCGACCTGGTCGGTCACCCGCGAACGGCCTCCACCTCGGCCAGGCAACCCAGCCGGTCGCATACCGTGTCCAGCAGGTCGGCCGGCAAGGTGCCCTCGTGCACGGCCAATTCGAGCAGCTCCTGCGGCGCCACTCCGAGGTCGGCCAGCAGCCGCGGATCCCCGAACGGGGCGGCGTCATGCACGCCGGCCGGCGCGTCCTCGTCACCGTCGAGCGGATCGCCGCCGACCTCCTCCAGGCCGTCGGCGAACAGCTGAGCCAGCGGGTAGTCGTCGGCGGCATGGCCGTTGGACAGGAACACCCGGATCGGCTCGTCCGCCTCATCGGCTTGGAGATCCAGCCGGGCCAGCACCGCGTACTCGTCGTCCTGTTCCAGTGCCAGCACCCGGATCGGATGATCGAAGTCGCGCAGCGCCTCCACCACGTCGTCGAGGTTCTCGCAATCGGACAGGTCCAGCTCCTCGACAAGCCAGCGGGCCCGCCGCGGCTGCGCCGACTTGCCCAGCAATGCAATCGCAAAGACGCTCACAGCGACACCCTGCCCGACGAGCGCGCCCTGCGAAACTCCGCCTCCAACCCAATACGGTCGATCACCGTGTCGAGCATCTCCTCGGGGTAGGCATCCAGGTCGTCCAGGATGGTCTCCATCTCGTCCTCGCCGAGATCCAAGTCGTGGAACAGGTCCATCTCACCGATCGGCCAGACCTCGTCCAACTCGTCATCTTCCGGCGGATCCTCGCCGAGCCGCTCCAGCACCTGTGCGGCGAGCGGAAACTCCACCGAGGCTGTCAAGTCCGACAGCAGCAGGTCGATCCGCGACCCGTGCAGGCGCGCGATCAGGAAGAACTCCTCGTCCACACAAGCGACCACGAACGGCCCGCCCTCGGGCGGCTGGGACCGTAACGCCGACAGCAGCACACCCAGATCCTGCAGGACGGTCGACGGGAGCGCATCGCAGCGCCACACGCCGCTATCGCGGAATGCCGCTACCGCGTATCCGGCTTGCGCCATGACCCTCTACCTCCGCACGCGTTACCACGGTGTCTCGAGTCGATTGTTCCGATCCGTGTGTGACACGATCCTGGCACGGATCGGGTGAGCAACAAAGCCTGAAATCACCCTTCGCTCAAGCTGTGCGCCGGCACGCGCACCTCACACCGAGCCCGGAGTTAATTCCTATCCTGTGTCAGCCGTGCATCGGAACGATTACGCTGCGCAACTACCCTCGAACCCACCGGGGTCGCCCTATACGTTCAATGGGTGCCCGCCTCGTTCGCTCGAATCGCCGTTCTCGGCCTCGGCCTGATCGGCGGCTCGGTGCTGCAGGCACTTGCCCGCGGGGGCTACCGGGTCGTCGGTTACGACCCCAGCCCGGAGGAAACCGGCGCCGCCCGGAGCATCGGCTACCAGGTGGCGCCGACCGCTGCCGCGGCGGTCACCGGCGCCGACCTGATCGTGCTGGCCATGCCGTTGCCAGAGTTGCCCGACGCGCTGCGCTCGATCCGGCCGTCGGTCAGCAGCCGTGCCATCGTCACCGACGTCGGCACTCTCAAGGTGCCGGTATTGCCGCTGGTGGCCGAGTTGCTGCCCGGCGTTCGCTTCGTCGGCGGCCACCCACTGGCCGGCACCGAGCAGTCCGGCTTCGTGGCCTCGGACCCGCTGCTGTTCCGGGACGCCCCCTGGTCGCTGATCCTGGAACCGGACACCGACCTGACCGCCTGGCTGGTGGTGGCTGAACTGCTCTGCGACCTGGGCGCCCGCCCGGTCCCGACCACCGCGGCCGAGCAGGACGCTGCCATCGCCCGGGTGATCGGGCTGCCGCACCTGCTCGCCGAGGCGCTGGCGCTGACCGGGTTGCGCGGCGGCGAGCTCGGGCTGTCGCTGGCCGCCGGTTCCTACACCACGGGCAGCCGGGTGGCTAGGACCCGGCCGGAACTAGTAGCTACCTGGTGCGACGGCAACCACGCGCTGGTGGCGGCACTGGACGATGCGATCGCCTGCCTAACTGCCAGCCGGGACCAGCTGGCCGGTGGAGCGTCCGTGCTGCCGCTGGCACAGGCCGGCCACCAGGCCCGGATGGGTTGGGAGCAGCGCGAGTTCGGGCCGGTCGATCTGCCCGCCGACCCGGTCGAGCTGCTGAGGCACGGGCGGGCCGGTGGCTGGATCACCGCCGTCATCGAGAAGGACGGCCCGGCGATCGGTGAACTCCGGCTGCTCGGCATGCGACCGGTCGGCGGCTAGCGGCTATCCAATCGAACTGGCACGGGTGCGGGTGCGCCGGTGATTTCGGGTCAGCCACAATCTGGGCATGATCAGACTGTCCGACGGCGTACGGCTGGTCGAGGTCGAGCGCAGCTCGGTGGTGGAGTCGGTGCACACCGGCCACCTGGTGGTGCTCGGTGCCGACGGCGAGGTCAGCTTTCTGCTCGGCGATCCGTCCCAGCCGATGTTTGCCCGATCCTCGCTGAAACCGGTGCAGGCGGTCGGCATGCTGCGGGCCGGCCTGCGGCTGGCACCGGCCGAACTCGCGCTTGCCGCCTCATCGCACTCCGGCTCTCCACAACATCTCGGGCTGATCGCCGGGATGCTCGCCGACGGGGGACTGTCCGAGGACGACCTGGACTGCCCCCCGGACCTGCCGTCCGGCGTGCGTGAGCGGCGCGCGTACCTGGCTTCCGGGCATACCGAGCGGCGGTTGGCGATGAACTGCTCGGGCAAGCACACCGCGATGCTGCTCACGTGCCTAGCGCACGCGAACGATCCGTGTATCGACTGGCCGCTGTCCGGCTACCTCACGCCGTCGCATCCGCTCCAGCAGTCGTTGGCGGCCACCGTGGCCGAGTTCACCGGCGCGCCGATCGCCGCCGTCGGTGTGGACGGTTGCGGCGCACCGCTGTTCGGCGCCAGCCTGTTGGGCCTGGCCCGGGCGTTTCACCGGCTGGCCACCGGCGCCGGCCCGGAGGCGCAGGTGGCCGGTGCCATCCGCGGCTTTCCGGAGTTGGTCGGCGGCCAGGGCCGGCAGGTGACCGAACTGATGCGGGCGATACCCGGCTTGCTCGCCAAGGACGGCGCGGAGGGGGTTTACGCGGCGGCGCTGCCCGACGGCGGCACGGTGGCCGTCAAGATTGACGACGGCTCGATGCGGGCCGCCGACTGCGCGATCGGCTGGGCGCTGCACCATCTCGGGGTGCCGACGGAGGTGCTCGAGCCGCTGGCCCGGCAACCGGTGCTCGGCGGCGGTGAGCCGGTCGGTTTGGTTCGGCCGGCGCCGGGATGGTGAGGGGCAGGACGCCCATTGGGCGGTTGACGTCGTAGCCTCATCGCCATGACCCATGTGCAGCCGGCTCGGTCCGAGCAGGCAGCGGCCCCGGCGCTGGTCTCGACCGTGTCGGTACCCGAACGGCTGGGGTACCGGATCAAGCGGGTGCTGCTCGGGCCACCGTTGGTCAGTTCCCAGTTGCACGAGGAGAAGCTCTCCAAGCGGCTGGCGCTCGGCGTGTTGTCCAGCGACTGCATCTCGTCCTCGGCCTACGGCACCGAGGAGATGCTGATCGTCCTGCTGGGCGTGTTCGGCCTGGCCGGCTTCCACATCTTGGCCCCGATGACCGCGGTAATCCTGGTCATCCTGGTGCTGATGACGCTGTCCTACCGCGAGGTGGTGATGGTGTACACCCGCGCCGGCGGCTCCTACGTGGTGTGCCGGGAGAACTTCGGGTACAAGATGGCCCAGGTCGCCGCGGTGGCGCTGCTCATCGACTACATCGTGACGGTCGCGGTGCAGACCGCGGCCGGGGTCGCCGCGATCACCTCCACCATCCACTCGCTCGGTCCGTACAAGGTCGAGATGTGCCTGATCGTGATCGCGCTGCTGGCCTACGGCAACCTGCGCGGCATCCGGGAAGCCGGCAAGGCCTTTGCCTTCCCCACCTACTTCTTCTTCGCCTCGGTCACCCTGGTGATCCTGATCGGCGCGGTGCGCGAGATCTTCGGCGACCTGCCCAAGTACAGCCTGACCCGGGTGGTGGGCGGCGAACACCTGCTGCCGGTGGCCGACAAGGGACACAGCATCCTGTCCGGCCTGGCGATCTTCTACCTGCTCAAGGCGTTCGCCAACGGTGGCGCCTCGCTGACCGGGCTGGAGGCGATCTCGGACGGGGTCAGCGCGTTCAAAGCGCCACCCGGGCCGAACGCCCGCCGGACCCTGGGCATCATGTCGGCGATGCTGGCCTTCCTGGTCTGCGGGGTCGGCTGGCTGTCCATGCAGACCCACGCGGCACCGTTCGAGGGCGGCTCCCCCACCGTGATCTCGCAGGTGGCCGAGGCTGCCTTCGGCAGCGGCGTGATCGGCCATATCGGGTTCGTGATCGTCCAGGTGGCCACCGCGCTGATCCTGTTCACCGGCGCCAATACCCCGTTTACCGGCTTTCCGTTCCTGGCCAACTTCGTTGCCGAGGATTCCTTCCTGCCCCGGCAGCTCACCCGGCGCGGGCACCGGCTGGCCTTCAGCAACGGCATCATCATCCTCACCCTGTTCTCGATGATCCTGCTGATCATCGGCAAGGCCAACGTGGACAAGCTGGTGCCGTTCTACTCACTCGGCGTGTTCACCGGCTTCACGCTGGCCGGCTTCGGGATGGCCAAGTACCACACCATCCACAA
>DATFHF010000005.1:0-10864 GCA_035248685.1 Jatrophihabitans sp.
GCTCGCATGCACCGTGTTGTCCTGGAACACGCCCAGGTCGTAGGTGCCGTTGGTGTTGTAGTTGATCGCGATCTCGTTGTTGCCGCTCTCGCAACTCGCGATCTTCTTCGCGGTGACCGCGTTCGTCGAGCCGAACACCGTAGTGATGTAGGACTGAATGGTCGCCACTGAAGCTCGATTCAGGTTCACGCTGCCCGGGCTGTTCAGGTAACTGCGCGTCGTCGGACCGACGATCCCGTCGAAGCCGATTCGCTCCCGGCCCTGGAACGCCAGCACGGCATTCTTGGTGGCCGGTCCGAAGTCGCCGTCCACGGCGAGGTTCGCACCGAGCTGGTTGAGTCGCTGTTGTAGGGCGACGACGCAGGAGCCGGTGCTGCCTTCCTGCAGGGTGGTGCTGCACAGCGTGTTCGGCGAGACCGCCGCGCTGGCCGGGGGCGCGAATGCGAGAGCGAGCCCAACGAACGCCATTGCGGCGCCGGCGGCCACTCTCCGGGGGAGTGTCTGCATGGCGGAAAGGGTGGCCTATGAGAAGTTAAGAGTCAAGTAGGAAGATTTTGTAATTAGTCGGAATTGATGATAGCCAGGCCAACCAGCGTCGGCAGGTAGAGCTGGCTGCCGCTGATCGCCGGAGTGGCGAATCTGCTTACTTCACCGACCGATACTCGTTCGCGTTGCCGGCCGCTGGCCGGGTCCAAGGCCACCAACGCACCGGCCGCCTGGTCCACGGCATAGACCCGTCCGCCGCCGACAACCGGTGAGCCGGCGACCTCGTCCGGCGCGTGCCAACGCACGATGACGGTGCCGGCCGGTGAAATCTGGACCGCCCGCACGCCGTCCGTGCAGGGCAGGTAGACGAGATCGCCGACCACGGCCGTCCCGCCGAATGACACACAGACCGGCCCCTGCCAGACCTGGCCACCGATGCCGCCGAGCCGGTCAGCTCGCAGCAGGTACCCGGTGCCGGACTTACCGGCCTGGAAGATCCAGCGGTTGTCGACGACCGCCGGCCCCTGCGAGCCGAGGTCCAGGTCGCTGGCGTTGTCCGCGGCCCAGCTGCTCGGTGAGAACGAGTCGACCAGCCGGCCGTCCCGGATCCGAAGCACCGAGTCGCTGAAGTCGTACCGATCGCCGACCGATTCGCCATTCCCCACCGCTACCAGCAGGTCGCCGCCGAACAGCACCGGGCCGGGCGGTGCCCAGATGCCGGCCTCACGGGTGGTCGGCACGGTGTAGGAAATCGGCTCGCCGTTCGTCAACGGCACCCCGACCAGCCGACCCTTGTAGTCAGCGCAGTCACCGGTCAACCCGCCGAACGGCACCCACACCCGGCCGCCCGCGATGGCCAACGCAGCGCGCTGCTGCATGGCCTGCGGATCGGCGCCGGGCAGATCGACCGACCGGTGCCAGCGAATGTTGCCGGTGGTCGGGTCGAGCGCGAAGAGCTGGTGGCTGACCCGGTCGCCGATCGAGGCCACCAGGAACACCGACCCGGTTGTCGGGTCGTAGATCGGCGTGCCGGTGATACCGAGCGGATCGATGTTGCCGCAGGGCAGCTTGTTGCGTGGCGTCGGGGTTCCGAGGCTGACCTTCCAGCGCTGGCGGCCGGTGCGGTTCAGCCCGTACACGCTGTCCTGCTCGGTCGCCACCACGACCGTGTCACCGATGACGATCGGGGACGCATAGACCTGACCGTCCAGCCGGATGATGTGGGCGGTCAGCTGTCCGGATGCCGCGGGCATGCCGGCGGCATAACCGGTACGTTGCGGATTGCCGTGATATTGCAACCAATCCGTGGACGAGCTGCCGGCTGGTGAAGTCGGCGCAGCCGAGGTCGGACCGGCCGGCCGGCTGCTGGACGTGCCGGGATCCGACACGGTCGGCGAATCCGGCGAACCACCGGTGCAGGCGACCGCAAGCAACGCCGCGACGGTCAGCGTGCCGGCGAGCCGAAACGACACCATGGCCGTGACAGTAGTGCTCGCTCCGCGAGCCGACCGATCTTCAGCTCAACAGATCGTGCAGCACGATGGATTCGGCACGATCGGGGCCGACCCCGATCACCGAGATCCGAGCGCCGATCATGTCCTCGATGGCTTGCACGTAGTCACGGCAATTGACCGGCAGGTCGGCCAGCGAGCGGGCCTTGGAGATGTCCTCCTCCCAGCCCGGAAACGTTTCGTACAGCGGGATCGCCCGAGCGAATTCGGCTTGCGTCATCGGCATATCCGGCACTCGGCCGCCGTCGATCTCGTACGCCACGCAGAGCGGCACCTCGGGCAAGCCGGTCAGTACGTCCAGCTTGGTCAGCACAAAATCGGTGACCCCGTTGATCCGAGCCGCGTATCGGGCCACCGGCGCGTCGAACCAGCCGGTACGGCGCGGCCGTCCGGTGGTGGTGCCGAACTCCACACCCGCGTTGCGCAGCGCATCGCCTTTCTCGTGCAGCAACTCGGTCGGGAACGGCCCCTCGCCTACCCGGGTGGCGTACGCCTTGACGATGCCGATCACCCGATCGATCCGGGTGGGTGGGATGCCGCTGCCGGTGCAGGCACCGCCGGCGGTCGCCGATGACGAGGTGACATAAGGATAATTGCCGTGGTCGACGTCCAGCATGGTCGCCTGGCCGGCCTCCAACAGCACCGTTTTGCCATCGTTGAGCGCCTGATGCAGCAACAGCGCGGTGTCGGCCACCATCGGCCGCAGCCGGTCGGCGTAGCTGAGCAACTCGTCCAGCACCGCGTCCACCTCGAGCGCCCGGCGGTTGTAGATCTTGGCCAGCAGCTGGTTCTTCAGGTTGAGTGCGCTGGTCACCTTGGCGCGCAGGATCTGTTCGTCGAACAGATCCTGCACCCGGATACCGACCCGGTTCATCTTGTCGGCATAGGTCGGGCCGATGCCGCGGCCGGTGGTGCCGATCTTGCGGCTGCCCGCGAACCGTTCGGTGACCTTGTCGATGGTGGTGTTGTACGGCGGAATGATGTGCGCGTTGGCCGAAACCACCAACCGATCGGTGGACCGACCGCGGACCCGGAGGTTATCGATCTCTTCGAATAGGACGGCCAGATCGATCACTACGCCGTTGCCGATCACCGGCACGCAGTTCTCGCTGAGGATGCCGGACGGCAACAGGTGCAGGGCAAACTTCTCACCGTCTATGACGATGGTGTGCCCGGCATTGTTGCCGCCGTTGAACTTGACCACATAGTCCACCGAGGCGCCGAGCAGGTCGGTCGCCTTGCCCTTACCCTCGTCGCCCCACTGGGCGCCGAGCACCACGATTGCCGGCATGTAGCAGACTCCTGATCTGTCTCGAGCGGCTCGCCACGGTTCGGCCGCAGCCGCGGCCGCAGCACGCTGCGGTGGCGCAGAGAAAGGGTAGACGAACGTGCCGCTGACCCTGCTCAGCATCGGTCGGACGCCGGCCGCGGCGGACCTGGCCGGCATCGCGGTGGCCCATACCGCGGCCACCGTGGCCGAGGTGGACGCGGCGCTGGCACAACTCGACGGCTCCCGGCTGGTCATCGATGCCGCCGAGCTGGCGGGGCTGAACCTGGTGCTGACCCGGTTACTGCGCGCCGGTCGACTGGCCGAGGTGGAGACCGCGGTGCTGCTCGATCGGCCGGTTCGCTACTTAGCCGGCCTGGGCCTGCCGGCTGACCGGGCCGGTCAGCTGGCCTTGGCCCATACCGGATCCAGCCGGCTGGTCGGCATAGTGCGCGATGACTCCGGTGGCGTGTGCGTCTCGGAGGCGAGGTTGACTGCCTGGCAGCCGGCCGAGCCGTGGTGGGCCCGGGCGGTGGTCGACGACTTGCCATTGTGTGACGGCCTGGTGCGGTCGGTGACCATGCGCCGGATCGGGCCGTCCGAGCTGATTGCCGAGGCCCGAATCGGCCGATTCCGGGTTCGCCGACAGCGCGGCCGGGCACTGCAATTGGCCTGTGATCCGGCGCAGATCGTGGCCGACGGGATGGGCCGGGAACGTCCCCGACGCAAGCGGACCTTCTGGTCCGAGCCGGCGCAATGGCGGCTGGCGCTGCCGCCGGCGCGGTAATGGATGCACCTAGAGTCAGCAGGATGAGCCTCACGTCGCCGGCCCGGGTGCCCCACCAGCCGTGGGCGGTCCGGCAGCGGGCGGTGACCGGTGCGCCGATCGCGGTGCTGATCCTGCTCGGCGTTATCGCGGCGGTGGCACTGTTGCTGGAGGGCGCCGAGCATCCGGTCGGCCTGGTGGTGGCCGTCCCGCTGTCGGCGGCCGCGATGGCCGTAGTGCTCAGCGGCTACTTCTGGCTCGACCGGTGGGAGCCCGAGCCCGCTCGGTTGCTACTGCTGGCCTTCCTGTGGGGCGCCTCGGTGGCGATCGCGGCCAGCCTGGTGCTGGAGCTTGCGACCAGTGCGGTGCTGGGCACCGGCCTGGTGCTCACCCTCGCCGGCCCGGCCATCGAGGAAGCCGCCAAGGGTGCGCTGCTGGTGGTGATGCTGACCGGTAGCCGGCGGCAGGAGTTCGACGGAGTGGTGGACGGCCTGGTGTACGCCGGTTTCACGGCGGTCGGTTTCGCCTTCGTCGAGGACATCGGCTACATCGCGCAGAGTTTCGGGCAGGGCACCGAGACCACGGTGACCACGGTGGTGCTGCGGCTAGTGCTGGCGCCGTTCGCGCATCCGCTGTTCACCTCGATGATCGGGCTCGGCGTCGGGCTCGCGGTCAGCCGGCCGAATTCGCCGTCCCGCCGGATGTACCCGGTGGCCGGTTACCTGGCGGCGGTGGCGCTGCATGCGGTGTGGAACAGCTCGCTGCTATTCGGGCTGGCCGGTTACCTCGCGGTGTACCTGTTGATCATGGTGCCGGCGTTCGGCGGGGCGATCCTGCTGGCCCGCCACCATCGCCGCCGAGAGCGAGACGTGGTGAACCGGCAGCTGCCGGCGATGGTCCACTACCGCTGGATCACCCCGGCCGAGGCCGGCTGGCTGGGCAGCCTGGCCGCCCGGCAACTCTGGCTGCGCGGGGGGCGGCAGCGGTCGGGACGAGCCGGCGCCCGGGCGCTGCGCACCTTCCAACAGGCGGCCACCGAGTTGGCCTTCCTGCGGGACCGGGTGGAGCGCGGGGTCGGACCGGCCGATGCCTACCAGCTACACACCGAGCTGGTGCAGGCCCTGCTGTTCAACCGGCAACTGGCGCAGCGGCCGCTGGTGGAGAACCCCCGCTCGGCCGGCCTGATCCACCCCGCACCGCCCACCGGTCGGAGCTAGCCCGCTGGTTGCGATGATCGGTCGATGCGGATGTTCGTGGCGGTGCGGCCGCCGGAGTCGGTCCTCGAGCACCTGGCCGACTACCTGGAACCCCGCCGCGAGGCCGGTGGCCCGCTGCGCTGGAGCCCGTCCGAGCAGTGGCATGTCACGCTGGCGTTCCTGCCGGCGGTGGCCGATCGGGCCTTCGATCCGCTGGTCGAGCAACTCGGCGAGCTCGCCACCGGCCGGGGCGCCTTCGAACTGCGGCTGACCGGGGCCGGCAGCTTTCCCAATCCGGCTCGAGCCAAGGTGCTCTGGGTGGCGGTGACCGGCGACACCGAGGCGCTCGGGCAGCTCGCCGGCGGCAGCCGGTCGGCCGCGGTGCGGTCCGGGATCGAGGTGGCCGGTGGCCGGTTCCACGCACACCTGACGGTGGCTCGGGCCAGCCGGCCGATCGAGGCCACCCGCTGGCTGCGGGTGCTGGACCTCTACCAGGGCCCGAGCTGGCAGGTCGAGGAGCTCGTGCTGGTGCAATCTCAGCTCGGCGGTAACGGCCGGCGTACCGTCCATCAGGTGCGCGAATCGTTCCCGCTCGGCGATCGATCCGGCCGTCCCAGTAGCTGAAAGTTCTCTCGCCGGACGCTCGGGCACGCGGTTGGCCAGCCGCCTGTACCCCAGCATTTACGGGCTTGCCAGCGCAGTCAGTAAGAGGCTTTTGTCGGCAGCCACCTGTAACGTGCGGAGAATGACAGCCCCCGCGATATCCGAGGCCGAGCCCGCCGGCGAGCCCTTGATCCATGCTCGTTCGCTGACCAAAATCTTCGGTACCTTCAAGGCCGTCGACGCTATTGACTTCTCGGTCGCCCGGGGTGAATCGTTCGGCTTTCTCGGTCCCAACGGGGCGGGCAAGTCCTCCACCATGCGGATGGTCGGCGCCGTGTCACCGCTGTCCGGCGGGACGCTGCGGATCCTGGGCAAGGATCCGGCCACCGAGGGCCCGTCCATCCGAGCTCGGCTCGGCGTAGTGCCGCAGCAGGACAACTTGGATGCCGAGCTGAGCGTGTGGGAGAACCTCTATCTCTACGGCAGGTACTTCGGCATCTCCCGTAAGGCGCTCAGTCCCAAGATCGAGGAGTTGCTGGACTTCGCCCAGCTGTCTGATCGCGCCAAGGACAAGGTAGAGCCGCTGTCCGGTGGCATGAAGCGACGGCTGACCATCGCTCGCTCCCTGATCAATGACCCCGAGATCATGCTGCTGGACGAGCCGACCACCGGGCTGGACCCGCAAGCCCGGCACGTGCTGTGGGATCGGCTGTACCGGTTGAAGAACCAGGGCGTGACCCTGGTGCTCACCACCCACTACATGGACGAGGCCGAGCAGTTGTGCGACCGGCTGGTGGTGATGGATCACGGCCGGATCGTCGCCGAGGGCTCGCCGGCCGCGCTGATCCGCACGCACTGCAGCCGCGAGGTTGCCGAACTGCGTTTTGCGGTCGGGGAGAACGAGTCCTGCGCCGAAGCCGTCCGGGATCTCGCCGAGCGCACCGAGGTGCTGGCCGACCGGGTGCTGCTCTACGTCTCCGACGGCGAGTCCGTGCTGCGAGCGGTGAACGCGCGCGGTCTGCAACCGATCTCCAGCCTGGTCCGGCGGGCCGGACTGGAAGACGTCTTCCTTACGCTGACGGGACGAAGCCTTGTCGACTGAACCGATGACCTTGCCGGCACGCGGACCGGTACGCGTCGCTACCGGGCACCTGGCCCGGCCGAACGGGGGCGGCTCGCGCGCCCTGTACGAAGCCTTCTTCGTCATCGACCGCCGCTACATCCGAGTGTCGGTGATCACCCAGCTGATGGGCCCGATCCTGTACCTGCTGTCGCTCGGGGTCGGGCTGGGCAGCGTCGTCAACTCCGGCGGCGGCTCCCGGCTCGGCGTCGGCTACCTGGCCTACATCGCACCTGCCCTGATCGCGGCGACCGCCCTCCAGGTCGGCGCCAACGAGGCGATGTACCCGATCCTGTATGGCGGATTCAAATTCCAGCAGGCCTACTACGGCATGCACGCGACACCGATGACCCCGGGCCAGATCGCGCGGGCACAGCTCGGCTGGATCACCATCAAGTGCGCGCTGTCCGGGCTGGTCTATCTGGTCATCGTGGCTTGCTTCGGTGGTATCCGCTCGGTCGGCGCGCTGCTCTGCATACCGATCGGTGCGCTCGGCGCGATGGCGCTGGCCGCGCCGGTGGCTGCCTATGCGGCCAGCGTCTACAACGAAGGGGGCGCGTTCCCGGCGATCACCCGCTTCATCGTGATGCCGATGTTCCTGTTCTCCGGGACGTTCTACCCGATCAGCAGCCTGCCGGACTGGGCGCACGTGTTGGCCTGGGTGTCGCCGCTGTGGCACGCGACCGAGTTGGCACGCTGGGTAGGCCTCGGCCCGCTGCACCTGCACTCGGGCGTCGGCCAGGTCAGCTTCGGCATGGTCGTGGTGCACCTGGTCTACCTGCTGGTGCTCACCGTCGCCGGATTCGTCATCACCGCCTGGCGCTTCAAGGTGAGGTTGGAGAAATGAGTCGCACGGGGGTCATCGATCACGCGACGGCGCTGACCGAGGCGCCGCGGCGGAGCGTGCTGCTGCGGATGCTGCCGCCAGGTCTGTATGCCGGCCGGTCGCTGGTGATGATGGAACGCGCCGGGCTGGTGTACCGCCGGTCCTGGATGCTGGTGCTGTCCGGTTTCTTCGAGCCGTTGTTCTACCTGCTGTCCTTCGGCGCCGGGCTGGCCCCGCTGGTCGGCGGAGTGCACGGTCCGAACGGCGAGCCGCTGACCTACGCGCAATACATCGCACCGGCCCTGCTGGCCTCGTCGGCGATGAACGGCGCGATCGCCGACTCGACCATCAACGTGTTCCAGAAGCTCAAGTTCGCCAAGCTGTACGACGGCATCCTGGCCACCTCGCTCGGCCCGGTGGACGTCGCGCTGGGCGAGATCACCTGGGCCTTGTCCCGCGGTGGTCTGTACGCCATCGGCTTCGTCGTGGTGATGGTGGTGATGCACCTGATCATCTCGCCCTGGGCGTTGATGCTGATACCGGTCGCGCTGCTGGTTGCCCTGGGCTTCGCGGCGGTCGGCATGGCGACCACCACCTTCATGCGCAACTTCCAGGACCTCCAGTTGCTCTACCTGGTCACGCTGCCGATGTTCCTGTTCTCCGGCACCTTCTACGGCCTGAACGTCTACCCGGTGTGGCTGCGCTTCCTGGTCGAGCTGATGCCGCTGCAACACGGCGTGGTGCTGCTGCGCAGCCTGACCGTCGGTGACATCAACGCCGGCCTGCTGTGGCACGCCGGATACTTCGCGGCGATGGCGATCGGTGGACTATGGCTGACCAGCCGGCGGCTGACCGTCCTGCTGCTGTCGTAATGCCGAGCCGACGGCTGATCGGCCGCGGCGGGGTCAACCCCGGCGTAGCCAAAGGTGATAACCGACGTCGGGTATAGCTTGCGCTGGATATGACATTCCTCGGCGTGATTGGCCGTGAGGCGTGCCGACTGCCTCCATCTGTTCCCGCCGGTGTGCGCTAGGACTCACATTTTGCGGAACACATCGGCCGCGTAGGCCGCCGAGCGGTTGCGCCTCAGGCCAGGGCCTTGGCCGCCGCCGGATCACAGTCGTCCAGGAACTTCGCGCACCGCTGCGCCTCGTCGTCCTCGTGGATGGCAGCCGCGGCCAGCCCGAGCGCGTACAGCGAGCGCAGAAAACCCTGGTTCGGCACGTGCGTCCACGGCACCGGGCCGGTCCCGCGCCAGCCGGCCTTGCGCAGCGCGTCCAGGCCGCGGTGATAGCCGGTGCGGGCGAAGGCGTAGCCCTCGATCACGAACCCGCGGCCGAGGGCTTCATCGGCCAGCGCAGCCCAGGCCGCCGACGAGCTGGGATGCTCGGTGGCAACCTGTACCGGGTCGGCACCGGCGTCGAGCAGGGCAGTGGCGGGATCGACCGGCAGTAGCGTTCGGGGCGCAATCAGGTCCATTCGGCCATTGTGCCCTGCATCTGCCACGCTATTCGCACGAGCTAGGAACCGCTGATTGCAGTGCCCGCCGACTGAAGGTTCCCGCAAGCCTCAACCACTCGGGCGGCCATCCCGGCCTCGGCCATCTTGAGGTAGGAGCGCGGATCGTACGCCTTCTTGCTGCCGACCTCGCCGTCGACCTTGAGCACCCCGTCGTAGTTGCTGAACATGTGCGCGGCGATCGGCCGGGTGAAGGCGTACTGGGTGTCGGTGTCGACGTTCATCTTGACCACCCCGTAAGACACCGCCTCCCGGATCTCGTCCAGCGTGGAGCCGGAACCACCGTGGAAAACCAGGTCGAACGGCTTCGAGCCGGCCGGCAGGCCGAGCCGCTCACTGGCGACCTGCTGGCCGTTGGCCAGGATGTCCGGACGGAGCTTGACGTTGCCCGGCTTGTACACCCCGTGCACGTTGCCGAAGGTGGCGGCCAGCAGGTACCGGCCCTTGTCGCCGGAGCCGAGCGCGGTCAGCGTATCCAGGAAGTCCTCGTCGGTGGTGTAGAGCTTCTCGTTGATCTCGTTGGCGACGCCGTCCTCCTCGCCGCCGACCACGCCTACCTCCAGTTCCAGGATGATCCGGGCGGCCGAGGCCGAGCTCAGCAGCTCGGCCGCGATTTGCAGGTTTTCATCGAGCGGGACGGCCGAACCGTCCCACATGTGTGACTGGAACAGCGGGTTCTTGCCGGCCCGGACCCGCTCGGTGGAGATGTCCAGCAGCGGCCGGACGTAGCCGTCCAGCTTGTCCTTCGGGCAGTGGTCGGTGTGCAGGGCGACATTGATCGAGTACTTGGCGGCCACCGCATGGGCGAACTCGGCCAGCGCCACCGCGCCGGTCACCATGTCCTTCACCGCGGTTCCAGAGCCGAACTCCGCGCCACCGGTGGAGAACTGGATGATGCCGTCGCTGCCGGCGTCGGCAAAGCCCTTCAGCGCCGCATTGATCGTCTCCGACGAGGTGCAGTTGATCGCCGGGTAGGCGTAGCCGCCGGCCTTGGCTCGGTCGAGCATCTCGTTATAGATCTCGGGAGTTGCAATAGGCATCAGGTTCTCCGCATCCTCTGGCCGGTCGGCGGCGTCAACCGAAGTATCCCACCTGGGCACTATCCGCTGGCGGCGAACTCGGTCCGCTGGCGGCGAACATCGGTTGCCCGGACGCCGCCCACTCTGGTCAGCTGCCGTCATGGACATTCTGGTACTGGGCGGCACGGTATTCCTCTCCCGGGCTGTCGCGGAGGTGGCCATCGCACACGGCCACACCGTGACCGCCTTCAACCGCGGGCAATCCGGCGAGCCGGTGCCCGGCGTGCACACCGTGCTGGGAGACCGGACCGATCCCGACTCATTGCGACAGTTGGCCGGCCGGAACTTCGACCTGGTGTTCGATACCGGCTACTTTCCGGACCGGGTCCGGGCCAGCGCCGAGCTGCTCGAACCGAGCGTGCGGCACTACGTCTTCACCTCCTCCATCAGCGTCTACCCGGGCTGGCCGGACGTCGTCGACTATCGGGCGCAGGGAACCTACGACGGCGACCCGGACGTGGCCGGCGAGGAACTGCCGGACGGCCTGCCGGA
>DATFHF010000006.1:0-28818 GCA_035248685.1 Jatrophihabitans sp.
CGCGATGCCGGTGATCTGGTAGTTGTCGCTGAACCGGATGTTCAGGTTGCCGATGCCGGCGATGATGCCGGCGGCGATCGGGACGAGGTTCACCGGGTTGGCGAAGTCCACCCGGTTCTCGATCCAGATCTTGGCGCCCAGCAGGCCGATCATGCCGTACAGCACCAGCGTGATCCCGCCTAGCACACCGCCTGGGGTGGCTGCCACCACCGCGCCGAACTTCGGGCAGAAGCCGAACAGGATCGCCACCACCGCGGCGATGTAGTAGGCCAGGGTCGAGTAGATCCGGGTCGCGGCCATCACGCCGATGTTCTCGGCGTATGTGGTGGTTGGCGAGCCGCCGACCAGCGAGGCCAGCGCAGTGCCGACCCCGTCGCCGATGAAGGCGCGGCCGAGGTATGGGTCCAGGTCGTCCCCGGTCATCTCCGAAACCGCCTTCACGTGCCCGGAGTTCTCGGCCAGCAGCGCGATCACCGACGGAATCACCAGCAGGATGAAGCTGAATCTGAAGTCCGGCCAGTGTGGGCCAGTGAGCGGGCCGAAGGTGGGGCTGATGATGTCCTTGGGCAGGCCGATCCAATGCGCGCTCTTTACCCCGCTCCAGTCGATCCGGTGCCCGGTGGCGGTGCAGGCGCTGGTCACCGCCTTGGTGCACACCGGCACGTCGTGGATCCGGTCGGCGATCCAGGAGATGACATAGCCGAAGATCAGCGCCAGGAAGATCGCGATCCGGGCGATGAAGCCGCGCAGCAGCACCGCAACCACCAGCACGAACAGCGTGGTGAGCAGGCCGATCCACTGCTCGGCCGGAAAGTAGATGGTGGTCGCGACGGTGGCCAGGTTGAACCCGATCAGCATCACCACCGCGCCGGTCACCACCGGTGGCAGTACCGCCCGCACGTAGTGCGCGCCGCCGAAGTGCACCAGCACACCGACCGCGGCCAGGATCAGCCCGGCGATCAGGATCGCGCCGGTGACATGGGCCGAGTCGCCACCCTGCGCCCGGATCGCGGCGACCGCGGCCACGAACGAGGCCGAGGTACCCAGGTAGGACGGGATCCGGCCCCGCACGATCAGCAGGAACAGGATGGTGGCGACGCCGGACATCAACACCGCGAGATTCGGGTTGAGCCCCATGATCGCCGGGAAGACAAAGGTGGCCCCGAACATCGCCACCACGTGCTGGCCGCCGAGGCCGGCCATCCGCAGCCCGGACAACCGTTCACCAGGGCGAACCACTGCGCCGGGCGGCGGTGTCTTGCCGCCGTAGACCAGCTTCCAACCGAACGCCGACATGACGCCTCCTAAGCAGAACGTGTGGCCGCAAGGTAGTGACCGGCCGGGTCTGAGCTACAGGTGAAGTGTTGACGAAAGTGCGCTGACGGCCATGTGACACGCCGGGTCGTTCCCTGGATCGCATTGTGCGGCCCGAACGGGCGGTTTTCGGCCGGAAAACCGCCTCGCCGGGCCGCACAATGCGGAATTAGATGCCACGCATCTGCACCACTTGCAGGGCCAGCGCCACATCCAGCCGCAGGTTGGCATCGGATGTGAACGGTCCGACGATCCGTTCCAGCTTGCCGATCCGGTAGCGCAGCGTGTTGTAGTGAAAGTGCAGCAACCGGGCGGTTTCCGCCACGTTCAGGTTGGTATCGAGCAGGGTCTGCAACGTGGTTCGCAGGTCGGCGGCCTCGGTGCTGTCACCGGCCAGTTCGCCCAGCACCTCACCGGCGAAGGACTTGAGCTCGGCCGGATCGGGCACCAGCGACAGCAACCGGTGCACGCCGAGCGAGTCGAAGTGCGAGACGCTGCCGTGGCCGTGCACCCGCCGACCCACCGCGACTGACTTGCGGGCCTGCGCGTAGCCGGCGGCGATGCCGGCCGGGTCGGCCACCGGTCGAGATACTCCGGCGCAGAACGACTGCCGGCCGCCACCGCGATCGCCGGCAACCGCGGCCACGATCTCGGCCACCACCGGCTCGGCATCCCCGCCCTCGACCGGCACCAGGGCCACCACCTCCTGGCTGAAGCCGACCACCGGTGCGGCCCGGTCCCGGCTGCGCATCACCTGCTGCCAGGCCGAGGTGAACCGCTCGTGCTGGGACCGGTAGCTGACTGCCGACCCGACCGCCGAGCGACCCGCCGGCACCGGCTCGATCGGGTCCAGTTCGGCGACGACCACCACCATCGGACGATCGATCTGCCAGCCCAGCGAACGGCAGTGCTCCACCACCTGCTC
The DNA here is from genome assembly GCA_035248685.1 of Jatrophihabitans sp. GTDB lineage: Bacteria > Actinomycetota > Actinomycetes > Mycobacteriales > Jatrophihabitantaceae > Jatrophihabitans_A. Next base: position 2,240 of record DATFHF010000006.1, read on the forward strand.
GTCCACCGCGACCAGGCCGGTCAACACATCGCGCAGGTAGTCACCGCGGAACTTGCCCTCGACGGCGGCCACCGCGAGCTCCTTGGTGATGGTCAGCGCGGCCACGATCGCCGCTCGTTCCAACGCCTGCACCGCGCCCGGCAACAGCCCGTTGGCCAGCCGGTAGGCCAGAATCCGGCCGTGGTCCAGGTCGCCGGCCACGATCGAGGTCATCGCGGCGATGCCCGGCGTGGCTCCCGGTGCTGAGCCCGGTGCGGAGCCCGCCAGCGGTTGCACGCCGGGACGTAGCCGCTCCACCATGCACCGTCCGGTGGCGTCGAACAGCTCGGTGGCCGCCAGGCCGGCCCGATGTTTCGGCAATCCCTCGTCGGCCAGCACCCGCCCGTCCGGCGTGGTGATCAGCACCGCGCAGTCCAGCAGCCGGCAGACCTCGCCGGCGATCTCGGCCAGCCCGCCGCCGCCGAGCACGATCGTGGAGATGGCCCGGTGCAGGGCATCCGCCTGCGCCAGCACCTGGTTCTGCTGGGTGAGCAGGTGCCCGTACAGATCCGGCAGCACGTCATCGAAGGCCACCCCGTCCGGCATCCGCAGCACCGGAAAACCCAGCCGGTCGGCCTCGGCCAACACCGATGCCGGCACCTCGTCCAGGTAGCGGCCGAGCTTGATCGCCAACCCCGCCAACCGCTTGCCGTCCAATGCCCGGATCAGCTCCAACAGGGCCGCCGAATCCGACCCGGACGCACCGCCCGGCCGGGCGCCGCGGGTGAGCGGGAACGCGGTGGTCAGCAGCAATTCGTCCGGCTTGACCCAGGCCAGGATGTCCGGGACCTCCATCACGTTGACCCCGCGCACGACCCGGTCCAGGCCGGCCTGCCCGGCCAGCACCGTGGTGCCGGCCAGTCCCGCGGTTGCCAGCAGATCCCGCACCGTCAGGCCGTCCCCACTGGGTCCTGGCATATCACCTATGATCTCGGCCTGATCGTTGGCAACTGTAACCATCGGCAGACGGTAGCCCACGTCATTACGTTCAGCCAGTGCGCAGCGAGGAGGGGTTCGCCAGGCTGTGAACGATCCGAACCCCGGCGGGTCGCCGGTGGATCGCGTCGCCGTACGGGGTGGCGTGTACGCCGATTCGGTGACCCTGCTCCAGCTCAGCCAGGCGGTTAGCCAGGCCCCCGGCGTGCAGGCCGCGCTAGTAGCGATGGCCACCGAGCTGAACCTGCAACTGCTGGCCGGCATGGGCTTCGCACCGCCGGCGACCGGATCGGCCAACGAGCTGTTCATCGCCGTCCGGGCTGCCGACGAGGCGGCCGTGCTGGCCGCGACCGCACTGGCCGACGAACTGCTGGCCGCACCGCACCGGGGCGGCGACGGACCGCGCGCCGAGCAGCCACCGCGCACCATCGGCTCGGCGGCCGCGGTCCACGGCGCCGGCCTGGCGCTGATTTCGGTGCCGGGACAGCACGCGTTCACCGAGGCGATGGATGCGGTGACGGCCGGCTGCGACGTGCTGCTGTTTTCCGACAACGTCAGCATCGAACACGAAATCGCTCTCAAGGACGCGGCCGCCGCGCTTGGCCTGCTGGTGATGGGGCCGGACTGTGGCACCGCGGTTGTCGGCGGCATCGGACTGGGGTTCGCCCACACCTTGCGGCCCGGGCCGGTCGGGCTGGTGGCGGCTTCCGGCACCGGGGCGCAACAGGTGCTGTGCCTGCTGGACGCCGCCGGCGTCGGGGTCAGTTCGGCGCTCGGCGTCGGCGGCCGGGACCTGACCGAGCAGGTGGCCGGCCGATCCACATTGGCTGCGCTACGGCTGCTGGACGCGGACCCGGCCACCGAGCTGATCATGGTGGTGTCCAAACCGCCGGCTGGTCCGGTGGCCGACCTGGTCCGGGACGCGGCCGCCGGCTCGGGCACGCCGGTGGAGTTCGCGTTGCTCGGTGCCGGCCAGCCGGACCTGACCGCGGCGACCGAGGCGGCGCTGGTCGCGCTCGGCGTCGCGGTACCGGACTGGCCGCGCTGGTTGCCGAGCGGGCGTTTGCCGGCTAACCGGCTCTCGGGTCGTTGGCTGCGGGGCTTGTTCTGCGGCGGCACGCTCTGTGACGAGGCGATGCTGATCGCCAGCGCGGTGCTGGGCCCGATCCGGTCCAACATCCCGCTGCGGCCGGACTGGGCGTTGCCCGCCTCGCTTACCACGGCTGGCCACTCGATGATCGACTTCGGCGCCGATGAGCTGACCCGGGGACGGGCGCACCCGATGATCGACCCGTCCCTGCGCAATCAGCAGCTGCGGGCCGCGGCGGCCGATCCGCAGACCGCGGTGCTGCTGCTCGACGTGGTGCTCGGCCATGGCGCCCATCCGGATCCGGTCAGCGAGTTGCTGCCGGTGCTGGCCGGGGTCGGCGTGCCGGTGGTGGTCAGCCTGATCGGGGCTCGCCAGGATCCGCAGGACTTGCTGGCGTCCGGGGCTCGGCTGGCAGAAGCCGGCGCCGCGGTGTTCTGCTCGAACGCCCAGGCGACCCGACACGCGCTCGAGCTGCTGGACGCTGCCGAGGGCCGGCATGAGTAGCCCTGAGCTCGATCTTCATAAACATCGGTCGTTATGGCGACCGGTATTCATGAAGATCGACTGGTCTGGGGAGATTCGATGAGCCGGTTGGTTGGTGGCGAGCCGCCGAACCTGCTGACCGCCGGTGTCGACCTGTTCGCCGACGCCGCCGCGAACCAGGGCTGTCCGGTGCACCCGGTGGACTGGCAGCCGCCAATGGCGGGTACTGAAGCCGACCTGGCCACCGTGTACGGCGACCCGCGCCGGCAGCCGGCCAACGCCGAGGCGCTGCGCCGGATCGTGTCCACCGAGGCGATGCTGGTGGACGTGCTGCCGGCCGGCGAGACGCTGGGACTGGCCGCGACCGACTTCCTGCACGCCGGCCCGCCGATCGACTGGGCCCGAGCGAGCGGACCGTTGCGGGGCGCGCTGCTCGGAGCGGCCGCCTTCGAGGGCGTGGTGGAGCAACCGGAACAGGCCGAGACGCTCTTCGCCGCCGGCGCCGGCTACACCCTGGAACCGTGCCACCACCGGGCCGCGGTCGGGCCGATGGCCGGTGTGGTGTCGGCGTCCATGTGGGTGTTCGTGGTGGAGGATCCGGCAACCGGTCGGCGCACCTATTGCAGCCTGAACGAGGGGCTGGGCAAGGTGCTGCGCTACGGGGCCTACTCCCCCGAGGTGCTCGATCGGTTGCGCTGGATGTCGCGGGTGCTCGGGCCGCTATTGCAGACCGCGGTTCGCCGGCACGGCCCGGTCGACCTGAAGGCGATCCTGGCGCAGATGCTTCAGATGGGCGACGAGGCGCATAACCGCAACCGGGCCGGCACCCTGATGTTGCTGCGCGAACTGCTGCCGGATCTGATCGACTCCGGTGAGCCGTCGGCCGACATTTCCGAGGCGGTGCGGTTCGTGACCGGCAACGACCATTTCTTTCTCAACCTTGCGATGCCGGCCTGCAAGCTCACCCTGGACGCCGCCCGCGACCTGCCGGGCTCCAGCGTGGTGGTGGCGATGGCCCGCAACGGCACCGACTTCGGCATCCAACTCGCGGGCACCGGAGATGAGTGGTTCACCGGACCGGCGCAGTTGGCCGACGGGCTGTTCCTCGGCAGCTACGGACCGCAGGATGCCAACCCGGACATCGGCGATTCGGCGATCACCGAGACCGCCGGCCTGGGTGGTTTCGCGATGGCCGCCGCACCGGCCATCGTGCGGTTCGTCGGTGGCGAGGTGTCCGATGCGCTGGCCGCCAGCCGCCGGATGTACGAGATCACCCTGGGCGAGCATCCGATGTACTCGATCCCGGTGCTGGACTTCCGCGGCTGTCCCACTGGCATCGACGCCGCACTGGTGGTTCGCACTCAGATCCTGCCGCAGATCAACACCGGGATGGCGGGTCGGGTGGCCGGCGTCGGCCAGGTCGGGGCCGGCCTGGTCACCCCGCCGGCCGAGATCTTTCCCAAGGCGCTGGCCGCGCTGGCCGCCCGGGTGCCGTCGCGCTGACCCGCGTGTCTGCCGGTCGGACGACCGATTTGCCGGGACCATGAATCCGTGTCGCGGTCGAACAACGACCAAGTGTCGGGTTGGGACCCGTGGCGCAGCGTCGCGCTGTTGACGGTGTTGCCGGTGGCGATTCGGACCGTCGCCGCCGAGCGTCCGGACTGGTGGCCGCTGTGGGGCGCGATAGCGACGCTCGTGATCGTGGCCGTGGTGGCCAACTCGACCCGCAAGGCCTACCTGACCCGCAACGCCGGCCTGATCGGCGACGTCACCCCGATCAACAACACCTACCGGACGAAGGACGGCTACTTCCTCACCCGCGAGCAGTACCTGGCCCGCAACCCGCGCAACGCCCTGGATTGGTCAGGCCCGACTCGGGTCAGGGGCCTGGTCGCCGGTGCGTTGCTGCTGGCCTTCCTGCTGGCGCTGCCGCCGACCGCGCGGCACGAGCACAATATCTGGCTGATCCTGTTGACCGGCATGTTGCTGTGGGCGAGTACGTTGACCGTCCTGCGATTCAGCGCCGACTACATCGGATGCGCACCGCTCTTCCTGTCCGGCTCCGCGGGCGGTGAGGTCGCGTTACTGGCCGCGATCGGCGCGCTGCGGGACGGCGGCATCTTGGTCGGGACGGGCCTGTTGCTGGCGGGGATGGCCGGAGCCGTATTCGGAGCCGCCATGCGACTGTTCGACCAGGCAGACGCGTCGGGGAATCGCAAGAATCGAAGCCTGTTCAAATCGGGATGGACAGTGTTCGGGCTGTCCCTGCTGCTAGCTGGGGCAAGCATGCTGGTGTTCACAGCGGTCTTGCTGCGGGACGGTCCGGTTGTGGCCGGGATCTTCCTGCTGTTCTTCGCGACGACACCGTGCATTATCGGAGGGATGATCCTGGAGGTTCGGCGAGAAAACAGACGATATCCCTAGGCCTAGCGCGGTTTATCTGCGAACCGCTGCTCGGCTTCGGCCAGATCCTCCGGGGTGTCGATGTCGGTGATCGGTCGTTCCACGTCGACGTATTCGACGATGTCGAAATGCCCGTTGATGAAGTCCCGGCCGCCCTGGTCGCCGACGGCGGATGCGGCGAAGTCGGCCAGCCAGCGCCGGGCGACCAGCACCGGATGGGACCGCACGCCCGCGCGGCGAGTGACGACGATGGACGCGCCCTGCCGGTACCAGCCGAACAGCGCGCGCACGTCGCCGGGCGCGACGTCGGGCAGGTCGACCAGCGTGACCACCACCGCATCGGTGTCCTCCGGCACGGCAGCCAATCCGGTCCGCAGCGAGCTACCCATCCCGTCGTCCGGGTTCGGGTTAACCACCGTGCTGGCGCCGTCGGCCGATACCTCTTCGGATCGGACGACTGCCAGCACCTTGTCGCAACCGCCGGCCAGCATGGTGGCGACCGCCCGGTCCAGTAACCGCCGACCGCCGAGCAGCACCTCTGCCTTCGGCCGGCCCAATCGGCTCCCGGCACCGGCCGCCAACACGATCCCGCAGATCATCGCCGGCCACCCGGCTCGGTCCGCGGAAAGCTGCGCAGGGTAACCGCGGTGCTCAACGCCGCTTGCGCCGCCTCGTAGCCCTTGTCCTCGGCCGAGCCCGGCAGCCCGGCCCGATCCAGCGCCTGCGCCTCGTCGTCGCAGGTCAGCACCCCGAATCCGATAGGGACGCCGGTGCGCACCGACACCTCGGTCAGCCCGGTGGTCGCAGCGGTGCACACGTAGTCGAAGTGCGGGGTGCCGCCACGGATCACCACCCCGAGCGCGATGATCGCATCGACGTGCGCCCGGGCCAGTCGGGTGGCGGCGACCGGCAGCTCGAAGGTGCCCGGCACCCGGATCAGCCGGACGTCGTTGACCTCGGAGTCGGCCAGTGCGCGCTGCGCACCGGCGACCAAGCCGTCCATCACTTCGGTATGCCAGAGCGCGGCGAGAACCGCAACCGCAAGGCCGCCGGCACCGCTGACCGGGCCGGTGGCCGGAGCGCCGTTTCCGCTCATCCCGTTACCTGCTCTTCGCGCGAGCGCTCATCGCTGGTGTCCGCTCCGCTCCTCATCGGCAGCGCTCGCGCTAACAGGATCGGCTGCTCGCTCACGCGCTAGACCTTAGGCCACGAGTGGGCAGTTGCGCGTCCAGTGGGCAGTTGTAACCGCCCACTCGCGCCGGAACCGCCCACTCGCGCACCCGGTCCGCCGGAGCGGCGAGCTCATTCGAATCTGCTCTTCGCGCGAGCGCTCATCGCGGCATTCGCTCCGCTCCTCGCTCGCTGGCGCTCGCTGCGATGCTCGCTCATTGGCTCATGCGGATGCCGGCGGTAATCCCGTCCACGGTCAGGCCGGCCAGATCCAGGTTGTGTCCCATCCGGTCCTTCTTGGTCTGCAAGTAACGCAGGTTCTCCGGGTTGGCGTGGGTGGGCAGCGCCACCTGGCCGATCACCGACAGCCCGTAGCCCTCCAGGCCGGCCCGCTTGGCCGGATTGTTGGTGAGCAACCGCATCGTACGGATCCCCAGATCCACCAGGATCTGCGCCCCGGTGCCGTAGTCGCGGGCATCGGCCGGCAGGCCCAACTCGAGGTTGGCGTCCAGCGTGTCCCGCCCGGCGTCCTGCAACTGGTAGGCCTGCAACTTGTGCAGCAGGCCGATCCCCCGGCCCTCGTGTCCGCGCATGTACAGCACCACGCCGCGTCCCTCGCGGGCGACCGCAGCCAGCGCGGCGTCCAGTTGCGGTCCGCAGTCACAGCGCAGGGAGCCGAAGACGTCGCCGGTCAGGCACTCGGAGTGCACCCGCACCAGCACGTCGTCCCCGGCGCCGATCTCACCGAACACGAAGGCCAGATGCTCCCGGTTGTCATAGGACGAGGAGTAACCGTGCGCGGTGAACTCGCCGTAGCGCAGCGGCACCCGGGCGCTGGCCACCCGCTCGACCAGCTTCTCGAACCGGCGCCGGTAGGCGATCAGGTCGGCGATCGAGACCATCGCCAAGCCGTGCTCGTCGGCGAAGGCCCGCAATTCCTCGGTTTCGGCCATGCCGGACGGGTCCTTTTCGCTCACCACCTCGCACAGCACGCCGGCCGGACTCAGCCCGGCCAGCACCGCCAGGTCCACCGCGGCCTCGGTGTGCCCGGGCCGCCGCAGCACTCCACCGTCCTTGGCCCGCAGCGGCACCACATGCCCGGGCCGGGCCAGGTCCGCCGAGGTGGTGGACTCGTCGGCCAATAGCCGGATGGTGTATGCCCGGTCGGTGGCCGAGATGCCGGTGGTGATGCCCTCCCGGGCGTCCACCGTGACGGTGTAGGCGGTCCCGCGCTTGTCCTGGTTGGTGTGGAACATCGGTGGCAGGTCGAGCCGGTCGGCGCGCGACTCGGCCATCGGGACGCAGATGTAACCGGACGTGTATCGCACCATGAACGCGATCAGCTCCGGCGTGGCCAGCTCGGCGGCGAAGATCAGGTCACCCTCGTTCTCGCGGTCGGCATCGTCCACCACCACCACGGGACGGCCGGCCGCGATCTCGGCGATGGCCCTCTCGATCGTATCCAGCATGTCAGCCACCGCTGTTCTCGTCGTTGCCGTTGCCCGGCTTGCCGAAACTCAGCAGCCGCTCGGTGTACTTGGCCAGCACGTCCACCTCTAGGTTGACCGGGTCACCGATCGACAAGCCACCCAGCACGGTGGCCCGCAGGGTCTCCGGGATCAAGCCCACCTCGAACCAGTCCGCGCCGACGGCGGTCACCGTCAGCGACACCCCGTCCACCGCGATGGATCCCTTCTCGGCGACGTACCGGGCGAGCTCGGTCGGCATCCCGAACCGGACCGCCTCCCACCCGTCGCCCGGGTTGCGGGCCAGCATGACGCCGGTGCCGTCCACATGCCCCTGCACCACGTGCCCGTCCAGTCTGCTGTCGACCCGGGCGGCCCGCTCCAGATTGACCGGCTGCCCGGTGCGCAACGCACCGATGATGCTGCGCTTGAGCGTCTCGGCCATCACGTCGAAGGCCAGCTCGATGCCGTCCTCGACGGGCTGCTGGCCGGTGACGGTGAGGCAAACCCCGTTCACCGAGATGGACGCGCCGTGCTTGACCTGCTCGGCGGTAATCCGGGCTCGGATCCGCAGTACCGCGCTGTCACCGGTCGAATCGAGGCCGACGACTTCGCCGATCTCTTCGATGATGCCGGTGAACACTGCTAGTCCTTTCGTCGGTGCGGCGCCGTCTCGGTCGTTCCCGGCAGCGGCCGGGCGGTGATCTTCACATCGTCGCCTAGTCGAACGATATCGACCACCTCCAAAGAGGCCACCTCGGAGATTGTGTTGATACCGGCATCTTCCAGGACAGACGGCCCGGCGCCTAGCAGCTTCGGTGCGATGTAGGCCACCACCTCGTCGATCAGGCCGGCCTCCAGGAACGCGCCGGCCAGGGTCGGGCCGCCCTCCAACAGGACGTGCCGGACGCCCCGGTCGTAGAGCGCCTTGAGCGCGAAGCGCGGAACGGCGGTGTCCAGCACCAGCGTCTCGGCGCTGTCGTCGAAGATCAGCGCGTTGCGCGGCACCCGGTGCCGGCGATCGAGCAGCACCCGCAGCGGCTGGCGGTCGGCCAGTCGCTCGGAGCCGTCCGGATCGACCGTCCGGACGGTCAGCCGCGGGTCATCGGCCAGCACGGTGCCGCTGCCCACCAGCACCGCGTCCGCGATGTCGCGCAGGGCATGCACGTCGGCCCGCGAGATCGGGTTGCTGATCCAGCGCGAAGTACCGTCGGCGGCGGCCGCCCGGCCGTCCAGGGTCGCCGCGTACTTCCAGGTGACGAACGGACGGGCCTGCACCACCGACAGCAACCAGGGCCCCAGCGCGGCCCGGCTGACGATGGCGGTCTCGACGTTGCCGATCACCTGCAACCCGGCCGCCGCCAACCGATCCGCGCCGCCGGCCGCGATCGGGTTGGGGTCGGCCGCCGCGTAGATCACCCGGACGATGCCGGCCTCGATCAGCGCATCGGTGCACGGGCCGGTGCGGCCGGTGTGGTTGCACGGTTCCAGCGTCACGACTGCCGTCCCGCCACGCGCGGCCAGCCCGGCCTCGCCCAGCGCCACCACCTCGGCGTGCTCCTTGCCGTGTGGCTGGGTGGCGCCCTGGCCGACGATCCGGCCGGACTGATCGAGGATCACCGCGGCCACTGGCGGGTTCGGGCTGGTGCGGCCGGCGACGGTCCGGGCCAGTTCGGCCGCGTGACACATCGCCACCCGCTCGACCTCGGTGGCGGTCGTCGGATCCGGCCGGTCGTCGGTCATCGCCGACCGGCCGCGTGCGTACACCGGCTCATGCCGGCCCGAGCCAGTTGCCGCAACCGGTCTACCGCGGCACCCGGGTCGTCCTCGTGGTAGACCGCCGAGCCGGCCACGAAAACGTCCACCCCGGCCTCGGCGGCCTGCTCGATTGTGTCGGCCCCGATGCCACCGTCGATCTCCAGGAACAGCCGGAGCTTGCCGGCCCGGATTTGCTCGCGGACCAGCCGTACCTTGTCGAGCACCTCGGGCATGAATTCCTGCCCACCGAAGCCCGGCTCCACCGACATGACCAGCAGCGTGTCGAACTCGGACAGCAGCTCCAGGTACGGCTCGATCGGCGTCCCTGGTTTAACCGACAGCCCGGCCAACGCGCCGGCGGCCCGGATCGCCCGCGCGATCCCGATCGGATCGGCGGCGGCTTCGATGTGGAAGGTGACGTTAGCCGCGCCGGCCTCGGCATAGCCCGGTGCCCACCGATCCGGATCCTCGATCATCAGATGGCAGTCCAGCGGCAGCTCGGTGGCCCGAAGCAGGCTCTTGACCACCGGCAAGCCGAGCGTCAGGTTCGGCACGAAGTGGTTGTCCATCACGTCTACGTGCAGCCAGTCCGCGGTGGGCACCGCATCGGCAGCCGCGGCCAGGTGGGCAAAGTCGGCTGACAGGATGCTCGGCGCAATCATCGGTTCGACGGACGGGGCGGACACATACCGAGTCTAGGTGTCCGTCGACCGGCTGCCAGCTAGGCCATTGCCGCGTCGTAGGGCGGCGAAGAACATGGCGTCGGTGCCGTGCCGGTGTGGCCAGAGCTGGACGGTCGGCGAATCCGGCAGGTCATCGATGCCGAATGCCGCCCGGGCGTCGAGTAGTTCCAGATCGGCATGGTCGGCCAGCGCCGCCTGGATCTGCTGCTCGGTCTCGGCGAGGTGCGGTGAACAGGTCACGTAACCGACTAGCCCGCCCGGCCGGACCAGCCGCAGCGCGGTTGCCAGCAGCTCGGCCTGTAACGCGACCAGGTCGGCCAGATCCGCCGGGCTGCGCCGCCATCGGGCCTCCGGCCGTCGTCGCAGCGCACCGAGGCCGGTGCACGGCGCATCGAGCAGTACCCGGTCGAAGCCACCCCGGTCGGCCGGCAGCTCACGGGCATCGCCCACCAGCAGCTCGACCTCCCAGCCGGCGGTCGCCCGCCGGACCAGCTCGGCTCGGTGCGGGTGCAGTTCGCTCGCGGTCAGCCGGGCGCCTCGTCGGGCGCCGATGGCGGCCAGCAGCGCGGCCTTGCCGCCCGGCCCGGCACAGAGATCGAGCCACCGCTCGTCCGGTCCGTCCAGCGGCAGCTCGGTGAGCGCCACCGCGCACAGCTGGCTGCCTTCGTCCTGCACCGCGGCCCGGCCCTGCTGGACGGCGGCCAGGCTGCCCGGCTCACCACCGGCGGTCATCCGCACCGCGAACGGTGACCACGGGCCGGCTACTCCGCCGGCTTCGGTGGCCAGCTCGGCCTGCGAGATCCGGTCCGGCCAGGCCACCAGGTGGGTCTCCGGTCTGGTGTCATCGGCCGCCAAGGCGGCTTCCAGCTCGGCCAGCCCGTTCGGTTCGGCCGGGTCGACTGCCAGCGCGGCGGCGAACGCCCCGACGATCCAGCCCGGGTGGCTATAGCGCACCGCCAGCCGGCCGAGTGGCGAGGCGTCCCGGGTGATGTCGGCACACCAGCCGTCGAAGTCCCGGGCGGCGACTTTGCGCAGCACCGCGTTGACGAATCCGGCCGCCCGGGCATGGCCGGTGGACCGGGCCAGCTCCACCGTGGTGGCCACCGCGGCATGGGTCGGGATTCGGGTGCGCAGCAGCTGATAGGCGCCGAGCCGGAGCAGGTTCAGCACCGGCAGCTCGATGTCTGCCAGGTCGCGGCTGGCGCACCGGCGCAACACCTCGTCCAGCGTGCCGGTCGCGCGCAGCGTGCCGTAACCGAGCTCGGTGGCCAGCGCCGCGTCCCGGCCGGACAGGCCGGCCTCGGCCAGCGCCCGGGGCAGCACCAGGTTGGCGTAGGCGTCTTCGGCAGATACCGCCTGCACCGTCCGAAAGGCCACGGTGCGGGCCGGATCAGCCTTACTCGCCAAGGCAATCGTCCGCGGTCAGCCGGGCTCCGTTGGCCCAGCCGGCGGCCGGCATCGGGCGCTTGCCGGCCGGTTGCACGGTGCCGAGCAACACCGGTCCGGTTGCGGTGCCGACCAGCACGCCGTGCCGGTCGACCGCTAGTTCGCCGGGCCGCAGCATGCGGTCGGTGGCTGCAACCAGGCTGACCGGCCCGAGCTTGAGCCGCCCGTCCCGGAACCGAGTCCAGGCGCCGGGCTCCGGGGTGCATGCCCGGATCCGTCGGTCGATCGCCTGCGCCGGCTGATTGAACCGGATCTCGGCGTCGGCCACGGTCAGCTTCGGCGCGTGCGATACGCCGTCGGTGGGTTGCGGTTGCGGGCGCAGCGAGCCGTCGGCGATGCCGTCCAACGTGGCCACCAGCAGCGCCGCCCCGCCCACCGCCAGCCGTGCCAACAGTTCGCCGCTGGTGTCGGTGGGCCGAATGCGCTCGGTCATCACCCCGTACACCGGGCCGTCGTCCAAGCCCGGCCCGATCTGGAAGGTGGTGGCGCCGGTGGTGTCGTCACCGTGTAGCAGCGCGTGCTGCACCGGCGCCGCGCCGCGCCAGGCCGGCAACAGCGACAGGTGCAGATTCACCCAACCGTGCCGGGGAATGCTCAACGCCGGCTCGCGCAGCAGCGCCCCGAAGGCGACCACCGGCGCGCAGTCGACGGCCAGCTCGGCCAGCTGGCTGAGGAGCTCCGGTTCGGACAACTTGGCCGGCCGCAGCACCGGCAGGCCCACCTCGGCAGCCAGTTGACCGACCGGGGACGGGCTGAGCCGGCGGCCGCGGCCGGACGGCGCGTCCGGTCGGGTCAGCACCGCGACAACGTCGTGCCCCGGGTGGTCGAGCAGGGCGCGCAGCGACGGCAGGGCAACCTCGGGGGTGCCGGCGAACAGCAACCTCACCGGTACGGGCCGAACGCGCTGGCGACGCCGCCGCCATGCGGGCTGACCTTGACCACCGGTGGCACCAGGCCGGCCCATTCGGCGTTGCGGATCTCGGCCAGCGCAGCTCGTCGGGCTGCGGGATCCAGCCGGTCGATAAACAGCACGCCGTCCAGGTGATCGGTTTCGTGCTGCACGCACCGGGACAGCCGGTCCGTCCCGACCACCGTGATCGGGTCGCCGTAGGAGTTCTGCCCGTGCGCGACGACGTGTTGCATCCGTCGGCAGTCCCAGGACAGGCCGGGGATGGACAGGCAACCCTCCGGTCCGTCCTGCTGCTCGTCGCTCGGAAAGTGCAGCACCGGGTTGATCAGGTGGCCCTGCTCGTCCTCGGAGATGCGGTAGGTGAACACCCGCAGGCCGACCCCGATCTGGGGCGCGGCCAGGCCGGCGCCGGGGGCGTCGAGCATGGTTTCGGTGAGGTCGGTCACCAGTCGCCGCAGCTCGCGGTCGAACACCACCACCGGTTCGGCGGGCGTGCGCAGCACCGGGTCGCCGAAGAGCCGGATGGGTTGGACGGTCACCAGCACAGTCTATGGAGCGAATCGGACGAGCCGAGGACGGGCGCGCGGACAACCAAGAACTATAGTGGGAAACGGAATTGTGCGTCGCCGGCCGCGTTAGTTAGTATAGCTAACGAATGAAGGGACCTGCCTGTGTCGCACGATGCCGCACACGATCGCAGGGTGGCGCTGTCGGTGACGACGGTGGGCATCCTCGCCGCCACGCTGAACGCCTCCATCCTGCTCATCTCGCTGCCGGCCATCTTCGACGGTCTCGGCCTCAACCCGCTCGCACCGGCCAACATCTCCTACCTGCTGTGGATGCTGATGGGCTACCTGCTGGTGACCGCGGTGCTGGTGGTGACCTTCGGCCGACTCGGTGACCAGTACGGTCGGGCCAAACTGTTCAACCTCGGCTTCCTGATCTTCACGCTGGCCTCGGTGGCCTGTGCCCTGGTGCCCAATTCGGACTCGGCCGGTGCGATGGAACTGATCGTGCTGCGGGTGATCCAGGGCATCGGCGGCGCCATGTTGACCGCCAACTCGACCGCGATCATCACCGATGCCTTCCCGCCGGATCGCCGCGGCTTCGCGCTCGGCGTGAACCAGGTGGCCGGCATCGGCGGCTCGTTCATCGGGCTGGTGGTCGGCGGCCTGCTCGCCGAGTGGCACTGGCGCGCGGTGTTCTGGGTGAGCGTCCCGGTCGGGATCTGGGGCACCTGGATGGGTTACCGCAGCCTGCGCGACAAGCCGCGGGATCGTCGCAACGCGGTGGCCATCGACTGGTGGGGCAACCTGACCTTCGGCATCGGGCTGATCGCGATCCTGATCGCCATCACCTACGGCCTGCAACCCTACGGCGGGCACACCATGGGCTGGACCTCGCCGAAGGTGCTGGCCGGCCTGCTCGGTGGGCTGGTGCTGCTGGTGGTGTTCGGCTTCATCGAGGTTCGGGTGCCGGATCCGATGATGGATCTCAGGCTGTTCCGAATCCGCGCGTTCGCCGCCGGCCAGGCGGTCAACCTGCTCGCCTCGATGGCCCGGGGTGGCCTGCAGTTCATGCTGATCATCTGGCTCCAAGGCATCTGGCTGCCGTTGCACGGTTACAACTTTGCCGATACCCCGCTCTGGGCCGGCATCTACATGCTGCCGCTGACGGTCGGCTTCCTGGTGGCCGGGCCGGCGTCCGGGGCGTTGTCCGACCGGTTCGGCGCACGCACCTTCGCCACCGGTGGGCTGCTGCTGACCGCGGCCACCTTCGGCGGCCTGATCGCGATCCCGGCCAACTTCGATTACCGGTTGTTCGCGCTGCTGCTGGCACTGAACGGCATCGGGATGGGGCTGCTGGCAGCGCCCAACTCCGCCGCGATCATGAACGCGGTGCCGGCCTCCGAGCGGGGCGCCGCCTCCGGTATTCGGGCCACCGGCATGAACGCCGGCATGGTGCTGTCGATGGGTGGCTTCTTCACCCTGATGGCGATCGGGCTGGCCAACCGGCTACCCGGCACGCTGTACGGCGGCCTGGTCAAGGCCGGTATCACGCCGGGCGCCGCGCACCAGATCTCGACCACCCCCCCGGTCGGCACGCTGTTCGCCGCGTTCCTCGGCGACAACCCGATCAAGGCGCTGGTGTCGCAGATCGACCCGCAGCAGCTGCTGCCGGGCTCCGGGGTGGACGTGACCACCCTGACCGGCCGGACGTTCTTCCCGCAGCTGATCTCCGAACCGTTCCGGCACGGGCTGGCGATCGCGTTCGGAGTGTCCATCGCCATGCTGCTGATCGCCGCGGTGGCGTCCCTGATGCGCGGCGAACGTTATGTGCACGAGGATGCGGTCGCCCCGTCGGCTGAGCGGCAGCACCAGAGCGCCGTCGCGGTGGCCCGGGAGGCCGCCGCGCTGGATGGCATCCCGGACCAGGACATCGCGTTCGAGGATGCGCTGGCCGAGACCGAGCCGTCCGGACGGGCGGTGAGCTAGCCGGTCAGGTCGAGGACCAGCGGGGCGTGATCGGACGGGCCTTCACCCTTGCGCGCGTCGCGATCCACCCAGACCTGCTCGACCCGCTCGCCGAGTGAGTGGTTCACCAGCGCGAGGTCGATGCGCATGCCGCGGCCCTTCTGGAAGCCGAGCATTCGCATCTCCCAGAAGGTGTAGGCCGGACGCTTGTCCTGCGGGTCGGCCGAGGCCCGGGGCAGCAGGTCGGTCAGCGCGGCGTCCTGCTGGATGTCGGTAACCGCTGAGCGCTCTTCCGGCGTGACATGGGTGTGGCCGAGGAAAGCATGGATGTCCCAGACGTCCTGGTCGGACGGCGCCACGTTGAAGTCGCCGAGCAGTCCGAACGGCTTGCCGGGTCCGAGCGCGGCGAGCTCGGCCAGGCACTGTTCGCGCAGCGCCCGCAGGAACTCGATCTTGTACCGGAAGTGCTCGCTGCCGACCTTTCGGCCGTTCGGGACGTAGATCGACCACAGCCGCAGCCCGCCGCAGCTGGCGCCGATCGCCCGCGCCTCGGCCGCCTCCTCGAACGACGGTTGCCCCGGCAATCCCAGGGTGATCTCGTCCAGGCCGACCCGCGAGAGGATGCCGACACCGTTCCAGCGCCCGGTGCCGTGGTGCACCGACTGGTAGCCCTGAGTCGCCAACTCCGCCGCCGGCCAGGTGTCGTCGGTGACCTTGGTCTCTTGCACCAGCAGCACGTCGGGCTGGCGCTGGTCCAGCCAGCTGAGCAGCCGGGGCAGCCGGGCCTTGACCGAGTTGACGTTCCAGGTAGCGATGCGCACCCCTCGATCCTGCCCTGCGCCCCACTTCGCTCGACAACTGGAGCGCTGGCCACCGTCCAGGTGGTTAACTTTCCACTCGTTGACGGTTACCGGCCGTCTCGCGGCCCGAAGACGGCCAGCGCCTCGGCGTCGGAAGCGCGTGCGTTGAGGAAGTAGTCGGTCCACTCGTCCACGTCCGGATAGCCGCTGGATCGCCGGATCGATTCGCGGGCCGCCTCGATGTCGAACCCGGTACGGCGCAGTTGCACGGCGCCGTCGGCGAGCAACGCCCAGTGCGCCCCGCTGCTGCCGTAGGGCATCCCGACGCTGCCCGGGTTGATCACCAGCCGGCGGTCGACCAGCCGGACGAACGGCATGTGGGTGTGCCCGCAGACCACCGTGTCGGGCGCGTCGGCCAGTGCCTCCAGCCAGCGGCTCATTCGGGTATCCACCAGCACCACCTCGTCATCGGAACGCGGGCTGCCGTGGCAGCACAGCACGTCACCGAAGCCGCGGACCTGCACGGTGACCGGATGCGGTAGGCCGGCGAGCAGCTCCAGCTGATCGGCGCGCAACTGGCCGGCCGCCCAGGGCGCGATCGGGTCCGGTATCTCGGTGCTGCCACCGGCGGCCAGCGTCACCAGTTCCCGGTCGGCGTTGCCACGGACCCAGATCACCTTGTCGGACAAGGACATCAGCCGATCCAGCACCTGAACCGGCTGCGGGCCGGCAGCGATATCGCCGGTCAGCACGATCCGCTCGGCCGCTTCGACGTCCGGCTCGGCCAGCACCGCCTCCAGCGCCGGCAGCACGCCATGGATGTCGGACAGCACCGCGACTGAGGCAAGCATGCGGCCGATGCTAGTGCGCTAGAACAGCTCCACCGGGTCGAGCATGACCCGCACCGCAGCCCCCGACTTGCGGGCCGACCGGATCGCCGCCGCCGCGTGCAGCGCCTCGGCCAGCGCCACCCCATCGGCCCGGACGACCCGCAGCAAGGTACGCACCTGATCCGGTTCATTGCCCGCCGGGTCGGGCCGGCCGACCGGCACCGAGCCCAGCTCCTCGGCCGAGCCGGGGAGTTCGCACAGGCCGAGCAGCTCGGCGACCGCGGCCGGCGGCCCGGTCAGCGACGCCATCCGGCTGATCGGCGGAAAGTTCAACTCCTGGCGATCGGCCAGTTCCCGCTCGGCGAAACCGGCGTGATCCCATCGAATCACCGCCTGCACGGCCGGCAGTCCGGCGTCCGCGCTGACGATTACCGAACCGTCGGCTGCCACCAGCGCGATCGCGTTTGCCCAGCGCCGGACGGCCTCTTCGGCGGCGCGCAGATCCGGGCGAGACAGCAGCGCCCAGCCGTCCAGCAGCAGCGCCGCACCGTAGCCGCCCGGTGCCGCCGGCTCCGCCCCCGGCGTCGCCACCACCACCGCCGGACCGGCCGGGATGTCGGTCAGCACCGAGTCACCGGCGCTGGTCCGGGTCAGCACACCGGGAAAAGCCCGTCCGATCTCCTCAGCGGTGCGGGACGAGCCGATCACGCTGGCCCGCAGCCGGTTACCCTGGCAGTGCGGGCAGCGCCAACCCACCGCCGGACGCCCGCACCACCGGCAGGACGGCGCGGAGTTCGGCCCGGTGGAACCGAGCGGGCCGGCGCAATGTGAGCAGCGGGCCGGTCGGCGGTCGTTCGCGCAGGCCAGCGCCGGCAGGTAGCCCCGGCGCGGCACCTGCACCAGCACCGGACGACCGGCCGCCAACGCGGCACGCGCGGTGCGAAAGGCCAGCGCCGGCAGCCGGGCGCTGCGGGCCACCGGATCGCGTTCGAGTTCGACATCGTCTCCGAGCGCCACCACCCGCGGGCAGCTCGCGCGCAGCACCGGACGGTCGGCCACCACCGGCTGCGCCCAGCCGGAGCGCACCAGCAGACCGGCCTCGGCGGTACGGGCGAAGCCACCGGCAAGAAACCCGCAACCGGCCATCGAGGCGCGCAACACGGCCACATCCCGGGCATGCGGGTAGGGCGCTCGCGGCTCGGCGTGCAGGTCGTCGCCGTCGTCCCAGATCACCACCAGGCCGAGCGCTGCGACCGGGGCGAAGACCGCCGACCGGGTGCCCACCACCGCTCGTATTGCACCCCGGCGCACCGCCAGCCAACGCCGGTACCGGGCTTCCGGCCCGAGGTCGGCGGTAAGCACGACATGGCAACCGCTGCCCAGAGCCTGCCGCAACGCCCGATCGACCCGAGCGGCATCCCGCACGTCCGGCACGATCACCAGCGCGCCCCGGTCGCCGGCCAGCGCCGCCTGCACCGCATCGGCCAACCGGGCCGGCCAATCCTCGCCGGGCAACGCGTTCCACACCGCGCGGGCCGAACGTCCCTGCCGGATGGCGGACAGGAACGCCGCACCAGACCGGTAGCGACCCCAACCGGCCGGATCCGGCGGTACCGGCGGGGAAGCCGGCTCCGGGATCGGCGCGTTCTCGGCGCGGGCATGCCGGGGCGGCACCGCCAACCGCAGCACATCGGCAAACGTGCCGGCCCACCGATCGGCGACCGCCCGCACCAGGGCGGTGGTCTCCGGGGTCAGCACCGGTAGCTCGCCCAAGCCGCGTTGCAGGTAGGTCAGCCGGCCGTCGTGCTCGCTGGCGGCAAGCCGGTCCAGCACCCAGCCATCGATCAGCCGGCCGGCGAACCGCACCCGGACCCGGGAGCCAGCCACGATCGAGCCGTCGAGCTCGGCCGGCACCAGGTAGTCGAAGGGGCGGTCCAGATGCGGCAGCGGCGAGTCGACGGCGACCCGGGCCACCGGTAGCCGATCAGCGGGGCGCCGGTCCGGACGGCTGGTCGAGCGGGCCGGTCGAGGCACCGCGGCCCGACCGGCCAGGCCGGGCAGGCTGGGTGCTTCGGGACGGCTGACGCTCACCGGTCATGCCTACCAGGCGGCCACGACGTTTTGCCGGCCCGGCCAACCTGAGGTCTGCTAGGTCGTGATCCAGAACCGGTCGTCGCCCCGGCGCTGACCGTCCGGCACCCCTCCATTGGCCAGGATCACCCGACGGGACGGCTCGTTGTCCACCGCGCAGGTCACCAGCACCCGGTCCAAACCCAATTTCCGGCACTCGATCAGGCCGGCCGCCAGCATCCGGGTGGCATGCCCCTGCCGACGCCACGGCGCCGCCACGTGGTAGCCGATGTGGCCACCGGCCTCGGCCAGATCCGGCGTCAGTCGATGCCGAATAGTCAATGATCCCAGGTAGAACTCACCGGAGATGTACCAGAACAGCGTGGACGGCACGTCCCACCGGATTCGTGCCCCGAGCCGGGCGGCGACGAATCCGGCGAAGTCGGCGCTGGCCGGCCCCAGCCAGTCGGTCGGGTTGCCGCTCAGCAGGCAGTCGGCCTGCTCGCCGACCAGGTAGGACACCCGCACGGCCTCGGTCGGCTGGCTCAGTCGCGGTGGCTCGGGTAGTTCGATCACAAGCAGGAGTCTGCCCTGCCGGTCGGACACCCGTCTGTGGTAGGCACCCGGCTGGTGGTAGGCATTCGGCATGACCCTGACCCGCGTCAACGTCGCCGGGGTGGCCCGGCTGCCGGCGTTCTGTCACGCCACCATCGCCGGTGGCTTGGTGTACGTCTCCGGCACCCTAGGCGCCAAGCCCGGCCTGCTCGAACTGGTGGACGGTGGGATTGCCGCCGAAACCGTCCAGACCCTGCGCAACATCGAAACGATCCTCGCCGATTGCGGTTGCACGCTGGCCGACATCGTCAAGGTCAACGTCTACCTCACTGACATGACCCAGTTCGGCGCGATGAACGAGGCGTACCTGAGCGTCTTCGGCGCTGACCCGCCGGCCCGCATCACCACCGGTTGCACCGGATTGGCACTGGGCGCCGGCGTGGAGATGGACTGCATCGCGATCGTCCCGACCTGACCGAGGCAGCCCCGCCTACTGGCCGAGCCGGCCGTCGATGCGCTCCCGGAGCAGGTCGGCATGCCCGTTGTGCCGGGCGTATTCCTCGACCATGTGCACCAGCAGTTCCCGTAGTGAGATGGGACTGCCGTCGCCGGTCTTGCCGACGTGGTCGAGTTCGGTCTCGCGGGTGTACTGCTCGGCGAAGGCAACCTCGTCCCGCCAGGCCGTCCAGGCTTCGTCCACCACCGCCGGGTCGGCTACCGCACCGTCGAAGTCGCCGTCCGGCTCGGCTTGAGTCTGGTAGCGCTTGGGCACGTCTTCGCCGGCGAACCGGCGGCGGAACCAGCCGCGTTCCACCTCGGCCATATGCCTGAGCAGTCCGAGCAACGACATGGTGGACGGTTCGACGGCACGGCGGGCCAGCTGTTCGGCGTCCAGGCCTTCGCACTTCAACTGCAAGGTCAGCCGCTGGCAGCGGAGAAACTCGGTCAGCGTGGCACGCTCGTCCCCGAGCGACACCCCACCTTCCCGCGGATTGTTGCCCGGTTCGGTGAACATGTCGGCGCGATGCTGTGGCAAGGTCATGTCGCCCATGCTGCCAAATGCGCTCTCAGCCGCTACGAACGATCGTCGCGAGCCAGGCCTGCGCACCGTCGACGCTCATGGTGGTCAGGATGCTGGACGGCTCGATCGATTCGACCTGCCATCCGTCGGCGAACGCCTGCCGGAGCTCGTCCTGCCGGATCCGGCGCGGCCCCCAGTCGCCGGGTTCCCGGTCGCTGAAACAGAGCATGAAGTAGCGGCCACCGACCGCCAGGCTGCTGTGCAGGCTCTGCACGAACACGGCCCGATCCGGATCGGACAGCACATGGAACAGTCCGCAGTCCAGCACGGTGTCGAACACTTGGCCAAGCCCGGCCAGTTCGAGCGCGTTGCCGGTGATGAATTCGACGGTCAGCGACCGTTGTTCGGCTTTGTCCCTGGCGATCGCGATGGCATTGCCGGCGACGTCCACTCCGGTCGCCGCCAGGCCGATCGCTGCCGCCATGAGCGCGTGCTCACCGGTCCCGCAACCTACGTCGAGCACCCGTCCGGTCAACTGGCCGGCGTCGGCCAACTGCTGAAACGCCGGCTGCGGAGCACCGATGTCCCACGGCGGAGTCCCGCTCGCGTACGCGGCCTCAAAGCCCTGGACGCTATGTTGCGGGCGCGGAACCTGTTGCTCAGTCATCGCTGCCTCCTTCGGCGGAAACCATCGCGGCGAATGACACCGTCTCGGCCGGCCGTCCAACCATTCTCAGTGAGCGGTCGGCGACGGTGATTACCACCAGGACGGCGGCTGCCACCAGCATGAAGGCAGCCAGCTCGTGCAGACCGTGGGTATCGGCCGAGTGGCCGAAGAAGGCGCCGGTTGCCGCTGATGAGCCGATGGCGCCGAGGTAGGTAAAGGTGCGCAGCAGGCCGGCCGACGACGCGATACGTTCCGGTTCAGCCTGGTAGTACACGGCATTCTGGTTGGCCAGGCTGTTCAAGCCTTGCGGGACGCCGAGGATGACCGCGAACAGGATGAGCAACCAGATCCCGCTGCCGGCGCTGATGATCAGCAACAGGGCGCAGGCCGCGACCTGGGTGATGGCGCCGACCACCAGCTTGCCGCGGATGTGCGGATGGCGGCCGGTGGTCGTGGACACCACGATGCCGATCGCGAACATCGGCAGCAGCGCCAGGCCGGCCTGCGAGGCGTTGAGCCCGCGGCCGTCCTCGAGCCACTGGGTATAGCCGTACAGGAACGCGTAGCTGACCAACTGGGCGAGCAACATGCGCAGGTAGGTCAAGATCAGCGGCCCGTTGCCGGCAAGCACCCGGACATCGATGAACGGCGCGGCCACCCGGCGCTCGCGGCGCACCAGCAGCAGCGCGCTGGCGGCGGCGATCGCCAGTAGCCAGAGCCGTCCCGGTCGCGGGCTCATCAGCAACAGCAGCGTTGAGGTGAGCATTGCGGCGAACAGCGCCACCCCGGTCAGGTCGAGGCCGGTCGCCGGTCGGCCGGCGCCTTCGACCCCGGTATCGCGGGGCAGTCGCCGTAGCCCGAGCAGGTAGCCGACGATTGCGAGCGGGATATTGATCGCCAGCGTGGTACGCCAGCCGCCGAGGCCGATGAGCAGGCCGCCCAGGGTCGGCCCGATGACCGCGATGGTCTGGCTGGAGACGGCCAGCGCGGTGAGCACGCCGGCCGGGCTGTCCCGACCGGACACCCGATTCTCATACCGGATCAGGTACATCGCGGCCGGGTAACCGGCGCAAGTGCCGAAGCCGAGGATCACCCGGGCGGCAACCAGCATCCAGAGGTTCACCGCCAGCGTGCCGAGCACGCCCGCGATGCCGGTGAGTGCCGTCCCGGTCAGGAATAGCCGGCGCGGGCCGTAGACGTCCACCAGCCGACCGACTACCGGCTGGCCGATCGAGGTCGCCAGGTACAGCGCGGAGACCAGCCACGCGGTCTGCGACGGTGGTGCCCCGAACGCCGCTCCGATCGGTATCAGCGAGACCGCGAGGATGGAGGAGTTGATCGGGTTGAGGATGGCGCCGAGGATCATCGGCGCGATCAGCCGGCGATCGAAGCCCTGCTGGTTCGAACCGATCCGCAACCGAGCCTTGACCGCCTCGATCACGACTCCGTCAGCCGATCCAAGCCGTTCACGACTGCCATGGTAATTAGCCCGATCGTGCGAATTCCTCCGGTTCTCGACTGGAGGATTTGCACGATCGGAGCCAGCTTGGGCTGGCTAATCGCTGAAGGTTTGCAGCGCGCGGAGCGACAGTCCGGTAAGCACCAGCCCGGTAACGGCGATGGTGAGTAGGCAGGCGCCCAGCGAGCCCCAGTGGATGTCCGGATACAGCACCAGATCACGCAGGCCGTTGATGATGTAGGTGACCGGGTTGAGGCGCGCGATGGTTCGGAGCGGACCGGCCAGCAGTTCCAGCGGGACGAAGTTGGGCGTGAGGAACAGCAGCGGGAAGAAGATGATGAACGACGCATTGGTGGTCTGCACGTTCTTGGTCTTCAGCGCTATCGCGATCGCGATGCCGGCGTAGGCAACGCCCCAGAGCGCGCTCAGCACGATCAGCAGAACTATCCCCGGCAGCCCGGTCTTCACCCGAGCGCCGAACGCGAAGCCGACCGCCAGCACCAGCGCCGACACCGCCAGGCCGCGGGCCAGATCCGCCGCGAGCCGTCCCCAGATCAGCGCGGTCCGGCGGATCGGCGCGGCGAGCAGCTTGTCTACATAGCCGATGTCGATGTCGGTGACCATGGCCAGTCCGGAGGTCGCCGAGCTGACCGCGAACACCAACGAGACCGGGATCTGGAACGCGACATAGTGCTGACCGTGCAGGAACGGCGTCGAGCGCGGAAAGATCCGGTTGACCTGGCCGAGATTGACCACCAGGAAGAACACCGGGATGAACAACGCCGGCAGCGTCGCGGCCGGCAGCCGCCACACCTCGCGGACCGCGCGCCGGGCCAGCAAGACCGTCTCGTTCATGCCACCGCCTCCGGTGCGCCGCCTTCGATCCGTCGGCCGGTGGCCGCCAGGAACACGTCGTCCAGGCTGGGCCGGGCCAGCGCGATGGTGCCGGGATGGACGCCGGCCGCGGCCAATAGCCGCACGATGCCGGCGATGGTGGCCGCGCCGTCGTCGACGTACAGTGCCACCCCATCGTTGGTGTCGGTGACGTGATCCAGGCCGGGCAGCTCGGCCACCGCCGATCGGGCCCGCGGCCGTTCGTCGTCCCGCAGGCCCACCGTGACCACGTCGCTGCCGAGTTTCGCCTTCAGGTCATCGGGTGTCCCCTCAGCGACGATCCGGCCGTCGTCGATGATGGCGATCCGGTCGCACAGCTGGTCGGCCTCTTCCAGGTACTGGGTGGTGAGGAAGATGGTGGTGCCGGCGGCGTTGATCCGGCGCACCTCCTCCCAGACGGTCAATCGGCTGGCCGGATCCAGGCCGGTGGTCGGCTCATCGAGGAACAGCACCGCCGGTTGGTGGACCAGCGCGGTGGCCAGATCCAGCCGGCGTTTCATACCCCCGGAGTAGCCCTTGATCATTCGGTCGCCCGCTTCTTCCAGGCCGACCAGCGCCAGCAGTTCCTGGGTGCGAGCGGCCGGCTGACTGATCCGGTAGAGGCCGCACTGGAGCTCCAGCAACTCCCGTCCGGTCTGGGACGGGTCCAGCCCGACTTCCTGTAAGGCCACCCCGATCCGGCGCCGCACCTCGGCCGGGGCCTGCCGCACATCGATGCCGTCCACCGTCGCGCTGCCGTCGCTGATCGGCAGCAAGGTGCAGAGCATTCGCACCGTGGTGGTCTTGCCGGCGCCGTTCGGCCCGAGGAACCCGAATACCTCACCGCGCCGGACCGACAGGTCGATACCGCGGACCGCTTCCACCTCCGGCTGGCCCCGTGAGCCGCGGTAGCGCCGGACCAGGCCGCGCGCATCGATGGCTACATCCGATCCAAGCCCCACCGACTCACTCCCATGCTGATCCCGGGTACGTCGTGGTCACTGTAGGGCACCCCACCGACAGAATTTCGATCATGCGAGCGGGGCACTTAAGCCGAGCCCGGGCCGAGCCGACCGTGAGTACCAGCGGAAGTCATAGCCGCCGCTGAATATCACTTTCGGCCACGGACGAAGCGGGACCGGACCCAAAGGGCCGACCCCGTTCAGAAAGAACTACAGAACTAGCCGTTGGCTAGCTTGGCCAGTTGGTCGGCACGGTCGGTGCGCTCCCAGGTGAAGTCGGCGTCCTCCCGACCGAAGTGGCCGTAGGCGGCGGTCTTCTGGTAGATCGGACGCTTCAGGTCCAGGTCGCGGATGATGGCGGCCGGGCGCAGGTCGAAGGTCTCGGTGATGGCGTCCTCGATCTTGGACACCGGAACCGTCTCGGTGCCGAACGTCTCGACGAACAGCCCGACCGGCTCGGCCTTGCCGATGGCGTAGGCGACCTGCACCTCGCAGCGCTTGGCCAGGCCGGCGGCGACCACGTTCTTGGCCACCCAGCGCATGGCGTACGCGGCCGACCGGTCCACCTTCGACGGGTCCTTGCCGGAGAAGGCGCCGCCACCGTGTCGAGCCATCCCGCCGTAGGTGTCGACGATGATCTTGCGGCCGGTCAGGCCGGCGTCACCCATCGGCCCACCGGTGACGAACCGGCCGGTGGGGTTGACCAGCAGCCGGTAGTCGGAGGTGTCGATGGACAGCCCTTCCAGCACCGGCCGGACGACGTGCTCCTCGATGTCCGGCTTGAGCAGGGTGTCCAGGTCGATGTCCTCGGCGTGCTGGCTGGACACGACAACGGTGTCCAGCCGGACCGCCTTGTCGTCGATGTATTCGATGGTGACCTGGGTCTTGCCGTCCGGACGCAGGTAGGGCACCGTGCCGTTCTTGCGCACCTCGGTGAGCCTTTCCGACAGCCGGTGCGCCAACCAAACCGGCAGCGGCATCAGCTCGGCGGTGTCGTCGCAGGCATAGCCGAACATCAGGCCCTGGTCGCCGGCCCCCTGGGCGGCGATGGCGTCCTCGCTGCCTTCCACCCGCGCCTCGTAGGCGGTGTCCACGCCCTGCGCGATGTCGGCCGACTGCGCACCGATGGACACGCTGACCCCGCAGGACTCGCCGTCGAAGCCCTTGCGGGAGGAGTCGTAACCGATGCCCAGGATGGTCTTGCGGACGATGGTCGGGATGTCGGCGTAGGCGTTGGTCGTCACTTCGCCGGCGATGTGCACCTGACCGGTTGTGATCATCGTCTCAACGGCGACCCGGCTAGCGGGATCCTCGGCCAGCAGCGCGTCCAGGATGCCGTCCGAGATCTGGTCGGCAATCTTGTCCGGATGCCCTTCGGTGACGGACTCCGAAGTGAATAGGCGACGGCTCACGAAATACTCCAATGTTTTCGGTGGGGGCGAGTGAAGTCTATCGAGTCAGTAAAGAAACGACCGCATCGCACACAGCGGCGGCGAGCACCGTTTTCGGGCCGAGCGGCACCTCGATCGGCGCTCCGGTGGTGCTGAGGATCACCGCGGCGTTGTCCGGCCGGCCGAACGCCTTGCTCTCGGACACCTCGTTGACCACGAGCAGATCGCAGCCTTTGCGAGCCAATTTCGCCCGGCCGTGGCTGAGCACGTCGCCTTCGGCGTCGCCGGTCTCGGCGGCGAAACCGACGATCACCGAAGCGCCCGGCTGCCCATCAGCCCGGGCTCGGACCAGCTCGCCGAGCACATCCGCGGTGGCCGCCAGTTCGACCGGCTCCGGAGTCCCGGCGGTTTTCTTGATCTTGGCAGGCACCGGTTTGGCTGGCCGGAAGTCGGCGACCGCCGCGGCCATCACGACCACGTCGGCGTCCTTGGCGGCCGCCAGCGTCGCCTCACGGAGCTGCTCGGCGGTGGACACCGGCACCAGCTCCACGCCGGCCGGACCGACCAGGTCCACGTTGGCCGCCACCAGGGTGACCCGGGCCCCGCGAGCGCAGGCGACCGAGGCGAGCGCAAAGCCCTGCCGGCCGGACGAGCGATTGCCCAGGTAGCGCACCGGATCCAGCGGCTCCCGGGTGCCGCCGGCGGTGATCACCACTCGACGGCCGGTCAGGTCGGCCGGTAACGCGTCCGGGCGGTGCAGCAGCAGCTCGGCCAGCGCGGCGATCTCGCTCGGCTCGGGCAGCCGGCCCTTGCCGGTGTCGGGTCCGGTCAGCCGTCCCTCGGCCGGCTCCAGCACCACCGCGCCCCGTGCGCGCAGGGTGGCGACGTTGGCCTGGGTGGCGGGGTGCTCCCACATCTCGGTGTGCATCGCGGGCGCGTAGAGCACCGGGCAACGGGCGGTCAGCAGGGTGTTGGTGAGCAGGTCGTCGGCCAGGCCGTGCGCGGCCCGAGCGAGCAGATCCGCGGTGGCCGGCGCCACCACCACCAGCTCGGCCCGCCGGCCCAGCGCCACGTGCGGGACGTCCTCGGCGCC
>DATFHF010000007.1:0-4930 GCA_035248685.1 Jatrophihabitans sp.
CCTACCCAAAGACCCCGCTGGTGCCGCTGGCCGAGTCGGTGCACGAGCGGATGTCGGTGGAAATCTTTCGCGGCTGCACCCGGGGTTGCCGGTTCTGCCAGGCCGGCATGATCACCCGTCCGGTCCGGGAGCGTTCGCTGCAGGGCATCGGCGAGATGGTCGAGGCCGGCCTGAACGCCACCGGCTTCGAGGAGGTCGGCCTGCTGTCGCTGTCCTCGGCCGACCATTCCGAGATCGGCCCGCTGGCCAAGCAGTTGGCCGACCGGTACGAGCAGTCGCGGGTGTCGCTGTCGCTGCCGTCCACCCGGGTGGATGCCTTCAACATCGACCTGGCCAACGAGTTCTCCCGCAACGGCCGGCGCTCCGGCCTCACTTTCGCGCCGGAGGGCGGTTCGGAGCGGCTGCGCCGGGTGATCAACAAGATGGTCAGCCACGACGACCTGATCAACACGGTCACCGCTGCGTACTCCCAAGGCTGGCGGCAGGTGAAGCTGTACTTCATGTGCGGCCTGCCCACCGAGACCGACGCCGACGTGCTGGAGATCGCGACGATGGCCCAGGACGTGATCCGGGCCGGCCGGCAGGCCACCGGCTCGCGGGACATCCGGGCGACCGTCTCCATCGGCGGCTTCGTCCCTAAGCCGCATACCCCGTTCCAGTGGGCGGCACAGGCCGCGCCGGAGGTGATCGACGACCGGCTGCGCAAGCTGCGGACGGCCATCAACTCCGACCGGTCACTGGGGCGCAATATCGGCATGCGCTACCACGATGGGCAGCCGTCGCTGATCGAGGGTCTGCTGTCCCGCGGTGATCGCCGGGTCGGTGCGGTGATCGAGCAGGCCTGGCGCGACGGTGCCCGATTCGACGGCTGGAGCGAGCACTTCTCCTACCAGCGCTGGCTCGACGCGGCCGACCGGGTGCTGCGCCCGGCCGGGGTGTCGATCGAGTTCTTCACCACCCGGGAGCGGCCGGCCGAGGAGCTGCTGCCCTGGGACCATCTGGACTCCGGCCTGGACAAGCAGTGGCTGTGGGACGACTGGCAGGACGCGCTGACCGGTTACGAGCAGGACGACTGCCGGTGGACGCCGTGCTTTGACTGCGGGGTCTGCCCGAGCATGGGTACCGATATCCAGATCGGCCCTACCGGCAAGAACCTGCTGCCGCTGGCGGTCAAAAGGTGAGGTGTCGATGACTCGTCGGCTCCCGGACGGGCCGGCGCACGTGGCACCGGTGCAGCGAATCCGGCTCCAGTACGCCAAGCGCGGCCGGCTGCGGTTCGCCTCACACCGCGACTTCGCCCGGGCCTTCGAGCGCGCACTGCGGCGGGCCGAGATCCCGATGGCCTACTCGGCCGGTTTCCACCCGCATCCCAAGATCAGCTACGTCGGCGCGGCGCCGACCGGGGTGGGCTCGGAGGCCGAGTATGTCGAGATCGCGCTGGCCCGCAGCTGTGACCCGGAGCAGGTCCGAGCCGCAATCGACGCGGTGCTGCCGGACGGGCTGGACGTGCTGCGCGCGGTGGACGCTGCCGACTGCGTGCCCGGTTCGCTGGCCGAGCAGATCCAGGCCTCCTGCTGGCAGCTGGAGCTGGCTGCCGATCCGGCGGCGGTCCGCTCGGCGCTGCACAGCCTGCTCGCGGCCGACCAGGCACCGGTCGAGCGGCTGACCAAGGATGGCGTCCGGATCCTTGACGCCCGGGCGCCGCTGGTGTCGGCGCAGGTGTCGGAAACGGGTTCGGAGCCCGGTCGTGCGATAATGACCATGGTCGTCCGTCAGGTCACTCCGACGGTTCGACCCGACGATGTTCTCGCCGCGCTGCGGTCGGTCGCCGGTTTCGCCCCGTCGGAGCCCGTTCGGGCTACCCGACTGGCGCAGGGACCAGTCGATCAGGCCGGTGCGGTGGGCGATCCGTTGCGTAGGAATGAGCTTGCAACTGCTGAGTAATCAGATCGACCGGCTGTGAGAGCGTCGGTGATCGGCAAACGCCGGCTCGCAGGCATAACCGGCCCGGTGGCTCCCGCCGCGGGGACGAACAGACTTTGCGCTCCGCTTGCGGGCAGGGCGCCATTACCGCCACTGCGCGGCCGAGGGTAGCTGCCAACGTAGGCACCCCGGCCCCGGTGGTGAGACAGGAGCACAACGAGCACATGCTCGACCACACCGAATCTGACAGAGACAACCAGCACGACGGTCCGGACACCGATCCGGCGGCCACTCCGGCCAAGAAGGCGGCTCGCAAGGCACCTGCCAAGCGCGCCCCGCGCAAGGCCGCGGCTAAGCAGGCTGCTCCGGCCGTGGAACCGGCGGCCGATGAGGTAACCCCGGCCGCGACCGAGCCCTCGGCGCCGGCCGCCCCAGCGGCAGCTCCGGCGAAGAAGGCCGCGCGGCCGCGCAAAACCGCGGCGAAGAAGACGGCAGCGAAGGCCGAGCCCACCGCGGCCGAGGCGCCGGTTGCCGAACCGGCCCCGGTGCCAGCCGGTGAACCGGCCGCTAGCGAACCAGCCGCCAGCGAACCGGCCGTGGCCGGCCCGGGGGCGGATCAGCCGGCCGCGCCGGCCAAGCGGGTTCGAAAGCAGCCTGCCAAGCCTGCCAAGCCAGCCAAGCGCGCCACCAGGGCCACCAAGAAGGCGGCACCGGTTGCCGAACCGGAAGCCGACGTCGAACCAGGCAGCCAACCGGCCCCGGAGCCGCCGACCCCGGCGCTAGCTGCCCCGGCGGTGGTGTTCCAGCCACCGGTCGAATCCAAGCCGGCCCCTCGCCGCCGGCGCGCCAGCCGCTCCAAGGCCGCGGAACCGCCGGCGGAGACCGTCCCGACCGAAGAAGCTGATGGCCTCACCGAGGCAGCCGATGACGCCGCGGAAGTCGACGAGCTGGACACCGCCGAGGCCGAGCAGCCGGACACCGATCAGCCCGAGGAAGCGTCCGAAGGCGGCCGTCGACGCCGTCGGCGCGGTCGTCGAGGCCGTGGCAACCGAGGCGGGGACGCGAGCGCCGAGCAGCCGGCGTCGGAGGCTGCCGAGACCGTCCCGACCGACGAACCGGACGGGTTGGACGAGGACGCGCCGGACCACGCCGACGAGGTAGCCGAGGCCGCGCTGTCGGCCAGCGCTCGGCGTCGCCGGCGTCGCCGGCGTTCCAGCGTGGCCGAGGGGGAGCCGGTCAGCTCCGAGGACGATCCGCCGAACACGGTGGTGCACGTCCGGGACGGTCGCAGCGGCTCAGGCCGGGCCGGCGCTGCCGACGACGACGGCGTGCGCGGGGTCAAGGGTTCTACCCGGCTGGAGGCCAAGCGCCAGCGGCGCCGGGACAATCGCGATTCCGGCCGGCGCCGGGCGCCGATCCTGACCGAGGCCGAGTTCCTGGCTCGGCGCGAGTCGGTGAACCGGGTGATGGCGGTCCGCCAGACCGGTGATCGGACCCAGATCGCGGTGCTGGAGGACAACATCCTGGTCGAGCACTACGTGACCCGGGCCAGCTCGTCCAGCGCGGTCGGCAACGTCTACCTGGGCCGGGTGCAGAACGTGCTGCCGTCCATGGAGGCGGCGTTCGTCGACATCGGCCGCGGCCGCAACGGCGTGCTGTACGCAGGCGAGGTGAACTGGGACACCGCCGGCCTCGAGGGCAAGGCCCGGTCCATCGAGAACGCGCTGAACCCCGGTGACACCGTGCTGGTGCAGATCACTAAGGACCCGATCGGCCACAAGGGCGCCCGGCTGACCAGCCAAATCTCGCTGCCCGGACGGTTCGTGGTCTACGTCCCGGGTGGTGGCATGACCGGGATCAGCCGCAAGCTGCCCGACACCGAACGGTCCCGACTCAAGGCGATCCTGAAGAAGGTCGTGCCGGACGAGGCCGGTGTGATCGTGCGGACCGCGGCCGAAGGCGCCTCCGAGCAGGACCTGGTCAATGACGTCGAGCGGCTGAAGTCGGAATGGGAATCGATCAGCCGCAAGGTGGCCAAGACCAAGCAGTCCGGCGACGGCCCGATCCTGGTGCACGGCGAGCCGGACCTGGCGATCCGGGTGGTCCGCGACATCTTCAACGACGACTTCGCCAAGCTCATCGTTTCCGGCACCGAGATGTACCGGACCCTGACCGAGTACGTGACGGACATCGCACCGGACCTGGCTGACCGGGTGAGCTCGCACACCGCCGAGACCGACCTGTTCCGCGACCTGCGGGTGGACGAGCAGCTGGCCAAGGCCCTGGACCGCAAGGTGTGGCTGCCATCCGGCGGGTCGCTGGTGATCGACCGCACCGAGGCGATGACCGTCATCGACGTCAACACCGGCAAGTACACCGGCTCCGGCGGCAACCTGGAGCAGACCGTCACCCGCAACAACCTGGAGGCGGCCGAGGAGATTGTTCGCCAGCTGCGGCTGCGCGACCTCGGCGGCATCGTGGTGATCGACTTCATCGACATGGTGCTGGAGAGCAACCGCGAGCTGGTGCTGCGCCGGCTCACCGAGTGCCTCGGCCGGGACCGTACCAAGCATCAGGTGGCCGAGGTGACTTCGCTCGGGCTGGTGCAGATGACCCGTAAGCGAGTGGGCGAGGGGCTGCTGGAGGCGTTCAGCGAACCCTGCCAGACCTGCAACGGCCGGGGCGTGATCGTGCATCTGGACCCGGTGGACCGCAAGTCCGGCCAGTCGGCCGCCGGCGAGGAGGAGCGGCCGGCCCGAAGCAAGCGCACCCGCAAAGCCAAGGCCGAGCCGGCCCGCCAACCCGACGCCGCCGAGCTGGCCGCGGAGAACGACAAGCGCCGGCTGGCCGCATCGGCGGTTGCGGCCATCGCGGCGGCCACCGCGCACCACGAGGAGGCCCAGGCCCAGCCGGCTTCGACCGAACCGTCGACGGCCGAGCCGGCGCCGGCATCCGATGGCCAGTCGGTCAACGGCGGCCGGCCCCGCCGGCGTCGGGCGGCCAGCCG
>DATFHF010000008.1:0-44983 GCA_035248685.1 Jatrophihabitans sp.
TCGGTTGCGCAACAAGAGCGTCAAGAGCGCGCTCAAGACCGCGATCAGATCGTTCCGGGCCGCCGCCGAGGCGGGCGACAAGGACAAGGCCGGTGCCGCCTTCGCGCACGCCTCGCGTCAGCTGGACAAGGCCGTGAGCAAGGGCGTGATCCACGCCAACCAGGCCGCCAACAAGAAGTCGGCGATGGCCCACCAGGCCAACTCGCTGTAATTCCGTAGCGCCAACGCAGCCCGCCTCCGGCTGGATTCGTCGTCCGGGCGCGGGCTGAGTGCTGTCTTGAGTCGAGCTGGCCGATCTCAGTGGAGCTGTCGGGCCTGCGCCAGCTTGCGCACCGCGGATTCGAGCGCGTAGCCCGGGTCAGCGGCATTGCCCTTCACATCGGCGTTGAGAGTCGCCACCACCGCCAGCGCCTGCCGCAGGCCGTCCTCGGCCCAGCCCCGGGACTGGCCGCGGGCCCGCTTGACCTTCCACGGCGGCATGCCGAGCGCCGGCGCCAGCCGGAACGGATCGCCCGGACCGGCACCCAGTACCCGGGCAACGGTTCGCACGCCATCGGCCAGCGCGTCCGCTATCACCACCGCCGGCACCCCGACGTTCAGCGCCCAACGCAGGTTGGTCAACGCCGCCGACACATTGCCGACCACCGCCTGGTCGGCGACCGCAAAACCGGTCACCTCGGCGCGGCCGCGGTGATAGGCCGCCACCGATTCGGCGTCGATCGTGCCACCGGTGTCGCCGACCAGTTGGGCAGCTACCGCGGAAATCTCGCGCAAATCGCTGCCTACCGCTTCGAGCAGGGCTGCCGCCGCATCCGGGCTGATCTTGCCGTGGAACCGTCGAACCTCGCCGCGCAAAAAGTCCAACCGCTCGTCCGGGCGGGTGAGCCTGGCGCAGCTGATCACCGCCGGGCCGGCCTTGCGGACCAGGTCCAGCACCGCCTTGCCCTTGGCGGATCCCAGATGCTGCACGGCGATGGTGCAGTCCGGATCCGCCGCTAACAGCATCGGCATGACGGTGTCGGTGCTGGCCGCCGGCAGATCCTGGGCCGACCGGAGCAGCACCAGCCGGCGGCCGCCGAACAGCGACGGGCTGAGCAGCTGCATCAACTCCGCCGGATCGACCATGGCCGCCTCCAGGTCGTGCACCTCGGCGTCGGCGTCCTGGGCCAATACCGCGGCCCGCAGGTCGTCCAGCGCCCGGCTGACCAGAAACTCCTCGTCGCCGAGCACCAGGGTCAGCGGGGCGACGGGCTGGGCTGAGATCGGCACCCGACCATGCTGTCACGAGCGGACGACAGGGTCACCGCGAACCCGGACCAGGGTGTTCCGGCCGGCGGCATTGCCCGACCGGGTCCGGTGCCCGACCGGCACCACCGTGCCGTGCTCGCTGGCGATGGCGATATCGCCGTCGCGATCGGTCCGTCCCACCGCCATCGCCAACCTGTCGAGTTCGGCCAGCAACAGCGGCGACGGGTGTCCGTAGTCGTTGTGCAGCCCCACCGAGATCAGGCCCAGCCGAGCGTGCACCGCGCCGAGGAAGCTCGGGTCGGAGTAAGCGCTGCCATGATGCGGAACCTTGAGCACATCCGCCCGCAGATCGGTGCCGGCAGCCAGCAGATCGTCCTGGGCTTGGACTTCGGCATCGCCGGGCAGCAGGATTCGGACCCCGGCCACGGTTGCGCGCAGCACCACCGAGGAGTTGTTCGGATCCGAGTGGGTGTCGTGGTAACCGCGGACCGGTCCCAGAACCTCGAGCCGAACCGGGCCGACGGTGAGCACCGTGCCGACCGCCAGCTGCTGCAAGGTCAATCCGCGGCCGGCGATCGCGGCGACCACCTGTCGCCGGCCGGACACCGGCTCGGCCAGCGGCGACGTAATGACCCGATCGACGGTGCGCTCGTGCAGCACGCCGACCAGGCCACCGACGTGGTCGGAGTGGAAGTGGGTCAACACCAGCAGCGGTATCCGGCGGATCCCTAGCTCGCGCAGGCACCGGTCGACCGCTACCGGCTCCGGACCGGTGTCGATGACCACGGCGTCCCCGGCGCCGGCGTTCAACGCGATGGCGTCGCCCTGTCCGACG
Source organism: Jatrophihabitans sp. (assembly GCA_035248685.1). Taxonomy (GTDB): domain Bacteria; phylum Actinomycetota; class Actinomycetes; order Mycobacteriales; family Jatrophihabitantaceae; genus Jatrophihabitans_A. The sequence goes on from DATFHF010000008.1 coordinate 2,084, forward strand.
TCACAGACCACCATCAGCCAGTGCGGCGGCGGCCAGCCGACCAGGACCGAACGCACCGGGATCTGCACCAATAACAGCGCGACCGCGGTGGTGGCGGCCAACCCCCGCACGCCAGGCCTGCGGCAGCACCACCAGCCGGCGAAGAGCACCGCTCCCAACAGCGCCCCACCGGCTACCCCGGACGGCCAGGGCAGTGCGGCGCCGGGCAACGACCCGAAGTACTCGGCAACCCGGACCAGCCACCGACACGGCCAACCGGCCAACTGGGCGAACAGCACGCCGGCCGGCAACCACAACACCGAACTCACCGCAGCCAGCACGCCCAGCACCGTCGCCACCGCGACCGCCGGCTCGGCCAGCACATTCGCCGGAATCGCCACCAGACTGACCCGGCCGCTGATGCCGGCGATCAACGGCACCGTCACCAGATGCGCCGCGGCGGCCACCGCGACCGCTTCGGCCAGCCCCGGCGGCAGCCAGGACCGGCGCAGCGCTCCGGCCCAGCGCGGTGCGATGGTCAGCAGCGCCGCGGTCGCCGCCACCGAGAGGGCGAATCCCAGGTCGAGCGCCAGGCTGGGCTGCCAGAGCAGCAGGAGCAGGCTGGCCGCTGCCAGCACCGGCAGCCCGGCCCGCTGCCGTCCGGTTGCCAGCGCGACCAGTGCGATCGCTGCCATGACCGCCGCTCGCAGCACGCTGGGTGACGGCCGCGCGATCAGCACGAAGCCGACCAGCACCAGGCCGCCCAGCACCGCTGTGGTACGCGGCGACGCACGTAACCGGCGCAGCAACAACGTCACCGTGCCGATCAAGATTGCGCAATTCGTCCCGGAAACGGCGACCAAATGAGTGAGCCCGGCGATCCGGAACCGGTTCGCCAGCACCGGATCCAGCTGGCTGGTGTCACCGTCCACCAGCCCGGGCAGCAATCCGCGCACCAGCACCGGCAGACCGGTCGATGCGCGTTGCAGACCGGCCCGGACGGCACCGGCGGCTCGCTGCCACGGCGGCGGGCGGCCGAGCAGTTCCGGACCATCCCAGGTCGACGGGGTGGCGGTGAGCAGATCACCGGACAGCGGTGGTTGCAGCCTGCCGTCGAGCCGGACCCGCTGGCCCGGTAACACCCCGCGCCACGGATCGGCCGGCGCGAGGATCAGCACCGCACCGGACACCGGCACCGACCGGCCGGCCAGCAGCAGCGTCCGCAGCTTGGCATCGATGGCACTGCGTGGCGGCCCGGACGTGCCGTGCCCGGCGATCGGGCGCGGGTCCGAGCTGACCTGGGCCTCGGCGGTCACCTCGACCCCGCGCCGAGCCAGTTGGGCCAGCGGGCTGTCCTTGGCCTGATGCAGCCGGACCGCGAGCGGGGCCAGCAGCAGCACCATGCTCGCCAACGCGAACACCAGCGGATCCGACCGGCGCCATCGGCGACCGACGACCAGCAGCAGGGCCAGCGCGGTGAGCAGCAGCCCCACTGCCACCACCACCGCCCGGCCACTGCGACCCAGGCCCCAGATCAGCGCGGCCCAGCCGGCCAGGGTCGCCGTGGCCAGTCGCAAATCCACCGACCGGTGCTCGGGATCCTCGTTCAGCGGACGCGCGGTCGTCATCCGGCGACCACCAGCGGCGCCAGATCCCGGAACTTGGCATCCCCGATGCCGGAGACCGACCGCAGCTGGTCCACCGAGGCGAACCGGCCGTGCTGGGTACGCCAGTCCACAATGCGCTGGGCAAGTACCGGCCCCACCCCCGGCAGCGCGTCAAGCTGCGCGGTGCTGGCCGAGTTGAGATCCACCGGGCCGGCACCGGCTCCGCCGGCGGTCGCATCACCGGTAGTCACCCCGCCGGCTGCCGGTGCAGCACCGGCAGGCAGCCCAATCACCAGCTGCTCACCGTCGGACAGCTTGCGGGCCAGGTTCACCGAGACCGGGTCGACGCCGGTCAGCACCCCGCCGGCGGCGGCCACCGCGTCGTTCACCCGGGCCCCGGCCGGCAGCCGGTAAATCCCGGGCCGGCGGACCTTGCCCACCACGTCGACCACCAACCCCGGGGCGGTGCCGGTACCGCCCGACGGTGACGGCCTAGCCAGCGGTGACAGCAGCGAACCGCCGGGACTGATCGACGGCAACGCGGCGGCACCGGCCACGCCGGTCGGCAGCCGGTGCGGGCGGGCCGCCCACACCCAGCAACCGGCGCCGATTACCGCAAGCACGGCCAGCAGCACCATCGCCAGCGCCGCCGGCCGGCCAGCCGCCCACCGGATACCGGTCAACGCCGACCCGCGACGCTCCCGATGAGCCGCGGCCGGCACGTCTGGGCGCAGTCCCGACATGAGCTCGACCAGCCGGAACCTCAACGCATGTACCTCGGAACCTCGCCGCACCGCACCGACGCTAGGCAGCGGCACCGGCCGATGGCGGCCAGCGATGCGATCTGTGGACAGGCGGCGCTGCTGTGGATGCAAGACTGAGCAACTGTGCCCCTGACCCGGACCGTCACCGCTGATCGGCCGGCGCCGGCTACCCCGCGGCGGCCGGTCGCCTTCGCTCGGCGGATCTGGGCCTCCAGCTACCGCCAGGCGCTCATCTCCACCGGGGTCGCGGCGCTGCTGGCGTGGGGTTTTCTGCTGCTACCGCCGATGAATAGCGATCTGGCCGCTCAGCTGGCCCGAGCCGACTTCGCCAGCCGGTACCCGGTGTCGATCATCGACTTCCGGTGGTTCGGCGGCACCGTGGAGTACGGCTACACGTTGTGGGCGTCCACCGTGATGGCCCACCTGGGCACCAAGCCGACCGGTGCACTGGCCGCCGTGATCGGCACCTGGTACGCGGTGCGCCTGCTGCATCGGCTGGGGCCGTCCCGGCCGGTGCTCGGCGGGATCGCCGCCGCGCTGACCCAAGTCGCCGACGTCGTGGAGGGCCGGATCACCTTCGCCTGCGGGCTGACCTGCGGGTTGATCGCGGTGAACTTCCTGGTCACCCGCCGGATCCCGCGCTGGCTGGCGATGGTGTTCGCGGTGCTGTTTAGCCTGCTCTGCGGCGGAGCCAGCCCGGTGGCCGGGCTGCTGCTGTGGGTGGCCGGCGGGGTGGCGCTGCTGCTGCGCCGGCCGGGTTCGGCGGCCGCCCTGGTGGTGCCGTCCGGCCTGATGATGGCGGTCGTTTCGCTGGTCTTCGGTGACGGTGGCCGGCAACCGTTCACCTTCTGGGACTGCCTGCGGTCACTGGTCGCGCTGACCATCGTGCTGGCCACCGTGCCCCGGCGCTGCCACCCGATCCGGCTCGGGGCCGGGCTGGGCATGGTGATGGTGTTGCTCGCGTTCGCGCTACCCACCCCGGTCGGCTCCAACTCGACCAGGCTGAGCCTGCTGTTCGCGCTGCCGGTTGCCGCCTCGTTCGTGCACTGGCGCACCCGGACGCTGACCCTGCTGGCGCTGGCAGCGATCTTCGTGGTCCAACTGCCGGTCGGCATCGCGACCATCGCCAGCACCGGCCGGGCCAGCGGATACAGCGGGTACTACAACCCGCTGATCGCCGAGATCCGGGACCGGGGGCCGCTGATCGGACGGGTGGAGGTGCCGGATTTGCAGGGGCACTGGGACTCGGTCTACCTGGCCCGCGGGGTACCGCTGGCCCGCGGCTGGCTCCGCCAGACCGACGTCCGGCTCAACGACGCGGTGTTCTACAAGAAGCGGCCGACCGCGAAGTCCTACCAGGCATTCCTCGGCAACAACGCGGTGCAGTACGTGGCGGTGCCGGACACCCAGCTCACCGCCTACGGGGTGGAGGAGGTGCAGCTGATCGCAACCGGGCTGGATTACCTCCAGCCGGTCTGGCGGTCGACGCACTGGACGCTCTATCAGGTACGCGATTTCTCGCCGCTGGTGGATTCGCCGTCCCAGGTGCTCAGCCAGCACCCGGACGCGATCGTGGTGTCGGTGCCACCGAACAGTTCGATCCGGGTCCGGCTGCGCTGGTACCGCTGGCTGGGCATGGAGAGCCAGGACAAGCAGGCCTGCATCATCCAGGACGGGCTGTACGTCAGGCTGAACACCACATCCGGTGGCAACTACACGTTCAACTCGAAGTTCCCGATCGGAACCGGGCACTGTCCGAAACAGTGAAGCTCAGCCGGGCGAAACCACGCTACCGAGCAGGCCCGGGCCGACGTGCGCACCGACCGCCGCGCCGACCTCCGACTCGTACAGCTCACGCAGGTTCGGCACCGCCTTGCGCAACTTGCCGGCCAGGTCCGCGGCCCGCTCCGGCGCGGCGAGGTGCTGCACCGCCACGTCCACCGGGTCGCTGCCGGCAGCCGCCACCGTGAGCTGCACCAACCGGGCGATCGCCTTGGAGGAGGTGCGTACCTTCTCCAGCGGGACGATGCGCCCCTCGGACAGGTGCAGCAACGGTTTCATCGACAGCGCGGTGCCGAACCTGGCGGCCGCCGCACCGATCCGGCCGCCGCGGTACAGCCATTCCAGCGAATCCACGTAGAACAGCGCCTTGGTGTGATCCAGCACCTCACGAGCGCGCCGCTCTACCGCATCCGGATCGGCACCGGCGGCCGCCTGCCGGGCCGCGGCCAGCACCCCGAAGCCCAACGCCATACCGGCCGAGCGCGAGTCGATCACCCGGACCGGCGCCTGCGTCCCGGTCCCGAATTCGGCGGCCGCCAGCCGGGCCGAGTCGCAGGTGCCGGACAGCTCCGCGGACAGGTGCAGCGACACCACCGCGGCCGCCCCGCCGTCCAGCGCCGTCCGGTACACCTCGACGAACTCGGCCGCGGTCGGCCGGGACGTGGTCACCGCGGTCCGGCCGCGCAGCGCCGCCGTCACATCAGCCGGGCTGACGTCGACGCCCTCCAGGCCGGTGCGTTCACCGAGCCGGACCTGCAGCGCAACCACCCGCACTTCGAGCTCGTCGGCCAGCCCCATCGGCAGGTAGGACGTCGAGTCGGTGACCACCACCACCCGCTGCGAGCTCGCCATAGCAGGCAACGCTAGACGACGAAGTTGATCAACTTGCCGGGAACCGCGATCACCCGTTTCACCGGGCGATCGGCCAACGCCGCCTGCACCTTGGCGTCGGCGCGTGCCGCCGCTTCCAGCGCGGGGCCGTCCGAGCCGGCAGCCACCGACAGCACCGAGCGCACCTTGCCGTTGACCTGCACCGGCACCTCGATCGTGTCGTCGGCCAGCCACGCCTCGTCCGGGATCGGGAACTCCTGCCAGGCCAGCGACTGGTCGTGGCCCAGCCTGGCCCACAGCTCCTCGGCGATGTGCGGGGCCAACGGGGCCAGCATCAGCACCAGCGCCTCGGCCACCACCCGCGGCGCTCCGCCGTCCGGATACAACTGGGTGACCGCGTTGTTCAGCTCCGTGATCCGGGCGATCGAGGTGTTGAACCGCAGCGACTCGTAGCCCTCGCGGACCGCCTGAATCGTCTTGTGCAGCAGCCGATTCAGCTCATCCGGCACCTCGACCTCGGCGACGTGCGGCTGCCCCGTGTGCTCGTCCAGCGCCACCCGCCAGATCCGTTGCAGCAGCCGGTACGGTCCGACGATGGCCTTGGCGTCCCACGGCCTGGACTGATCCAGCGGACCGGAGAACATCTCGAACAGCCGGAAGGTGTCGGTGCCGTAGTCGGCCACGAACTGGTCCGGCGCCACCACATTCTTCAGGCTCTTGCCGATCTTGCCGAACTCCTGCCGCACCGGCTGTCCGCGATAGCTGAAGCCGTCGTCGTGCTCGACCACCTCGCTGGCATCGACATAGAACCCGTCGGCATTGGTGTAGGCCGGCAGCTGGAGCATGCCCTGGTTCACCAGTCGGTAGAACGGCTCGGCGCTGCTGACATAGCCCAGGTCGTAGAGCACCTTGTGCCAGAACCGCGAGTACAGCAGGTGCAGCACGGCATGCTCGACCCCGCCCACGTACAGGTCGGCACCGCCCAGCGGACGGCGCCCGGTCGGGCCCATCCAGTACGACTCCACCTCCGGGTCGACCAGCCGCTCGGCATTGTCCGGATCCAGATAGCGCAACTCGTACCAGCAGGAACCCGCCCAGTTCGGCATGGTGTTCGTCTCACGCCGGTACTTCTTCGGCCCGTCGCCCAGGTCCAGTTCGACGTGCACCCAGTCGGTCAACCGACCCAGCGGCGGTTCCGGAACCGACTCGGCGTCGTCCGGTGGATAAAACTTCGGGGTGAAGTCGTTGGTCTGCGGCAGCAGCAACGGCAGCATCGATTCCGGCAGCGCGACCGGCTGCTCGTTGTCGTCGTAGACGATCGGGAATGGCTCGCCCCAGTACCGCTGGCGGCTGAACAGCCAGTCCCGCAACCGGTAACTGGTCGCGGCCCGACCCCGGCCAGTGCGGTGCAGGTAGTCGATCATCGCCGACTTGGCCTCGGCCACCGGCAGGCCGTTCAGATCCAGTTCGGCGTTGACCGAGTTGATGGCCGGCCCGTCGCCCAGGTACGGGCCGCCGGTGAAGTCCGCCGGCGGCTGGACGGTCCGCACGATCGGCAACTTATAGGTTTCGGCGAACTGCCAATCCCGGTCGTCCTGTCCGGGAACCGCCATGATGGCACCCGTGCCGTACCCCATCAACACGTAATCAGCAATGAATATCGGCAGATCCGCTCCGGTGACCGGGTTCATCGAGAACGTCCCGGTAAACACGCCGGACTTGCCCTTGGCCTCAGGAGCCTGCCGGTCCAGCTCGCTCTTGCCGGCCGCCTCGGCCTGGTACGCCGCCACCGCGGTGGCCGGATCCGGATGCCCACCGGTCCACTCCGGCGCGGTGCCGGCGGGCCACTCGGCCGCGGTCAGCCCGGCCACCATCGGATGCTCGGGCGACAACACCAGGTAGGTCGCACCGAACAGCGTGTCCGGACGGGTGGTGAATACGCTCAACGGGCCGGCCGCGGTGTCGAAGTCCACCTGCGCCCCGGTGGAACGGCCGATCCAGTTCTTCTGCATGGTCCGGATCTTCTCGGGCCAATCGATGTATTCCAGATCGGCCAGCAGCCGGTCGGCGTAGGCGGTGATCCGCAGCATCCACTGCGCCAGCGGCTTACGGAACACCGGGAAGTTGCCGCGCTCGGAGCGGCCGTCGGCGGTCACCTCTTCATTGGCCAGCACGGTGCCCAGCCCCGGGCACCAGTTCACCGGCAACTCGGCCACGTAGGCCAGCCGGTGCCGGTCGACCACCGTCCGCCGCTCGCTCGGACCCAGCTGCGACCACGGCCGACCGAAGTCGTTCGCCCCCGGATCAGGTTCGCGTATACCGGCCGACAGCTGCTCGATCAACTGGCTGATCGGACGGGCCGCACCCCGGCCGTCGTTGGCCTCGTGGTCGTAGTAGGAGTTGAAGATCTGCAAGAAAATCCACTGGGTCCAGCGGTAGAACCGCGGATCGGTGGTGGCGATCACCCGTCGCTGGTCGTGGGCCAGCCCCAGCGAACGCAGTTGCCGTTTGAAAATCTCGATGTTCGCGTCGGTGGTGGTCGCCGGATGTTGGCCGGTCTGCAACGCGTACTGTTCGGCCGGCAGCCCGAAGGCGTCAAAACCCATGGTGTGCAGCACATTCTCGCCACGCATCCGCAGGTAGCGGGCGTAGACGTCGGTGCCGATGTAGCCCAGCGGGTGCCCGACATGCAGGCCAGCCCCGGACGGGTAGGGAAACATGTCCATGATGAAGCTGTGCGGCCGGCCGGCCACCCGGTCGTAGCCGGCGCTCAACTCGCCGACCGGATTGGGCGTATCGAAGGTGCCGGCCGTTGCCCAGTGCTGCTGCCAGCGCTCTTCGATGGCGTTGGCGATTTCTGCGTTGTACCGGAACGGTGGCACGTCACCGGTATCGGCGGCCTGCGGTGCATTCGCGGTCATGTTTGCCGTTCTCCATTCACCTCGTCACCGCGGTGCTTACCGTGGTGAGTCCCTCCTAGACATACGAAGAGCCCCTGCTGATGGCAGAGGCTCGAGCCGCGCTGGAACGTGGACAGGCGTCAGCGCGGCTCGGTAAGAAGCAGGGACCGGTTCATGGCCGCCATACTACCCGCAACTCATGCCTCGGCGTCGGAATGCTCGCCCTCCGGCTCCAGCAGCGGAATCACCGGCCCGGGCGGGCCGGCGTTATGCGCCCGCAGCGTCCACCCGGTGCCGGCATCGCGGAGCTCGGTCCAATGGCAGTTGGCCAGCGGCGCCAGGATGGACGGGGTCTGCGGCAGGCCCAACAGGGCGGCCGACAAGCACATCGCGGTCGCACCGTGGCTGACTAGCACGGTCACCGCAACCTCCGGCAATTCATCGACCAGCTCGAGTGCTCGGGCGGCCACCTCCTTGCGGCTCTCCCCACCGCGCCTGGTCACGTCCCGGCCGGCCAGCCAGTCGGCGAACTCGTCCGGGTACCGGGTCGCCACCTCGTCCCGGGTCAGACCCTGCCAATGCCCCAGATGGCGCTCGCGCAACCGGACGTCCTCGCGCAGCGGCACGCCGGCCAGGGCGGCGACCCGTTCAGCGGTCTGCCGGGCCCGGGCCAGGTCGGAGGTGATCAGCAGGTCGGGCCGCATGGCGGCCACCAACGGGGCGACCTCGGCCGCCTGTGCGGTACCCACCTGGTCCAATGGCGGATCCTGCTGCCCCTGATACCGGCGCTGGGCGTTCCACTCGGTGCGGCCGTGTCGCAGCACTACGATCCGGCGCAGCACCTAAGCCTCGTCGGTCCGGCTGATCCGCCGCACCGAGTCGGTGCGCGAACCCGCCCCGGACTCCGCCGGCTGACCGTCGAACTCGATGATCGGGCAGTCCCGCCACAACCGTTCCAGCGCGTAGAACACCCGTTCCTCGGCGTGCTGGACGTGCACCACGATGTCGGAATAGTCCAGCAACACCCACCGGCCGTCCCGCTTGCCTTCCCGGCGCAGCGGCTTGTGCCCGGCGAGCCGCAGCTTCTCCTCGACCTCCTCGACGATCGCCTCCACCTGCCGCTCGTTGTTGCCGGTGGCGATAACGAAGACATCGGTGATCGCAAGCCGGTCGCTGACATCGATCAGCACGATGTCGGTGGCGAGCTTGTCCGAGGCAGCTCGACCGGCGATTTGCGCGAGCCGGATGGCGGTGTCGGTTGCGGTCACGTTGGCCCACGGTACTCGGACGATCCGATGACACCTGCCAACCGGACCGCCCAGGTCGGCCGATACGGCCCAGCGCGGCAGTTAGTCGACCAACCGAATGACTCCGTAGTCATAACCCTTCCGCCGGTACACCACGCTCGGCCGGCCGCCCTCGGCATCGGCGAACAGGTAGAAGTCGTGGCCGACCAGTTCCATCTCGAACAGTGCCTGTTCGATGGTCATCGGCTTGGCCGGGTGCTCCTTCTCACGCACGATCCGGCCCGGACCGGCCGAGCCGGCGTCGTCGTCGGCATCGACCTCGGCGACCGCCACCTGCGCCTCAGCTTCGACCAGGGCACCCGTCGCCGCGGCGACTGAGGTGGGCGTGTGCCTGCCGTGATGCACCCGCCGACGGTCGGCTGCCTGGCGGAACTTGCGCTCCAGCCGATCGACAGCGATGTCCAGCGCCCGGTAAAAGTCGGCGGCGCAGGCCTCGACGCGAACCACCGGCCCGCGGACCCGACAGGTGATCTCAACCCGCTGACAGATCTCGGACTGGCGAGGATTCTTCTCGTGGAGTAACTCGACGTCGGAGCGGATGATCTTCGCGTCGTAGCGTTCGATCCTGGCCAATTTCTCGGCAACGTGCTGCCGGTAGTGGTCTGGAACCTCGACGTTGCGACCTCTCACGACAATGTCCACGCGGTCTCCCAGGCTTGGCGGCACCGGCCGCGGCTCGCCGTAGACGATGCCGACCGTGTGCGAATCCGGCCGGCCAGCGTACTGGTGCCTATCTTCGGTAGGTCATTTGAACGCTAGCTCAAACTCTGCGGATCTGCCCAGCGCAACCGACGTCGATCCGTGCCCAGTTCACGCCACCCGGCGTCGGGTCCAACCGATGACCGCCGCGCCCGCCACCGGCCAGCCGGCCGCCCGTAGCGCCCGGTGCGCCTCGGTCAGGGTGCTGCCGGTGGTGACGATGTCGTCCAGGATGATCACCGGCCGCCGGTTGCCGGCAAGGCCGGCCGGCCAGGCCAGCATTCGGTGATCCAGGTTGCTGGCCCGCTGCGCCACCGACAGCCCCGCGGAGTCGGCCACCCGACCGGCCAGCCGCAGCATGGGCAGCAGCTCCAGCCGGGACTGCCGGGCGACCAGCACGCCCAGCCGGCGGACGTGGTCGCCGCCGCGCCGGCGAGCCGCCGCCCGCACCGACGGCACCGGGACCAGTACCGGACGGCCCGGGCCCGCGGTTGCCCGCCGGACCGAGTCGACCGCGTCGCCCAGGTAGTCGGCCAGCGGCGCCGCTAAACCGCGGACACCGCGCTCCTTGTAACACAGCAGCGCGGTGCGCAGGCCGTCGATGTACTCAGCCGCGGCATGCACCGGTGGGCCGGCTGCCGGCGAGACGACCTCGCCGCGGCTGTCCGGTCGGCAGCCGGCGCACCACACCGGCCCCGGACGACGGCAGCACACGCAGTGGGTCGGCAGCACCAGATCGAGCAGATCGGCAAGCATTGGACGATCGTCGCGGAGCCCGGCCGGACGTGGATCGTCCCGGCAGAATCTGTGGACAACGCAGCGGTCATGCACAGCCGCCGGGTAGCAGCTAATCGGACTGGGCGAACACCGGGCTGTCACCGGGAGTCAGCGTCCCGGGCCGCGGGTAATCCGTCCAACCTTTGGTCGGATCGTAGCTGGCGTGCGCCCAGATGGAGCCGTTCGCCGAAACCAATATCGGTAGCGAGTTCGGTGCGGCGATGGCGGTCGGCGGCACACCGGCCGGCAGTTCTTCGTTGGACAGCAGGGTCACCCGGGACCCGTCGGAGGCCAGCGACCAGACCCGCGGTGAGATGTTCTTCGAAGGAGAGCTGGCGATCACCGACAGCTCACTGAGATCGGACCAGGCAACGTCGCTGACCACCAACTCGGCCGCGGTGATCGGCTGGAAGGCGACTACTCGAACGTCATTGGCCGAGGCGGACGTGACTACCGAACCGACCCAGACCGCCGACGTGCCGTCCTGGTTACGTACCACCGCGGCAAGCCGTACCCCATCGGAACTGAAGCGCAGCGCGATCACCTGGCCGGTCGGACCGCCGCCTACCGAGGAGGTGATCGATACCGGCCTCGGCCGCTTCTCCGGCCCGATCCGGTAGACCGCGCCCTTGGAACCTAGGCCGATCCAGACGTCCCCACTGTGCGGGCGCCACTCGGGGCGGCTGATCTGGCCCGGTGGCAGATTGACCCGGGTCAGGCCGCGATCGTTTCCCATCAACAACGAGCCGTTGGAGACACCGGCCGCCTGCAAGCCGCCAGCGGGATCCACTCGCAGGGCGATCGAACTGAGTTCCCGGACCGACTGGCCGAGGTAACCGGCCACCCCCTGGTCGGTCGAGCCGTCGATCACCTCGCCGTTACGGATGTAGTAGGGCTTGGCCGAGGCGCTTGCGGACTGCTGCACCGGATTGGCCTGGACGAAGTTGTCCTTGGTGAACGTTGTCCCGGCGACGTCCGGGATCTCCACCGGACGGCCCGAGTCGGTGATCATCAGCGGAGTTCCGTCGTACTCGAACTGCGGGAAGAAGGTGTAGGCCAGCTGGGCAGCGACGGTGTCCCTGCTCTGCGCATCGAGCTGCGCGGTACCAGGCAGCTCGACCACGATCGGATCCCCGAGTTGCACGCCGGGCTTGCCGACCTGCTCCGGCAGCTCGCTGAGCACCGACTGGGTCAGCTCCGGGCTGGGACCGGCCAGCAGCTCGGTAAGTAACCAGGTGGCCAGCGCCTGGCCGGTCAGCGAGGTGTACCTCAGGTCCGGCACCAGCGCGATCCGGCTGCTGTCCACGTTCGAAGAGTCCACGAAATACAGCTCACTGCCGGCGGCATAGGCAGCTGCGAAGGCATTCCTCCTGATCAGCACGCCTTGCGGCAACTGATCTATCCGCCACTGCCCGGGTGCTGACTGGCGCAACTGGAAGGTGTAGGTCTCAGCCTCACCGACGCCCGAACCCAGGTACTTCAGCGTCGGGGTGTAGATGCCATGCTCGGCGATCTGGCCGACCGGACGGCCGCTGACCGTCACCGTCGCCCGGTTGTCCTTAATGTTTCGCGTCGTGATCTCGATGTCGTCGACGACCAGCGTGGTGGGGTCCTGCCATTTGCGCGCAGCTGTCGCAGTCAGGAACTGCCGGGACGCCGAGTGCTGGGCGTCGGCCTGCACGCCGGCACTGATGAACTTGTCCACCACATTTGCCGGGCTATCGCCGGCCCGCGGGACGATGGCCGCCCGGGGCGTGCTGGTCGGGCTGTGATTGAGCGTTCGCACCACCTGCGGGCTGGAACTGCTCGGCACCGTGGTACAGCCGACGAGGACCAACGCAGCCGCAGCCAGGCTCGCCGGCCAGCGCCGGGTCATGCGCTGGCCTCGGCCGGGGGAGCCAGTTCATCCGGCGACAGCGGCAGCGGCGAGGAGGTCACCGTGCCGCCGGCATGCCGTGGCAGGGTCAGCCGGAACACCGATCCCCGATTCCGCTCGCCCCACGCTTGCAGCCAGCCGTTGTGTAGCCGAGCGTCTTCCATGCTGATCGACAGACCCAAGCCGGTGCCGCCGGTCAGCCGGCTCCGGGACGGATCGGCCCGCCAGAATCGGTTGAAGACCAGCGGGGCCTCACCCGGTCGCAGGCCCACCCCGTAGTCCCGTACCGCCACCGCCACCGTGTCCTCGTCCGCACCGACCCGCACCTCGACCGGCTTGCCCTCGGCGTGGTCGAGTGCGTTGCCGATCAGGTTACGCAGCACCCGCTCCACCCGTCGGGCGTCGATCTCGGCCATCACCGGCTCGTCCGGAGTGAGCGCCAGCAACTGCACCTGCTGGCGGTCAGCCAGCGTCTGGTTGGCCTTCACCGCGCGCTCTACCACACCGACCAGGTCGATCCATTCGGTCTCCAGGTAGGTAACGCCGGCGTCGTAACGCGAGATCTCCAACAGCTCGGCCAGCAGGTTTTCGAACCGATCCAATTCGTTGTTCAACAGCTCGGCCGAACGAGCCAGCGCCGGTTCGAACTCGTCCCGGCCGTGGTAGAGCAGGTCCGATGCCATCCTGATCGTGGTCAGCGGCGTGCGCAGCTCATGCGAGACGTCGGAGGTGAACCGCTGCTGCAATTGCGACAGCATCTCCAGCCGCGCGATCTGCTGCTGGAGGCTGGTTGCCATGTAGTTGAAGGACTTGCCCAGCAGCGCGATGTCGTCCTCCCGATTCACCGGGATGCGCTGGGACAGATCCCCGGAGGCCAGCTGTTCGGCGGTCTGGGCGGCGACCCGGACCGGCCGGACCACCGACCGGGTAACCAGCGCGGCGATCGCGGCGACCAGCAGCACCAGGGCAAGGCCGGCGACCAGCACCGTCTGGCGCACCAGGTTCAGCGTCCGCTGCTCGGCGGTGAGCGGGAACAGGTAATACAGCTCGAACGATCCGGCCGCGGTGATCAGCGGCTCACCGACGATCAGGCCCGGCACCGTACCGCTCTGGTTGGGCACCCGGATCGGAGCGTACTGCACGGCCAGCGCGCCACGTTCGACCAGCCGCCGCAGGGCCCGCGGAATCACCACGTTCTGCGGCGGCAACGCGGTGCTGACCGAGAGCACGGCTTTGCTGTAGACGTTGGGGTTGCTGCCGGCGGGGCTGGCGATGGTGGCCTCGGACAGGATCTGTTCGACGGCTTGCCGGATGCCGCTGGGATCGCCGGGCGACACAGGCTGGAGGAGATCGGTTGCGGAGTTGAGGCCGAGGCTGGCCTGGGTTATCGAGTTCGCTCGCTTGGCCTTCAGCACGCCACTGCTGATCTGGGCAACCAGGAAGAGCCCGATCAGCAGCACGACGAAGCCGGTGACCAGCACGGTGCTGGTCGCCACCCGCAGCTGCAACGACCGGCGCCAACTGCTGCGCGGGCCGGCCAGCAGCTGCCGGCACTGCCGGGCCAGCTCATCGGCCAGCCGCCGCAGCCGTTCGTAGCCGGCTGGTTGCGCCCGCGGATCGGCAGGGGTCACGGCGGCCCGGCTTTGTACCCGACGCCGCGTACGGTCAGCACCACCTCGGGACGCTCAGGGTCGCGCTCCACCTTCGAGCGCAACCGCTGGACATGCACGTTGACCAGACGGGTGTCGGCAGCGTGCCGGTAACCCCAGACCTGCTCCAGCAATACCTCGCGGGTGAACACCTGGCGCGGCTTGCGGGCCAGCGCCACCAACAGGTCGAATTCCAGCGGCGTCAAGGAGATCTGGTTGCCGTCCCGGGCGACCTGGTGGGCAGGCACATCGATGCTCACCGGTGACTCCGGCGGCCCGATGGTCAGCGTCTCGCCGCCGGCCTCGTCATAGCGGCGCAGCCGGGCCCGCATCCGAGCGGTGAGCTCCTTGGGCTTGAACGGCTTGACCACGTAGTCGTCGGCGCCGGATTCCAGGCCGAGCACCACATCGACGGTGTCGGTCTTGGCGGTGAGCATGATGATCGGGGTACCGGACTCGGCCCGGATCGCCCGGCAGACGTCGATGCCGCTGGCACCGGGCAGCATCAAATCGAGCAGCACGATATCCGGCTTGACCTCGCGGAATGCCGACAGCGCGCGCGAACCGTCCGGCACGAAGGCCGGTTCGAACCCGTCCGAGCGCAGCATGATGCCGAGCATTTCGGCCAGTGATGAATCGTCGTCGACCACCAGTACGCGAGGCTTCATGCCATCATCGTGACACCTTCGGAGCCGGAACGCTGGCAAGAGACACAGCCGATACCAGGTCGGGCAACTTTCTCCGGTCCGGGGCCGGAGAAAGTTGCCCGATCGCCTAGCGGGGGCTCAGTAGCGGTAGTGCTCCGGCTTGTACGGGCCGGCCACATCCACCCCGATGTACTCGGCCTGGCTCTTGGTGAGCGTGGTCAGCTTGGCGCCGACCGCGTCCAGGTGCAGCCGGGCCACCTTCTCGTCCAGGTGCTTGGGCAGCACGTAGACGTCGGGCTTCTCGGTACCGGTGTAGGCGTTGGAGTGGGTATGCAGCTCGATCTGGGCGATGGTCTGGTTGGAGAACGAGGCGCTCATCACGAAGCTGGGGTGCCCGGTGGCGTTGCCCAGGTTCAGCAGCCGTCCCTCGGACAGCACGATGATCGAGTGACTTGGTTGGCCTTCATAGTCAGCGAAGCGCCACTCGTGCACCTGCGGCTTGACCTCGATCTTCTCGATGCCCGGGATCTTGGCCAGGCCGGCCATATCGATCTCGTTGTCGAAGTGGCCGATGTTGCCGACGATCGCGTTGTGCTTCATCTTGGCCATGTGCTCGGCCATGATGATGTCCTTGTTGCCGGTGCTGGTGACGAAGATGTCGACCTTGGACACCACATCCTCCAGGGTGACCACCTCGAGGCCGTCCATGGCAGCCTGGAGCGCGCAGATCGGGTCGATCTCGGTAACGATCACCCGGGCGCCCTGGCCGCGCAGTGACTCCACGCAGCCCTTGCCGACGTCGCCGTAGCCGCATACCAGCGCCAGCTTGCCGGCGATCATCACGTCGGTGGCGCGGTTGATGCCGTCGATGAGCGAGTGCCGGCAGCCGTACTTGTTGTCGAACTTGCTCTTGGTCACCGAATCGTTGACGTTGATCGCCGGGAACAGCAGGGTGCCGGCCTTGGCGAACTCGTACAACCGGTGCACGCCGGTGGTGGTCTCCTCGGTCACGCCGATGATCGACTGCGACATCTTGGTGTACTTGGTCGGGAACTCCGCGACGCTGCGCCGTAGGGTGTCCAGGATGATCTTGTACTCCTCCGAGTCGTTCTCATCGGCGGACGGCACCACGCCGGCGGCTTCGTACTCGACGCCCATGTGGATCAGCAGGGTGGCATCGCCACCGTCGTCGACGATGGAGTCCGGGCCGCTGCCGTCCGGCCAGGTCAGCATCTGCTCGGTGCACCACCAGTACTCCTGCAGCGTCTCGCCCTTCCAGGCGAAAACCGGAATGCCGCTCGGGTTCTCCGGGGTGCCGTTCGGGCCGACCACCACCGCGGCCGCCGCGTGATCTTGGGTGGAGAAGATGTTGCAGCTGACCCAGCGGACGTCGGCGCCCAATGCGGCCAGGGTCTCGATCAGCACGGCGGTCTGAGTGGTCATGTGCAGCGAGCCGGCAACCTTCTTGCCGGCCAGCGGCTTGGCCGCACCGAACTCGGCGCGCAGTGCCATCAGCCCGGGCATCTCGTGCTCGGCCAGCTGGATCTCCTTGCGCCCGTAGGCGGCCAGCGACAGGTCGGCGACCTTGAAGTCGCTCACCGATCCGGCGCTGTCTGTGGTCAGGGTGACGCTCACTGGTAATCCTCCGGTTGAGTGCGATTGCGGGGTGTCGAGGCTTTCTTCGGTTTCGGCCGTGGCGAATTCCCGAGCCTCTCGAGGCTCGAGCAGTCGCTCGGCCGCCAGTCGCCGGTACAGGCCGGCCTCCGGCGAGGCCGGGCCGCGATGTATGGCGCCGAACCAGTCATCGACCGCCCGGTAAAGCTCGAACTCGGTACGCATCCGCAGCTCGAAGGCGACCTCGGCCAAGCCGATGCCGTGCTCGTCGATCAACTGACGCAGGGTTCGTAGGCGGTCCACCTGCCGGGGCCCGTACAGCCGATGGCCACCCGGGGTACGCAGGGTCGTGACGAGGCCGGCTTGCTCGATGTAGCGCAGCATCCGCTGCGACCAACCGGTCGCCTCGGCCGCCTGCTGCATCGTCATCGGCTTCATCGCAGGCGACTCTACCAGGCATGTGTCAGATTTTTGCGAGCGCTCCGCTGAGGCGGTCCGAGGTATCGCAGGACACCAGGAAGGCGCGGCCGGAACCGGTGAGCGAGCCGGCCGGCTCCCCGTCCTGCCTCGCCGCCAGAAACACCGCATGCCAGGGTTCGGTCCGCTCGACCAGGTCGCCGGCGCGCACCGTCGCCGGCTCCTCCCCGGCCAACACCAGGTACGGGCCGGCGCCGGTGACCGGGTGCGGCCGGTCGGTCAGCGCGACGACGTCCAGCACGAAGTCCGGCACCGGAACCCGGAACCGCACCTCGCCATCAGCGGCCTGCTCCGGTTGCCAGCGCGGTTCGGCCAGCGGGCTGAAGTCGGCGATCCGCACCAGTTCGGCTACGTCGACATGCTTGGGGGTCAACCCGCAGCGCAGCACGTTGTCGCTGTTGGCCAGCACCTCGACGCAGGTTCCACGCAGGTAGGCGTGCACGTTGCCGGCGCCGAGGAAGATCGCCTCGCCCGGGGCCAGCCGGACATGGTTGAGCAGCAGTGCCAGCACCGCCCCGATATCGCCGGGAAAGTCTTCACCGGCCAGCAGCGAGGCGCGGGCGGCAGCCGACCAGGAACCGTCGCCGAGGGAAAGCCGGCGGCAACCGGTCAGGGTTTCGGCGACCAGCTGGTCCCGGACCTCGCCGCGCAGGCTCAGCAGCGCGGTGAAGGTGGCACGCAGGCCGTCCGGACCCATCAGCAGGTCCCGGAACCGGGACAGTTCATCGACCGCCAGAGCGTCCAATAACCGCGCGGTGTCGGCCACCGGGCGGAACCCACAGAAGGCGTCGAAATCGCTGAGGGCGTAGGCAAGCTCGGGTTTGTGGTTGGCGTCGGTGTAGTTGCGGCCCGGCGCCCCCGGCACCAAGCCAGCCGCCTGCTCGGCGGCGTACCCGGCCTGCGCCTGCTCCAGCGCCGGGTGCACCTGCATCGACAGCGCCCGGTCGGCGGCCAGCACCTTGACCAGGAACGGCAACCGCGGCCCGAACCGCCGCACGGTGGCCGTCCCGAGCAACTCCGCCGGCGCCTGCTCGATCAGCTCGTCCAAGCCCGGACGGTCCGGGTGGGCGGTCCACCGCGACGGTGAGTCCGGGTGCGCGCCGACCCACAACTCGGCGGCCGGACGGCCGGACGGCTCGATGCCGAGCAACGCCGGGATGGCCGCCGGCGAACCCCAGGCATAGTCGCGGATGGAGTTGTCCAGCGCGATGATCCGGGGCAGTGTCACCGGCTCACCGCCGCCGTATTCGGCCCGCGGTCGATGTCCGGCTCCAGGTAGATCACCCGAGCGCTCGGCTCGGCGGCGCGCACCCGGGCCTCGGCCGCATCGATGGCCGCTGCCACCTCGACCAGCGTGCTGCCCGGCGACATCGACAGCTTCGCGGCGACCAGCACCTCCTCGGGGCCGAGATGCATCGTGCGCTGATGAATCACCCGCAACACTCCGGCGCCGACCAGGGCCTGGCAGATCCGTTCGACCGCCGCCGGGCTGGCCGCCTCGCCGAGCAGCAAGCTTTTGGTTTCGATGATCAGCACCACCGCGACCGTGATCAGCAGCACCCCGATGGCTGCGGTGCCGATGCCGTCCCAGACCGGCTGGTGCAAGATGGTGCTCAGTCCGACCCCGAGCAGCGCCAGCGCCAGTCCGACCAGCGCGGCGAAATCCTCCAACAGCACCACCGGCAGCTCGGGGACCTTTGCCCGGCGGACGAACTGCACCCAGCCGGCGTCCCCCTTCAGCAGGCGGGATTCCGCGATGGCGGTGCGGAACGACCACGACTCCAGCCCGATGGCCAACACCAGCACCACGATCGCGATCGCCGGCGAATCCAAGTGATGGGGGTTGGCGATCTTGTCGACGCCCTCGTAGAGCGCGAACAGCCCGCCGACGCTGAACAGCACCAGCGCGACCAGGAACCCGTAGACATAGCGGTCGCGGCCGAAGCCGAACGGGTGCTCGGCGGTGGCGCGCCGGCGCGAGCTGCGGCCGCCCAGCAGCAGCAGGCCCTGGTTGCCGGAGTCGGCCACCGAATGCACGCCCTCGGCCAGCATCGACGCCGACCCGGTCAGCAGGAAAGCGATGAACTTGATCACCGCGATGCCGAGGTTGGCCGCCAGCGCCGCCAGCACGGCGCGCGAGCCGCCGGAGCTGCTCACCGCCCGAGCCCGGGGATGGCCGGGATCAAGCCGGTCACTGCGGCAACTCCCCCAGCCTGGGTCCGGACGGATCGACGCCGCGGGCCAGCGCCAGGTAGGTGGCGGCGAAGTCCCCGGAGGCGGTGGCCGAAGCGAACCTGACCAGCTGCGGGGCGTCCGGAACCAGTACCCGGGACACCCCGATCCGCCGGCTCATCGCCAGGCCGGCCAGCGCCGCACCGGCTCGGCGGCCGGCCTCGTCGCTGAGGTTGTCCCGGCCGGGTTGTTGCTCGGAGGAGTGCGGCTCGTCGTCCCCGACCAGCACCAGCCGGGGACGGACCGTCACCTCGGTGGTTCGGTC
Organism: Jatrophihabitans sp.; assembly: GCA_035248685.1. Classification (GTDB taxonomy): domain Bacteria; phylum Actinomycetota; class Actinomycetes; order Mycobacteriales; family Jatrophihabitantaceae; genus Jatrophihabitans_A. The sequence continues at coordinate 21,490 of DATFHF010000008.1, forward strand.
AGCGAAGAAATCCCTTTCGGTAACGGCAAATTCCAGCAGCGAGCCGATCCGCGCGACATCGTCGGGCAGCGCCGCGGCCATCGCGGTGGAACCACCGATCAGCTGCACAGATCCGGCGATCCGGCGGGCGGCCACGGTGGCGGCCGGGCCGATGCCGGCGATCACCGGAACCGACTCGGCCAGTTCGGCGGCCAACAGCTTGGCCGGCCCGACATACGCCGACGAGTCCGGACGGTCGGCCTCGGCGACCTCGTCCAGGCAGTCAGCAGCCTGCTCCAGCAGTCCGTTCAGATCCCGGATACCGAGTAGGCCCAGCGCATCGGCCGCCTGCAGGGTCGGGGTGGCCAGTGCCCACCAGAGCGCCCTGGGCGGCTCGGCGGACAGGTGGCCGAGATCGGCGATCGGATGCCGGGCCGCCGCGGCCGCCACCGGCGAGCCGGCCGGTGCCGCGACCGCCAACGCCAGGCCACGCCGGTCGGCCTGGGCAACCAGCTCGGCCAGCCGGGGATGCCGGCCACTCACCGAGGCGACCAGCAGCGCGTCGGCCGGTCCGGCCCAGTTCGGCAGCTGGTCGGCGCGCCAGTCCAGCACCGGCGCGGCGGCCGATGCCAGGGCGCCGATCAGGCTGGACAGGTACGGCGCGCTGGCATCCGGCGCCACCAGCACCGACCGGGGCACCAGGTCACCGCGCAGCCGGTCGACGCCGAACTCGTCGCGCACGCCGACCGCGCGCCGGACCTGTGCGCCGGCGGTGGCCAATGCCCGAAGCAGGCCACCGTGGTCGGCGCGTTGCAGTGCCTCGCTGTCGTCGAGCAGCTCCGGTTGGAAGCCGAACGAACTCATCCGGCTGGATCCTCGTCTGCCTGATAGGCCGGGATGCCCAGGCCGTTCGGACCGATGGTGGCCTCGTCGGTCAGCAGCACCGGTATGCCATCGCGGATCGGAAACCGGCTCGCGCACACGGTGCACACCAACTCCTCGTCACCGGCCCGGGCATCGGCAGCGGCCGACGGTTCCAACCGCAACGGGGCGTGATCCGAGCTGGGGCAGGCCAGGATCGACAACAGGTCGTCGGACACGGTCATTGTTCGACCTCCCAGGTCAACCGGTGTACGAGTGGGCAGTTGTACGTCCAGTGGGCAGATATAACCGCCCACTCGTGCCCGAACTGCCCACTCGCGAACCGGATACCGTGCGCTCAGTCATGCCCGCTCCGGCTCTTCGCGCAAACGCTCATCGGACCGGATGACGGCCAGCGCTTCGTCGCGGATGGCCGCCATCTGCTCGATGGTGCCCGCTTCCACGTTCAGTCGCAGCAGCGGTTCGGTATTGGATGCCCGGACGTTGAACCAAGATCCGTCCGATAATTGCACGGTAAGCCCGTCCAACGTGTCGGTGTCGGTGGTGCGGTCGGCGAACCGCGTGCGCAGTTCGGCGAGCTTGCCGGCCTGATCGGCCACCGTCGAGTTGATCTCCCCGGAAGCGGCATAGCGCTCGTAGTCGGCGCACAGCTCGGCCAGCGTGCCGGGTTGCTCGCCCAGCGCGGCGAGCACGTGCATGGCCGCCAGCATTCCGGTGTCGGCCCGCCAGAAGTCGCGGAAGTAGTAGTGCGCCGAGTGCTCGCCACCGAATACCGCATCGGTACGGGCCATCTCGGCCTTGATGTAGGAGTGGCCGACCCGGGTGCGTACCGGCCGTCCGCCGTGCTCGCTGATGATCTCAGGCACCGCCCGGGAGGTGATCAGGTTGTGGATCACCACCGAACCCGGCGCCTTAGCCAGCTCGCGGACCGCCACCAGCGCGGTCACCGCGCTGGGTGAGACCGGTTCACCGGCGGCGTCGATCACGAAGCAGCGATCGGCGTCCCCGTCGAAGGCCAGGCCGATGTCCGCCCGTTCGGTAACGACGGCCTTCTGGAGGTCGATCAGGTTGGCCGGATCGAGTGGGTTGGCCTCATGGTTCGGAAAGTTGCCGTCAAGCTCGAAATACAGCGGGACGATCCGCAGCGGCAGTGCCGGCAGCGCGGCGTCACCCAGCACGGCCGGCACGGTGTAACCGGCCATGCCGTTACCGGCGTCCACCACCACGGTCAGCGGCCGGGAGCCGGACAGGTCCACCAGGCCCCGCAGGTGCCGGGCATAGTCCACCAGCAGCTCCTGCCGGCTGATCGTGCCGACCGCCGGGACCGGCGCCGGCAGGCCGTCGGCCAGGTAGCGCTGAGCGGTGTCGCGAATCTCCGGCAGCCCGGTATCAGCCCCGATCGGTTGGGCACCCGCCCGGCACAGCTTGATTCCGTTGTAGCGCGCCGGGTTATGGCTGGCGGTAAACATCGCACCGGGCAGGTCCAGCCGGCCGGAGGCGAAGTACAGCAAATCGGTGGAAGCCAACCCGATGTTCAGCACGTCCGCGCCGCGGTCGGCCGCGCCCTCGGCAAATGCCGTCAACAGTTCCGGCCCGGACTCCCGCATGTCGTGCCCGACCACCAGCTTGCCGGCGCCGGTGACGCTGACGAAGGCCGCACCGAGTGCCCGCGCGACCTCGGCGGTGAGCTGCTCGCCGACTATCCCCCGCACGTCGTAGGCCTTGACGATGTCGGACAGGTCGATCACTGCCGGTTCTCCTTGGCGATAAGCCGGCTCGAGCTGTTCACGGCCGGAACCCGAGCCTACCCAGCGGGTTGTCGGCTACGTGGCCGAACCACCGGACGGCTGTCAGACCGGCGGCGGCACCACCCTGAGGTGTCCGCGACGAGCAGCCAGGCCGCCGTCGGCGCGCTGCTGGTGGCCGGGCGGGAACTCCATCCTGGCCGCCTCGCGGACGGCGTCGGCCAGCGCTTCCAAGTCGTCGGCGTGCGGGATCGGCGACGGGAACTCGCCCACGTGCCGCAGTACCTCCCAGCCGCGCGGGACGGTCAGTCGGACCGCGTGTTCCTCGCAGAGGTCGTAGGAGTGCGGCTCGGCGAAGGCGGCCAACGGCCCGACAACCGCGGTGGAGTCTGAGTAGATGTAGGTCAGTGTCGCCACAGCAGACTGGCTGCAACCAGTTCGGGTACACCTGCGGACATGCCTCACAACCGGCGACCCTAGCTGGCAGCGGACCGATTGCCGGTGAGCGAAGCCGCTGACCGGTGCGTGTCGCGCACTAGGCTCTGGTCACTATGACCACAGAGCCCGATTTCCCCGCCGCCGAACCCGCCCGGGTCGGCCGGGTCGGGCGTCGCCGGGATCGACACGGCCGCGGGCTTCGCGGAATGCTCGCGCCGCCGATGGTGCCGATCGCGCACAGCAGGTCCGATGCGTTCGACGCGATGGTGTTGCATGCGATCGACCACCTGCAGCCGCACGTCGGCGATCAGCTGGCCGAGGTGGAGTTCGCGGTGGAGGACGTGCCGGACGTCGGCCCGGCCGGAGCGGTCGAGCTGGCGAATGCCGCTGACGACGATGTGCTGGACGACAATGCGGTGCCGCTGTCCCGGCTGTACCGCAACGGGGTCGCCGGGCTGTCCGCGCCGGTCGTGGTGCTGTATCGCCGGCCGCTGGAAAGCCGCGCGGTTCGCGGTGAGGATTTGGCCGATCTGGTGCATGACGTGGTGGTGGAGCAGGTGGCCAGGCTGCTCGGCAAGTCGGTTGAGGAGATCGATCCCGGCCCGGAGCCGGACCTCTGATCTAGCACCGACCGGATCGCTACCGGCCGGCGAAGTGACGCCTCGGTCTGCTCAGCTGGCGCGACGCTTGACCCGGCGACGCTCCCGCTCGCTCAGGCCGCCCCAGATGCCGAACCGTTCGTCATGCTCCAAGGCGTATTCCAGGCATTCGCCGCGCACCTCGCAGCCGACGCAGATTTTCTTGGCCTCGCGGGTGGAGCCGCCCTTCTCCGGAAAGAATGCTTCCGGATCCGTCTGGGAACACAGCGCCCTCTCCTGCCAGCTCTGCTCCTCCGGCAACCCGAAGATGTCTGACAGGTTCGCTTCGGCCAGGTAATTGGAAATGTCGGTCACGGTGACTCCTACTGCTGATCCGGGGCTGATGATGTTGGGCCAAAGTCGTCCTGCGGGCCTATCGGCTCAGGTGATGTGCGCATAAGCCGAACGACACAACTGGAATTACACCCGTGTCGTTCCCGGTAAGTCAAGCAGAAACCTGGTATTTGCTGGTTAATCGAAATTGCTATCGAATACTGGTAGCCAAAACCGGCCCATAGGAGGTGGTTCGCTGCCTCGCCGGCCGCCCGGCGAGTGCGGCAACCGCCTGCAATTCGGCCACCGAGCGACGCGAGCCGTACTCAGATCCGGCCATTCGCGAAATGGTTTCTTCCATTAAGGTGCCGCCCAGGTCGTTCGCGCCGCTGCGCAGCATCTCCGCGGCGCCGGATTCGCCGAGCTTGACCCAGCTGGTCTGGATGTTTCGGATCCGACCGTGCAGCAGGATCCGGGCCATCGCGTGTACCGCCTTGACCTCGCGCTGGGACGCACCGGCCCGAGCCAGTCCGGCCAGGTAGATCGGCGCCTGGTGGTGCACGAACGGCAGCGGAACGAACTCGGTGAAGCCGCCGGTCTGCTCCTGCAATCGGCCCAGCAGCCGCAGGTGGGCCACCCAATGTCGCGGGTGGTCGACATGGCCGAACATCATCGTCGCGGTGGTGGGGATGCCCAACCGATGCGCGGTGGTCACCACCTCGATCCAGGCCGCGGTGGGCAGCTTGCCCTTGGTGAGCACCCACCGAACCTCGTCGTCCAGGATCTCGGCCGCGGTGCCGGGTAGCGAATCCACCCCGGCCTCGCGCAGCCCGATCAAGAACTCCTCGATCGATAGGTTGGCCCGCGCGGCGCCGTTGACGACCTCCATCGGCGAGAAGGCATGCAGATGCATGGCCGGCACCGCCGCCTTCACCGCCCGGGCCAGTTCGAAGTAGCCGGTTGCCGGCAGCTTGGGGTCGATGCCGCCCTGCATGCAGATCTCGGTCGCGCCGTCGGCATGTGCCTCGCGCACGCGATTGCCGATCTCGGCGGCCGACAGCGTGTAGGCGTCGGCATCGGTGGCTCGTTGCGCGAACGCGCAGAACCGGCAGCCGGTGTAACAGATGTTGGTGAAGTTGATATTGCGGTTGACCACGTAGGTCACCTCGTCGCCGACCGCGTCGCGACGCAACTCGTCGGCCAGTGCGGCGACCGCCTGCAGACCGGCGCCATCGGCCTGCATCAGCACCAGCGCCTGCGCGTCGGTCAGCCCGGCCGGATCCCGCTCGGCCGCCCGCAGTGCCTGCGCCACGTCGCTGTCCAGCGCGGTCGTCCCGGCCGAAAACACCCTTTCCCGTAAAGCGTTCCAGTCGCCGTAGACCTCATCGAAGTCGCTGCGCCGGTCAGCGCTTCGGCCGGTAGTGTCCACCGATTCATGCAGGTCGGTTCGGCCGGCCGACACCCAGCCACCGTCCGGCTCTTGCCAGGGCCGGCCGACCGGTCGGCGTACCGACCCGTCCGGCTCGACGGCAGCCAGGCCGGACACCGGATCGATCAGCGCCCGCACGTGCGGCAACACACGAGGATCCAGCCATGGCGTTTCGGCCAGCGCGTAGGACGGTTGGGCGGTGAGCCGCTCGACCAGGGGGTAGCCGTGCGCGGCGAGCAGGTCGGTGAGCTTGTCCAGCTCGGGCCAGGGCCGTTCCGGATTGACGTGATCCGGCGTCAGCGGCGATATGCCGCCGAAGTCGTCCACCCCAGCGTCCACCAGCAGCAGGCATTCGGTGACGTCAACCAGGTTGGGCGGGGCCTGCAGGTGCAGCTTGGGGCCGAGTATCAGCCGGGCCACCGCCAGCGTCGCCAGGTATTCGTCCAGATCCAGGTCCGGGTCGTTGCGCATCGCGGTGTCCGCCTTGGCGCGGAAGTTCTGCACGATCACCTCTTGGATCGCGCCGAACTCGCGAGCGATGGACCGGATCGCGAACAGTGACTCGGCCCGTTCGGTGCGGTTCTCCCCGATGCCGACCAGGATGCCGGTGGTGAACGGGATGGTCAGCCGGCCGGCGTCGGTGAGCACCCGCAACCGGACTTCCGGATCCTTGTCCGGGCTGCCGTAGTGCGGACCACCCGGTTCGGTGAACAGCCGGCGGGCGGTGGTTTCCAGCATCATCCCCATGCTCGGAGCGACCGGCTTGAGTCGTTGCAGCTCCGCCCAGCTCATTACCCCGGGGTTCAGGTGCGGCAGCAGGCCGGTACGTTCCAGCACCGCGATCGCCGCTGCCCGCAGGTAGTCCAGCGTGGAGTCGTAGCCGCGCTCGTCCAGCCAGGCCCGGGCCTGCGGCCAGCGCTCTTCCGGCCGGTCGCCGAGGGTGAACAGCGCCTCCTTGCAGCCCAGTGCGCCACCTTGCGCTGCAATCTCGACCACCTCGTCGATCTCCAGGTAGGCAGCCGGTAGCCGGTGCGGCACGGTGGCGAACGTGCAGTAGTGGCAGCGGTCGCGGCACAGCCTGGTCAGCGGGATGAACACCTTGCGCGAGTAGCTGATCTGCGAGTGCGCCGAATCCCGGACCGCGGCCGCCACCGCCATCAACTCGGTCAGCGGCTGGCCGCGGGCCGCCATCAGCACGGCGGCCTCGGTGACATCCAGCGCAGCTGCGTCCTTGGCTCGGCGCAGTGCCCGTCTGGTGGCCGACTCCGAAGGTTGCTCGACGCTCACACCAAGAGAGCCTAGTCAGCCCGCGCCGAAAGCACCGATGCTGCGGGTATCTATTGTGCGTTCCACCCAGGTCACGCCGAGCGCAATGGCCTGATCCGATCAAGAACCGGCCCAAGGTTGTTCTGCTCGACGTCGAGGTCATAGCGGCTCTGAAGGTTCACCCAAAACTGCGCGGTCGTTCCGAAGTAGCGGCCCAACCGCAGCGCGGTGTCGGCGCTGACGCGTCGCTTGCCATGCACGATCTCGTTGATCCGGCGCGGCGGTACGCCGATGTCGATGGCAACCCGGTGCTGAGTCGTACCCAGCGGGACGATGAACTCCTCCAGCAGCACCTCACCCGGATGGATGGGCGGCATCCTGTCGTTGTCCATAGCTAGCTGTCTCACCTTCAGTGGGAGTCGACGATCTCCACGTGCTCAGGCCCGGCCGTGGTCCACCGGAAACAGACCCGCCATTGGTCATTAACGCGGATGCTGTGTTGGCCTCTACGGTCACCTTTGAGTGCCTCCGGCCTGTTGCCTGGTGGAACGCGAAGGTCATCCAAGATCTCGGCAGCATCCAGCATGGCGAGCTTGCGCAGCGCGACCCTTTGCAAGTCACGGTCCATGGCTTTGACGAATCGTCGTGACCAAATCCGCTCGGTCAGGGCGTCGCCGAACGACCTGATCACTTCACCAGCATAACGCGACGCGTTACGCCCGCCAACACCAGCCGAAAGCTGGTGGCGCTACCCTGGGCACTGATTTCCATATACGCGAATTTCCATGCGTTATTGGCCGGGACGAGGTGGACATTGGCCGAAGCAGCGGAGACCGGCGCGAACAGTGAGCTGCTGGGGCTGGCCGTCTGCCGCTTGTCGCTCAATCCGGTCCGCGGACGGGTCCGGCACCCGCACCAGGTCGGCATCGCGATCCGGACCGCCATGTTCGCCGAGCTGGCGCTGGCCGGTCGGCTGGTCGGCCGGCAGTGGCCGGAAGCCATCGGTGAGTCCGACACCGGCTCCCGACTGCTGGACGCGGTGCACAGCGCGGTCGCCGGCCGCGGGCCGACCCGGTGGCGGCGCTGGTTCAACCACGTCGATGCCGACCTGGCGGCTGCCACCGATGCGCTGGTGGAATCCGGCCGGTGGCGACTCGAGGGCAAACGGATCATCGACTGCGACCCGGCCTCGACGGTCGTCGACCAGCAGACCATCCGCAGCTATCTGAACCAGCCCGAACCCCCACCGGACCTGACCAGCGCGATCCTGACCCTGCTGGTCGGCGGCTGCGGCGGAGTGGGTCGGCCGACGCCGCGACGCACTCGCAAGCTGGCTCGGCAGTGGCTGCCTCCGCACCTGCTGACCTCCGGACGATCCGGGGACGCGGTGCTGTATTCGATCCTCTGGTCCACCTACGCGATCCGCCGGGCCAACCCGTTCCCGCTGCTCTACCGCTGATGAAATAGGTTCGGTGGGTGCAGATCACTGTTCTGGCCGGCGGGATCGGCGGTGCCCGGTTCCTTAAGGGGGTGCGCAGGTTCGCCAACACCGAAGGTCGGACGGATCAGATCACCGCGATCGTCAACACCGGAGACGACATCACCCTGCACGGCCTACGGGTCTGCCCGGATCTGGACAGCGTGATGTACACCCTGGCCGGCGCGCACGACGCCGACCGGGGCTGGGGACGGGCCGGTGAGAGCTGGCGGATCGCGGAGGAGTTGGCGGCGTACGGGGCTGAACCGTCCTGGTTCGGCCTGGGTGACTTGGACGTCGCCACCCACCTGGTGCGCACCCAGATGCTCGATGCCGGCTATCCGCTGTCCGACATCACCGCCGCCCTTTGCCAACGCTGGCAGACCGGAGTCCGGTTGTTGCCGATGACCGATCAGCGGTGCGAGACGCACGTGGTGGTCGACGGCGAGGTCGGCCGGCGAGCGATCCATTTCCAGGAATGGTGGGTTCGGCACCGCGCCGGGCTGCCCGCGCTGGACTTCGTCCAAGTCGGGGTGGATTCGGCGTTGCCGGCACCAGGTGTCGAGCAGGCGATTGCACAGGCTGAGCTGATCCTGATCGCGCCGTCGAATCCGGTGGTGTCGATCAATACCATCCTCACCGTGCCGGGCATCGCAGCGGCGTTGCGGGCCGCCGACGCACCGGTGATCGGGCTGTCGCCGATCATCGGCGGCGCCCCGGTCCGCGGCATGGCCGACTCTTGCCTGCCGGTGCTGGGTATTCCCACCTCGGCCGAAGGCGTCGGCCGGTTCTACGGCGCCCGGTCGGCCGGCGGCGTGCTGGATGGCTGGCTGGTGCATACCGGCGACCGGGCCAGCATCGACGGCGTTCGGGTGCTAGCGCGCGACCTGCTGATGAGCTCGGATGAGGTGACCGCCGCCATGGTGGCAGACGCCCTGGAGCTGACGCGGTGAACGGCATCGAGATTCGCCCGGTCACCGGCATCGGCGAACTGCGCCCGGGTGACGACCTGGCCACCGAGCTGGTCCGCTGTGCGCCGTGGCTCGCTGACGACGACATCCTGGTCATCACCTCCAAGGTGGTGTCCAAGGTCGAGGGTCGACTGGTGCCGGTGCCGTCAGCGGATCCGGCCGAACGCGAGGCGATTCGGCAGCAGGCCATCGCCGACGAGACGGTCCGGATGATTGCTCGGCGAGGCAACCTGCGGGTGGTCGAGACCCGGCACGGCCTGGTGTTGGCGGCGGCCGGGGTGGATGCGTCCAACGTGCGGTCGAACGAGATCGCCCTGCTGCCGCTGGATCCGGATGCCTCTGCCCGGCGGCTGGTCGAGCGGCTGCGGGAGCTGACCGGACGAACGGTGGCGGTGGTGATCTCGGACTCGACGGGCCGGCCCTGGCGGCACGGCATCTCCGACGTCGCGATCGGGGTGGCCGGGCTGACCGCGGTGCTGGACGTGCGCGGGGCGACCGACCGGCACGGCAACGAACTGGTGGTCACCGAAGTGGCGATCGCCGACGAGCTGGCCGCGGCGGGTGACCTGGTGAAGGGCAAGCTGTCCGACATCCCGGTCGCGGTGATCCGGGGGTTGCATTGCCCCGACGACGGCAAGGGTTCCGCCGGCCTGATCCGCGGCGCGGCCGACGACCTGTTCCGGCTGGGTACCGCCGAGGCGCTCGCGCTGGGCCGGGCGCAGGCCGCCGCTAGCACCGACGAGGGGGACGTCAGCGGCCTGCATGCCGACACGCTGGCCACGTTGGCCAGCATGGCGCTGGATCCGGCCGACGGCAGCGGCCAATCGGCCGTCCGGGAAGGCTTCTACGGCCTGCTCGCGGCGCGGCCGGACGCGACCCGCCGCAGCTGCGTCCCGGGGCACGTCACCGCGAGCGTGCTGCTGCTGGACCATCGCCACGAACGGGTGCTGCTCACCCTGCACCCGCGGGTCGGTGCGTGGCTCCAGCTCGGCGGCCATGTCGAGGACGATGACCCCTCGCTGCTGGCGGCCGCGCTGCGGGAAGCCACCGAGGAGAGCGGGATCGCCGGCATCATCGTCGATCCGGTGCCGATCGACCTGGACGTGCACCCCATCACCTGCTCGCTGGGTCTGCCGACCCGGCACTACGACGTACGGTTCCTGGGCCACGCGCCGGCCGGTGCCGAGCCGGTGCGCAGCGCCGAGTCCGACGATCTGCGCTGGTTCGCAGTGGACCGGCTCCCTGCCGACGTCGCGGCCGAGCTACCCCGGTTGATCGCCCGCGCTACCGGCCGGCGATGACCGCACTGCTGGACCAGCTGGCGTCCTGGCCGGTTGCCAACTGCGCCGCGGCGGTGGTCGGACCGGCCGGCGTGCTGGCCACCGCCGGCCCGGTGTCGATGCGGTTTCCGCTGGCGTCGGTGACCAAACCGCTCACCGCACTGGCTGTTCTGGTTGCCGTGGAAGAGGGCGCGCTGGAGCTGGACCAGCCGATCGCCGAACCGATCGGCGGCATCCGTCTGATCCAACCGAAGCTGGCCGAGCAATTGCCGGCCGCCACCCTGGGCCACCTGCTGGCGCACGCCAGTGGGCTGGCGCCGGACCGATGGCGACGCGCCGCGGCTGTCGGCACCCGGCGGATCTACTCCAACACCGGCTTCGTATTGATCGGGCAATTGGTCGCCGCGGCAACCGAGATCCCGTTCGCCGACTACCTCGCCGAGGCGGTGTTCCAGCCGCTACGGATGACCACCGCGGAGCTCGCCGGATCGCCGGCTCGCGACGGCATAGCCTCGGTCGCGGACCTGTGCGCGCTGCTCGGTGAACTGCTGAACCCGTCCGGCCTGCTGCACCCGGATAGCCTTCAGGCGGCGACCAGCGTGCAATTCCCGGGGCTGCCCGGCGTGCTGCCGGGCTACGGTGGCCAACGCGACAACGCCTGGGGCTACGGCTTCGAGATCCGGGACGGCAAGCGCCCACACTGGACCTCGGTTCGCAATTCTCCTGCGACTTACGGGCATTTCGGCCAGAGCGGCACCGTGTTCTGGGTAGACCCGGTGGCTCGGCTGGGCCTGGTGGCGTTGGCTGACCGGCCGTTCGGTGACTGGGCGATCCAGGCCTGGCCACCGCTGGCCGACGCGGTGCTGGATAGCTTCGGCTGATCCGCTCGGCACGTCGATGCCATTGATTGAGCCGACAACATTGGTAGCGTGGCGTTCGATCGCAAACCGCGCGATGGTCGGCCAAAACACCCCCAGGAGTAGGCGATGACAGAGGCAACCGATTGGAACTCCCAGGTGATCGCCGAGTTCCGGGCGAATTCCGGCAAGGTCGGTGGCGCGTTCGAAGGAGCGCCGATGGCCATCCTGCACCACCGCGGACGCAAGTCGGGCAGGCAACTGCTGGCTCCGACGATGTACCTGCCTGATGAGACCGACTCCGACACCATCTACGTCTTCGCCTCCAAGGCCGGCGCGCCGAGCCACCCGGACTGGTACCACAACCTGATGGCGGCCGGCGCCGCCACGGTCGAGGTGGGCACCGAGGAGTACCCGGTCACGGTGGACGAGATCACCGGTGAAGAGCGGGACCGGATCTACGCCGAGCAGGCCCGCCGCTATCCCGGCTTCGCCGGTTATGCCGAGAAGACCGCCGGCATCCGCACCATCCCGGTGCTGGCGCTGCGCCGGAGCGAGTAGTGGCTGACGCCACCGCCTGGGTCGGCGCGGTACGCAACTCGCACGACCGGCTGACCGCGCTGCTGGACTCACTCGACACCGCGCGGCTGACCGGACCGTCCTACGCCAGCGAGTGGACGATCGCCCAGGTCGCCTCCCACCTGGGCAGCCAGGCCGAGATCTTCGGACTGTTCCTGGACGCCGGCCTGGTCGGTGCGGCGCCGCCCGGTGGCGAGGCGTTCGGCCCGATCTGGGACCACTGGAACGCGTTGCCACCGCAGCAGCAGGCCGGCGAGAGCATCCGCGCCAACGAGGCCTTCGTCGACCGGCTGGAACGCGCCGCGGCGGCCGACGACGGCTTCCGGCTGTCCATGTTCGGCCGGGACGTCGACCTGGCCGGCTTGGCCGCGCTGCGACTCGGCGAACATGCCGTGCACACCTGGGACGTCGCGGTCGCACTGGACCCGACGGCAACCGTGGCGGACGACGCGGTCGGCCTGCTGGTGGACACCCTGGCGCCGATCGCGGCGCGGGCAACCCCGATCGAAGGCGTCGGCTCGATGGCGATTCGGATCACCGGGCCGGACCGCTCATTCCGGCTGAACCTGCATCCGGAGGTCAGCCTGACCGAGGTCACCGCGCCGCAGCCGGATCCGCTGTACCTGCCGGCCGAGGCTTTCGTCCGATTGGTCTACGGCCGGCTGGATCCAGGACACACCCCGGCCGACGCCGGTGACGATCCGCGATTGCCGGTACTGCGCAGCGTGTTTCCCGGCTTCTGAGCCGTGACGACGGGGTGCTGGCCGAGGCCCACAGCACACCGAACAACGCGTTCGGCGCAGCGGCTCCTACTGCACCTGGTCGGTGACCGCTGACTCCGCGGCCGGCCCATGGCGCATCGATGCAGCAGTTCCGTTCGTCGCCGAACCCACGCTGTTCGCCGCGCCGCTAGTACAAACCCGCAGCGGCGGCTGGGCGCTGATCGGCTTTCGCAATTCCGAGCCCGAAGCGATGCCGACCTTCGACATCGTCGACCCAATTCCGGTGCGGCTGCACAACGGTGCCCTGATCGCCGACTGAGCTGTGGTTTACCGCAGCCGTTCGGGATCCGATTCGCGCACCTGAGCGCATACTGAAGGCCGGTGACCTGGGAGGAGGCTGGGATGTTCTTCCTGCTGTTTCTTCCTGGAGCGGCGGTAGTGATCTACCTGATGCACCGGCTGGCCAAGCGAATCGATGGCATCGAGAGCGACTCGGCCTACCTGTACGAAAACGTGCAAGGTCCCGGCTACGGCACCAAGTTCCTGAACATCTTGCGCGGTCGCGACCACGACTGACTGCGCGTTGTCGGACGGCCGCGTGATACTGGCGCCATGGCATACGACGAGGAACTCGCACACCGGATTCGCGAGGTCGTCCAAGGTGAGTCCGGGCTGACCGAGCAGCGGATGTTCGGCGGTCTCGCCTTCATGATCAATGGCAACATGGCGGTCAGTGCCAGCGGGCAGGGCGGCTTGTTGCTGCGGGTGGATCCGGCGCAAACCGCCGAACTGATCCAACCACCGCAGGTCCGCCGCTTCGAAATGCGCGGACGTGAAATGGACGGCTGGTTACACATCGATCCGTCCGCCGTTGAGACCGATACCGACTTCCGACGCTGGGTGCGCACCGGCGTCACCTACGCGAGATCTTTGCCGCCGAAGTAGTGCGCGATCATCGGCGTCGGGCCGTGCGGCAGGATGGCCGAATGGCCTGGTTCCGGTACGCGGCGGTTGCGCTGGTACTGGTGATCGGCTGCACCGGTTGCACCCGCCATCCGATGCCGGTGAACCAGCCAACCGGCTCGATAAACAGCACCACCGCCGTGACCAGTTCACTGCCGACGATGTCGAGCGCGGCTGCGCCGGCGCGACCGACGGTGTCGAGCACGCATGCACCAGCACCGCAGGTACCACCGGTGTCAACGCAGGCCCGCGCGGCCGGCTTGGTTGACATCCGGACGGTGGTGCCAGACGCGATAGTCGATCTGCGCTACGCCACCAGCAACAACTTCGTCGGCGTGCCGTTGTACCCGGCCGATGCGCGTTGTCTGGTGCATCAGTCGATGGTGGCCGGCTTGCGCACCGCGGCGGCCGTGCTGCGACGCCAGGGTGACTTGTTGGTGTTCTGGGACTGCTACCGACCGCACGCCGTGCAGGTGCGGATGTTTCAGATCGTGCCCAATCCGAACTGGGTGGCTCGACCCGGTCCGGATGCACGCAGCCACGAGGCGGCTCGTTCGGTCGACGTGACGCTGGCCTACGCATCCGACGCGGTGAGCTGTCCGGCCGATCAGCGCGACCACGGGCACTGCTTGCTCGATATGGGCACCGGGTTCGACGACTTCACAGCGCGCGCCCATGCGTATGCAACCGACGGTGTCAGCACCCGCGCGCAAGCGAACCGAGCGTTGTTGCGCCGCGCTATGAACGCCGGCGGCATCGTGGTGTACGCCGGCGAGTGGTGGCATTTCGACGGGCCGGGCGCGCTGGTCGGACGACCCTTCCTGAACGTCCTCCTCGACTGAACGCACGGCGCGAATCGCGCCCGTCACAAGTGTCGGCAAGTCGGGCAGCCGCAAAGAGGAAATGGACAACGGACGACGATGCGGGCTACCTTCAATGCAAGGACATGCAGTAATGGCCAAACCATCGCCTGTGCCCTGAGCCGGTCAGCACCGGTCGCGTCAGCGGCGGAACCGCGGGAGTAGCACCTTCCGAACCAGCCGCACAAAGCCACCGGGCAGGTATCCAAGCGGCAAGCCACGCCCGCTTCGTCACTCTCATCGGACTATCCGTTCGCCGTTGTCCGCAAATCGGCTGGAGAGAATTGAGATGCCCCAACCCGCACGGCGCGCGACGCGCTCCAGGCAGTCATCAGCAGACTCTGGGTCGGCTGACGGTCATAAACCTTCCGCACGCAGGTCGGCAAACCATCAGGCACCCACGGCGGTGCAGATTGCCCGGTCCGGCGCGCAGCAACTCAGCGAACTAACCGGTCGCGCGGCAGACACCGTGTCGGGGATGGAACGCACCGACAACGGCTGGCTCGTCCAGGTGGAAGTCGTCGAGTTGGAACGCATCCCGGATACCACCAGCGTGATGGCCAGCTACGAGGTGGAACTCGACGCCGAAGGCACCATGCTCTCCTACCGGCGCAGCCGCCGTTACTACCGCAATCAGGCAGGTGACTGATGGCAGCAGTACCTGAGCTGAGCCCTGTCTCGCGATCCGGTCGATCCGCGGATTCGCTCGCCGACATCCTGGAACGAGTACTCGACAAGGGTGTCGTGATCGCCGGCGACATCGTCGTCAACATTCTCGACATCGAGCTGTTGACGCTCAAACTTCGGCTGCTGGTGGCGTCGGTCGACACGGCCAAAGAGATGGGAATCGATTGGTGGCAGGACGACCCCTTTCTGTCCCGCGATGCCCGCTCGCTACAACAGGAGAACCAGCAGTTGCAACAACGCCTGGAGCAGTTGGAGGCAGCCATCGCGCAGCTGCAGCCGCAGCTCGGCGACGGCACCGAAACCGGTGACAACCGATGACCGGCCCGAGCCAGAAAGCCGACCTTGCCGCGCACGCCGAGGCGGTCTCCGGCGAGATCTTTCGCGAGGCGTGTCGGCGCGCCAGAGCAGAGGCGATCGACTGGTTGGTGCCTCAACTGGTGCAGGCATACCGCCAGACGCTGTCCGAGCAGTTCGGTTTGGATCGGCCCGCGGCCACCGGCTATTACCTGTACGGCATCGCTGAAGCAGACCGGCTCGGTCCGATTGACGGGCTGGCCGGGATCGATGACGCGATAGTGCTGCCGATCACCCATGAACGGTTGTCCGCGCTGGTCAGCCCGGTGCAACTGGCCAGCTTTCACGCCGCACAGCAGAGCACCGACCTGACCGAGTCCGGTTGGCTGGCTCGCGCCGTACGCGCGCACGAAGCGGTCGCCGAACACGGCCTGGGCCGGGTCGCCGTGCTGCCGATGCGGTTCGGCACGGTCTACTCCTCACCGGCAGCGGTTAGCGCGGTGCTGGCCGAGCACCAGTCCACGCTGCTGGCTGAGTTGCACCGGCTCGGCACGAGCACCGAATGGGGACTCAAGGTCAGCCTGGCCGACACCGCAACGCCGGCCGAGCCGGTTCAGCGAGTTACCGAGGTCAGTCGCACCGGTACCGGGTGGCTGCTCGAGCGGCAGTCCGCGCTCAGCGCCAAGCGGCGGCAACGCGAACTGGCCACCGACCACATCGAAGACATCCGGACGAGCATGCGTGGCTATGCCCGCGAGGTCGTCATGTCGACCGTGAACGAGCAGGATCGAGCAGAGCTGATGTCGCTGTCGTTCCTCGTCGATGACGTGAAGAATTTCCAGGCCGGCTTCGCTGCGGTACGACAACAGCATTCAGACAGCGGCCTCGACTTGCGGATGACCGGCCCCTGGCCGCCGTACCACTTCGTCCGGCTGGCGGATCTACGCGGTGATGACCATGGCTGAGCGACGGTCGTGGCTGAACAACGAATCGCTGGCCGACCTGCTCGACCGGCTGGTCGAGACCGGCGTGGTCGCGGCTGGCGACCTGCTGCTCGGGTTGGCGGACGTCGACCTGATCCGGGTGAACCTTCGACTGGTACTCGCCTCGGTCGACGCCCTCAGCCGGCAGGACGACATCGCCGAGGAGACGGTACGCACTGTCGCCACCACGACCGTCAGCCCGATGAGCCGTCCTCGACGCGATCGGCAGCTATCGGCAGTCGGCCCTACCCCCGATCGTGCAAGTTTTCCTGGTTCAGCGCCCGAGGAATTTGCACGACCGGGGTGGGATGGAACCGCCGCGGATCGGGAGGACTTCGGGTTGGGCAGCCTGATCCTCGCCGTCATCGAAATCATCCGGCAGCTGTTGGAACGCCAGGCGCTGCACCGCATGCAGGCCGGCTCGCTCACCGACGACCAGGTCGAACGGCTCGGCCTGGCGCTCATGCAGTTGGAACAGCGGGTGAACCAGCTCGCCGAGGTGTTCGGACAGAAGTCGAACCAGCTCGAGTCATCAGCACAATTTCCGGCCAGCTTCGCTATGGGAGGTAACCGCATATGACCGCCATGACCGCCGTAAACCAGCAGCCGAGCCTGAGCCGCTCACCGCGGTCCGGCAGCCTGTATGACGTACTGGAGCTCATTCTCGACAAGGGCTTGGTCATCGACGTCTACGTTCGGGTTTCGCTCGTAGGCATCGAGCTGATCACTATCGACGCGCGCATCGTGGTCGCCAGCGTCGACACCTACCTGCACTTCGCCGAAGCGGTGAACCGGCTGGATCTCACCCAGAACAAGGACAGCAAGACGCTGGATGAGTTCATCGGCGGCCTCCAGGAGAAGGGCGCGCAGGGCAAGACCAGGGGCGCAGTGCGCGGGGTCACCGGCGCGATCTCTGAGGGCGTGCAAAAACTGCGCGGCGGCGATGACGATGAGGATGACGACGACCGCGAGCGGCGGCCGGCACGCCGACGGCCACCGGCCGATCGCCGGCCGGCCGACCGGCCACGGCGTCGTCGTCCGGCTGATTCGGACGAAGGCTGATCCATGCCAGGGCTGTACGTGTACGGGATCGTCGGTCAGGCGCATCCATCGGCGGTGGCCGAATTGGCCGCGGTCGGGGGCGACGCCGCCGGTCCGGTGCACCGGGTCGAAGCCGCCGGTGTGGCGGCGGTGACCAGCGCTGCTCCGGCGGAGCTGCGCGGCAAGCGTCGGGACCTGCTGGCGCATCAGCGAGTGCTCGACGCGCTCGCCGAACAGGGCGCGGTGCTACCGATGCGGTTCGGTGTCGTCGCGGCCGACGAACCGGCTCTCATCGCGAGCTTGCGCAAAAACAGCGCCCACTACCAGCGGCTATTACGGGAGCTGGCCGGACGGGTGGAGTGGAACGTCAAGGCGGTGCCGGACGAGCAGGCATTCATCGCCGCCGCCGCCCAGGAGCCCGCCGTACACACCGCACTGCAAGCCGCTCGACGGGCGAACTCCCACGAACGCCAGCTGGAACTCGGCCAGGTCGTCGCCGAGGCGGTGCATCGACGGGTTCGGCTGAGCGGGGACGAGATCCTCAATCAGCTCAAACCGTTCGCCGATCGGGCCACCCTCCTCGATGGCGGTGGCAGTTACGCGTTGAACGCCGCCTTCCTGGTGGAGCGGCAGCAAGTGCCTCGTTTTCAGCAGGCGATCGATGAGGTTCGGGCGCGAGTCGCACCTGCACTCGAGCTGGTTCTCACCGGTCCGCTGCCGCCGTACAGCTTCGTGGGTGGGTGAGGCGATGGGACTGATCACCGGCCTGCTCACCCTTCCGCTCGCCCCGATCCGGGGCGTGGCGTGGGTGGCCGACAAGCTCGTCGCAGTCGCCGAAGACGAGCTCTACGACGTCGATGCGATCTACGCCGAGTTGCGTGAGTTGGCTGCCGACCTGGACGAAGGGCGGATCACCGAAGAGGAGTTCGACCGTGCCGAAGACGTGTTGTTGCAGCGTCTCGACGACGCCATGAACCGCGAGCGGGCGATCTGAAAGCGACGCCGACTGCTCGGCAGAAGGGACCGGACATGAACGAAACAGCAAAGGTCGGAGCGGCGGTAGCCGGTGGCTACCTGCTCGGCCGAACCAAGAAGGCGAGGCTTGCCATCGCCCTCGGCTCATGGCTGCTGGGCAAGAAGCTCAACCTAGAGCCCAAGGAGCTCGGCAAGCAGGCGGTGCGCGGACTCGCCCAGCGGCCCGAGCTCGACACGCTTAAGAAGGACGTGCGAGGTGAGCTGTTCAAGGCCGGCCGGGCCGCTGCGGTCGCCGCCATGAACTCCCGGATCGAGCGCGTCGCCGACGGCTTGCAGTCGCGTACCGACAAGCTGCGCAAGGGTGGCAAGTCCAGCGAGGCTGCCGACGATGCCGAGTACGAAGACGACGAATACGAAGACGATGAGTACGACGACGAATATGACGACGGCGAGTACGACGACGATGCCGAGTACGAAGACGACGAATACGAAGATGAGGCTGACGACGACGGCGCCGATGCAGCCGACGAGTATGACGACGAGGACCAGGCCGACGAAGACGACGAGTACGACGACGAGACCGACGAGTACGACGACGAGGATCAGGCCGAGGATGATGAGGGTGCCACGGACGAAGCCGAGGACGATGAGGGTGCCCCGGACGAAGCCGAGGACGATGAGGGTGCCACGGACGAAGCCGAGGATGATGAGGGTGCCACGGACGACGACGAAACCTCGAAGCCGGTAAGGCGCCGGTCGCGTTCGCAAGGCCAGGGCGGTCGAGGTCGGATGGGACGAGCCGCGGCGGCCGATGCGCCGCGCAAGCGGGCTACGACGAGTGCCACGCCACGTAAGCGCCCAGCCAAGGCCACACCGGAGAAGGCCGCGCCGCGTAAGTCGGCTCCGGCGAAGCGCGCGCCGCGCAAGGCCACCGGTGAGGGTGCGGCAGCGGCGAAGAAGGCGGCACCGGCCAAGCGCACGCCGGCCAAGGCCGGTGCGCGTAAGCAAGCTCCACGCAAGACCGCCGAGAAGGCAGCGTCGGCCAAAGCGCAACCGGCGAAGGCCACCGCCCGCAAGGCAGCGCCACGGAAGAGCACGCCACGCAAGGCCGCCCCGCGGAAGAACGCGCCGCAGAAGGCAACGGCCCGTAAATCAACCGCGCGTCCCGCTAAGAAGGCGCCCGCCGGCTCTCGCGGCAACGGGTAACCGGACAGCCGCGTCGAATACTAGGAAGGGTCAACGGCTATGGCTCAGAGCGATCGAAGATCGACCAATGAAAATAACGGTGCCGGCGGGACGGTAGACGGCCTTCGCTCCATCGCATCGAAGAATCCGGCAACCGAGCAGTTGCTGAAGAGCCTGGAAGACTATCTGGCTGCCAAGTCCGAGCGACTGGTCGGCTCGGTCGGTGACAAGGTCAAGGACACCACCAAGAAGCTCACCGACGTCGCCACCGGGGACGCCGAACCGAAGAGCCTGCTCGGAAATACCGCCAAGCGGGTGGTGGAGGGCGACACGTCGGGCAAGGCAGTCGTCAAGGGCGCCTTCGATGGCATCACCAACAAGGTGAAGGGGCTCTTCGGCAAGGGCAAGGGACCGAGCGGGCGCAAGTCCGTGAACATCGAGGAACAGATCGATATCGGTGTGCCGGTGCGCCAGGCCTACAACCGATGGACCCAGTTCACCGAATTCTCCAAGTGGGCCAAGGGCGTGCAGAGCGTCAACCAGAAGGACGAAGTCGAGTCGAGCTGGAACGCCAAGATCTTCTGGTCCAAGCGGAACTGGAACGCCAAGATCACCGAACAGGTTCCCGACGAGCGCATCGTCTGGAAGTCGGACGGCCCTAAGGGCACCGTCGATGGCATTGTCACCTTTCATGAGTTGGCCCCGAATTTGACCAGGGTGCTGCTCGCGCTGGAATACCACCCGGCCGGCCTGTTCGAGAAGACCGGCAACCTCTGGCGCGCCCAGGGTCGTCGAGCTCGCCTGGACCTCAAGCTGTACCGCCGATTCGTCATGATGTCCGACGAAGAAGTGGATGGCTGGCGGGGTGAGATCCGCGACGGCGAGGTCGCCCGGGATCACGACGAGGTGACTGCTGAGGAACAAGACGAGACCGGCTCCGAGGGTTATGACGAGGACGGCGCCGAGGACGAGTACGAAAGCGATGAAGGCGACGACGAATACGAGGAGGACGACGAGTACGAGGACGCTGACGGGGACGACGATGCGGACACCGAAGATGAGGATGAGCGTCCGGCCCGGCGTAGTCGGCGACGCGCCAGCAGTAGGTAACCGTTCTAACCCCGGTATTCGCACACAACTGAACGTTTCGTTTCACAGGAGGTCTGATGCCTGAGTCAGAAAGTTCCCGCCAGGCGCAGCCGGAGGCGCCTGACGAGCGCAACGAGCTGCATGACACCTTCATCAGCATCGTGCTCGATGGGATCGAACGGGATCGCTACCCGAGCGCCGGGACGTTGGACCTGTTACAGGCGGTCATGACCGACGACGATCGGCGACAGATTGCCGCTCTGTTGCTGGACAAAGTCGCTGCCCAACGGTACCCGAGCCCGGCTATGCTGCGCCGGCTCGGGCCGCTCGTCGGCTGATCGAGTACCTGCGCGAGCCGGCCGCGAGATCATCGTGGAATGGATTTTCTGCTCGAGCGGATGACCCGGCAAGGCCTGGCTAGCCGAGGCAGCGCCAGCCCGGCGACGGTAGCTGCCTCGGCGCTGGGGCTGCAGGCGCAGGACGTCGGCTCGTCCCGGCTCGGGGTGCGCGCCCGCACCAGCGGCGTGGACGAGGCCGGTGTCGTCGCGGCCTATGCGGTCGAGCGAAGCGTGGTGCGTAGCTGGCTGATGCGGGCGACGGTGCATCTGGTAGCCGCCGAGGACGTCCGATGGCTGGTTGACCTGTTCGGACCGATGATCCAACGGCGCTTTCGCAACGTGCGGTGGCGGCAGCTGGGCATCGATGACCGGCTGATCGAAGCGGCGATCCCGCACACGCGCGAGGTGTTGGCCGGTCGGGAGCTGACCCGGCATGAGATCGCCGCGGCATTGGCCGAGCGCGGTATCCGGTTGGCCGACGACGGGCAGGCGGCGACCCACCTGCTGCTGGCGCTGAGCTGCCGCGGCGTGACTTGCCGCGCCGGTGACCGTGGGCGCGATTCCACCTTTGCGCTGCTCGATGATTGGGTGCCGGGCGGATCGGCGCCGGCCGACCCGCTGGCCGAGCTGGCCCGCCGGTACTTCTTGGCATTCGGCCCCGCCACTGCCGCGGATTTCACCACCTGGTCGGGCCTGCCGGCCGGCGCGGCGATCAAGGCGATCCGCGACGAGTTGACCGAGGTGGAGTTCGACAGCCGGCGTGGTTGGACGCTCGGTACCGTCGAGCCGGTGCCGGGGCTACGGCTGTTGCCGATGTTCGACAATTACCTGATCGGCTACCGAGATCGCACCGCCATGCTGGACCCGGCGCTACACCCTCAGGTGTACGTCGGCGGGATCATCAAGGCCACCGTGGTGTGCGACGGCCGGGTGATCGGGATTTGGCGGCTCGATCGGACCGCTCGGTCAACCGCGATTCGGGTTTCGCCGTTCGAGCCGTTCAAGCGTCGGCACCGGGCGGAAATCGAACGGGAACGGGCCGACCTCGAGCGGTTCCTCGGCCGGCCGGTCAGCCTGGCGGTCGATGGCTGAGGACGCCTTGCCGTCAGCTGAAGTGCTGGACCAGGCCCAGGACTCGCACCGGCGGGGCGCCCGCTTCGACAACGCACCATCCGCACAACGTTGGGTAATTCCCGTAGAGAATCCACACGTACCCGTCCCTTGCCGGAGCTTCGTGCAGGCCGCGGTCGGTCACTTGGCCGCGCGCCGCACCCGGTAGCAGGGCGGCGGACGGCCCTCGCAGCTTGGTTGCGCCGGCAGCTCGCCGGGCCGAGGCGCGGCTGCGGCACTCGGGGTAACTGGCATATCCGTTCGCCCCGCCGGGGAGTGCGATGTCTTCGGCACTGTCGATGTCATCCGGAAGCTCGACGGCCCACAAACTGCGTGTGATGCCGGCTAGGTCAGCCGGGTCGGTGATCTCTTCGTGCCGAAGGAATTCCGCCCAGGCACCGTCTGGCGTGTCGGCCAGGTATTGGGCAGGGCCGGTGCCGACGTCGTGCCAGCGCGCCGGAGGCTGGTTTGCGGTTTCCCAGAAGAACGCATAGCGGGAGTCCGCGTGCCGAAATCCGATCCTCACGCGGCGCCGGCCGCGGACAGGCTCGCGGCGAGTTCTTTCAAGGCATGTGCGTCGGGACCGTCCGGATCGAAGTTGCCTCCGAGTAGCTCTATCGGGCGACGATCGGCCAAAGCAGTGCGCGGACGGGTGAACCATCGCCGCAGTCCGTAGTCGTTGTAGCTGCCTGCCAGATCCGCCAACAGCAGGGCGACGAAGTGCAGGCGTTCGGCGATCTCCTGCGGGGTAGACCTAGCTCCGGCATGGTAGCGACGGATCGAACTGGCGGAGATGCCCAAAAGGTCCGCCACCAGGTCTTCGCCGAGCGTGGAGAGCACCGGGCCCCATTCACCATCTGGCAGCGGGGACATCTCGATCTGGTCGTTCATTGCCGTGAGCGCGGTTCGCCACTGAGCGGGCGACAGGTCGGCCTCCGGGCCGGTGAGGAACGACCAACGCGCCGAAGGTAGCTGCGCATGCTGCATGCAACGACCTACCGACCGCAGAACCTCCGGTCCGAGCACGATGGCCGCGGCGAGATCCGGCAGGCAACCCACATACTCAGCCCGGAGCAGCAGCCGCAAAGCCTGCTCAACAAGGCTGGGATTGGCCAAGAACGGCTCGTCAATGGAGTCTATTCGGAGACCGGTCATACTCCAAAGCTTATCAGTCGAGCGTCCACTCGCATTCCATTCACAGCTTGCGGATGTCGGTGGGGCTGAACCTGGGCCCGTACTTGGGCGGATTCAGTCCGCTGAGCTCGATCAGGCGGATCACCCGGGCCCGCTGTCCCCGCCACGGTTCCAACAACTCCAGCATGGTCTCGTCGGTGGACCGTGGTGCGCCGATCAATGCCCAACCCACCCGGTTGGCAAGGTGAAAGTCGCCCACGCTCACCGCGTCCGGGTCGCCGAGCGCCCGCACCGTGGTC
>DATFHF010000009.1:0-38723 GCA_035248685.1 Jatrophihabitans sp.
TGCTCCAACGCCTCCAACCGCCGCCGCGCCCGCTCAACATCGCGAAGCGCGGCCAGCAGTTCATCCTCAGCCAGCGACGACAACGACACGGCAGCGACCTCCTCCACCGCGGCCGAGATGCCCATCGTCGTCGTCATACCCAAACACTAGAACAGGGGTACGACAAAACCGGTCAGACGCTAGAACATCCCTACAGACAAAGGAAAGCGTGTCACCAAGTCAGCTGGCGATGAGCGAATCAAGTGCGGCGGTGAGCTTGGCGCGGGCCTCGATCGCGATCGGCTCCAACGCGGTGTTGCCGGTGTAAGTGACCATCACAGCGGGGTCGAGCGCTTCGACAACCGTGCGGTTCTCGCCGATCGAGCGGAGGACGACATTGCAGGGCAGCAACAGCCCTATGGAGGCCTCCGCCTCGAGCGCGCGGTCGGCCAGCGCCGGGTTGCAGGCGCCGAGGATGACCTGGGCCGGGACGTCCTTGCCGAGTTTCTTCTTCAGGGTGGCGGCTACGTCGATCTCAGTGAGCACGCCGAAGCCCTGTTCGGACAGCGCAGCTTCGACCCGCGCTCGCGCGGCGGTGGTGTCTTCGTCGAGTTCGATGCTGATGCCGTAGTCGCTCATGCCGTCGTCCTTCGCTGATAGGTGCTCATCCGAAAGTAGCGCAGGGTCGGTCAGTGAAGATGACCTGCCGACAGAGGACAACGACCCTAAGCTTGCCCGGTGGCCGACTGGGTGACGATCTCATCGCTGGCGACCGGCGCCGGCACGCTGGTGCTTGCCGTCGCGACCTTCGCGTCGGTGCGGTCAGCGAACCGGGCAGCACGGGTGGCCGAGGACTCACTGCTGGCCAGCGTGCGTCCACTGCTACTGCCGAGCCGGCAGGGCGACGAGCCGCTCAAGGTCGGCTTCGCCGACAACCACTGGGTAAGGGTGGCCGGTGGTGCAGGTACCGTGGAAATACTCGATGACGCGGTATACCTCACCATGTCGTTGCGCAATGCCGGCAACGGTATTGCGGTGCTGGATGGGTGGCGGATCGAGCGAGCGACCGGCTTCGGAGCGTTGCAGCGGCCGGAGCTAACCGACTTTCGCCATCTCACCCGGGACCTCTACATCGCCAACGGCGATGTCTACTTCTGGCAGGGTGCCATCCGCGATCGGGAGGATCCGGATCGGCAGCTCATCGCCGACCGGGTCGCCGCCGCCGAGCGGATCGTCATCGATCTGCTCTACAGCGATCAACACGGCGGCCAGCGGGTGATCAGCCGATTCAGCTTGCTGCCGCGAGGGGACGACGCGTTCGTCCTTTCGCTGTCCCGGCAGTGGAATGTCGATCGGCCGGACCCACGAGAGCGCTGAAACCTCAGCCGGCCAGGTGCGTGGCCGAGGTTCGGCCGAGCAGCGGCGGCAGGGTGGCCACCACCTCGGCCAGTTCGTCCAGCGTGGCGCCGGTGAGCGCCTGCGCGCCGTCCACCAGCGCGTACTCCGGCTGCGGATGCACGTCCACCATCACGCCGTCGGCGCCGGCTGCGATGCCGGCCCGGGCCAACGGCACCACTAGATCTCGCCGGCCGGCCGAGTGTGACGGATCGACGATGATCGGCAGGTGCGAGAGCAGTTGCACCATCGGCACCGCCGACACGTCGAACATATTGCGAATCGCCGGCTCGAAGCTGCGAATGCCCCGCTCACACAACACAATGTCGAGGTTGCCGCGCTGCGCGACATATTCGGCGGCCATCAGCCATTCCTCGTAGGTAGCCGACAGCCCGCGCTTGATCATGACCGGCTTGCCGACGCCGCCGACCGCCTGCAATAGGCCGAAGTTCTGCATGTTCCGGGCGCCGATCTGCAGCATGTCGGCGTACTCGGCCACGTCGTCGACGTCCTTGACGTCCAACACCTCGGTCACCACCGGAAGCCCGGTCTCCTCCCGGACCTCGGCCAAGATTCGCAGCCCGGTCACTGCCAAACCCTGGAAGGCGTACGGCGAGCTGCGTGGTTTGTACGCGCCCCCGCGCAGCAGCGTCGCCCCGGCTCGCTTCGCCAGCAGCGCAGAAGCCAGCGTCTGCTCCGGCGTCTCCACCGCACACGGCCCGGCGATCAAGGTGAAGGTGTCCGGGCCGATCGGTACCCCGCCGACCCGGATCGTGCTGCGTCTGGTGTGGTTGTCGGCCGAGACCAGCTTGTACGGCGCGGTGATCCGCTTGGTGTCCGCCACGCCGGACAGCCCGGAGACATCGATGGTCTCCAGCACTGTCTCCTCGCCGACCACCCCGATGATGGTTCGCATCACCCCGCGGCTGACGAACGCCTGCCCGCCATGCGTCTGGATCTGCACCACCACTGCGTCGATGTCGGCCTGGGTGGCGGATTGGCTCATCACGATCACCATGGCCGTCAGCCTAGGTGGGCCGGCTACACGACGGTGAGCGTCACCTGCGATCCCACCGGCACTTGGCTGCCGGCCTTGGGATCCATGCCGACCACCTTGTCGAGGAAGCCACCGAAGACCCGCTTGACCCGCACCTTCAACTGAAGGTTCTCCAGGGTCTTGCGGGCAGCGGACAGGTCGGTGCCGTTCGGGATCTGCGGCAGGGTCACCAGCGGCGGCCCCTGCGAGATGACCAGGTTCACCGTGCTGAACTTGGCCACCGAGGCGTTCGCCACCGGGTCCTGGCTGATTACCGAACCGACCGGCACCGTGGTCGAGTAGTCCTGACTGGTGCTCACCTTGAACGATGCGTTGGTCAGGGTGTCGGTGGCATCGCCCTGGGTCTGTCCGGTCACCTTGGGCACCTGGACGATCGGTGGCCCGGTCGAGACGTAGACGGTCACCGTGGCGTCTCGCCTGATCCGGGTGCCGGCGACCGGGTCGGTGCGGATGACCGAACCGGCGTCGATCTTGCCGGTGCCGTCAGCGGTGTTCACCCGGTTGAGCCGCACCGGCATGCCGGCGAACGCCTGTTGGGCCTGGCCGTAGCTTCGGCCCGCCACCGATGGCACGGTGTAACGCTCGGCACCCTTGGAGATCACCAGCTGGATCTTGGCGCCGCTGAGCAGATGGGTGCCGGCGCCGGGATGGGTGCCGACCACGACGCCGGACGCCAAGGTCTCCGAGAACGCGGTATCCAGCACCGGATTGACGGTGAAGCCGTCATTGCGCAGTTCCCGCATGGCCTGGGCCTGCACCTGCCCGGCCAGGTCCGGGACCGAGTGGTAGCGACCGACCGCCAGGTACCAGGCGCCGTAACCGGTCAGCAGCCCGAGCAACAGCACGATCAAGATCACCAGTGCGCTTCGCCGCCGGGCTCGCTGCCGCTTGGTCAGCGGTGGCCGGCGGCGCGCTGGGTCGGGACGGCTGTCGGTCGTCGCGCGCTGCTGGATGGTGGTGTGCTGAGCTCCGTCGCCGCGGAACTCGTCACGGCGGAACTGTGGGCCGTGGGTGGGCGCGGTGGTGGCATCGGCCGCCACCGCCGCCGGCCGGCCGGTGGGCAGCCCGCCGGGCCGCGCGCCCAGCCGCGAAGCCCCCGGACGACTGCCCGGCCGGTTGACCGGATGCCGCCCGGGGTCCGGTCCGGCGCCCGGCGGGTACAGCGGCACCGACGGATGACCCGGGACCCGTCCGAGCTGCTGGGTGGCCGCCAGGTCGGGGGACGTCGGCCGGCGCGCCGGCACCGCCAGCACCGGCAGCGCGAGGTCCATCCGGGCATTGTGCAGCTCGGCCAGCATCGCCCCGGCATCCAGCGGGCGACCGGACGGTTCCCGGCTGGTGGCCCGCAGCACCAGGTCGTCCAGCTGGGACGGGATGCCCCGGCGTCGGCTGGACGGCGGCGGTACGTCGGAGTTCACGTGCTGGTAGGCCACCGCCATCGCGCTGTCACCGGTGAAAGGCGCCGAGCCGGTCAGCAGCTCGAACAGCACCACGCCGGCGGAGTACACGTCCGAACGGGCATCGGCCGCGCCGCGGGCGATCTGCTCCGGTGGGCAGTAGGCGACGGTGCCCATCATCAGGCCGGTCCGGGTGCTGCTGAGATCGGATTCGATGGCCCGGGCCAGGCCGAAGTCAGCCACCTTCACCGCACCGTCGTCGGCCAGCAGGATGTTCTCCGGCTTGACGTCGCGGTGCACCAGGCCGGCCCGGTGTGCCGCGGCCAGCGCGCCCAGCACCGGCTCCATGATCGAGACGGCCTGGGCCGGGCTGAGCGCGCCGTGCTCGCGGATCAGCTCCCGCAGGGTGCGGCCGAGCACCAGCTCCATGACCAAGAAGACGTGTTCGCCATCGGTGCCCTGGTCATAGACCGCCACCGCATTGACGTGGGCCAGCCGGGCCGCGATCCGGGCCTCCCGAGCGAACCGGTCGGCGAAGGCCGGGTCAGCCGACAAGGCGGCCGACATGACCTTGACCGCGACCGGCCGGTCCAGCCGCTCGTCCAGGGCACGGTAGACCGTCGACATTCCGCCGCGGGCCAGCCGCTCCAGGATCCGGTAGCGACCCTCCAGCACCCGGCCGACGATCCGGTCGCGGCGGTCATCGGGAACCGTCTGCACGTAGCGATTCTAAGGCGCGCCGGCAGGCCCTCGGTGCGCCGCACCGCCCAGTAAGGTGGCTGCCATGGTTGAGCCGGCACGGACCGGACCCCGGATCGAGCTGGCGGCAGACCTCGAACATCCCGGCGGCACCATGCTGCTGATGGACGACGTCCGGCAGTCCTACGTCGATCTGACCGACCCGACCTACCTGGATTTCGAGTACGTCCAGTACTTCGCGTGCGTGCTGGCGACCGTCGCGGCCGGCCCGCTGGCGGTCACCCACCTCGGCGGCGGCGCACTCACCTTGCCCCGGTACCTGCACGTGGTGCGGCCCGGCTCGTCTCATATCGTGTTCGAACCCGACGTCGAGCTCACCGACCTGGTTCGCGCCCAGCTGCCGCTGCCGCGCAACCACCGGATCCGGATCCGGCCGGTGGACGGGCGGACCGGCGTGGCGGGCCTGGCCGCTGGAAGCGCGGACGTGCTGGTGCTCGATGCCTATGCCGACGGCCGGGTGCCGGCCGAGCTGACTACCACCGAGTTCTTCGCCGACGTGGCCCGGGTGCTTCGACCGACCGGGCTGTTGCTGGCCAACCTGGTGGACGAGCCGGGTTTCGGCTACCTGCGCCGGGTGTTGGCCGGCCTGCGCGCGGTGCTGCCGCAGGTGGCGCTGGTGAGCTCCACCGATGTGCTGCGCGGGCGCCGGTTCGGCAATGTGGTGCTGGCCGCTTCCCGGGCGTCGCTGGACGTGGCCGAGCTGCGCTGCCAGGTCGCCCGGCAGCCGTTTCCCGCCGCGGTGCTGGATGGCAGCCAACTGGCCAACCGGTACGGCGACGGCCGGCCGTGGACCGACCAGGACCGCGCGGAGTCCCCGGAACCGGTGCAGGGCTGGCGAATCCGGTGAGCCGAACGTGGCAGGCTGGGATGCATGGTTGCTGAGGACGCCGACCTGATCACCTTGCCGGAGGCGGCCGAACTGCTCTCGGTGCCGATCGTCAAGGTGCACCAGCTGCTCAAGGACGGCCAGTTGGTGGTCTGCCAGGACGCCCAGGGTCGCCGGGTGTTGCCGCGGATCCTGGTGGCCTCCGGCGCCCCGCTCAAGGGGCTGCCCGGCGTGATCACGCTGCTGCGCGACGGCGGCTATGCCGACCACGAGATCGTGGCCTGGTTGATGCGGGCCGACGATTCGCTGCCCGGTACGCCGGCCCAGGCGCTGGCCGAGAACCGCGGCACCGAGGTCAAGCGCCGGGCGCAGGCCGCGGCGTTCTGAGCCGGCGAGATCGACGGTGGACTGGCTGCGCAGGCTGAGTTACCTGGGGCTGCTGGCAGGCTGCCTGCTCGCCACCGCGCCGCTGGAGTTGGTGCTGCACACCCGGGTGTACGCCCGCTGGCGTCGGCTGCTGTCGGCCATCGCGCCGGGCCTGCTGCTCGGCGTCGGCTGGGATCTGTATGCCGTCCATCGTCGGCAGTGGCGGTTCGACCGGCGTTACCTGACCGGCCTGCGCCTGTTCGGATTGCCGGTCGAGGAACTGCTGTTCTTCCTGGTCATTCCGGTCTGCGCCGTGCTGACCCTGGAGGCGGTCCGCTGCCGGCGGCCCGGTTGGCTGATCGGTGACGAACCCGAACCGGACCGGCAGCCGTGAGCTACACCGAGCTGGTGCTGCTCGCCATCGCTGGCGCGGTCGCTGTGGATCTGCTGGTACTGCGGACATTCCTGTTGCGACGTAAGGCGTTTTGGACCAGCTACGGCATCCTCGGCTGCTGCCAACTGGTCTTCAACGCCGCGCTGACCGGCCCCGGCATCGTCCGCTACGACCGGTCGGCGATCCTCGGCCTGCGGCTGGCCTACGCCCCGATTGAAGACCTCGGGTTCGGCTTCGCACTGATCCTGCTCACGCTGGCCTGCTGGGTGGCCGCCGGTCGCCCGGGCCGGGCAGGGTCAATCCGGCACCCGCTGGTCGATCGGCACCCGCTGGACGACTGGCACCCGCTGGACGACCGGCCCGAGCAGCGAACGGGCGGCCAGCGCGGCGGCCAGCACGGCCGGCAGGTAGGCGGTCGCCTCCAAGCTCGAGCCCATCGGACGGGTCAGCAAGGTCAGCGAGATGGAAGCGGTCCCGAGCCATAGCAGGGTGCGCGGTCGGCCCACCAGCACCGCCGCGATGGTCAGCGCCCAGGTGAAATACCACGGCTGCACCGCCGGTCCGAGCAGCACGATGCTGAGCAGGCCGATCGCCAGCAACCGTACGGTGGCGGGTCGCTCCAGCCGGCCGACCACTGCCCGCAGCCACAGCAAGACCAGCACCAGCGCGCTGATCCACATGCCGACGTTGCGGAAGTCGCGCACGGTGGCATCGACCACGGTGCCGGCGTGCGCGGCGCCGATGGCTGACCGGTACAGCACCGCGAACAGGGTCGGCAGCGACATGAAGTTGATCACCTGCACGCCGGAGCTGACCTGCCTGGTCCAGCCCAGGCCGACCCCGGCGATCAGCGACACCGCGGTGAACACCGGCACCGCGATTAGGCAGGTGCCGAGGCAGTAGCGGGCACAGTCCTGCCAGGACCAGCCGCGCCGGCCGGCCAGGTAAATCGGCACCACAAAGGCAACCCCGACCAGGCCGGGGGATTTCACCGCGGCCGCCAGCGTCATCAGCGCTGCGCCGGCCGCCAGGTGCCGCCAGTCCGCGCCGGGATCGGTGAGTACCACCAGGCCGGCGACGATCAGGGCCACCATCACCGCGTCGTTGTGGCCACCGCCCACCGCGTGCACCAGGATCAGCGGGTTGGCCACCGCCACCCACAGCGCCAGGTCGGCGCGTCGGCTGAACCGGCGTGCCAGCACCGGCAGCAGCCGGGCCGTCAGCAGCACCGCACCGAACGGCAACAACCGCAGCAACAACACGCTGATCAGCGCGTGGTTGCCGGTCGCCGCGGCCACCCATTTGGACACCGCTACCCACATCGGGCCGTACGGCGAGGGCGTGTCTACCCACTTCCAGGCGACGTTGTCCAGGAACTTGCCGAGGTCCACCGCGGGCAGGTCGGCCGGCGTGGTCTTGTAGGGATCCAGCCCGTACCGGGCCAGCTGAGCCTGCGCGGCATAGCTGTACAGGTCCGAGCTGGCCAACGGCATGCCGACCAGCAACGGCAACATCCACCGGGTCAGCATCCGGCGCAGTGCGGTCGGGCCGAGCACCTCGCCCGAGCTACTGGTGAGCAGCAGTCGACCGAGCACCAACCAGGTGATGACCAGCACGGTCAGGCCGACGTAGTACATGCCCAACGCGGTGTACAAGCCAGCCGTGCCGTGCCGTAGCAGGCCGATCACCGGCAGGTGCCGGGTCGGGTCGTTGGCGGGCAAGGCGCCGGCGCCGAAACTGCCGACCGCGATCAGGACGGTTCCGACCAGCCCAACCCGACCGATGGTGCCCGGCGACCAGTCGCTGCACAGCGCGTCCCACCACCGCTGCCGAACCGCGGTGGCGTCGGCTGGTGGCAGGGGTCTGCCCGCTCGCCGCACGCTGGCCGTCACTACGTCATCGTTGCACGTCAGAAATCTCGCTGGGTGGCGGTATAGGCCAGGTCGAGCAGGGCTTGCCGAGCTTCCGGTCGCAGGGTGTCCGCGGCCAGGCAGCTGATCGCCTCGGCGGCCCGAGCGGCAATCCGTTGCTCGATTTCGGCGGTCGCGCCGGTCGCCCGGATCGTCTCGCGCAGCCGGGTCACCTCGACCTCGGTCAGCTCGGGCCGGCCGATGCCGGCGCGCAGGATGCTGAGCTGCTCGGCGTCGGCCAGCCGGATCGCCAGCGCCAGCAGCAGGGTGCGCTTGCCCGCGCGCAGGTCGTCACCGGCCGGCTTGCCGGTGGCCGCCGGATCGCCGAACACCCCGAGCAGGTCGTCCCGCAGCTGGAACGCCTCGCCGACCGCGTTGCCGTAATCCGACAGCTGGGCCAGCACCGGCCGGTCCGCGCCGCCGGCAGCGGCGCCGAGCAGCAGCGGCCGCTGCACGGTGTACTTGGTGGTCTTGAACCGGATCACCCGCAATGCCTCGTCGACGTCGAAGTCGCCCCGGGTCTGGGCCAGCACGTCGAGAAATTGCCCGGCCACCAGCTCCGTCCGCATCAGGTCGAAGTGGATCCGAGCGGCCGCCGCCCGGGACATCGGGAGCGGGCCGATCGCCTCGCTGAACATCTCCTCCGACCACGACAGCAGCAGGTCACCGAGCAGGATCGCCCCGGCGTGCCCGAACGAGCGGGCCGAGCCCGGCCAGTTGCGCTGACCGTGCTGTCGGCCGAACCGGATATGCGCCGCCGGCCCGCCCCGCCGGGTGTCCGAGCCGTCCATGACGTCGTCGTGCACCAGCGCACAGGCGTGTACCAGCTCCAGGCTGGCCGCCGCCCGCAGCAGCGCGATCTCGGCGGGTGCGCCGGCCGGCTGCACGCATCGCCAGCCCCAGTAGGCGAAGCTCGGCCGCAGCCGCTTGCCGCCGTCCAGCACTGCTGAGCTGGCCGCGTCGGCCAGCAGCCCGAGGTCGGGATGGACGGATCGCAGCAGGTCGGCGTGTCCCGCGATGAACGATCCCAGCTCCTCGAAGACCCGGTCGGCCAGCCGGGCCGGCGTCTCGTCCTCGCCGCGACAGCCCGGGGGGTCCTCACGCGCAGCCACGGTTGCGGACATTACGCTGGCCGGCATGGCACGTTCGGTGAGGGATTGCTTCGCGAGGGGCGAACCGACCTTCTCCTTCGAGTTCTTCCCACCGAAAACCCCGCAGGACGACCGGCTGCTGTGGACGACCATTCGAGAGCTGGAGCCGCTGCATCCGGACTTCGTGTCGGTGACCTACGGCGCCGGCGGCGCGACCCGGGACCACACGATTGAGATCACCGAGCAGCTGGCCAGCGACACCACCCTGTTGCCGGTGGCCCATCTGACCGCGGTCGGCCATTCGGTGGCCGAGCTGCGTTCGATCATCGGCCGGCTGGCCGACGCCGGCGTGTCGAATGTGATGGCCCTGCGCGGCGATCCGCCCGGTGACCCGATGGGGGAGTGGCTGCAACACCCGCAGGGCCTGGCGTATGCGGCCGACCTGGTGGATCTGGTGCGCGCGCACGGTGACTTCACGGTCGGGGTGGCCGCCTTCCCGTACAAGCACCCGCGGTCGCCCAGCATCGAATCGGACACCGCCTACTTCGTGGAGAAATGCCGCCGGGGAGCCGACTTCGCGGTGACCCAGATGTTCTTCGACATCGACGGCTACCTGCGGTTGCGTGACCGGGTAGCGGCCGCCGGCTGCGCGGTGCCGATCGTGGCCGGCCTGATGCCGGTCACCAACATGGGCATCATCCAGCGCTCGGAGCAGTTCACCGGCGCACCGTTCCCGGCTGAGCTCGGTGCCCGGTTCACGGCCCTCGCCGATGATCCGCAAGCAGTACGTGCGCTCGGCATCGAGGAAACCTCGAAGCTGGCGCAGCGGTTACTGGCCGAGGGTGCGCCGGGCATCCACTTCTACACGCTGAACCGGTCCCGGGCCACCCGAGAGGTCTGGCGGAACCTGGTGTCAGACACCGGCTTCGGTGCGCTCGGGGTGGCGCCGGTGGTCAGCGGGACGAGCTGAACTCGCCCGGTTCGCCGAACGGCAGCCGGGCACCGAGCACGCCGAACGGCCGATGATCGCCGGGGAACAGGTGGTTGCGGGCCAGGTCGACGAAGCCGAGCCGCCGATACAGCCGCCAAGCCCGGTTGTCGGCCTCCGGGGTGGACAGCAGCATGGTCCGGTGCGGCAGGTCGTCGGCCAGCGAACGCAGTACCCGCTCGCCCAGGCCATGTCCCTGTACTACCGGCGCGACGTGTAGTTCCGACAGCTCGAAGGCGTTGCCCAGCCACAGTTCGGTGTCCTGGCGCACCGCGCGGCGCACCAGGTCGTGCCACCACTGGCCGGGCAGGCTGGTGTAGCCGTAACCGAAGCCGAGCATCGCCCCGCTGCTGTCCAGGGCCGCCCGGCACCGGAAGGAGTCCAGTTCGGCATGCCGCAGCATGTGCACGCCGCGCTGGCTGCCGCTGATCGGCGGATAGCCCATGGCCGCGACATAGATCGACATCGCCTCGTCCAGCCGCTTGCGAACCTCGCGGGGCGGGATGTTCACGATCATCACCGTGGAGGCGGCGAGCTGCGATCCGGTGCTGTCCTCCATGCCGAGCAGAGTAGGCGAAGTCCGCCGGTCAGGTATGCAGGCCGCATTCGGTCTTGGCGGTACCGGCCCAGCGACCGGCCCGGCTGTCCTCCCCGGCGCTCAACCGTCGGGTGCACGGAGCGCAGCCGATGGAGCCGTAACCGTCGCTCAGCAGCGGGTTGACCAAGATGCCGTGGTCGGCGATGTAATCGGCCACTTGCTGGTCGGTCCAGGTGGCGATCGGGTTGAGTTTGACCATGGCGTGCCTGGTGTCCCACTCGACCACTCGAATGTTCCGGCGCTCGGCGGAGTCGGCGCGGCGCAGGCCGGACGCCCAGGCCCGGTAGGGCACCAGCGCCCGAGCCAACGGCTCTACCTTGCGCATCGCACAGCAGGCATCCGGGTCGCGTTCGAAGAGCCGAGCACCGTGCGCGGCGTCCTGCTGTTCAACGGTGCGCAGCGGCAGCACGGTCTTCACCGTCACCGGCAACACGGCCGCCACCGCGTCCCGGGTGCCGATGGTCTCGGCGAAGTGGTAACCGGTGTCGATGAAAATGACATCGATGCCCGGCACCACCTGGGCGGCGAGGTGCGGCAGCACCGCGTCGGTCATCGAGGACGTGATGCACCACTGGTCGCCGAATTGGCGCTGCGCCCAGCGCAGGATTTCGATCGCCTCGGCACCTTCGAGTTCGACGGCCGCGGCCTCCACCAGTGCCTGCAGCTGGGTCTCGCTCACGTACTCACCTGCGCTCTTCCTGCCTGCGGCGGGCTCAGCCAATCCGCCGCAATCCCCAGGTACTTCAGGGCGAAGACCCGCTGGCAGGCGCCGCAACGCCACTGGCCGTGGGTCTCGCCGAACGGCCGAAGATCCTCCTCGGCGCAGTACGGGCAGTGGAACGGTGCCGCGCGCTCGGTCATTCCGCCCACCGCCCCGAGGCATTGTGCGGCCACAGCTTGCGCACGCCATCGGCGTGTCGGGCAAGCCGCGGCCGCACAATGCGAAAGACGTTCACAGCAGCCAGTCTTCCTCGGCGCGGCTGACATAGCTGGCGAACGACTCACCCGGGACCCGCCGCTGCTGGTAGCCGACCAAGATCCGCTCGACATAGTCGGGGGCTTCGGTCGCGATGACCTTCAGGCCGCGGAACTTGCGCCCGAAGGCCGCCTCGGCGCCGAGCTGACCGCCCAGGTGCACCTGAAACGCCTCGGCGTCGACGAAGCTGCCGTCCGGTTGCCGAACCTTTTGCACGATCCCCTTGAACCCGATGTCAGCCACCTGGAACCGGGCGCACGAATTCGGGCAGCCGTTGACGTTGATGGTGATCGGAGTATCGAAGTCCGGCAGCCGCCGCTCCAGCTCAGCCCGGATGGTCTCAGCCCGGCCTTTGGTTTCCACCAGCGCCAGCTTGCAGAATTCGATTCCGGTGCAGGCGATGGTGCCGCGGCCGAACACCGACGGCCGGACGGTCAGGCCCAGCCGGTCCAGCTCGCTGGCCACCGACTCGGCCGCCGCCGGCTCGATGTCGAGCACCACCAGGCCCTGCTGCGGGGTGGTCCGGATCCGGTCGCTGCCGTGGGCCTCGGCCAGTTTGGCCACCTGGCTGAGTGCGGTGCCACTGGTCCGGCCGGCCTTGCTGGTGGCGCCCACGGCGAACCGGCCGTCGCGCTGCTCGATCAGCCCGACATGGTCACGCGGCACCGGCGCGGCGGCCGGCGCCGGCGCATCCGGCAGCTCGCGATGCAGGTATTCGGTTTGCAGTACCTGGCGAAACCGCTCCGTCCCCCAGTCGGCCAGCAGGAACTTCAGCCGGGCGTGGTTGCGCGAGCGGCGATAACCGTAGTCGCGGAAAATCCCGCATACTCCAGCCCACACCTCAGCCACCTCGTCCGGCCGGACGAAGGCACCGAGCCGCTGGGCGAACATCGGGTTGGTGGACAGCCCGCCGCCTACCCACAGGTCGTAGCCAGGCACCCCGTCCGGGCCGGGCACGCCGACGAACGCGACGTCGTTGATTTCGTGGTTGACACAGTGTTGGGCGCAGCCGGAGATCGAGGTCTTGAACTTGCGCGGCAGGTTGGAGAACGCCGGGTCGCCCAGGTGTTGCTCGATAACCTGGCGAAGGGCCGGTCCGGCGTCGACCACCGAGTCGGCGGCCACCCCCTCCAGCGGGCAGCTGAGCATCACCCGCGGGGTGTCGCCGCAAGCCTCGGTGGTGCTCAGCCCGACGGCGTCGAGTTGCTGCCAGATCGTCGGCACGTCCTCGATCCGGATCCAGTGCAGCTGGATGTTCTGCCGGTCGGTGATGTCGGCCAGATCCCGGCCGTAGGTGCTGGCGATCTCACCGATGACCCGCAACTGTGCGACGTTCAGCGCGCCGCCGTCGATCCGGATTCGCAGCATGAAGTACTCGGCGTCCAACTGCTCCGGTTCCAGGATCGCGGTCTTGCCGCCCGGAATGCCCTCGGCCCGCTGGGTGTACAGGCCGTACCAGCGGAACCGGCCGCGCAGGTCGCCGGGATCTATCCCGTCGAAGCCGGTCTTGGAGTAGATGTCGATGATTCGCTGCTTGACCAGCAGCCCGTCGTTGTCCCGCTTGCTTCGCTCGTTGGGGTTGAGCGGCTCGCGGTAGCCCAGGGCCCACTGGCCCTGCCCTCTCGTTGGTGCTTTGCCCGCAGCCATGCGCGGTGATCCCTTCCAAGATTGCCTTTTTTGCTGGGCAGATCAGTGAAAGGGCTCAACAGTTCGCGCCGGCCACCCGCACGAGGTCGATGTGACGACGCGTGGTTAGCAGCGGTCGGGCCGGACGCACCCATTCATGGTTGCACATCCGACGGCGGAGGTGGTTGCTGCTGCGGCGGCGGTTGCACGGGCGGCGGGTACACCTGCGGCGGCGGGCCGGTGTACGGCTGCGGTGGGGCCGGGTACTGCGGTTGAGCCGGATAGCCCGGCTGGGGCGGGTACGCCGGCTGAGCCGGGTACTGCGGTTGAGCCGGATAGCCCGGCTGGGCCGGGTACTGCGGCTGCCCCGGATACTGCGACTCCGGTGGGTACGGCGGCTGCCCCGGATAACCCTGCTGGTAGCCGGCGGCCGGGTAACCAGCGGCCGGGTAACCGGCGGGCTGGCCGGCAACCGCCATCGGCCGGGACCGCCGGCGCCGGACCAGTAGCAGCGCCAGTGCCAGCACGATCAGGGCCAACACCACCAGGCTCAGCCCGATCTTCGCCGGCGAGCTCACCGCGGCCAGGCCGGACGGCCCGGTGGCATCCGCCCGGGTCTGGAAGTCGATATTGCCGGCGGCGTCCGGCGTGAACGTCACCGTGTGACCGTGCACCTTGCCGGTGCTGGAATGGACCTTGCCGGGGAAGGTGAAGGCGAATGACACCTTGGCGGTACGGAGCAGGCTGGACGGATCGAATCCGTTCGGCAGGCCGGACGGCAGCAGGCTGCCCAGATCGGTCGGCAGGCCGGACGGCAGCAGGCTGCT
Source organism: Jatrophihabitans sp. (assembly GCA_035248685.1). GTDB lineage: Bacteria > Actinomycetota > Actinomycetes > Mycobacteriales > Jatrophihabitantaceae > Jatrophihabitans_A. The sequence continues at coordinate 14,190 of DATFHF010000009.1, forward strand.
CAGGTCGGTCGGCAGGCCGGATGGCAGCAGGCTGTTCAGGTCGGTCGGGAACCCCGACGGGAAGAGGCTGCCGAGATCGGTCGGGAAATCGGACGGCAACAGGCTGCCCAGATCGGTCGGGAACCCCGACGGGAAGAGGCTGCCAAGATCGGTCGGCAGCGCGGTCGGCGTCGACGAGGACGACGGCAGCAGCCCGCCGGTGTCCAGCGCGTCCAGCAGGTTGAGATGCCCACTCAGCTCGAAGCTGTCGCCGACCCGGGCCAGCCGCGGACCGTCCTCGCCGGAGTTGAACTCAGCCAGCGTGACCCCCGAGAAGGTGCAGTCCACCCCCACGTAGGTGCCGTCATCGTAGCTTTTGCTGGTGCTGGACTTGCCGCCGAAGTCGCAGGCCTGCTGCGTCTTCAGTTGGTTCAGCAATTCGCTATTGCTGATGCCGCTGAGCGCCGCCAGGCTCTTGGCGATTCCGACCCGAGCGGTGCCGGACACGGTGTTGTCGCTGTGCACGGTGGCGTTCAGCTGCACGTTCAGGCAGCCGGTGAGCGCCAGCACGGCCAATAGCAGGATTGCCGCCAGCCCGGTCCGGCGACCGATCACCGACCGGGGCGCATACCGCGGGGTGTAGGACATGCCGCGAATCCTGCCGCCTGCCGGCGCTGGATGCACGCAACGAGGCTGATCTGGCCCCGTTGGTCCGGTGCTAAGTCGAGGCCGACTGCTGCGGCTTGTCGCGGCTGTACCAGGTTGAGGGTAATTGTGCGTTGGTAAGCGCCGCCGGATATGACACACTGGCTGCTATGTCCGCCGCACCGCTGGTCGCTCGCCTGCACGTGGATCTGCAGCGCGTAGTGAGCGCGGCGTGTCAAGTGTCCTGACGTCGTTCGTTCCATGCCTCGAGCGAACGGCGAAACCCAAGTCCCCAGCCGAGGTGGCCGCCGTCGCGAGCTTGCGATGACCGGCTCGCGGCTCCGCCCTTGACTCTCAGGACATCGCCGAATGACGGCTCAGACCCAACGCAGGACGGTGGGCGCCACCGTATGGTTCACCGGCCTGCCCAGCGCCGGCAAGACAACCCTGGCCACCGCACTGGCCGCTCGACTGGCCGCCGACGGCTATCCGGTCGAGATCCTCGACGGCGACCTGGTGCGACCGGTGCTCTCGCCGGAACTCGGCTACTCCCGGGCCGACCGGGACGCCAACGTGGCCCGGATCGGCTGGGTCGCCGCCCGGTTGGCCCGGCACGGTGTGCTGGTGCTGGCCTCGGTGGTGTCGCCGTTCGCCCAGGCCCGCGCCGGGGTGCGCGCCGAGCACGAGGCCCTCGGCACCCAGTTCGTCGAGGTACACGTCGCAACCCCGGTGCAGGTGTGCGCCGAACGCGACGTCAAAGGGCTGTATGCCAGGCAGCGCAATGGCGCGCTGACCAACCTCACCGGCATCGACGGCGAGTACGAGGCGCCGGTGGCGCCGGAACTGGCCATCGATACCGCGAACCGTTCGGTGGACGACGCGGTGGACGAGCTGATGGCATTGCTGGAGAAGGAGAACCTGCTATGACCGCGGTGCTGTCCGCCGGCCCGGGGGAGCGGGCCTGGTTGACCGACCTCGAGGACGAGTCGATCCACATCATTCGCGAGGTGTTCGGGCAGTTCGAGCGTCCGGTGCTGTTGTTCTCCGGTGGCAAGGACTCGATCGTGATGTTGCACCTGGCGATGAAGGCGTTCTGGCCGACCCGGCTGCCGTTCCCGCTGATGCACGTGGACACCGGGCACAATTTCAGCGAGGTGATCGCCTACCGCGATCGGCGGGTGGCCGAGACCGGGGTCCAGTTGGTGGTGGCCAGCGTCCAGGCGGCCATCGACGCCGGCCGGGTCACCGAGGCACCCGGCGGCATCCGCAATCCGTTGCAGACCGTTCCGTTGCTCGATGCCATTGCCGAGAACCGGTTCGACGCGGTGCTCGGTGGTGCTCGCCGGGATGAGGAGAAGGCCCGGGCCAAGGAGCGGGTGTTCTCCGTCCGCGATGATTTCGGCCAGTGGGATCCGCGCAATCAGCGTCCGGAACTGTGGGATCTGTACAACGGCCGGCACCGGCGCGGCGAGCACGTCCGGGTCTTTCCGCTGTCGAACTGGACCGAACTCGACGTGTGGTCCTACATCCAGCACGAGGGCATCGAGGTACCCAGCATCTACTACGCGCACCGGCGGCCGGTCTTCGAACGGGACGGCATGCTGCTCGCGGTGACCGAGTTTACCCAGCCACGAGAAGGCGAAACGCCGGTGATTGAGTCGGTGCGCTATCGCACGGTGGGCGATGCCACCTGCACCGGTGCGGTGCGTTCGCAGGCCGCCGACGTGTCCGCCATTGTGGCCGAGACGGCCGCCAGCACCATCTCCGAGCGCGGTGCCACCCGGGCCGACGACCGGACCAGCGAGGCCGCCATGGAAGACCGCAAGCGCCAGGGGTACTTCTGATGAGCGCTCGCGCGAAGAACAGGAAGTACAGCTGATGAGCGCTCGCGCGAAGAACAGGAAGTACAGCTGATGCCGGGTGGTCTGCTGCGGGTAGTGACCGCCGGCTCCGTCGACGACGGCAAGTCCACCTTGGTGGGCAGGTTGTTGCACGATGCCAAGGCGGTGCTGGCCGACCAATTGACGGCGGTGCAGGACGCCTCGATGCGGCGCGGCTATCAGGGTGCCGACCTGGCGCTACTGGTGGACGGCTTGCGCGCCGAGCGCGAACAGGGCATCACCATCGACGTCGCGTACCGGTACTTCGCCACCGGCCGACGCACCTTCATCCTGGCCGACACCCCGGGTCACGTGCAGTACACCCGCAACACGGTGACCGGTGCCTCGACCGCCGACGTAGCGGTCATCCTGGTGGACGCCCGCAACGGGGTGGTGGAGCAGACCCTGCGACACCTGGCAGTCACGTCCCTGCTGCGGGTGTCGGAGATCGTGCTCGCGGTGAACAAGATGGACCTGATGGACTTCTCCGAGTCGGTGTTCGACTCGATCGTGGCCGACTTCGCCGTCGCGGCAAGCAAGCTCAAGGTGGACCACTTCACCCCCATCCCGATGGCGGCGCTGTCCGGCGACAACGTGGTCGAAGGCTCGGCGGAGATGCCCTGGTACGGCGGGGTGCCGCTGCTGGAGTTCTTGGAAGCGGTGGTGCCGGCGGCGAACGCCGGACTGCCGGCTCGGTTGCCGGTGCAGATGGTGATCCGGCCGCGCACCCCGGAGTTTCCGGATTACCGCGGCTACGCCGGACGGATCGAGGCCGGCGTGCTGCGTAAGGGCGATCGGGTGCGGGTGCTGCCGTTGGGGGCGGTGTCGACGGTCGAGGCGATCGACACTGCCGACGGCGAGCTGCTGAATGCGTCGACCGGCAGGTCGGTGACGGTCCGGCTGGCCGACGAGTTGGACATCACCCGCGGCGACTTGATCGTGGTGGACGAGCAGCCGCTGCCGCTCGTCGATCGGCAGCTGTCGACCACCGTGTGCTGGCTGACCGACACTTCACTGCGAGCCGGTGGCCGCTACCAGCTGCGGCACACCACCCGGGACGTGCGGGCGGTCATCGACAGCGTGCAGTCCCGGCTGGACGTGACGAGCATGGAGCAGATCGCCACCGACGAGCTGAACCTCAACGACATCGGCGAGGTCCGGATCCGGCTGGCCGAGCCGGTGGCCGCCGATCCGTACCTGCTGAGCCGATCCACCGGCTCGTTCCTGCTGGTGGACGAGTCCAGCGGTGCGACGGTCGCGGCCGGGATGATCCGCTGACCGTGCCCGGCCTGCCGGCCCTGCTCGACCTGGTCGGCCGGCGGGTCGTGGTGGTGGGTGCCGGACGAGTCGGCAGCCGGCGGGCTCGGCTGCTGGCACAGGCCGGCGCCGAGGTACTGGTGATCGCTTCGGCGGTCGACCCTGAGCTGGAGTCGCTGGCGGGCGTCACCGTTCGGCGGCGGCGGTACCGAGCCGGTGATCTGGCCGACGCCTGGTTCGTGGTCGCGGCCACCGACGATCCGGCGGTGAACGGCCGGGTCGCCGACGATGCGGCCACCCTCCGGGTGTTCTGCGTACGGGCCGATCTGGCGACCGGCGGCAGCGCCCGGATGCCCGCGGTGGCCCGCAGCGGCGAACTCAGCGTGGCCGTGAACGCCGGGGACGATCCGCGCCGGGCCGCCGAATTGCGCGATCTGATCGCGCTCGCGCTGGATACCGGGGCACTGCCGAGCCGACCGGTGCGGCCGACTCAGGGGAGCGTGGCGCTGGTCGGCGGCGGTCCCGGCGACCCGGAGCTGATCACGGTCCGCGGCCGGCGGCTGCTGTTCGAGGCCGACGTGGTGGTTACCGACCGGCTGGCCCCACGGACTTTGCTGCAAGACCTGCCGGCCGAGGTCGAGGTCATCGACTGCGGCAAGGCGGCGCACCGGCACAACCTCAGCCAGGACGAGATCAACGCCGTGATTGTTGATCGGGCACTGGCCGGCAAGCGGGTGGTTCGGCTCAAGGGCGGCGATCCGTTCGTATTCGGCCGGGGCGCCGAGGAGGTCGCCGCCTGCCTGGCCGCCGGGGTGCCGGTGCAGGTGGTGCCCGGGATTACCTCGGCGGTGGCGGCGCCGGCCGCCGCCGGCATCGCACTGACCCACCGAGGCGTAGCCGCCGATTTTGCGGTGATGTCCGGCCACCGAGATCCGGGCCGAGTCGAGGCCGGCTGGAATTGGGCCGAGCTCGCGGTCGGCCCAGCCACCCTGGTGGTGCTGATGGGCATGAACAACCTGGCCGACATCACCGCTGAGCTGATCCGGCACGGCCGGCCGGCCGACACCCCGGCGGCGGTGATCCAATCCGCGACGCTGCCCGAGCAGCGGGTGTTGCGGGCGCCGCTCGGTGAGTTGGCCTGTCGGGTGGCCGAGGCCGGCCTGGCCGCACCGGCCGTTGTGGTGATCGGCGCGGTGGCGGCGCTGGGGGCGAACTGAGGCTGACGCGCCCCGGCAGTTTCCTGGACAGCACCGGGTTCCGTGCTATTGTTCGAACGTACGTTCGATTGAAGCGGAGCACACAATGACGGGTCCGATTCCAACCAGTGTGGTGTCGCTGCTCTCCCAGGCCAAGACCACGTGGGCCGAGGCCGTCATGGAGCGGCAACCGGCCGAGAAGTACCGCACCGCGCACCTGGCTGCCCTGCGGGCGGCCGCCTCGATGCTCGCGCTGCGGGCCCGGCCGGCCGTCTCGGTACGGCGCAAGCCGACCAGCGCGTGGGTGCTGCTGGACCGGGTAGCTCCGGAACTGTCCGAGTGGTGCGCCTTCTTCGCCGACAGCGCCGGCCGGCGGGCAGCGATCGAAGCCGGCTCGTCCAGCGTGGTCAGCGAGCGAGAGGCCGACGACCTGCTCCGGGCGGCCGGCGAATTCATCGCGATCATCGAGCGAATGGCCGGCGTGCTGCCGCTGGGTATCGCCAGTTGAGCGGAGCTGCGGCACTACTGTCAGCAGGTGTGAGGACCGAAGCGCATGATCGGGCCGGTTCAGAGGAGTTCGGCCAACCGCGGACGCCGGCCGGCATCGCGCCGTTGTTGTGGCAGCGGTTGCGGGAGTTGGCGGTCCGGCCGTCCGGTGCGGTCGCCGCCACGGTGCTCGACTGCGGCGGCGGCTCAGGCAGCTTGGCGGTGCCGCTGGCCGCTGCCGGTGCCGAGGTGACCGTCGTCGACATCAGCATCGACGCGCTGGCCACCCTGTTGCGACGGGCTGCCGAGGCCGGGGTGTCCGATCGGGTGCGTGCCGTGCAGGGCGAGGTCGAGGCGCTATCCGAGCTGGTGCCGGCCGGCAGCTACGACCTGGTGCTGGCGCACGGCCTGTTGGAGAGCGTGCCCGATCGGGCGCTGGCGATGCGCCAACTCGCCGGCGTGCTCAAGCCGGGGGCGGTGGCCAGCCTGCTGGTGGCCAACCCGGTCGCCGCGGTGCTCGGCCGGTTGTTGGCCGGGGACGTCGGCAGCGCGCTCGACTGTTTCCGGCGGACGGCGGCCGGGGCCGGGTCGCTGCCGGCGATGGTCGAGCACTGCGTGCAGGCCGGGTTGACCGTCCGATCCGTCGAGGGCATCGGGGTGTTCGGTGAGTTCGTCGCGGGTGCGGTGCTCGAACGGCCCGGGGTACAGCCCCAACTTGCCGAGCTGGAACAGGCTGCCGCCGGCGTCTCGCCGTATCGCGACATCGCGTCCCGGCTGCACCTGATCGCTTGCCGCGGTGGCGGCTCGGGTTAGCGCCGGTAGCGATGGGACGAAGCGCGGATCTGCCCCGGTCCTCCGGCGAGATCGACGGTGACGACACCGGTTGCCACCTGCTGCATGTCGACATGGACGCCTTCTTCGCCAGCGTCGAAATCCGGGCCCGGCCCGAACTGCGTGGCCTGCCGGTGGTGGTCGGTGGCACCGGCGGCCGGGGAGTGGTCGCGGCCGCCTCTTACCCGGCCCGGGTGTTCGGGGTGCGCAGCGCGATGTCGATGGCAACCGCGCTGCGGTTGTGTCCACAGCTGGTGGTCATCGAGCCCGATCGGGAGTCCTACCGGGTCGCCTCGGACGCGGTGATGGCGATCCTCAACGACTTCACCCCGCACGTCGAACCGTTGTCGCTGGACGAAGCGTTCCTGGATGTGTCCGGTGCCACCGGGCTGTTCGGTCGGCCGGCCGAGATTGCCCGGGCGATCCGCGGCCGGGTCTTCGGCGAGCTGGAGCTCACCTGCTCGGTGGGTATCGCGACCACCAAGTCGATCGCGAAGCTGGCCTCCGGCAGCTGCAAGCCGAACGGGCTGCGGGTGGTCAGTGCTGCCGGATTGCTCGACTTCTTATGGCCGTTGCCGGTCAACGCGCTATGGGGGGTGGGGGAGCGGACGGCAGCCACCCTGCACCGGCTCGGCATTCGAACGGTCGGCGACCTTGCCGGCACCCCGATCGACACGCTGCGGCGAGCCGTCGGGACGGCGACCGCCGAGCACTTGTTCCGGCTGGCCAACGGCCAGGACGAGCGCGCGGTCACCGCCCGTCCGGCCGAGAAATCCATCTCCACCGACCGGACCGTGGTGCACGACCTGCTCACCGAGGCCGAGGTGGCTCGGGAGCTGTTGCGCGGCGCGGGCGAGGTCGGCGAGCGGCTGCGGGCCGCGGGTCGGGTGGCCCGGACGGTCGGCATCAAGATCCGGTTCGCCGATTTCACGACCGTCACCCGGGTTCACACGCTCGCCGAGCCGACCGACGCCAGCTCGGTGATCTATGCCGAGGCCCTCGCGCTGTACCGGGCCATGGCGCTCGACCGGCCCCGGATCCGGCTGGTCGGGGTCAAGGTGGAGAACCTGCGGCCGGCCGACGAGGCCACCCAGCTCGCCTTCGACCTCAGCGATGCCACCGAGCGTCCGATGTCTGCCGCCGACCGGGCGGTGGACGCGCTGACGGCCCGGTTCGGCGAATCGGTGGTCAGGCCGGCATCACTGCTCAAAGCCGGCGAATCGCGTGTACAAGGTGGGTTCAATCGGGCTCGGCCGGAGTGGCCAAACCGCGGCACATCCGATGAGATAACGAATCGTCGGAAACCGGAGAGCAATCGTGGCGCATAACTTTCGAACTCAAATTTGGGCTCGTATGCTCAAGGGTGTGTCCGTGACCGGTCGCACGCGGTATTTTCGACCAACGAACAGGCTTGGGCAATGGGTCACCTGACAGGGATTGGAGGGCATGATGCCGCTCTCCGAGCATGAACAACGGCTACTCGACCAAATTGAACAAGCCCTGTATGCCGAGGATCCCAAATTCGCCTCGTCGGTACGTTCCGCGCGTCCTCGCAATCGGGTCCGACTCATCCTGGCGATGTCAGTACTCGGCGTCCTGCTGGGCTTGGCTGTCGTACTGGTTGGCCTGACCAGGAATCTCATCCTGGTGGGCGTGCTGGGCTTCGTGATGATCGTCGGGTCCTGCGTGGCGGCCGCCAGCGCACTGCGCGGCCCCCGGCAGAGCACCGCCGCGTCGCTGAGTGCCCAGCCGACGTCCAACCGGTCGGCCAACCTACGGACCAAGATGGAAGATCGGATGCGTCGCCGCTTCGACGAATCCTGAGGTCGATTCCGGCGGCTGCTGGGCTGCCGACTCGATCCATCGCTGGGTAAGAACCAGGCTCGTCCCGCTCCGGGGCGAGCCTGCTGGCGTTCGGTGGGTGGCTCAGCGGTGCCAGTGCGGCTGCCGGTTCAGCAGCGACCGGGGCAGCCAACGCTGTACCAGGCTCAGCCGGCGATCGGTACGCCGCGCCCACCGGGTCAGCGCGTGATCCAGCGCCGTCACCGACCCCGGCGGCAACTGGTTGACCGGGTGCGCGCTGAACCGGTCCCGGGCGACCGTGTCGGCCACCGTGGCCACCGCCGCCCGGCCGGTCTCGTCGACCCCGTGCCGTCCCAACCAACCGGCGACCTGACCGACGGTCATGGTGTTCGGCCAGAGCGCGTTGCGGTCGGTGGCGCTGGCGGCCAGCTCCAACCACAGTGGTTCGGGGTTGCCGGTGGTACGAGCCCGATCCAGCCGCCGTCGCCGTTGCCGTCGGCGCAGCGCGCGCGGGCCGAGCAGCACCGCTGCGAGTACCAGCAGCAGGGCCAACAGGCCGAGCCCGACCTGCCAGACGATGGTCGGGACGAGCTGCCCGTTGCCGCCCGCGCCGCTGCCGAGCGCGCTGCTCGACGAGCCCGGCGCCAGGGCGGACGGACCCTTGTTGGCGGTCGGCTCAGCGGTTGTCTGGTCGGACGGGGCCGGATGCGGTGCCCAAGGCAGCGCCACCGACCGCAGTGAATCGGTGGCGGTGAACGGGGTCGGGTCGAACGGGATCCAACCGATGTCGGAGAAGAACACCTCGACCCAGGAGTGCGCGTCCGAGGTGGTGACGGTGAACGAGCCGTTGGAGTCCGGCGCCTTGTGCGTGTAGCCGATGACCACCCGGGTCGGCAGCCCGACTGCGCGCATCAGCACCGCCGCGGCCGCGGCGTACTGCTGGCAGAAGCCCTGCTTCTGGTCGAGGAAGCTGACCAGCGCGCCGTTGCCGTCGTCGGGGGGCACGTTGAGCGAGTAGCTGAAGCCGTTCTTCTGATCGGTGAAGTACTGCGAGATGGACAACGCCTTGTCGTACGGGCTGGTCTGCCCATCGGTGATCTGGGCGGCCAGCTGGCTGACCGAGGCCGGCAGGTTGCTGGGCAGTAGCAGGAACTGATTGTTCAGGTTCTTGTCGTCGCTCTGCCAGGCCGGTGCGGCACGCAACTGGGCCACCGTCGGCGCCGGTTGCTTGAGATCCTCGGTGTAGCTCATGTTCTTCTTCAGCGACACTCCCAGCACGCTGGCCGTGTGGCTGTTCCAGGTACCGGGCAGCACGTTGGCCACCCGCGTCGGGTCGGACAGGATCGGCAGCGTGTCGCCACCCAATGCCAGGACCCGGAACGTCGCGTGGATGTCGAAAGCTCGGCCGGGCGTGAAGTCGGCCGGACTCGGATCCGACGGGTACTGGCCGGCGGCCAGCGGGATGTTCGACGGCTGGGTGAACTTGTTGCCCGACGGACGCCAGCCATTGCTAGTGAACTCGTCGTCCACGATCTGGCGAATGTAGAACGGCTCGTCGCCCACGTTGACCTGAACCTGGAACAGGCTGATCGCGTTCGGCCGCTGCAGCGATCCGCGCAGCGAAGCCAGGCCGTTCAGCACCACCTGGCCGCTGCCGCTGCCGTTTCCGCCGCCGATGCCGTTGTGGTGGGTGGCCCGGGCCAGCAGGTTGCTCGGCACCGACGGCAGCAGCAACGGAACGATCAGCGCCGCGATGATTCCGGTCACCGCCATCCGGCGGCCGCCACCGAGCCGGCCGGCCGAGCCGTCCACCGATGGCCCCCAGGTCCGGTCCTGTAGTCGGGTGCCGGCCAGCAGGATCAGCAGGAAGCCGACCGCGGCCGCGGCGAACCAGAACGGGTTGGCCGACCTGCCCGATGTCGCCGAGGCCACCGCCAGCACTTCGAGCAGCGGTGCGGCCGCCAGCAGCGGTCGCCGCAGCATTACACCGAGTACGTCGGTAAGGCACAGCAGGCCGACCAAGGCTGCCGCCACCAGCAGTCGCAGCCCGGCGGTGGTGTGCACCGGCGCGTGCTCGGCCTGCATGGCGTCGCGGGCCTGCCGGATCAGCGCGCCGATGTCGCGCCCGGCACCCGGCGTCGGCACGATTCCGTACCACAGGTGCTGGGGCACGAACACCCACAGCAGGGTGAGCAGGCTGGCGATCAGGCCGAGCACGCTGTGCCACCAGCGGGCCGGGCCGAGGTAGCGCAGGGCCGCCACGATCACCAGGTACGGCAGGCCGCAGCCGATGCTGACGTTGAGCCAGCCCCAGTCGGTGAAGATCGAGGACAGCGGCAACGTGGTCAGCAGCATGCCGCCGGCCACGGTGGCGGTCGTCGCCACCAGCACGGTGTCCCCACCGGACAGCCGGCCGATCGGGTTGGGCCCGGTCCGGTTCTGGTCAGCGGTCCGGGCCGGCGGGCTCTGATCCTTGCGATCGGGCGCGGTTTCCGGCCTGGTTTGGGTGCTGGTCATCGCTTCGCCACCGCCCGCACCGACAGCATCCTGGGCCACAGCTCGGCCAGGTCCACGCCCTGCTCAGCCGACACCACCCGCCAGCCGGCCGCCCGCAACGAGTCGGCGGTCGCCTGCCAGGCCTCCTGGCGGATCAGGTCCTGCGCCGGGCCGATCCAGGTCCACGGACGAAGCAGCAATGCCACCGACGAGCCGGGTAACCGTGGCCGGTCGAGCAGTTCGGTGACCGGGGCGTGCGGGGCCGCGCCGAGGATCGCGAAGACCGTGGCGTCCCGGCCGAGGTTGTGCAGCGCCGACGCCAGCGGCGTGAGGTCGGTGCGCAGCGCGGATTCGGTGTCGGCCAGCAGATCCAGGATCGACGTGCTCTCGTCATGGGCGACCTGGCCCGATCCGGTCACCACGGTGACCCGCCGACCGCGGCTGGTCAGGTGGCAGCCGATGCTGGCCGCCGCCGTGATCGCCCACTCGAACGCCGGCGACTCGTCGGCGCCGGGCAGGCTCGGGAAGGCGGTGGCTCGGGTATCCAGCAGGATCAGCGACTCGCCGTGCCAGGGCCGCTCCTCCTGCCGGACCATCAAGGTGCCGGACTTGGCCGTGCTGCGCCAGTGAATCTTGCGCAGGTCGTCGCCGTCCCGGAATTCACGGACCGACGCGTCGTCCGAGCCCCCGACGCCGACCGAGTGGCTCAGGGTCGCCGCGCCGTCCCGCCAGGCCAGCGGCAGGCTCAGTGGCGCCAGCGGCACCGTCTTCGGCTGGACGACCAGCACCGCGGTGTCGGTCGAGCGGGTGTCCGCGGTGACCAGGCCGAACGGGTCGCTGGCGATCACCGTGGTCGGGCCGACCAGGTACCGACCCCGGCGCAGTGACGGCAGCGGGTAAGCCACCGTCCGGCGCTGCCGGCCACGCACCCCGGCGACGCTGAACCGCAATGGCCGGCCGCCCGGTACCGCCTCGGTGATCCGCAGCGGACCGGTGCCGAACGCCTGCGGGTTGCCCAGCACCAGCCGCACCTCGGCGCGCTCACCGACCACGATCCGGGACGGGCTGACCGCATGACCGACCCGCAGCCCGGACCTGGACTGGCGCACGGCCATCCAGGCTGGGATCGGCAGCACCAGCAGCAGCACGCCGACCCGTTGCAGGTCGACCACGCCGAGCAGCAGGCCGGTGATCAGCGACAACACGCCTACCGCGATGAAGGTCCGGCCGCGGGTGGACAGCGCCACCTTGCGGGTGCCGATCGCCGATACCGCGATCTGCCGGCCGGCGGGCGCCGGTGACTGCGTCGAGGTGGACCGGTGCAACCGGGCCAGCCCGCGACGCGGCTTGTCGATGGCAGGGCGCATCGGGCGGTCCTTCAGGCTCGCTGACTCGCCGCCGGGACCGGCACTCGGGCCACGATCTCGGCCAACAGTTCCTCCGGTGCGCGGCCGGCGACCGTCGCCGCCGGTGCCGGAATGATCCGGTGCGCCAGCACGGCCACCGCCAGCTGCTGCACGTCGTCGGGCAGCACGAAGTCCCGGCCGGCCATCGCCGCGGCAGCCTTGGCGGTGCGCAGCAGGTGCAGCGATGCGCGCGGTGATGCGCCTAGCCGGATTTCGGAGTGGTTCCGGCTGGCCTCGGCCAGGGTCACCACGTAGTCCTTCACCGCATCCGCGACGTGCACCGTGCGGACCGTGTCGATCAGCGCCCTGATGTGGGCGGCGTCCGACACCGCCTCCAGCACGGTGAGCGGGTCGATGGCGGTGGTCTGATCGCTCAACATCGCGATCTCGGCGGCCCGATCCGGGTAGCCGAGGGAAATCTTGGCGGTGAATCGGTCCCGCTGGGCCTCTGGCAGGGCGTAAGTGCCCTCCATCTCGACCGGGTTCTGGGTGGCCAGCACCAGGAACGGCGACTGAAGTTCGTAGCGGGTGCCGTCGACGGTGACCTGGCGCTCGGCCATGCACTCCAGCAGCGCCGCCTGCGTTTTGGGCGAGGCTCGGTTGATCTCGTCGCCCAGCACGATGTTGGCGAACACCGGCCCGGGCTTGAACTCGAAGTCGGTGGACTCGGCGTTGTAGATGCTGACCCCGGTCACGTCACTGGGCAGCAGGTCCGGGGTGAACTGAAGGCGGCGTACCGAGCAGTCGATGGACCGAGCCAGCGCCTTGGCGAAGGTGGTCTTGCCGACCCCCGGTACGTCCTCGATCAGCAGGTGGCCTTCGGCGAGCAGCACGGTGACCCCCAGCCGGATGACCTCGTACTTGCCGGCGATTACCTTCTCGATGTTCGTGATGATGCGCTGGGCGTCAGGTCCTACGTTCTCGATCGGCAGCGATGGCGCCGTCCCGGCACTGTGGCTGCCGTGGTGGGACAGCCCGTTCGGCACGGCCGTCGGCGACTGCAACATCGAACTCGACTGGGCCGCTGCGGCCGTCGGATGTACGTGTGTCACTGGGTGAGTCCGTCCTATCGTTCCTGCGGCCAGGGTAAGGCAGCGTCGAGCCTGTGACCGCTGTCAGAATTGCCGATGATCGAGCCTGGGACCGTTCTACCTGACTGCGGAATGCTTCGAGCGTAGTTGCTGCCGAATCGTTCTCACCCTGCGCTTCGCCGTTATCAATCACCAGGCCGGGTTTATCAGCCGGCAGCCGTCCCTCCCCACTCGCCGTAAGCCCGGATTTCCTGGGCCGGCGTGGTTAAGAAGCTGCCTTCGATCAGGCGTTTTGGATTGACGGTGGTGCATCGTGGGGTATGGTGGGGGACAGTGGGGATCGTGTGAAGTAACGATCCATGGGCGATCGGGGGTGGACGTGTTCCTCGGCACGTACACCCCTCGGCTGGACGACAAGGGACGGCTGGCCTTGCCCGCCAAGTTCCGCAGCGACCTGGAAGGCGGTCTGGTGATTACCAAAGGTCAGGAGCGCTGCCTGTTCGCCTTTCCGATGGCCGAGTTCAGCCGGATCACCGAACTGCTGCGGACCGCTCCGGTCACCCAGCGCAGCGTGCGCGACTACAGCCGGGTCTTCTTCGCCAGCGCGTCGCACGAGGTGCCCGACGGCCAGGGCCGGATCACCGTGCCGGCCCAGTTGCGCGAATACGCCGGACTGTCCAAGGACTGCGTGGTGATCGGGGCGAACAGCCGGGTCGAGGTCTGGGACGCGGCCGCCTGGCAGAACTACCTCCAGGGCACCGAGCAATCCTTCGCCGACGCCGAGGAGGTACTGCCAGGCCTGCTTTGAGCCATTGCTGTCCGCCCGGTCGCCGGTTTCCGCGCGAGATCGTGCCGGTCGGCCTCCACCCGCCAGCTGCCACCGACTTCCTGACGCACTTCCCCGGCGCCAGGCACCGATGGCCTGACAGGCGGGCGGGGACCCACCGGCACGGCCGAGCAGCACGGCCGTATAGCAGCACTGCCGCAGCGCCGCGGCCCTATCGGTAGGCAACCAGTCCACACCCGACACCCAGTGACGCTCAGCAGTTCAGGAGTACCGCATGCAGCCACCGGACGGCGCCGAGTCCGTGCCCGACCAGCAGGCCGGCCACGTGCCGGTGCTGCTGGCTCGGGTGCTGGAACTGCTCGGCCCGGCGGTGAGCCAGGCCGGCGCGGTGTTGGTCGATGCCACCCTCGGCCTCGGCGGTCACAGCGAGGCGCTGCTACAAGCGCACCCGAACCTTCGGTTGATCGGCCTGGACCGGGATCGGCAGGCGCTGGACAGCAGCGCCCGGCGGCTAGCGCCGTTCGCCGACCGGATCGAGTTGGTACATGCCGTCTACGACGAGCTGCCCCAGATCCTGGCCAGCCGGCAGATCGACCGGATCCAGGCCGCGCTGTTCGACCTGGGGGTTTCCTCCATGCAACTCGACCTGACCGAACGGGGCTTCTCCTATGCCCACGACGCGCCGCTGGACATGCGGATGAACGCTGAGGACACCCTCACCGCTGAGCAGGTGGTCAACAGCTATCCGGTGCCACAGCTGGCTCGAGTGCTGCGCGACTACGGCGAGGAGCGGTTCGCGCTGCGGGTCGCGCAGGCGATCGGACGGCGGCGGGCCGAACACCCGATCAGTTCCACCGGCGAGCTGGCCGAGCTGGTCCGGGCCGCGATCCCGGCTGCCACCCGGCGGACCGGCGGCCATCCGGCCAAACGCACCTTTCAGGCCTTGCGCATCGAGGTCAACGCCGAGCTGGACGCGGTTGCCGCAGCCGTCCCGGCGGCCTTGCAAGCGCTGGCCATCGGCGGCCGGATCGTGGTGCTGGCCTATCACTCGCTGGAGGATCGCATCGTCAAGCGCAGCTTCGCCGAGCTGGCCGGTGACCGCACCCCGCCGGATTTGCCGGTGCCGATCGCGACGGCCGGTCCGCAGATCCGGTTGTTGAGCCGGGGGGCCGAGCCGGCCGGTGCCGAGGAGATCGGGGTGAACCCGCGGGCCGCCTCGGTCCGGCTAAGGGCCGCCGAGCGGATCCGGGAGGCGGCATGAGCCAGCTGCTGTCCCGCGATCGGTTGTCCCGCGAGTGGGCGGTTCCATCCCGAGTGGGCAGTTGCAACTGCCCACTCGACGCCCAACTGCCCACTCGCGGACTGACCCCTGGCTTGGGGGAGCCCCGGTGCGATCTTCATAGCTTTCGGTCGCTATGGCGATGCTCGGCTATGAAGATCGGCTGCGTTGGGGCTCGCCGATGACCGTTCGCACGAACAGTGGTATGCCCCCGATGACCGGACGGACGACCGCGGCCGGGCCGGAGCAGGTGAAGTTGCGCCGGTTGCCGCTATCGGTGCTGCTCGGCGGGATGTTGCTGGCCGGGCTGTGTGCGCTGCTCGCGCTGAACACCGCATCGGCCGCCCAGGAGCTCACCCAGCGAGCGCTCACTGACAGCAACGCCAGCGCCTCCGACGTCGAGCAGCAGTTGGTTCGCGACCTGGCCGCCAAGCAGGCGCCGGCCGCACTGGCCAGCGCCGCGGTGGCACAGGGCCTGGTGCCCAATCCGAACCCGGCCTTCCTGCGGATCAACGCCGACGGCTCGGTGACCGTGCTCGGCTCACCGACGCCGGCCTCGCTGCCGGCGCAGCCGAGCACGCCCACTCCGAGCCACGCCGCCGCCGGTCCGGACCGGTCGCCGAGTAGCACGCCCGGACGATCCACCAGCGCGAGCCGGCCAAGCGTGGTCGTCACCGTGACGGTGACCCGGACCGCGTCGACCGGTGCGTCCGGCCGGCCGTCACCGAAACCGACCGTGACCTCGAGCGCGCCGGGAAGGCATTGATGAGCAGGCCGCCCCAGCAGCCGCCGCCCGGTTCGGTACGCCGGCCGGTGCCGCCGGCCGACCGGCGGATACCGAGCCAGCCTCGGCCGATGAGCCAGGGGCGGACCCAGCCCAGGCCGACGAGCCAGGTACGAACGCAGCCCAGGCCGATGAGCCCGGGGCGGACCCAGCCCAGGCCGACGAGCCAGGCCCGGACCCAGCCTCGGCCGACCGGTCAGGTTCGAACTCAGCCCAGGCCGACCAGCCAGGTACGAACGCAGCCCAGGCCGACCGGCCAAGCCGTCCGGCGGCCGGCCCCCCGGCGGCGCCGCCGCCGCACCGACACCCGCGCTATGCGGCTGGGCCGGACCATCCGCCGGCTGTGGACCGGCGTGGTGCTGGTGGGGCTGTTGCTGGCGGTGGTGCTGGGGCGCCTGGTCTGGTTGCAGGGCATGGACGCCGGTGGCTATGCGCTGGCCGCATCCGACGAGAAGCGGGAGTTCGTCACCCTGCATGCCGCGCGCGGGTCGATCGTGGACCGAAACGGCGTGCCGCTGGCCTACACCGCCGACGCCAAGGACATCGTCGCCGACCCGACCATGGTGCAACCGCAGGACCGGGCGGAGTACGCCGCGCTGCTAGCGCCGCTGGTCGGCAAGAGCGTCGGCGCGGTGCTCAACCTGCTAACCCCCAGCTCGCACTACGCGCTGTTGGCCACTGCGGTCTCGCCGGCGGTCGCCACCCAGATCGAGGAGCTGACGCTGAACGGCAAGCCGCTGCCCGGCATCTTCAGCCAGGCCACCCTCCAGCGGCTGTACCCGGCGCAGACCACCGGCTCCAACGTGGTCGGCCTGGTGCAATCCGACGGCGTCGGGGCGGCCGGCATCGAGTACAGCTACGACTCGGTGCTGCGGGGAACCGACGGTTCGGTGAGCTACCAGAAGGACTCGGTCGGCAACATCAACCCGGCCGGCCCGATCAAGCGCCGGGCAGCGGTGGACGGCGGCACCGTCCGGCTCACCATCGATGAGGATCTGCAATACGTGGTGCAGCGCTACCTGGACCAGGCAGTGCGCCAGTCCGGTGCCCGCGGCGGCCAGGTCACCGTGCTCGACGCCCGCACCGCGCAGACCCTGGCGATGGCCTCCAACGGTTCGTTCAACCCCCAGGATCCGTCCACCATCTCGCCGAACCGTCCGATGAACCCGAACGTGCAGCAGGTGTTCGAACCGGGCTCGGCGAACAAGATCGTGACCATGACCGCCGCGCTGGAGAAGGGCTTGATCACCCCGCGCACCGTGCTCTCCGTCCCGGACTCGATCGAAGCCGGCGGCATCGAGGTGCACGATGCCTGGTGGCACCCGGTGCAGAAGTTCACCGCGACCGGCGTGCTGGCCGAGTCGTCCAATGTCGGCACCCTGCTGATCGCGCAGCGGGTCGGCAAGCAGACCTTCGATGCGTACCTGCAGCGGTTCGGCCTCGGCCAGAAGACCGGCATCGAACTGCCCGGCGAGAGCGCGGGCCTGTTGCCGGCGCTGTCGGATTGGACCGATTCCACCTTCGCCAACCTGCCGATCGGGCAGGGGGTGGCGATGACCTCGCTCCAGCTGGCTTCGATGTATCAGACGGTGGCCAACGACGGGGTGCGAATCCCGCCCCGGGTGGTCGAGTCGGTGACCGAGCCGGACGGATCGGTCGAACCGACCGGGCAACCGGCCGGCATCCGGGTGATGTCGGCGACGACCGCGCAGACCGTCCGGACCATGCTCGAATCGGTCACGCTCAAGGGTGGCACCGGCACCCGGGCGGCGGTGGCCGGGTACCGGATCGCGGGCAAGACCGGCACCGCCCAGCAACCGGATCCGAGGACCGGCAAGTACTCCGACTCGGTGTACTGGGACACCTTCGCCGGGATGGCGCCGGCCGACGATCCGCGCTTCGTCGTCTCGATCATGATCGACAACCCGGCGCACGGACTCGAAGGTGGGGACGTGGCCGCCCCGCTGTTCCATCACATCGCCGCCTACGAACTATCGGCCGCAAGCATCCCGCCGTCCGGCTCGGCGTCGGTGCCGGTCCCGCTCACGCTGAATTGAGACGGCGGCGGTGACAGTGGCCGGACCGAGTCGATCGGTACCGTGGTCAACCGTGGCGGCCGCTGACGGAGTGTCCCAGGCTGCCGGCTGCGACCTCCGGCCGAGCCGGATCGTGCCGAGTTCGCTGGCCGAACTCGCCGTGGTCGCCGGCGCCGAGCTGCGCCCGGCCGGTTCCGGCACGGTGACCGGCATCAGCAGCAACTCCCAGCTACTCCGTCCCGGGGATCTGTTCGCCGCACTGCCCGGCCGGTCCGGGCACGGTGCCCGGTTCGCCGCCGACGCGGTCGCGGCCGGGGCCGTCGCGGTGCTGACCGACCCGGCCGGTGCCGGCCAGCTGGCCGATCCGCCCGGCGTCGCCCTGCTGGTGGTGGCCGACCCGCGGGCCGTGCTCGGCCGAGTGGCGGCTCGGGTCTACGGCAACCCGTCCGATGCGGTATCGGTGCTGGGCGTCACCGGCACCAGCGGCAAGACGACCACCACCTTTCTGATCCGAGCCGGCCTGCGGGCGGCCGGTGTCGAGTCCGGCCTGATCGGCACGGTCGGCATTTTCGTCGGCCAGGACAGCCTGAAGACGCCGTTCACCACCCCGGAGGCGCCGCAGCTGCAAGCGCTGCTGGCGGTGCTGGCCGAGCGCGGCATCGGCAGCGTGGCGATGGAGGTGTCCTCGCACGCCCTGCGGCTGGGCCGGGTGGATGGCACCGATTTCGCGGTCGGCGCGTTCACCAACCTGTCCCAGGACCATCTGGATTTCCACACCGACATGGACGACTACTTCCAGGCCAAGTCGCTGCTGTTCGACGGCCGGTCGGCTCGCGAAGTGGTGCTGATCGACGACGAGTGGGGACGGCGGCTGGTGCATCCGGACACCGTTACCGTCTCGGCCGAGGGCCGACCGGCGAATTGGCGCGCCGAACGAATCACCACCGCACCGGACGGGTCCATCCGCTTCCTGGTCGACGGCCCGGAACAGCGGTTCACCGCCGGCTGCCGGATCCCCGGCCGCTACAACGTGGCCAACACCCTGCTGGCCTGCGCGGTGCTGGCCGAGGCCGGCCTGGACGTGGCGGCGGTGGCCGGCGCGTTGGCAACCGCCCAGGTGCCGGGCCGGATGGAGCGGGTGGAATGCAACCAGCCGTTCCTGGCGGTGGTCGATTACAGCCACAAGCCGGCCGGGGTGGCCGGCGCGTTGCGCGGGTTGCGGCCACTGACCACCGGCAAGCTGATCATCGTGCTGGGCTGCGGGGGAGACCGGGACCAGACCAAGCGGCCGGTGATGGGGCAGGTGGCCGCCGGTGCGGCGGACCTGCTGATCGTCACCGACGACAACCCGCGCAGCGAGGATCCGGCCGCGATCCGGGCCGCGATGCTCGCCGGCGCCCGGCAGTTACCGGCCGCCCGGCGGGCCCGGATCCTCGAGGTGGGCGATCGCCGCCGGGCTATCGAGCAGGCGATTGAGCTTGCCGAACCGGGCGATACCGTGCTGGTCGCCGGCAAGGGCCATGAGACGGGCCAGGAGGTCGGTGGCGTTATGCTGCCGTTCGATGATGTCACCGTGCTGCGCGAGGCCCTGTCCGCACGAGGGTTCACCGGCAACCCGGCCGGCTCCACGCCGGACCGGAACGTGATCGGCTGATGATCCCGCTCAGCGCTCGCGAGATCGCCGGCATTGTCGGCGGCCGATTGGTCGACCTGGCGCCGGAGCAGATGATCACCGGAAAGGTCGAGTTCGACAGTCGCAAGGTCGAGCCGGGTGACCTGTTCCTGGCCATTCCCGGCGAGCGGGTGGACGGCCACGACTACGCGTCGGCCGCTATCGAACGCGGCGCGGTCGCGGCGATCGCCACCCGCCCGGTCGGTCCCCCCGCCATCGTCGTCGGTGATCCGATCGCCGCGCTGACCGCACTGGCCACCGAAGTCGCCGGCCGGCTGTCCGCCCGGATCATCGAGGTCACCGGCTCGTCCGGCAAGACCTCCACCAAGGACCTGATCGCGCAGGTGCTCGCTACCGCCGGACCGACGGTGGCGCCGCCGGAGTCCTTCAACAACGAATTGGGCTTTCCGTACACGGTGTTGCTGGCCGGAGCGGACACCGAGTACCTGGTGCTGGAGGCATCGGCCCGCGGCCTCGGCCACATCCGGCAGCTGACCGAGATCGCCCGGCCGTCGGTGGCGGTGGTGTTGAACGTCGGCAGCGCCCACCTCGGCGAATTCGGCTCGTCCGAGGTGATCGCGCAGGCCAAGGGCGAACTGGTCGAGGCATTGCCGGCCGAGGGGGTGGCGGTGCTCAACGCCGATGATCCCCGGGTACTGGCGATGGCTTCCCGAACCCAAGCCGGGACGCTGACCTTCGGGCTGGCCCGCCACGCCGTGGTGCGCGCCGAGCAGGTGCGGTTGGACCGGGCCGGACGGGCCAGCTTCGAGATGACCACCATAGTGTCCGGAGCACCGGTGCGGCTGCAGCTGCGCGGTGAACATCAGGTCAGCAATGCGCTGGCCGCGGCCGGGGTGGCGCTGAGCTGCGGGCTGCCGCTGGACTCGGTGGCCGCCGCGCTGTCGCAGGCCACCCCGCGCTCGCGGTGGCGGATGGAGGTTACCGACCACCCGGCCGGGGTGACCGTGATCAACGATGCCTACAACGCCAATCCGGAATCGATGGCCTCGGCGCTGCGCGCGCTCGCGGTGCTGGCCCAGGACCGGCGCGCGGTGGCGGTGCTCGGCGAGATGGCCGAGTTGGGCGCCGGTTCCGGCCAGGCGCACCGGGACGTCGGCGTGCTGGCCGCCGAGCTGGGTGTGCGGTGCCTGGTCGCGGTCGGTGCGCCGGCCCGTCCGATCGTCGACGGCGCGGTCGGTGACCGCGACTGGGACGGCACCGCGGACTGGGTCGAGGACAATGACGCGGCCGTGCGCCGACTACACGAGCTGTTACGGCCCCGCGATGTGCTGCTGGTCAAGGGCTCCCGATCGGCCAGGATGGAACTGGTCGCGGCCGCCGTGTTGAACGGGTTGGACACCGGCGCCGGGATCGCCACCTCATGAAGACCATCCTGATCGCGGCGCTGTTCGGGCTGCTGTCGTCCATCTTGTGCACGCCGCTGGTGGTGCGGTACTTCCGGCAGCAGGGCTTCGGTCAGGAGATCCGCGACGACGGTCCGCAGTCACATCTGGTCAAGCGGGGCACGCCGACCATGGGTGGCGTGGTGATCATGGGCGCCACCATCGTCGGCTACACCGCGGCGCACCTGATCGGCTCACTGCGGCATGCGTCCGGGCCGACCGCGTCCGGCCTGCTGCTGCTCTTCCTGATGCTCGGCTCGGGGGTGGTCGGCTTTCTCGACGACTTCATCAAGCTGCGGCATCGGCGCAGTTTGGGCTTGCGGGCACGGGCAAAGTTCCTCGGCCAGCTGGTGGTGGCACTGCTGTTCGGGGCCGGCGCGATGATGTTTCGGAACCGGGTCGGGCTCACCCCGGCGTCCAAGCACATCTCCTATGTGCGCGACATCAGCCAACTCTCGGTCGGCCTGATCGGGTTCCTGTTGCTGGCCTATCTGATCATCACCGCCACCACCAACGCGGTGAACCTGACCGACGGTCTGGACGGGCTGGTGGCCGGCAGCGCGGCGATGGTGATGGGTGCTTACACGCTGCTGACCTTCATCCAGTTCCGCGGGGTCTGCCAGGCCCGGCATCATCTCAGCGGCTGCTACGTGGTGCGCGATCCGCAAGATCTGGCGCTGGTGGCAGCGGCCGCGATGGGCGCCTGCTTCGGGTTCCTCTGGTGGAACGCCAAGCCTGCCCAGATCTTCATGGGCGATACCGGCTCGATGGCACTCGGCGGACTGATGGCCGGCCTGGCCATCCTGTCCCGCACCGAGCTGCTGCTGGTGGTGCTCGGTGGCCTGTTCGCGGTGGTGACGCTGTCCAGCGTGATCCAGACCGGTTGGTTCAAGTACACCCGGATCCGGACCGGCACCGGCAAGCGGGTCTTTCGGATGGCGCCGTTCCACCACCACTTCGAACTCGGCGGGTGGGACGAGGACACCACCATCGTCCGGTTCTGGATCGTCGCCGGAATGGCGGTGGCGTTCGGAATGGGCTTGTTCTACGCCGAGTTCATCTCGCACGCATAACCGGCGATGGCTGACCCCAGGAGTTCGGACGGTTTCGCCGGTCCCACCGGTTTCACCGGCCGCACCGTGCTGGTCTGCGGCACCGGGCTGGCCGGCCGGTCGGCGGTGCGGGCACTGGTGGAGCTCGGTGCCACCGTGTCGGTCTGCTCCGACCGGCCGCCGGCCGAGCCGCTGCCGGCGGGCGTGCCGTTCCTGGGCGCGCTGGACCGGCTGCCGGACCGGGTCGAGGCCGTGGTTACTTCGCCTGGCCTGCCGCCGAGCCACCTGGTGCTGGTGGACGCGCTGCGGGTCGACGTGCCGGTGTTCGGTGAGCTGGAGTTCGCCTGGCGGATCCAGCCTTCGGATCGGGACGCGAGCTGCCGGTGGCTGCTGGTCACCGGCACCAACGGCAAGACCACCACGGTCCGGATGCTGGAATCCATCCTGCTGGCTGCCGGCCGGCGGGCGCTCGCGGTGGGCAACGTCGGCGTGCCGGTGATCGACGCGGTTCGGGCCGATCCCGGCTACCAGGTGCTGGCGGTCGAGGCCTCCAGCTTTCAACTGCACTTCAGCAGCACGATCCGGCCGTGGGCCGGCGCGGTGCTCAACCTGGCCGAGGACCACCTGGACTGGCACGGCTCGATGGCCGGCTACGCCGCGGATAAGGCCAAGGCCTGGACCGGTGACCGGGCGATCGGCAACGCCGACGATGCGCTGGTCCGGCAACTGCTGTCCTCCGCCCCGGCCGATGATCGGACCACCTTCACCCTCGGTGAACCGGTGGCCGGACAGTTCGGGGTCCGGGCCGGCCAGCTGGTCGACGCAGCCGGCGAGGTGCTGCTGCCGGCAGCCGACATCCGCCCGTCCGGGCCGCACAATGTCGCCAACGCGCTGGCCGCCGCGGCGCTGGCCGAGACCGTCGGGGTGAGCCGGCCCGAGATCGCAGCCGGCCTGCGCGCCTTCCAACCGGATCCGCACCGCAACCAACTGATCGCCGACCGGGCCGGCGTCCGGTACGTGGACGACTCCAAGGCCACCAACCCGCATGCGGCGGCGGCCGCCATGCAGTCCTACCGGCGGATCGTCTGGATCGCCGGCGGCCAGCTCAAGGGTGCGGACGTGGAGCCGCTAGTTGCCCGGTTCGCCGACCGGCTGGCCGGCGCGGTGCTGCTCGGAGTGGACCGCGAGGTGATCCGGGGCGCCCTTGCACGACACGCGCCGGATCTCCCGGTGATCATCGTGTCCAGGACCGACCATGGAGCGATGCAGGACGCAGTGGCCGCAGCCACGTCGCTGGCCGGTGCCGGTGACGTGGTCCTGCTGGCGCCGGCGGCGGCCTCCAAGGACATGTTCGCCGGCTACGACGAACGCGGATCTGCTTTCAGCGCGGCGGTGTTGGCACAGCACTCGGACGACCGGACGGCCCGGTGAGCGCATCAGCGGCCGAGCGGACGGTCGGCGACGTCCGGCGCGGCCCTCGACGCTATCTCGACTCGCCCTTTACCTCGTTGCAACTGTTGCTGGTGGCCGGCTGCGGGCTGCTGTTCCTGGGCCTGCTGATGTCGGCCTCGACCACCATCTCGGCCTCGGTGCACAACGCCGGCGACGCCGCCCCCTGGCAGCAGTTGATCAAGGAAGCCGAGTTCATCGTGCTGAGCCTGCCGGTGTTCTGGCTGGCGGTGCGGATGCCGCCCGCGGCCTACCGCCGGCTGGCCTATCCGGCGCTCATCCTGGCGATGTTCGCGCTGCTGGCGGTGCTGATCCCGGGCATCGGGGTCACCATCAACGGCGCCCACCGCTGGATCCTGCTCGGTCCGCTGACCGTCCAACCCTCGGAATTCGCCAAGCTCGCCATCCTGATCTGGGGTGCCGATCTGCTGGCCCGCAAGCAGGCGCTGCGCACGCTGGGCACCGCCCGACACGTGTTGTTGCCGCTGGTGCCCGGCTTCGCCGCGCTGATCACGCTGGTGATGGCCGAACCGGATCTCGGCACCTCACTGTGCTTCATGCTGCTGTTGCTCGGCCTGCTCTGGACGGTGGGCTTGCCGCTGCGCTACTTCACCGGGCTGCTGCTGCTGGTCGCCGGCGCCGTGACGCTGCTGGCGATGACCGAGTCCTACCGGATGCAGCGGTTGACCACTTTCCTGCACCCGAACCTGGATCCGCAGGGCGCCGGCTACCACACCCTGCAAGGCCTGTACGCGCTGTCCAGCGGCGGGCTGTTCGGGGTCGGCCTCGGCCAGGGCACCTCCAAGTACGGCTGGGTGCCGAACGCCAACACCGACTATGTGTTCGCGGTGGTGGGGGAGGAGCTCGGCCTGCTCGGCTGCGCGGTGGTGCTGCTGTTGTTCGGGCTGTTCACCTATGCGGCGATGCGCATCGCGCTGCGCAGCACCGATCCGTTCGTCCGGCTGGTGGCCAGCGGGGCGGCGATCTGGATCGCCGGGCAGGCGCTGATCAACGTCGGCTATGTCACCGCGCTGCTGCCGGTGACCGGGATCCCGCTGCCGT
>DATFHF010000010.1:0-9948 GCA_035248685.1 Jatrophihabitans sp.
GAGGGATTGAAGGATGCCGCGATATCACCCCCGGTGTAGTCGACCAGGATGCCCTCGGCGCCGGCCTGGGCCCGACTCACCTCCCAGGTGTTCATGTAGCCGGTGTCGCTGTAGGACTCACCGGTGGAGACGCCCGGCCACGCACCGGTGCCGTTCCACAGCCGATTGGTGAACTGCAATTGGAGCTTGCAGTCGTGACCCATCCGCATGCTGGCGAGCTGGCCGCGCTTACGGGTATCGAAGCCGGCGGCAGAGAAGTCCAGTCGCTGCAATACCCCTAGTGGCACCGCCAGAATCGTGTGATCGGCGGTCACCGTCTGAGTGCTCCCGTTCACCGAGAAGGTGAGCCGCTGAGTGCCGTCGGAGTTCGTAGCGAGCGTGCTGAGCTGCCAGCCGGTCTTGATCGAACCGGTCGGCAACGCCGCCGCGATCGCCTTCGGCAACCGGTCATTCCCGCCTCGAATGTGATAGCGCTCGTCCGACAGACCGAAGATGCTGAACTGGCCCGGGCTCGGCTGATAGGCCAGCAGGCCGATGATGTTCAGCGCGGTCTGGTCGGTGGTCTGACCGCCGTACTCCTCGTTATAGGCCACGTCGAGCAGGGCGCCCATCGGCGAGGAATGACCGCCCGGCACCCGGGTCTCGATCCAGTCGTACAGGCTCAGGTTGGACAGCGCGGTACCACCGCCCGGCTGCGGGTTGTCCCAGGTGACCGGCCAGGTAAAGGTCTGCATGTCGTTCTGCACCGCCTGGTGCACGGCCTGGAAATCGCGACTCGCCTGCTGGTAGGGGTAGTAGCGGCCGAAGAAGTAGAACGTCTGCTCGGCCTGCTGCGGTTGAGCCTGCACCAGGTCATCGAGCGGCAGGTTGAACCGCTTGGCCAGCGTCTGGATCGTCTTGTGGCCGGTGTCGATGAGCTCGCCGCCCCACTCGCTGACCTGGCCCGACGCCCAGTTGGTGGTGTTGGAGAACATCCGGCCGCCTAGCCGGGTGTTCGCTTCGTAGACGGTGCAGCCGAGCCCGGAATCCTGCATCCGCAGGGCGGCCGCGAGGCCACTGATACCGGCGCCGATCACGGCGATTCGGGGTGCTCCGGCGGCGACGGCGCGGCGAGCGAACGGCAGCTGGCCCAGCGTCACCGCGCCGGCCACGGCCGCGGCACCACCGAGCAACTGCCGCCGGCTCAGCTCGGCGCGCACCCACTCCGGACCGTTCGCCTGTACCACCTCGGGCGTGGTACCCAACACGTCGGCTGCGCGATGTTGCGCTGCCAGGTTCCGCAGCGTGTTTCCGATCGCCGTTCTGGGCATGGTGACGCCGCCTTTCCCTGCTCGACCCCCGTGTTGCCGCTCGATGCTGGCCTACGCCCCAAACGGTGTCAATGACTTCTAGCAGTCAGAAAGGGCGGCCGGAACCAGTGGACGAACTGCCACCAGAGGCGCGGTTAATCTTCCACTCGTCAGGAGAGGAGCCGGTGTGCCGCCAGCGGCCTAGTCCAGGTAGTCGCGCAACACCTGCGAGCGGGACGGGTGGCGCAGCTTGGACATGGTCTTGGACTCGATCTGTCGAATCCGCTCGCGGGTCACGCCGTACACCTGGCCGATCTCGTCCAGCGTGCGCGGTTGCCCGTCGGTCAGGCCGAACCGCAGCTTGACCACGCCGGCCTCCCGTTCGGAGAGCGTATGCAGCACCGACTGAAGCTGGTCTTGCAGCAACGTGAACGACACCGCGTCGACGGCCACCACGGCCTCGGAATCCTCGATGAAGTCGCCGAGTTGGCTGTCGCCCTCGTCGCCGATGGTCTGGTCCAGGCTGATCGGTTCCCGGGCGTACTGCTGGATCTCCAGCACCTTGTCCGGGGTGATGTCCATCTCCTTGGCGAGCTCCTCAGGAGTGGGCTCGCGGCCGAGATCTTGCAGCAATTCACGCTGGATCCGGCCGAGCTTGTTGATTACCTCGACCATGTGCACCGGGATCCGGATGGTCCGGGCCTGGTCTGCCATGGCGCGGGTGATGGCCTGCCGGATCCACCAGGTGGCGTAGGTGGAGAACTTGTAGCCCTTGGTGTAGTCGAACTTTTCGACCGCACGGATCAGGCCCAGGTTGCCTTCTTGGATCAGGTCCAAGAAGGCCATGCCGCGGCCGGTGTAGCGCTTGGCCAGCGAGACCACCAGCCGCAGGTTGGCCTCCAACAGGTGGTTCTTGGCCCGCTCGCCGTCCCGCACGATCCAGTTCAGGTCGCGCCGCTGCTGTAGCGGCAACTTCTCACCAGCCGTCTCGAGTTGGCGCAACCGCTCCGAGGCGTACAGGCCGGCCTCGATCCGCTTGGCCAGGTCGACCTCCTCCTCGGCGTTGAGCAGCGCCACCTTGCCGATCTGCTTGAGGTAAGCCCGCACCGAGTCGGCCGAGGCGGTCATCTCGGCGTCCTTGCGGGCCTGCCGCAGCGCCTCGGACTCCTCCTCGTCCCAGGTGAACTCGGCCGAGTCGCCGTCGGCTACGTCGGGCGCCTCTTCGGTCTCGGCGTCCGCCTCGACGTCCACCACGATTTCTTCCAGCTCGACGTCGGCCGGCAGATCGCCCGGGTCGAGGTCGATGGGCTCGGCACCCTCCAGCGCGTCAGCGGCATCGATCGCGGGCGGCGCTTCTTCGGCGGTCTTTTTGCCGGCCGCCTTCTTGGCGGGCGCGCGCTTGGCGGCTGCCTTTTTGGCCGGCGCCTTGGCAGGTGCATCGACAGTCTTCGTCACGGCTCTACTCGCCGTTGCCGCCGCACTTGCTCTCGGCCGCTGGGAAGATTCGCTGGAAACCACGTACGCCCTCTCATGCGCCGGTCGCGCACCCGAAAGCGCGAACCCCATCCGGTCCGCTGATGCGCGATGCTGTTCTTGGCGGGTCAGCCAGCCGCTGGGGTTCACCGGGACGATCGATGCGACCGCGGTGCCTTCGTTGGTGCCATGCCCTGTGCGTGAACCATTGTAAGCACGAAATGGATGGCCGGTCGGCGTGGCGGCACCGCGCCGGCCCCGGCCGAAGCCCGATCAGGAGTTGGTCAGGGGACGGCAATACCCGGCTCGACGCCCGGCAAGCGCTCGGCGGCGGCCATCGCGGCGCCGACGATGCCGGCGTTGTTGAGCAGCTGCGCCGGCCGCACCGGGGTCTGCAAATTCAGCAGTGGCAGCCACCGGTCGGCGTCCTTGCTGACCCCGCCGCCGACGATGAACAGGTCGGGGGAGAACAGCCGTTCCACGTGTGACATGTAGGCCTGCACCCGCTTGGACCACTGCTTGTAGGACATCTTCTGCTTGTCCTTCACCGAGGCCGCCGCCCGTGACTCGGCATCGTGACCGTCCAGCTCCAGGTGGCCGAGCTCGGAGTTGGGCACCAGCCGGCCGTCCAGGAAGATGCCGCTGCCGATCCCGGTCCCGAAGGTGAGCAGGATGACCACCCCCCGCACGCCCTTGGCTGCCCCGAACCGGACCTCGGCCAGGCCGGCCGCATCGGCGTCGTTGAGCACCGTCACGTCCAACCCGGTCGCCTTGGAGAACACCGCGTCGACGTCCGTCCCGATCCAGGACGGGTCCACGTTGGCGGCCGACCGGGCCACCCCGCTCTTGATCACGGCCGGGAACGTTGCGCCGACCGGCCCGGTCCAGTTCGCCTTGGTCACCAGCTGTACGACGACCTCGGCCACGTTGTGCGGCGTGGACGGCCGGGGAGTCGCTATCCGAACCCGCGGGGTGCGCAGCTCACCGGTCAGGGTGTCCACCACGGCGCCCTTGATCCCGCTGCCGCCGATGTCGACGCCGAAAGCAGCCTCCGGCCGGACGACGGCCAGGGCTGCCTCCAGCCGGGCGGCGGTTTCCAGCCGGACGGCGGGCTCTGCTGCTGGCGCGGTCATGGTTCCTCCGCTGACTAGGTTGGTGATGGCAACCATATCGGCCGGCACCGCGGATAGGAGATGGCAATGACCGCCAGCGGGCACGATCGCGAGCCGACCGACGCCACCGCCGATCCCGATCCGGAGGAGCTGCGGCTGCTCGCCGTGGAGCTCGCCCGGCCGGCCGGTGAGCTGATGTTGGCCCGGCAGGCGTCCGGTCTGTCGGTGGCCTCGAAGTCCTCGGCGACGGATGTGGTGACCGATGCCGACCATGCCGTGGAGGAGCTGCTGCGCACCGAGCTGGCCCGCCGCCGGCCGGGCGACGCCGTCCTGGGCGAGGAGGGCGGTGGCCGCGATGACCAACCGAGCTCGGTGCGCTGGCTGCTGGATCCGATCGACGGGACGGTCAACTTCATGCTCGGCCTGCCGCACTTTGCGGTGTCCATCGCCGCTCAACTACACGGTCGGACGGTGGCCGGCTGCGTGCTGAACCCGGTGTCGGGCGACCTGTTCCAGGCGACCGCCGGGGGAGGGGCCTTTGTCGGCGACCGCCGGCTCACCGGTCCGCGACCGGTCGCGGTGGCCGAGGCGGTGGTGGCCACCGGTTTCGGATACGACCCGGCGCTGCGCGCACGGCAGGGTGCGGTGGTCGGCCGGTTGCTGGCCCGGGTGGGCAACCTGCGCCGGCTGGGTTCGGCCGCGCTGGATCTGTGCGCGCTGGCCGCGGGCTGGGTGGACTTCTACTACGAGGGCCCGCTTCAGGAGTGGGATTTCGCGGCCGGCCTGCTGATCGCGCAGGAGGCCGGGGCATGCACGTCCGGCCTGTACGGGCGTCCGCCGGGACCGCATCTGGTGGCCGGCGGGCATCCGGACCAGGCGCCGGCGTTCTTCGACCTGCTCACCGAGCTCGGCGCGGGCGCTCCGATCTGAGCCGGGTCAGCAGGGTTTCTTCGCGCCGGCGATGGACTTGGTCACCGCGGCCGGAGTTGCCAGCGCGTGGTAGCCGGCACCGAGGACCAGCGTCAACGCGGTGCCCGAGCGGCTTTCGGCCACCATCGTCGCCCCGGGCAGGTAATAGCTGAGCAGGGTGGCTGCGGTCCGTCCCGCCGGACCGAACTGGATCTCACCGATCCCGGTGAGCTGGGACGGGGCGTCGTTGGGGGTGCCGACCCGAAAGCCGCGGGCCTTGAGCAGGGCGGTCACCTGGGTGGCCAACTGGTACCGCTGGGTGCCGTTGAGCACCGTCACCGTGATCGTCGCCGGCTTGGGTAGCGTGAGCGGCTTGCCAGCCGGCGCACAGATGCTCGGTTGCACAATGGTCGGTCCGTGGCTGGTGGTGGCCGATCCGTCCGGACGGTGCAGCACCCGCCACCACACAATCGCGGTGAGGATGGTCAAGGCCAGCAGGAAGGCAAGCGCAGGCAGTGGCCGACGTCCGGATGAAGCAGACATACCGTGCGGTTTCCCTCCTGCCGCGGGGGCTCGGCTGAGGCCGTCAGCCTAACCGGGACGGGCTCGGGAATGGTGAGGCGTGCCCGGTCGTTGGAGGGCAGGCGTGACGCGATAATGTTCCGCCGCCAGCGGGAACGTGGGTGAACCCCAGCCACCGATCTCGCGTGGTCCCAGGGCTGCATCCACACCGCTGACACTGTGCACGTGAACGAGGAGTTGACAGGCGAATGGCCACCGATTACGACGCCCCCCGTCGGGGCGATGTTGATGAATTAAACGAAGACTCGCTGGAGGAGTTGAAGGCTCGTCGGGCCGAGGCGCAGTCGGGTTCGATCGACGTGGATGAGACCGAACTGGCCGAATCGCTGGAATTGCCGGGCGCGGATCTGTCCAGCGTGTCCGGGGAGGAGCTGACCGTCAGGGTGCTTCCGAAGCAGGACGACGAGTTCACCTGCTCCAGTTGCTTCCTGGTGCACCACCGCAGCCGGCTGGCCCGGGAGAAGAACGGTCAGCTGATCTGCCGCGACTGCGCCTGAAGCGGAAAGTCCGCCTCGCTGGCTTTACCAGCCGGCTAGCTATGAGTGAGCATCGCAGCGAGCGCCAGCGAGCGAGGAGCGGAGCTCATGACTGCGATGAGCGCTCGCGCGAAGAGCCGGCTAGCACAGCGATGGCACAGTAGAAAGATGCCCCACGACGAATTAGCCGATCTGGTTGCCCGGGCAACTGCTGCCGCCGAGCCATCATCGGAACGCTCCGATGACGGTTCGGCGAAGCGGCGGCTGGACCGGGAGAAGGCGCTGGCCGCGCTGCTGCCGGTGCTGATCCGCAGTGCCCGGCAGGCCGGAGTGCGAGCGGTGGCGGCCGGCCGGTGGCTGGCTGACCTGGTGCAGGATGTGGCACCCAGGCTGCCGATCCGCGATGCGCAGGCACTACGCAAGCAATATCCCGGCCTGACCGACATTGAGATCGCCGAGCGGTTGATCCGCACTGCCACCAAGACCACAGCCGCGCTGGGTGCCGCGGCCGGCGGTTTGGCGGCGGTCGAGTTCTTCAGCCCGCCCGCGCTGCTCGCGGCGCCGGTGCAGCTGGCCGCCGAGATCCTGACCGTCACCGCGGTCGAGCTGAAGATGGTTGCCGAGCTGCACGAGATCCTGGGCTATCCGGCGCGCGGCTCGGTGACCGACCGGGCCGGGCTCTACCTGATGTCCTGGGTGCACCGCCGGGCAGTGGCCGAGCAGGTCGGCTCGATCGGCATCGGCTCGGTATTGGGCGTGGCCGCCAAGCGTGAGCTGCGCAGCCAGTTGCTGCGCCGGATCGGCCGCAGCACCACCAGCCTGGCGCCGTTCCTGGCCGGCGCGGCCGCCGGCGCCGAGGTGAATCGCCGGGCGACCAAACAGCTCGGCCAGACCTTGCTGGCCGAATTGCGTGGTCGAGCCGACGAGCGGTGGTTCCGGCAGCTCTAGCCTCCCCGGCTAGAGGTTGGCCACCATTCCGCCATCGATCACCAGCGTCTGCCCGGTGATCCAGCCGGCATCGTCGCTGGCCAGGTAGGCCACCGCCGCGGCGACGTCGGCAGGTTCGCCCAGCCGCCGGAGCAGGTAGTGCGAGGCGGCCGCCGCTTCGTCCGCGGCATACAGCGCCTCGGCGAACCGGGTCTTCACCACCGCCGGCGCGATCGCGTTGACCCGGATCCGGGGCGCCAATTCGACCGCCAGCTGCTGGGTCATGTTGATCAGCGCGGCTTTGGTCATACCGTAGAAGGCGATTCCCGGCGAGACACCCAGCCCGGCCACCGAGGCGATGTTGACCACCGCGCCACCGTGCTCGCCGAGCCAGGCCCGGTGCGCGAGCTTCGTCCAGCCGAGGGCGGACAGCACATTGAGCTCGAAGATCTTGCGGGCCGCTGAGTCCTCGATGTCGAGCAGTGGTCCGAACACCGGGTTGATGCCGGTGTTGTTCACCAGCACGTCCAGCCGGCCGAACGCGGCCAGGGTGGCCTGCACCGCCGCCTCGCGGTGCTCGGGATCATCGCCGCCGCCGGCCGCCCAGATCGCTACCTCCGGTCCGCCGAGCTCGGCGGCCGCCGCCTCCAGCGCGGGCGGCTTGCGCGCGGTAATGCAGACCCGGGCGCCTTCGGCCACCAGCCGGTGCGCGCTCGCCAGGCCGATCCCGCGGCTGGCGCCGGTGATCAGCGCCACCTTGCCACTGAACCGGTCGCCGCACCGCCGGCCTTCTAGCTCGTCCTGCTCGGTCTCGACGGATCGGTTCGTCACCGGCTGCGGCTCCCTACTGGACGGCGTGCTGCTGGCTGGACGGTTCGGTGCCGGCCGCCTGCACCGCGGCGATCAACCGGTCCGGGTGCCGGGTTGAGATCACCCAGTACGGCTCGGGTAACCGGGGCAGCTCCTCGTCCGGCGGAGTGCTGACCGGCGGCTCGTCGGTGAGCACGAACTGGACCCCGGGCCCCACCCAGGACCGGATGAAGTTGTAGGCCAGCGGATCGGAGTGCCGGCCGACCAGCCGCCGCAGCTCGGTGGGGGTCAGGTCGATGGCCTGCGCGATGCGCCTCACCGGCAGGCTGCGATCACCGGCCACCAGTTCGCCGGCCCGTACTCGAACCATCGCCGAGGACAACCGCCATACCACGAGCGCCGCCAACAGTACGGATAGCACGATCGGCAGCCAGGTCAACCAGGCCGGGATGACGAAGGCGAACTCGGCGCCCAGCAGCACGCCGACCGCCGCCCCGGCCAGGTACCACCACCATGGGGTGCGCAATCGCTCCGCGTAATCCACCGAGCCGTCGCCGGCGGCCTGATGGGTCGCGGGCTCGCTCACCACACGAGGGTAGCCTTTGGCTCTGTGACCACGAGCAGCGCCGCCGTCCCGGCAACCGAGGAGCGGGCGGCCGGCGCGGTCGTCCAGGTCCGGCGGCTGCATCCGCTGGCTCCGCTGCCTCGCTACGCCCTGGACGGTGACGCCGGTGCGGATCTGGTCACCATGGTCGGCATCCGGCTGGCGCCCGGTGAGCGTGCCGTGCTGCCGACCGGGATCGCGATTGCGTTGCCGACCGGCTACGCCGGCTTCATCCACCCGCGGTCGGGGTTGGCGATCCGGGCCGGCCTCGGCATGGTGAACGCTCCCGGCACGATCGACGCCGGTTACCGTGGTGAGATCAAGGTGATCGTGATCAACCATGACCGTGACAATCCCATCGAATTGCGGCAGGGTGATCGAATCGCGCAACTGGTGATCCAGCGGGTGGAGCACGCCCGGTTCGAGGCCGTCGACGAACTGCCGGACTCGGCCCGCGGCACCGGCGGCCACGGATCCACCGGCGGCGCGAAACCGTTGCTGGCCGATGGCCGCACCCTCAGAGGAGATCAGTAATGGCGCTGCGGCGCAGGCAAAAGGCCACCGAGCGGTCCAAGCTCGATGCCACCCCACCGTGGGATACCACGCGGCATCACCAAGCCGTAACCACCACCGGGCCGTACGACGTGGCTGATCAGCCGGCCGACGGCACTCAGCGGGTGGACCTGGGCGCGCTGCTGATCCCGGCCATCGCCGGCCTGGAGATCCGGGTCGAGGTCGCCCAGGAAGGCCAGGTGGCCGGCGTGGTGGTGCTGAACGCGACCGGGCAGATGCAGCTCGGGGTTTTCGCCGCGCCCCGCAACGAAGGGATCTGGGACGAGGTACGCACCGAGATCAAGGCCTCGATCTCCTCACAGGGCGGCACCGTCGGCGAACATGCCGGCGAGTTCGGCAAGGAACTGAGCGGCAAGCTGCCGGCGCCCGGCGGGGTGACACCGGTGCGGTTCATCGGAGTGGACGGCCCGCGCTGGTTCCTGCGCGCCATGCTGGCCGGTGCTCCGGCGCTGGACGACGGCCAGGCGCAGCCGTTCCTGGACACCTTCCGCGGCACCGTGGTGGTTCGTGGCAACGCGCCGCTGCCGGTGCGCGAGCCGATTCCGCTCCAGTTGCCGCGGGAGGCGGCCGAGCAGATCGCGGCCGAGCAGGCCGAGGCGGGGCCGGGCGATCCGTTCGAGCAGCAGGGCTGACCGATGCAAGGGCCGTTGAACGGGCAGCTGCGGGAACAGACCCGCGAGCAGATCCTGGCCTCGTTGGGCGGCTGGTCCGGGACGGTGATCACCGCGGTCCCGCCGGTGGTGTTCGTCATCGTGAACGCGGTCGCGTCGCTGCGCGCGGCACTGGTTGCCGCGGTCGGCTCGGCAGTGCTGCTGGCCGGTTACCGGTTGGCTCGCCGGCAGTCGCTTCAGCAGGCGGCGACCGGGTTGTTCAGCGTGCTGATTGCGGCGCTGATCGCCGCCCGCACCGGCCAGGCCCGGGGGTTCTTTCTGCTCGGGATCGCCGGCTCGGTGTGCTACGGGGCGATCTTCGCTATCTCGCTGCTGGTCCGGCGACCGTTAATCGGGGTGTTCTGGGAGTTCCTGGATCCGTCCCCTTTGCCGGAGGGAACCCGCTGGTACCGGGTGCCGGTGCTCCGCCGGGCCTACGACCTGGCCAGCCTGGCCGCGTTGGCGATGTTCGCCTCGCGGGCGCTGGTGCAGCTCAGCCTGTTCCGCGACAACAAGACCGGGTGGCTGGCGGTTACCAAGATC
>DATFHF010000011.1:0-2304 GCA_035248685.1 Jatrophihabitans sp.
CCGGGCAGCGCACCGAGCTGGGTGAGCTCCTGCTCGACACCGAGCCGGGCCAGCCGATCGGCCAGGTAACCGACCGCCTCGTCGTTGTCGAACTGGGTCTGCCGGACCCAGCGTTCCGGTTTGGCGCCGCGGACGATGAAGGCGCCGGGCTCCGACGGGTCGGCTTGGACCACAAAGCCGGCATCGTCCACCGCAGCCGGGGTGAGCACGATCCTGGCCGGTGGCAATGCCTGCTGGGCGTTGCGGTGCTCGGTCACCAGTTCGGCCAACGCGAAGGTCAGCTCGCGCAGGCCGCTGTGGGTGGCGGCCGAGATCGGAAACACCCGATAGCCGCGCGCGATCAGCTCGCCGGTGACCAGCTCGGCCAACTCGAGCGCTTCCGGCACGTCCAGCTTGTTCAACGCGACCAGCCGCGGTCGATCCAGCAGATCGCCGAGGGACGAGGCGTACTGGCGCAGCTCGGACTCGATCGCGGTCAGGTCGCTGCTCGGATCCCGGCCGGGGTCGGGAGTCGCGCAGTCCAGCACGTGTAACAGCACCGCGCACCGCTCGACGTGCCGCAGAAAGTCCAGGCCGAGCCCCTTGCCCTGGGCGGCGCCGGGAATCAGGCCGGGCACGTCGGCCACCGTGAAGCTGGTCTCACCGGCGCTGACCACGCCGAGGTTGGGCACCAGCGTGGTGAACGGGTAGTCCGCGATCTTCGGCCGGGCCGCCGAGATCGCGGCGATCAGCGACGACTTGCCGGCCGACGGAAAGCCGACCAGGCCCACGTCGGCCACCGACTTCAGTTCGAGCACGACGTCCAGTGCCTCGCCGGGTTCGCCGAGCAGCGCGAAGCCGGGCGCCTTGCGTCGGGCCGAGACCAGCGCGGCGTTGCCCAACCCGCCGCGGCCGCCGCGGGCCACCACGTAGCTGGCGCCGGCACCGGTCAGGTCGGCCAGCACGGTGCCGTCGACAGCATGTACCACGGTGCCGTTGGGCACCGCCAACAGCAGGTCGTCGCCGTCGGCGCCGTTGCGGTGCTTGCCGGCGCCCGGCCGGCCGTTACCGGCCCGTTGGTGTGGATGGTGGTGGAAGTCCAGCAGCGTATGCACCTGCGGATCGACCGCCAGCACCACATTGCCGCCACTGCCGCCGTTGCCGCCGTCCGGGCCGCCGAGTGGCTTGAACTTCTCCCGGTGTACCGAAGTGCAGCCGTGACCGCCGTTACCGGCGGTGAGGTGCAGCACCACCCGGTCGACGAAGCTCGCCACGAGCGCTGCCTCCCTGCTGCCGGCTGGTGAACCGAATGCCGGCGGTCAACCGGCTACCAAAATGCCGAAGCGGGCGCCGGTGGTTCCCGGTGCCCGCTCCTGGCCTGAGCCTGTGTGGTCTTCCGGTCAGCCCTCGACCGGGACGATGCTGACGGTCCGGCGTCCGCGCCGGATACCGAATTGGACATTGCCGGCGGCCAACGCGAACAGCGTGTCGTCCCCGCCGCGGCCGACCAGGTCGCCGGGGTGGAAGTGGGTGCCGCGCTGCCGGACGATGATCTCGCCGGCGTTCACCAACTGACCACCGAAGCGCTTGACACCCAGCCGCTGGGCGTGCGAATCACGGCCGTTGCGGGAGGATGATGCACCTTTCTTGTGGGCCATAGCGCTACTTCTTTCCGCTCTCGATACCGGTCACCCGGACCTGGCACAGCTTCTGGCGATGCCCGATCCGCTTGTGGTAACCGATCTTGTTCTTGAATTTGTGAATCTTGATCTTCGGGCCCTTGACCTGACCGAGCACCTCGCCGGTGACCGAAACCCCGGCCAGCGCGGCCGCGTCGGTGGTCACGTCGGTGCCGTCGACCAGCAGGATGGCCGGCAGCGCGACACTGGCGCCGGGCGCCGCGTCGAGCTTCTCGACCGTCACGACGTCACCGACGGCAACCTTGTACTGCTTGCCGCCTGTCTTGACGATGGCGTACATCGTGAATCCACTCCTGTCGAACAGCTGGTGACGAATCGTGACCCGCGGCTCCGGCCTGTCGGCCGCGGCACGCGCGCGGGGTGATTACGCAAGTGCGGCCCACCGACTTGTGCTGTGGGCCGTGGTACAGATTACGGCACGCGCGCGGGTCGAGGCAAAGCGGGCCGGTCAGGTCGCGGCCTGGGCATCCACCGGCACCGGCGGCCCGGCCGGTCGGCTGGCTGCTCGACGCCGGCGTGGCCGGGCGGGGACCGTCTCAGCCTCCGCCGAGTCCGCGGGTTGGCCGGGATCGGGTCGGCTGCCATTGACCGACTGGCCGTCAGCTGCCGGTCCGGGCTCCGTCGC
>DATFHF010000012.1:0-27021 GCA_035248685.1 Jatrophihabitans sp.
CTACGACCTGCTGGACGGGTACCGGGCGCTGGTGCTGATCGATGCGCTGCCCGGCGACGGGCCGCCCGGCGAGCTCACCGTGCTGGAGGTCGGCGAGGGCGATCTCGGCACCGGCGAGTTCGACCCGCACGGCATGGCGCCGGTGGCGGTGCTGGCCGGCGTCCGGCAGCTCGGCGGCGGCCTGCCGAAGACCTACCTGGTCGGCTGCCGGCCGGCCAGTGTCGAGCAGGGCATCGGCCTGTCCGACCCGGTCGCTGCCGCGGTCCCCGAGGCGCTCGCGGCCGTGCGGGCGCTGCTGAGCGAACGGATGGCGGTCTGAGATGTGCTTGGGAATCCCCGGCCAGGTCGTCCGAATCCTGGAGGGCAACGCCGGCCAGCTTGCGCTGGTGGACGTGCTCGGCGCGCATCGTCCGATCAACCTGGGAATGCTGGAAGATCCGGCGGTGGCACCCGGTGACTGGATCCTGATCCACCTGGGCTTCGCCCTGGAACGGATCGATCGGTCGGCGGCCGATCGGGCGCTGGCCGGCCTTCAGCTGCTGCGCAACGGTAGTGACCAGGCCGAGCCGGTACCGGATGCCGGCCGCCGGTGAGCTTGGTTCGTCATGTGTCTGGGACTGCCGGGCCGGGTGGTGGCACTGAACGAGGGCGGCAACCTCGGCCAGGTCGACATTGCCGGCGTGATCCGGCGGATCGACCTGAGCCTGCTGCCGGCGACCCCGGTGCCGGGCCAATATGTGCTGGTGCACAGCGGAATCGCGCTGGAATTGCTGCCGGCCGAGCAGGCGACCGAGGCGGAAGCCTGGCTCGGCTACTCAGCGCGGGCGGCCGGCCCGATCCTGCGGGATGAAGGCGCCGAGGAGTAGCGAGGGGGTCCGATCCGGCGGCCGGGCGACCGGTGGCTGGCTGACCGGTTCGGTAGGCGGATCCGGTTGCCAGCTGTGCGGATCGTCGGTGAGCCCGATCAGGTAGGTGACCGTGCAGTCCAGCGCGATCGCCAACTCCGGCAGCTTGGCCACGTCCAGGCCGGAGCCGTGTTCCAGGCTGGACAACGCCCGATTGGTGGTCTGCAACCCGCAGCGGGCCAGCCGGGTCACGATCTGCTTTTGGGTCAGGCCGAGATCGTCGCGGCGCTGTCGAAGCCGCTGGGTGATCAGCAGATGCCGGGCGGTCGCCAGGCTGCCATTGCGCGCCTCCGTCATGTGAAGTCCTCCCTCGGCCGGGCGGCCATGTCGGCCAGCGGATGGATCTCGTACCGGGCAAAGTTGAAGACCGGCGATCGGGCCAGCAACTGCTCGAACTGCTCGTGCGAATCGACGTCATAGATCCAGGCGCCGCCGTGCGCGCCCACCA
Source organism: Jatrophihabitans sp. (assembly GCA_035248685.1). Lineage (GTDB taxonomy): Bacteria > Actinomycetota > Actinomycetes > Mycobacteriales > Jatrophihabitantaceae > Jatrophihabitans_A. Next base: position 1,354 of record DATFHF010000012.1, read on the forward strand.
CGTGATAGCGGGATACCAGCCGGCCCTCGTTTTCCAGCGCCGCCCCGTAGTCGCTCATCCGGCCGACGGCCTGGGCCATTTCGCGCGACAGCAGCGACAGATCCAACCGCCACAGCACCAGGAACTTCACCGGGCCTGCCTCTCCAGCGCGAACCGAGCGTTGGTCGCGCGGAGCTGCCAGTCGGTCCAGCGCACCAGCTCGATCCGGTCGGTGTCGGTGATCCGATCGCACACCCAGTCCCAGTGCAACGCCAGCCACTGTCCGGGCGCCGGGTCCGGGACGAAACCGCGTCCGGCCAGGTTCAGCCGCACCCGCTCCTCCCCCGGCCGGCCGAGTCCCAGCCGGCAGCCGTCCCAGGTCAACCGCCGCGACCGGACGATGACATGCTCGTCCTGGACCGAGACCACCTGCCCCCATCGGATTCGGCAGCTGTCCAGCACCCGTAGCGGTTGCTCGGTCTCTCGACCCAACAGCCGCGACCACGGATACACCCCGAAGACGTGAAAGCCGTGCGTCGGGCTGGCTTCCGACAGCAGCTCCGGGGTCAGGTGGTGCCAGTAATACCCTGCTCGGGAACCGATGAACTCGATCAGCCTGCTGCCGAAGCGCTGCCGATCGAGCTGATCGAGCAGCCGGCTGCCGGTCCAGTACGCCCGAACCACCCGGGCGTCCAGCGGATCGGCGATGCCGGCCTGCTCGGCCAGCAGCACCAGGTAGGGCCACGCCCCGGAGAACCGCCGGGCAATGTCGGTGACATCGGCGTCGCTGTGTCCGGTGACGCCCAACTCGAACAGGGCGGCCGACTCGGCCGGCCCGCAGTAACCCAGCTCGTTCGGTGCGAACGCGTACCGGGCGAACAGCCGTTCACCAGCCCTGGCCGGGGTTGCCGGTCCGTCGGCTGCGCTGCGGCGGTCGAGAATCGTCATAACTGCTCAGCAAATGCGCGGTAGTTGTTCGCCGAGCGGGACGTCGACGACCCGGCTGCCGCCGAACGTAGTGGTGGCCACTACCAGGCCGGGATGGTCGGCCACGCACTCGCCGATGACGGCCGCCTCGGCGCCCAGCGGGTGCGCCCGCATCGCTTCCAGCACCGCATCGGCTTCGGCGCGCGGCACGAACGCGACCAGCTTGCCCTCGTTGGCGACGTACATCGGGTCCAGGCCGAGCAGTGCGCACGCATTGCCGACCTCGGCCGGCACCGGGATCGCCTTCTCCACCAGTCGAACGCCCACGCCGGCGGTGGCCGCGATCTCGTTGAGCGAGGTGGCCAGCCCGCCCCGGGTCGGATCCCGCAGTGCGTGCAGGTCCCGACTGGCCGCCAGCATCGCTGCCACCAGCGTGTGCAGCGGCGCGCTGTCCGTCCGGATCTCGGTGCCGAACTCCAGCCCTTCCCGCACGCTCATGATGGCGATGCCGTGCAGCCCGATCGGCCCGCTGACGATTACCACATCACCGACCGCGGCTCGCTGCGGACGGATGTCCACCCCGTCCGGGATCAGCCCCACCCCGGCGGTGTTCAGGTAGACCTGGTCGCCGTGGCCGGCGTCGACCACCTTGGTGTCGCCGGTCACGATGCTCACCCCGGCCGAGCGGGCGGCCGCGCCCATGTCCTCGGCGATCTGCCCGACCACGGCAAGATCGGTGCCCTCCTCCAGGATGAATCCGCAGGACAGCCGGCTCGGCACGGCACCGCTCATGGCCAGGTCGTTGACGGTCCCGTTTACCGCCAGCTGCCCGATCGAGCCGCCCGGAAAGAACAGCGGCCGCACCACGAAGGTGTCGGTGGACATTGCCAACCGGGCCCCGCCGAGCTCGAATACCGCCGAGTCGCCGGTGCCGGCATCAGCCTGATCGCCGAAGGCGGGGACGAACAGGTGCCGGACCAGCTCCGCCGACATCTGCCCGCCACCGCCATGGCCCATCAGAATGGTCGGGCTGTCCCGCAACGGAACCGGGCAAGTCCAGCCCTCGAAGTCCAACGCTGGGGCGTCAGCCAACGGAAGCCACCTCCTGCCGGCCCGCTGCCGTCGAGACCTGACCGTGGCCGGCATCCAACCGCCGGTAGAGGTAGTAGGCGGCGCAGGCGCCCTCGCTGGACACCATGGTCGCGCCGAGCGGGTTGCGAGGCGTGCACACGGTGCCGAACGCCGAGCACTCGTGTGGCTTGATGAATCCCTGGAGCACCTCGCCGCTACGGCAGACGGTGGATTCCTCGGTATCGATATCCCCGACCTGGAAACGGTATTCGGCGTCATACCGGCGGTACTTGGCGGCCAGCCGCCACCCGCTGTCCGGGATGGTCCCGATCCCCCGCCAACCCCGGTCGGTGACCTCGAAGACGTCCTGGAGCAGCGCCCGGGCGGCCGGGTTGCCTTCTGCCGGCACTGCTCGGCTGTAGGCGTTGTCGAGGAACGCGGTGCCCTGCTCGAGTTGCTGGACCGTGCGCCGGATGCCTTCCAGGATGTCCAGCGGTTCGAAGCCGGTGACCACGATCGGGACCGAGAATCGTTCGACCAATGGGGGGTATTCCGATGTCCCCATCACGCTGCATACGTGCCCGGCGGCCAGGAACGCCTGCACCCGGCAGGTCGGCGACTGCATGATCGCCTCGATCGCCGGGGGCACCCGGACGTGCGAGACCAGCATGCTGAAGTTCGGCACGCCCAGCCGGGCCGCCTGGTAAACGGTCATTGCGTTCGGCGGTGCGGTGGTTTCGAACCCGATGCCGAAGAAGACCACCTCGCGGTCCGGGTTCTCCCGGGCGATCTTGAGCGCATCCAGCGGCGAGTACACCACCCGGACGTCGCCGCCCTCGCTCTTGACCCGGAACAGATCCCGGCCACTGCCCGGCACCCGGAGCATGTCGCCGAACGAGCAGAACGTCACCTCGGGACGGGACGCGATCGCCAGCGCCTTGTCGATCAACTCCAACGGGGTCACGCACACCGGGCAGCCCGGGCCGTGGATCATCTCGATCCGGTCGGGAATCAGCTGGTCGATGCCGTGCCGAATGATGGAGTGGGTCTGGCCGCCGCAAACCTCCATGATCGACCAGGGCCGGGTGACGGTGGCGTGGATGTCGTCCAGCAGCCGCTTGGCCAGCTCGGGGTCGTTGAACTCCTCGATGTACTTCATGGCGTTGCCTCCAAGCCTGATTCCTTCGCGGCACGTGCCCACGCGTCGCCGAACTCCATGTCGATCTCACCCAGTCGCTGGAACAGCGCCAGCGTCTCGAGCGCGGACTTCTCATCCAGCCGCTGGAGCGCGAAGCCCACGTGCACGATGGCGTAGTCACCGACCTCGATATCCGGCACGAACTCCAGGCAGACGTCCTTGACCACCCCGCCGAAGTCGACGTTCGCCATCCGGGTGGCGTCGGAATTCCAGATCTCCAGCACCTTGCCGGGAACCGCTAGGCACATGCCGTTCTCCCTTGTTCGTCCGCCGCTTTCGCAACGGTTACCCCGCCGCTGCCCGCCTCGCGCCGGGCGGCGATAACGATTTGGCCGAGCGCAAGCCCGGCGTCACTGGGCGGCACCAGTTGATGCCGCAGCACCCGGAAACCGGCGGCAGCCAGCCGCTCGGAGCACAGCCGGGTCAGCACCACGTTGAGAAAGACCCCACCTGACAGCGCCACCGTGCCGATGCCGGTGCGCTGCCTCAGTTCGACGGCGAGTTCGCTCACCAGCTCGGCCGCCGCCAGGTGAAAACCGGCGGCGATGGCGGCCGGGTCGACGCCGGCCAGCACGTCCCGGGCCACCGCGGCGACCACCGAGCATTGGTCTATCGCTGTGTCACCGGCCGGCGCTTCGCCACCGGTGGGCAGGCCGAACCGGTACCGCGGCGCTCCGCTGGTCAATGCTTGGTTGGTCAATGCCTCGCTGGCCAATGCCTCGAAGAGCATGGCCGCCTCGGCCTCGTAGGCGACCCGGTGGCACACCCCGGCCAGCGAGGACACCGCGTCGAAGAGTCGGCCCATGCTCGACGTTCGGGCGCAGCTCAGGCCACCGGCCAGCTGACGGGCCAGCACCGCGCGCTCGGTCGGTGAGCAGGCCGCCACGCTGGGCAAGGCCGGATCCCACGCGACGCCGGCGGTCCGCAACAGCGACAGCGCCATCCGGCACGGGTTGCGCACCCCGGCATCACCACCGGGCAGCCAGGCGTACCGCAGGTGCGCCACCCGGTCGTAACGGTCGTAGTCGGCCAGCAGCACCTCGCCGCCCCAGATCGCGCCGTCGTCGCCGTATCCGGTGCCGTCAAAAGCAAAACCGATCACCGGTTCGCTGCCGTCATGGCCGTTTTCGGCCATCGCCGACGCGATATGGGCGTGGTGATGTTGCACCGAGCGCAGCGTTCGTCCGGCCGGATCGGCTTGGACGTGCGCCCGCGCCCAGGCAGTGCTGCGGTAGCCGGGATGCCGGTCGGCCACCACCAGCTCCGGATGGACTCCGGTGATCGACTCCAGGTGACCGGTGGCAGTGTCGAAGGCGCGCAGCGTGGCCAGGTCGTCCATGTCGCCGACATGCCCGGACAGCCAGGCATAGCCGTCGGCGGCCACGCAGAAGGTGTTCTTCAGGTCCCCGCCAACCGCCAGCGCCGGAAGCACCGGGACCGGCAACGCGACCGGTAGTGGGGCATAGCCCCGGGAGCGTCGGACCGGCAACTGGGTCCGATCCAGCACCCGCAGCACCGAGTCGTCGCACGGCACGTGGATCGGCCGGTCGTGTCCCAGCCAGGCGTCGGCCAGGCCGGCCAGCCGGATCCGGGCCTGCTCGTCATCGGTGACGATCGGCTCGCCGGACAGGTTGCCGCTGGTCATCACCAGCACCCGCGGGCCCGGTTCGTCGCCGGGCAATCCGAACAGCAGATGGTGCAGTGGGGTGTAGGGCAGCAGCACGCCCAGGTCCGGACGACCCGGAGCGACCGCCGCGGCCAGCGCCAGGCCCGGCTCGGGACAACGGCGCAGCAGCACCACCGGACGGCGGGCGTCCTCCAGCAAGGCACGTTCGGACGGCGACACTTCGGCGATGAGTTCGGCGGTCGCCAGATCGGCCGCCATCACCGCGAACGGCTTGTCCCCACGATCCTTGCGCTTGCGCAGAGTCGCGACCGCCGTTTCGTCGCCGGCTGCGCAGGCCAGGTGGTAACCGCCCAGCCCCTTGACCGCGAGGATCGCACCGTCGGCCAGCAACCGGCGGGTGTGCCGGAGCGCAGCGTCGCCGAGCAGGTCCGGCTCGCCCGGCTGGTGCAGCCGCAGGGTAGGGCCACAGGCCGGGCAGGCCACCGTCTGGGCATGGAAGCGCCGGTCGGTCGGGTCGGCGTATTCGCGTGCGCAGTCGGCGCATAACGGCAGGCCGGCCATCGTGGTGGCGGGCCGGTCATAGGGCAGGTCGAGGATGATGGTGAATCGCGGGCCGCAGTTGGTACAGCTGATAAACGGATGCCGGTAGCGGCGGTCGGCCGGGGCGGCCAGCTCGGTCAGGCAGTCGGCGCAGGTGGCAATGTCCGGCGAGACCAGGGTGCGCCCGGTCGAACCCGCCGAGTTGCCGATTACGAAGTCGGTGCCGCCTCGACAGTCGATGGTGCTGCTGCTGATCGCGTCGATCCGGGCTAGTGGCGGCGGCCGTTGTGCCAGCGCCGCGGCGAAGTCGGCCAGCGCCGTCGGCGGCCCCTCAACCTCGATCAACACGCCGTCGCCGGTGTTGCTCACCGCGCCGCTCAGGCCGTGCGCTCGGGCCAGTGCGTACACGAACGGCCGGAACCCGACGCCCTGAACCAGGCCATGCACGTTCAGGCGATGGCGGCGGCGAGCGTCCTCGAACGGCACTGTTCACCACCCCCACGTCGCACGGTTGGCGCTCGTCGGGTCCGGGGCGGCGATCGTGGGGGCGAAGGTCGTAGCGGACGAGCGCCTAGGTTCAGCGCGATCCTGTCGAACACCTCGCAACCTACCCCCGTCCCGGCCGTTGCGCAGTGGAAGAATCTGCCGGGCCCGGAGGCCGTGCTGACAAATCAGTCGAGCAGCATCTAGCCTCGGATGAGAGGCCACAGCGACGAGGGGAGAAAGCTATGAGCGACGAACCCGCCGACGAGGGCGCAGCCACCGGCTCGGACGAGCAGGAGAGTGTCGAAGAGGCTGCTGCTGAAGGCACATTGCCCGGTGCCGAAGAGGCCGAGGAGGCTGCCGAGCGCGGCGAAGACCAGTCCGACACCAAGGACCCTGAGGACGAGGCCGAGGACCGCGGCGAAGGCGATGTGGTCGGCGGCATCAATATGCACTAGGGCTTCAGCTGGCTAGGTCTCAGCTGATGGTGCGCATGCTGGTCGACCCGGCGCTGGGATGCACCAGCGGCCGGTAGCCGGCCGACAGCGCGCCGACGATCTTGGGTGGGGTCAGTACCTGCACGCTGCTCGACCGGCCGGCCGGTACGGCAGCGCCGTAACCGGTGATCGACCAGGGCAGCAGCCGCTGCCGGTCCACCAGCGCGATCATCGCACCGTGCTGGACCATCGCACCGTCCGGCAGCTCACCGATCTTGGCCGGCCAGGTCAGCTTGCGCCGGCGGCGGTCGACGCGTTCGGCATGCAGCTCGACGTCCATCTCGGCGGCGCGCAGCCGTTGCGGTAAGCCCTGCGCTTGCCGCCATGCCTCGCCGAAGGCCAGGTGATCGGCGCGTCGGCAGTAGCCGCACGGTCGGTGCCCGGCTGACAGCGCGGTTGCCTCGTCCAGGAAGAACAGTGCGGTCCAGCGCCCGGGCGGCATCACGTCCCGGCGGATGTGGCCCCAACGCAGCACGCAACTGATCCACATTTTGCTGCGCCAGCGGCTGACCCCGAGCCGGCGGTCCGGACCATGGATGCAACCCCGGTTGCCCATCAACATGCCACGGAACGGCTCGGCGACGATCTCGCCGGTGGGCAGTACCCGGTTCTGTAACGGGGACGGCCGGTTGGACGGGGTGCCCAGGTGGCTTCGGATCCAGGCCTGGTCAGGCGTCGGCATCGGGAGTCAATGCCACTACCGGAATCTGCCGACTGGTCTTGCTCTCGTGCTCGGCGAAGAACGGGTACTGCCGTTTGAGCAGCTCCCAGAGCTCCTCGTGCTCGGCGCCGTCGAGGGTGCTGGCCGTCGCCGAATAGCGTTCGTCGCCGACCTCGACCGTCACGTGCGGGTCGGCGACCAGATTCAGGTACCAGTCGGGGTGCCGGGGCGCGCCGATGTTCGAGGCGATCACCAGCAGTCGGTCGTCCTGGCGGTGGAACATCAACGGGGTGGTGCGGGGCTGGCCGGACTTGGCGCCGGTGGTGGTCAGCAACAGCAGCCGGTCGCGGTGCATGCCCTCGATCTCGCCGCCGGCCCGGAACTGCTCGATCACCTTGCGGTTGACTTCCCTTACGTCCATGGGCATCTCCCTCGTTCGACCGCAGCGGAATCCTACCGATCGCGGGGCCCACGCTGGCTGAGAGTTCCCAGCTAGACTATTGACCGCGAGTACACACTGAGTGTAGATATCCTGCGTATGACGGTGCCGCTGACTCTGCTCGGCCTGCTCGAACGCGAGCCCAGCCATGGTTATGACCTCAAACGCGACTACGACACCTTCTTCGGACGGAGCAAGCCGCTGCCGTTCGGCCAGGTGTACTCGACCCTGAGCCGGTTGGCCCGGGACGGCAAGGTGGTGATGGGTGAGGCCGAGCCCGGTGCCGGCCCGGAGCGCAAGCGCTACGTCATCACCGAGCAGGGCGCGACCGAGGTGCAGACCTGGCTGAGCGAACCGGTGGAGCCCGAGCCGCACCTGCAAACAGTGCTGTTCGCCAAGGTGGTGCTAGCCCTGATGCTCGGCCGCTCGGCCGAGAAGTACCTGGATGCCCAGCGGGCCGCGCACCTGCAACGAATGCGGGAGCTTACCGAGTTGCGCCGAGCCGGTGGTGTGGTCGATGCACTGCTGGCCGACCACGGCCTGTTCCACCTGGAGGCCGACCTGCGCTGGATCGACCTGACCACCGCCCGACTCTCGACACTGGCCGAACTGGTGATCCGGTGATTACCGCCGACTCCGCCGCCGGCATCGGCGCAGTGATCGAGGGTCAGGAGATCTCGCTGTCCTTCGGGAACACTCCGGCGTTGCGGGGCGCGAGCGTGTCCGTCAACGCCGGTGAGATCGTGGCGGTGATGGGGCCCAGCGGGTCCGGCAAGTCCACCCTGTTGCACTGCCTGGCCGGCATCCTGGTCCCGGATTCCGGTCAGGTCCAGTTCGCCGGACGGCGGATCGACCTGCTGCGCGAACAGGAGCGCAGTGCGCTGCGCCGGGACAGGTTCGGTTTCGTGTTCCAGTTCGGCCAGCTGGTGCCGGAGCTATCGGCTGAGGAGAACGTCGCGCTGCCATTGCTGTTCGGCGGCACCCGCCGCGCTGCTGCGCTGGCCGAGGCTCGCGGCTGGTTCCCGCGGCTCGGGCTGGACGGCCTGGAGCGGCGCCGGTCCGGCGAGTTGTCCGGCGGCGAGGCGCAGCGGGTCGCGCTGGCCCGCGGGATGGTGGCGCGACCGCAGGTGCTATTCGCCGACGAACCCACCGGCGCGCTGGACTCGCTCACCGGGGAGCAGGTCATGCAATTGCTGGTGGATGTCGCCCGCGAGCAAGGCAGCACCGTGCTGCTGGTCACCCACGAACCGCGGGTAGCCGCCTACGCCGACCGCGAGATCATGGTCCGGGACGGCAAGGCCACCGCGTTGTCGGCCGCGAGCGCCGCCCCGTGATCCGGCTCGCGCTTCGGCTGACCTTGGGCGGTGGCAGGGAGGCTGCCGTCCGGCTGGTCATGATCACGGTGGCGGTGGCCATCGGGGTCGGCCTGCTGTTGACGACGCTGGCCGGCCTGAACGCGGTCAGCACCCAGAACGCCCGCTACGCCTGGCTGGAGACGGGCGCCACCGGATCGGACGCGCCGGCCGGCCGAGTCGGCACCGGCCAGCAACCGCTGTGGTGGCAGCTGCGCGCCGACTATTACCGGGGCAGGCTGATCGGCCGGGTGGACGTCGCCGCGACCGGAGCGGGCTCGCCCGTCCCACCAGGTCTGGCCGCGCTGCCCGGTCCGGGCCAGTTCTACGCCTCGCCGGCCCTGACGGCGCTCCTTCGCCAGGTGCCCGCCGACCAGCTGGCCGACCGCTTTCCCGGCAGCCAGATCGGCACCATCGGCAAAGTGGCGCTGCCCGCGCCGAACACCCTGCTCATCGTCATCGGCCACACCGCAGCTGAGCTATCCCGGTCCGGCGATGCACACCAGGTCAGCGCGATCAGCACCACGAGCCCCAACAACTGCAATGGCGACTGCGTGCCTGGGGCGGGTATCAACGACAACGGCATCGTGCTGATCCTGTCCGTGGTGATCGCCGCACTGCTCTTTCCGGTGCTGATCTTCATCGGCGGCGCGACCCGGTTATCCGCCGCGCGCCGGGAGCAACGCTTCGCCGCCATGCGGCTGGTCGGCGCCACTCCCCGGCAGATCTCGGTGATCTCCACCGTCGAGTCGAGCCTCGCCACCGTGGTCGGCGTGGTGATCGGCTTAGGGCTGTTCTTCGCCCTGCGTCCGGCGCTTGCGGTGATCTCGTTCACCGGCAGCCCGTTCTTCATCAGCGACCTGTCTCTCAGCCTGGCCGACGTACTGCTCATCGCGTTCGGCCTCCCGATCGCCGCGGCCGTAGCGGCCCGGCTCGCGCTGCGCCGGGTGACCATCTCCCCGCTGGGGGTGAGCCGGCGGGTTACGCCCCTGCCGCCTCGGGCCTGGCGGCTGCTACCGCTGCTGGCCGGACTCGGTGAACTCGGCTACTTCGCCTACCTCAAGGACATCGGGGCCAACAGCCACACCAACACCACCGTCGAGGCGGAGGTGTTCCTGGTCGGCATCCTGCTGAGCATGGTTGGGCTGGTGGTAGCCGGGCCATGGCTGACCATGCTCGGCTCCCGCCTGATGGTCCGGCACGCCGGCCGACCGGACACCCTGATCGCCGGCCGGCGGCTGTCGGACAACCCACAGGCAGGCTTCCGTGCGATCAGCGGGCTGGTGCTTGCCCTGTTCGTGGGCACCTGCGCGGTGGGGGTGATCACCACCATCGTCGGCTACAACGGCGGCGCGGTCGGGGGACGGCTGATGCCAAGAGCACCCTGATCGCCGACTTCCGGTTCGGTGCGCACCCCGAGGGCTTGCCATCGGCCGGCGCGATCAGCACGTCCACCCTGACCGCGATCCCCGGCGTGACCGCAGTGGCGACGATCCACTCCCGGATCGACGGCGGCGGCCCGGCGCCGTTCCTCGGACCACCGCTGGAGTACGTGGACTGCGCCCAACTTGCCAGGATTCCGGCGCTGGGTCACTGCGTCCCCGGTGCGCAGATCGCGATCATCCAGCCGGACTACGGCGGCGCCGTCATCGACAAGTCGGCCATGCCGGACACCAGCTGGCCGGCCGCGCAACTGTCCGGCACGCAGCTGCAACAGCTGCCGGTCGCCACTATCGTGGTCGGCACCGACGGGTCCTCGGCTGCGATCGAGCGTGCCCGCACCGTCATCGACCGCGCCTACGACCAGACCTACGCCCCGCAGACCCTGAAGGAATACCAGGCGGACAACGACCAGAAGCTGAACAGCTACCGGCGGCTGGCCGATGTGGTCATCCTCACCAGCCTCCCCATCGCGGGTTGCAGCCTGGCGGTCAGCGTCGCCGGCGGCCTGGCCGAGCGCAAACGTGCGTTCAGCCTGCTACGCCTGACCGGCACCCCGCTGGCCGTGCTGCGCCGGGTGGTGACGCTAGAGTCGGCCGCTCCGCTACTGGTCTCGGCCGTGGTCGCCGCCGGCACCGGGCTGCTCACCGCACAGCTGTTCCTGCGCGCGCAACTCCACGAAACGCTGCGGCTGCCCGGCCCCGAATACTACGGCTTGGTGCTGGCCGGACTCGTCCTGTCGCTGGCGGTCATCGCTTCCAGCCTGCCGCTGCTCAACCGCCTCAACGGACCGGAGACTGCCCGGAACGAGTAGCCAGTTGTTGGAAGGTGGCCCGGAATAACCGGATGACCGATGACGACTATGGAGGAGTGACACGTACTCGGATGACGACCGGCGTGCTGGCCTGGACGGCGCTGGTAGTGGTGTACCTGGTCTGGGGCTCGACGTACCTGGCCATCCGGGTCGGCGTCCGGGATCTGCCGCCGGGCATCCTGGCCGGCGTCCGCTATCTGCTAGCCGGCTTGCTGCTGTTCCCGATCGGGATCACCAGCGGGCCGGCCGAGCTGCGTTCGATCGATCGGCCGACCCGAAACCAGTGGGCCGGCTGCGCGGTGGTCGGGGTACTGCTGCTGGTGCTGGGCAACGGCGGGGTGACGCTGGCCGAGCGAACCGTGCCGTCGGCGCTGGCCGCCGTGCTGGTGGCCACCGTGCCGCTGTGGATGGTGGTATTCGGGGTGCTGCTTCAGCGTGACCAGGTCAGCCCGCTGGCCGGGGCCGGCCTGCTGATCGGGTTGGCCGGCGTCGCGGTGCTGGCCGGTGGCGGTCCGCTGAGCGGGCATCTGCTCGGCGTGTTCGTCATCCTGGGCGCGGCCGCAAGCTGGGGACTCGGCTCGGTGCTGGGCCATCGGCTGCCGCTGCCCCAGCGGGCGCTGCTCGGTGCCGCGATGCAGATGCTGGTGGCCGGCGTGGTGCTGCTCGTCCTCGCCGCGATCGGTGGCGAGTTCTCCCGGGTGCACTGGACCGCGGTGCATCCGACGTCCTGGTGGGCGCTGGCCTGGTTGGTGATGCCCGGTTCCATCATCGGCTTCACCGCCTACGGCTATGCGCTGTCCCGGCTACCGCGGCCCACGGTCGCCACCTACGCCTACGTGAACCCGGTCGTCGCCGTGGTACTGGGGACGCTGCTGCTGCACGAGGCATTCACGCTGCGGGCTGCCATCGGAACGGCGCTAGTGGTGGGCTCGGTCGCGCTGACCATTCGCGGCCCGCGCAGCGTGCAGCAACCCGAGACCGTCAATGAGTGGAAAGTTGACCACGCCGAGCGTGGTTGATCTGCCAACAAGCCGGGTGTGGGGCTGCAGCCTACGATCGAATGGTGGCGGTGGCTAAGACCTCGGCGGAGCCGTTCGTGCCGGCCGGCGCGGACCTGCCCGAGTTGAGCCGCGCGTCATCGAGGTGCCAGGGCTGCGAGCTGTATCTGGACGCGACCCAGACCGTGTTCGGCGAGGGGCCGCCGTCGTCCCGGCTGGTGTTGATCGGCGAGCAACCCGGCGACGTCGAGGATCGGGAGGGCCATCCGTTCGTCGGACCGGCCGGCCGGATCCTCGATCGGGCGCTAGCCGAGGCGGGGATCGAGCGCGAGTCGGTGTGGCTCACCAATGCGGTCAAGCACTTTCGCTGGAAGAGCACCGAGAGCAGTACCCGCAGGTTGCACGCCAAACCCGATGCTCGGCATGTCACCGCCTGCCGGCCGTGGTTGGTCGCCGAGCTTCAGCAGATCCAGCCGGCCGGGGTGGTCGCGCTCGGTGCCACCGCCGCGCAGTCGCTGTTCGGCTCGGCGTTCCGGCTCACCCAGCACCGGGGCGAGAAGCTGTCCTGGCCACCGGAGCGCGGACCGTTCGCCGACGATGACAGCCCGATCGAGTTCGTGATCGCCACCCTGCACCCGTCGGCGATCCTGCGGGCCGACCCGTCCAGCCGGGAGCGGGACTACCAGGGGCTGGTCGAGGACCTGCGGCTAGCCGCCAGCTGACAAGCGGCGCTCCACGCACCGCGCCAGTACGTTGGACGGATGGTGTTCATCGGGGGCTGGCGGTCGCGGCGACGAGGTTACGGTGGTCCCGGCTATGGACCCTATGGCGGATACGGCCCCTATCCGCGCGGCGGTGGATGCGCCCGCGACCTGTGCCTGGTGGAGAGCGGCTGTTGCCTTGCCGAGTTGCTCGGCTGCGGACCGCAGCTGGCGTTGCTCGGACCGTCGTTGGTCCGGCGGTCGGCTCGGGCCGCGCGGTTGGCAGGCCGGGACGGCCTACCCGGTCAAGGCGAGACAGCCCGGCCCTGGCTGCTGCGGTTCCTGCTCGCCGCGATCGGGCTCTATCAGCGCGAGATCAGCCCACGCCGCCGGCCGTGTTGCCGGTTCAGCCCGAGCTGTTCGCACTACGCGGTGCAGGCGCTGGAGCTGCACGGGCTCCGGCGCGGATCCTGGCTGGCGTTCCGGCGGTTGCTGCGGTGCCGTCCCGGAACCGCCGGCGGCCTCGACCCGGTGCCAGCACCGTAGGACGTCAGGCCGGCTGGACGACGCCCAGCCCGGCCAACCGGGCGGCCGCCGCAAGCTCGACGTCATAGCTGACCAACTCATCCGCGCCGACCCTAAGGGCCGTGGCGAGGTGTATGGCGTCATTCGAGCGCAGCCGCCCGGGCAGCGCGCCTGCGGTGAGCAGGTCCCCACGAGTCAGATCGACCAGCGTTACGACGTCCAGGACGACGGTGACCGAGTCGACGTCGATGTCATCCGGATGCCGATTCACCGCACAATGCAGTTCGGTGTGCAGCAGCCATGAGGCGACCAACTCGAGATCCGCGGTTTGCAGATAAGACAGCAGCGAGACGGACTCCTGCTCATCAACCAGCAGCTTCATCGCCGCTGAGGTATCGAGGTAGGCGATCACCAGCGCCCGCGCGCGTCAGCTAGTAGTTGGGCGGAGCTAACGGACGCCTTTCGCCGATGAATCAAGGCTAGATCGGAGAGCGGGCGGCGTGCCGGCCGAGCCTGCCCGAGACCGACCAGCCGCTCGACGGTCGCGGGGGCCGGTGGGGTGATGATGGCGGCCACCTGCCCGTTGTTGGTCACCTCGACCGACTCCCCGGCCGCCACGGCGCGCAGGATCTCGCCACTGTTGTTGCGCATCTCGCGATGAGTTACCGTTCTCATGTAGCACAGCGTAGCACAGCTGCCTCGAATCATATACCGCACCGAAATTGCCGGACCGGCCGCGGACACCATCGGCCCGGGTCGGCCCCGCGATCACCGCCGACTTTTTGGACGTGTGCGCCGCGCTCGATGCGATCGCCTAGTCGGCGTCGGCTGGAATTTGGCTTGTCCGTTGCAGGGACCGCACTTAGCGTATCCACAGGATCACCCTCGAGCTCAGGAGTGTGACGGTGTGACCGCCCCCGGAGATCCGCTCGCCGTTCAGGCTCAGATCCAAGATTTGGTTGCCCAGGCCGGTGCTCCTGGCGCAAACCGGTTAAACATTGCCGCGACCTTGTCCGGACTGTCATCTCGGTTGTCTGCGGCCGGGATGACCGATCTGGCCGTGACGGCTCAGCAGGCTGCCGTCAGCGTGCTGCAGATGAGCGCAGCCGCCGATGCTGGCCTCGTGATAGCGCTGGCCGAGGCCATGCACACCCTGGCCGCCCGCCTCGATGCAGACGGGCGCCACGACGAGGCCATCGCGCAGGCCAGATCGGCATTGGCAACCTATCGCCAGGCAGCTATCGCGGTCGGCACCGATCCCACTGAGCCTGCCACCCGGTCGATCACCGAGATTGCGACGCAATTGACCATTCTTAACAAGCTGTTCTCCTTCTGGCAGCTGCCCGCGGACGCCTTGGCCGCGCAACAGGAGGCGGTCGACGCACTGAACGCGTTCCACCCGCCCCCGGCTCAGCGAGCCGACTACGCGCTGCTCACAGCTGAGATGCTCGAGACCCTGGTAGCCCGGCTCAACGAGGTAGGCCAGACCGGCGAAGCGTCCAGTCGTCTGGTGGACGAGGCGCTCGCGCGGCATCGTTCCGCGAGGGCAAGGTGGGACAGCATTGCCCAGCTCGCCCGGGATCTCGCTCAGCGTGCCATCGTGGAGGCCGATTCCGGACACGTAGTCGCCGCCGAGATCTCGCAACGGGCTGCGGCCGAGATCATCTCCGGCCAATGGAGTGACCCAGCCCTGCCAGCCGGCACGGATGCACCTTCCGGTGACCCACAGGTGGATGCGGCGACTGCCGCTGCCACGAATGCCCAGGCAAGTTGGCAGGCGGCGCTGGGGATCCGGGCCCAGATGGCCCAAGCGGTCGAGCAGTTCCACGCCGTAGTCGGCATGCTCGCCGATGGAGCACCGCCTGGTCTGGCCGATCTTTCGAACCCAATCGAGCCGAGCACGTTTTGCGATTTCGGCAGCGCGGTCCTGACCGGCGCGGAGGGCCCACTGACCTTCGGCCCCGCGAAGGGCCGCTGGAGTCACGGAGCATTACGCGTCTCGGTCGATCCAGCCGGCTGCAAGTTCTTCGGCAATGACCCGGGCAGCACGCCGGTTTCGGTCATCCGGTCGGCGTTCACCCGCTGGCAGGAAGTCAGCGAGAAGGTCGGCCGGAACTTCTTCCAGTTCAGCTTCGTCGACACCGGCCAGCCGGCGGAGCTGCAGGTAACGTTCGTCAATCCGAGCAGTTTTGATCATCCACCGTCGCCGGGCTTCAAGGTTGCCGGCGAGACAAAGCCGCCCGAGCACGGCATCATCCGGCTGGACAACTCCCGGTCCTGGAGCGAGGACGAGCTGTTCCACGTCGCATTACACGAGGTCGGGCACGCGCTTGGCCTAGCCCATACCAACGTGCCCGGCTCCTTGATGTATCCGATCGGAAGCTCCGGCGACATGGACGACCTTGGCCAGGCGGCGTTCAACCTGCTGTACGGCTGGCTGCCGAGCCAACACCTGAGCGATCGTGCCACCAACGACCGTCCGACGATGGCCGTGGTCGCACGCGGCGTTGCTGCCTTCCCGGTCTACATTCCGCAGCTGGTCTGGCGCGGCACGCTGGATGACACCGGCATCTATCACGCGCAGTTCACTGACGGGCAATGGACCCCACAAGTCCCGCTGGGGATCGGCGAATGCTCCCACAGCCCGGCCCTCGCTGCGGTCGGCGGAGACGACGGCGCCGCCATCGGCAACCGGGTACTCATGGTTTGGAAGGGCCCCGGCGACGATTCGGGCATCTATTGGTCTCGGCAGCAAAGCGTTGACGGCCCCTGGCAACCGCAACAGCGGGTGCCGAAGGTGGGAACGAGCGCCGCGCCAGCGCTCGCCATCCTGGGTGACCGGGTGTACATGGTGTGGAAGGGCGTGGGCGAGGACCAGCGGATCTGGTTCGGGTGGCTCGACGACCCGGCTGAGAACAACGAATGGACGACCCAAACCCAGATCGCCGGGGTCCTTACCAGCACCAGCCCGGCGTTGGTCGCGTGGCGCGGGAACCTGCACATGTTCTGGAAGGGCGCTGCGGACGACCCACGGGCGTTTCACGCACGGCGTGGTGGCGACGACGATGACATTTGGGGTCCGCAAGACCCGGTGGAATACGCACAGTTCGAGGCCGGCGGTTCCCAAGTAATTGCGGCATTCACCGATGCCCCGCTGGCGGCGACAGCGCGACCCAACGAAATCCTGCTGCTCTGGAAGGGCGCCGGCGAGCGCCCGCTTCATGTCAGCCTGTTCGATGGGGCGTTCTTCAGCGGACAGAACTCGATCTTCGCGTCCGGCTCCCAAGCCGGACCCACCATAGCGGCCACGCCCCGCGACACCTTTGCCGCATGGCGAGGCATCGATAACGATCGCACGCTGTATTGGAGCGCGCTCTGATGCGTTAGCCTGCTCCCCCGACTGGACTCGAACCAGTAACCCTTCGATTAACAGTCGGAGATAGCTCATCCCCGGTGGTCACGGATGATCACTGACCGCCTTACTTCACCGGGAAATTCTGCTCAGACCTGCTCGTTGGTCACGGTTCGTCGTGCCGCGCAGCGGTTCGTGTGTGACCAACCGGTGACCACCTCGACGCCGCCAGTAAGCCGGTTACGGCATCTCAGCGCGCACCTTAACGCTTGCCGGACCGGCCGAAGCCGGCCGCCAGAGCACCAGCGAGCGGCGTGGGTGCATTCACGCTCGCGCGCAGCGTCAGGGGTGATCAGGGCCTGTCGATCCACAGGCTTGGCCGCTAGACACTAGGCGGCCCCGACCGGTGCGCAAACACCGGCCGAGGCCTTGATCGCACACCTACCAAAGCTAGGAGTACGACCCAATGAACGACGATAACGGCAACGACCGCCCGACACCTCCCGAGCCTGCGGACTCACCTGACGGGTGGGTTCCTACGATTGATCGGCCATGGCGACCACCGCGCGAGCACCCTTCGAGCGGTCCAATCCGTGGTTACCCTAAAGCTGCTCGCCCTGTGCCCGTGCGAGAGTGCAATTCGGTTTGTTACAGCCGAGGGGCCGATTAATTCGTGGTGTAGCGCAATTTGTAGTCGTAGCTACCGCCCGGATTGTGTCCGCCAAAACCCGGGCAGGAGCCGACGCCACCGTTGTCGTACCAAAGCCCTTGGCAATTTATGCAGTGCCGCCATCTGTCCTGGCCCCCGGCACCATCGTTACTGCCGGTATATTCAACCATGTAGTTATAACTACCGGCCGACACGTGGTGCGCCCCTCCCCCAATAGCGCACCAGCCAACGGACCCGGAGCCGTAGTGGAGCAGGCAGCACTGGGAACAGAAATACCAGCCTGATTGCCCTCCGCCGCCGCCCGACGTCTCCTTCACCGTATAGTCATAACTTGGAGCGACGGAATGAATGCCATAATTGTTCCCGTAGCATACGCCGAAGCCAGAACTAGAACCCCAGTTGTATAAGCCTTCGCAGTATTGACACCAAAGCCATTTCCCTTGAGCGATGATCGACGGCGATGTGGTCTGCGCAGCGGCTTTGCCAGTCGAAAGCGCTGCCACCGCGAGCCCGGCGACGCCCGACGCTTTGATTAGTTGACGTCGGCTCAGTATTCGGTCTGCACTCACGGTGTCCTCCGGTTGGCCTAGAACGTAGCCACAGCGAACACGCTTGGGTGTTATAAGTCAATGGTCCGAGGTTGCGGCGTTGATTCGGCGGGCCTGAAGGTAGAACCATCGTCTACCCAGTGACTTCCCAGCCCACCATGTCCTGCTGGCTCCCCCGACTGGACTCGAACCAGTAACCCTTCGATTAACAGTCGAATGCTCTGCCAATTGAGCTACGGGGGACCGCACTCGCGACCGGCCCAACCAGCGGGGGTGAACAGGCAGCGGCAAGAAGAATAACCCACGCCGACCCCGGCCTCGCGCCCAACCCCGGCCTCGGGGCAGACTGGAGTTACGTCCCGCCCCAGCAGAAAGGCCGCGAGTTATGAAGTTCTCGTTCATCCTCGGTGCCGCCATCGGCTATGTGCTCGGCTCCCGTGCCGGCCGGGAACGGTACGAGGAGCTGGTCGCGATCGGCCGCCGGGTGGCCGGCAGCCAGACCGTGCAGTCCACCGCCGGCGTGCTGCAGGCCCAGTTGCACGAGTTCACCGGACGCACTCGGGAACGGGTCACCACGGGTGCGACCGCCCGCCGGCTACACCTGGCGCCACACGCGGCAAACGGGCACAGCCGCTAGGACTCCATCAACGCCTCGGGCGGCAGCGCCGCGATCCGAGCCAGGTAGTCAGCCAGCACCGCCCGGGCTTGTGGGCTGTCCGGCGTCCCCGAGTCGAGCCGGGCGGTCCAGCGCAGCCCGTCCACCCCCGGCCGGCGACGGCCGACAATCCGCCCGGTGCCGCCCGGCACCTGCACCTGCTCCCACCGGCCGATGCTGCGCTCCACCCGGGCCCGCACCACGGTAGGCAGGTTGCGCGGCTCGGACGGGACCAGCCGGACCGCGGGCAGGTCGGTGACAATGCCCTGCTCGTCCAGCGTGCCCTCGATCACCTGGAGCCCGGCCTCGGTCCAGGTTGCTTTGACCACCGCGTCCCAATCGATCCGGCGCCAGTCCTCGGCAGCCGGAATCCACAGCCCGAACTGGGTCGCGGCGATGGTGGCCGGACCGGAGTCGGCCAGCCCGAGCAGCCGCTCCCCCGGTTCCAGCAACCCCCGCAACCGGGCCGGCGGCTTGATCCGGCGGGACAACAGCCGCATCAGGCCTCGCCGCCGATCGCGCGTAGCTTCATCTCCCGCTGCCGAAGCTCCAGCTCGATCAGCCGGGGATGCAACCGCTCCACCTCGCCCCGATCACCGTTGGCGTCTGCCCGCTGCAGCAGTGCCTTCAAGCCGACGATCTCGCGCTCGATGACGGCGTTGGCCAGGCTGGCCACCATCGCGGCCGCGTAACCGCTCATTCGATCGGGCTTGGCGCGCAACGGCTCGACCGCGAGCGCGTTGACCGCCATCCTCGCCTCGGACTCCGGCGGCAGCTGCTCGGCCACCAGCGCCGGCCAGCTCGGCCCGGCCTGGGCTGCCGCCGCGCCGCCGGCCGCTGCGATCGCGGCCTGCAACTGCTGGTGCACCGCGACCAGGAAGGCGGTCGGCCCCAGCTCGTCGAATTGCTTGCCGACCGCGTCCGGCAACTGTAGGGCCGCCTTGATCACCTCGCGTTCGGCCTGGCCGACCCGGGCCGGCACTCCGCCGTCGGCCACCGGTTGCGGCGCAGTCACCGGTGCCGGGCCACGTTCGCCGGAGCGAACCAGGCCACGGACCCGGGCCACCACCCGGTTCGGTTCGTCCACCCCGACCAGGCCGGCCAGCCGGCGGGCGTACTCGTCCCGAAGCGCGTGGTCCTTGATCATCGCCACCAGCGGCACCCCGCGGTCCAGCGCGGCCACCCGGCCCTCGGCAAGGTTCAGGTCGTGCCGGCTCACCACGGTGCGCAGCACGAACTCGACCAGCGGGACCTTCGATTCGATCAGCGCCCGGACGGCCGGATCACCGCCGGATTGCCTGAGTTCACAAGGGTCTTTGCCGTCGAGGGCAATCGCCACGAAGGTCTGCGACATGAACCGCTGTTCCTCGGCGAAGGCCCGCTCGGCCGCCTTCATGCCGGCCGCGTCGCCGTCGAAGGTGAACACCACCTGGCCGGTAAAGGCATCGTCGTCCATCAGTAGCCGCCGGATCACCCCGATGTGCTCGGCGCCGAAGGACGTGCCGCAGGTGGCCACCGCGGTGGTGATCCCGGCCAGGTGACAGGCCATCACGTCGGTGTAGCCCTCGACGATGACGGCCTGGTGCTGCCGGCCGATCTCACGCTTGGCGACGTCCATGCCGTAGAGCAGTTGGCTCTTCTTGTACAGCGGGGTCTCGGGCGTGTTGAGGTACTTGGCCTCGATCTTGTCGTCGTCATGGATCCGGCGGGCGCCGAAGCCCACCACATCGCCCTGCACGTCCTTGATCGGCCACACCAGCCGGCGGTGGAACCGGTCGATCAGCGAGCCGCGGCCGGACTCCCGGGCCAGTCCGGCCAGCGTGAGCTCAGCCGGGCTGAAACCGCGACCGAGCAGGTACTTGGTCAGGGCATCCCAACCCGCCGGGGCGTAGCCGCAGCCGAACCGTTTGGCCACCGCCTCGTCGAAGCCCCGCTGGTCCAGGTACGCCCGGGCCGGCGCCGCGTCCGGGGTGGCCAGCTGACCGGCGTAGAACTCGGCCGCCAGCACGTGCGCCTCGACCAGCCGGGCGCGCTGGCCGGCCGGCCGGTTCGGGCCCGAGCTGCCCTCGACGTAGCGAAGCTGAATGCCGAGCCGGGCGGCCAGGTTCTCCACCGCCTCGGTGAACGACAGGTGCTCGATCCGTTCGACGAACCGGATCACGTCCCCCCCGGCGCCGCAGCCGAAGCAGTGGAACAGGTTTCGCGCCGGACTCACCGACAGCGACGGGGACTTCTCGTCGTGGAACGGGCAGATGCCCTTGAGGTTGCCCCCACCGGCGTTACGCAGCTGGACGTGCTCACCGATCACATCCGCGATCGTGGATTTGTCGCGGACCTCGGCGACATCCTCGTCGCGAATCCGGCCGGCCATGTGGCTCAGTCTAGGTGGCTGGGCCGACCAGCCGGGCGTGCCAGGACCGGGCCGCTGAGTCGGTGAGCTGGGCCACCTGGTCGACCACCACCCGCAGCCGCTCGGTGTCGTCGGCGGCCTGCCGCCAGGACTGCCGCAGCACCGGAGACAAGGCCGGCTCCCCGCCATCCAGCAGGGCAGCCACCAATTCGGTGAGCAATCGCCGCTGCTCAGCCAATTGGGCATCGGCAGCCGGCCGGCGCATCACGTACCGATAGGCGATGGCCTTGAGCAGCGCGCATTCGGCCGCGAACTCCTCCGGCACCACCAGTTCGGCCGCGTATCGGCCGAGCGGAGCGGCACCGAACTTCTCCCGGGTGGCGGTGACCGCCGCCGCGACGAACCGTCCGGTGAGCTCGCTGGTGGCACGCTTGGCATGGCCCTGGGCGGCGAAGCTGCCGTCGTAACCAGCAAGATCGGCCACCGGCGGCAGCCGCAGCAGCCGATCCAACGCCGGCGCCAGGGCCTGCGGGGCTAGCGGGGAATACACCTCGGCGGCCTGCCTACACAGCGACTCCCGCTCCCGGTCGGAGTCCAGGACGGCCAGCTGGATGTAGCCGGCGTGCACACCGTCCTCCACATCGTGCACCGAATAAGCCACGTCGTCAGCCCAGTCCATCACCTGGGCCTCCAGGCAGCGGGTGCCGTCGTCCCGACCGGCCCGCAGCCAATCGAAGGCCGCTCGATCGGAGCCGTAACAGCCGAACTTCCGGGCATCGGAACGGTAGGTCCAGGGGTACTTGCAGACCGCGTCCAGACTGGCTCGGGTCAGGTTCAGCCCGGCCGGCTGGTCGGCCACCGCTTTGGCCTCCAGCCGGCAGAGGATGCGCAGGGTCTGCGCGTTGGCTTCGAAGCCGTCACAGCCGCCGGCCAGCGCGACCTCATTCAGCGCGTCCTCGCCGTTGTGCCCGAACGGCGGATGGCCGAGGTCGTGCGCCAGCCCGGCCGCGTCGACCAGATCCGGATCGCAGCCGAGCGCCGCCCCCATCTCCCGGCCGATCTGTGCCACTTCCAGTGAATGGGTGAGCCTGGTCCGGGGAAAGTCGTCCTGGCCGGGCGAGACCACTTGGGTCTTGTCGGCCAACCGGCGAAACGCGTAGGAGTGCAGCACCCGAGCCCGGTCACGCTCGAATTCGCCGCGCCAGTCGGCCGCCGGCTGCCCCCGCTTCTCCTCCTCGACGATCAAGCGCTCCTGGTCGGCAGCCGAATACCGGTAGCCGGACAATTAAATGTGCTCCTCGGTCCAGTCCGCGAACTGCTGAAGGTTCTGCAACCACATGCCGACGGTGAACTTCAACTGCTCCCGGGTGATGCCGCCCTCGAAGTCGAACGCCTGCTCGGCACAGACGCCGACCAGGCCGTCATCGGGCAGCACGGTGTAGGCCTTGGGAAACAGCTTGCTGCGGTTCCAGTCGTCCAGCACCAGGGCCAGCGTCGGGCGCAGATCCACCTCGAACCGCCGGTTGAGGTACAGCCGGGCTTGTAGCACCTCCTCGTCCTGCCCGTAGTGGAAGAAGTAGATGCTGAACTTCTCCCATCGCACGGTCAGGTCGCCGTCGGCGTCGATCAGCGAGCGCAGCCGGTATTCGCGCAGGATCTCTTCCAGCACCTCGTTGCTGGGCAACACGACCGGCCCTTCGCGCATGCCTACCGGGGCGACCGGGTCGGTCCGCCGGCGTTGTGGCGCAAGGTCTGATCGCCGCTGCCGCGGCAGAGTCGGCTGCGGCGCGCGGCGCTGATCGATCCGGTCCCGGATCGCCACCGCCGCGGCGGCTATTCGGGACAGGCGACCGGGCACCCTGCCAGGTTACCCGCGGCGACGATCCCCGGTCCGCCGTTCCTCGTGCTGCAAATTGGCCCGACCGGCCTCCAACCGCGCCACCGGCACCCGGAACGGCGAGCAGGACACGTAGTCCAGGCCGACCGAGTCGAAGAAGTGCACCGAGTCCGGGTCACCGCCGTGCTCGCCGCACACCCCGATCTTGAGCTGGGGACGGACCTCCCGGCCGCGCTCGGCGCCGATCCGAACCAGCTCACCGACCCCTTCCCGGTCCAGCGACTCGAACGGCGACACCCCGAAGATGCCCTTCTCCAGGTAGTGCGAGAAGAACGCCGCCTCCACGTCGTCGCGGGAGAACCCCCAGGTGGTCTGGGTCAGGTCGTTGGTGCCGAAGGAGAAGAACTCGGCCGACTCGGCGATCTGGTCGGCGGTCAGCGCGGCCCGCGGCAACTCGATCATCGTGCCGATCAGGAACTCGATGTGCTGGCCGGTCTCGCTGCGTACCTCCCGGGCCACCTTGATGATGTCGTCCTTGATCGCCTCGAACTCCTGCACCGCGCCGACCAACGGCACCATGATCTCCACCCGCGGCACCCCACCGGCCTGCTGCCGCTCGGCGGCTGCCTCCAGGATGGCCCGGGCCTGCATCTCGAACAGGCCGGGGATGACCAACCCCAGCCGGACCCCGCGCAGGCCGAGCATCGGGTTCTGCTCGTGCAGCTTGTGCACCGCCTGGAGCATCCGCAGATCGCCTTCCCGAGCCTCGCCGCGGGCCTCCGCGACGGCCACCCGGACCGACAGCTCGGTGATGTTGGGCAGGAACTCGTGCAGCGGCGGGTCGAGCAGCCGGATGGTCACCGGCAGTCCGTCCATCGCCTCGAAGATGCCCTTGAAGTCCTCGCGCTGAAGCGGCAGTAGCTCGGCCAGCTCGCGTTCCCGCTCCTCGTCGGTGTCGGCCAGGATCAGCGCCTCCACCAGCGTCCGGCGATCGCCGAGGAACATGTGCTCGGTCCGGCACAGGCCGATGCCCTGGGCGCCGAACCGGCGGGCCCGGGCCGAGTCCTCTTCGGTGTCGGAGTTCGCCCGCACCGCCATCCGGCGCGACCCGTCGGCCACCTTCATCAGTCGGTGCACCGCTCGGACCAAGTCGTCAGCGTCGGCCGCTTCCGGATCCAGCTCGCCCTCGAAGTAGCG
This sequence comes from Jatrophihabitans sp., assembly GCA_035248685.1. Taxonomy (GTDB): domain Bacteria; phylum Actinomycetota; class Actinomycetes; order Mycobacteriales; family Jatrophihabitantaceae; genus Jatrophihabitans_A. Next base: position 25,215 of record DATFHF010000012.1, read on the forward strand.
CACCACCGGTGAATCCACCACCGGCACCTCACCGAGGAAAACCTCGCCGGTGGTGCCGTCGATCGAGACCACGGTGCCCTCCGGGTGCACCGAACCGTCCTTGAGCGTGAAGTGCCGGGCCTTGGTGTCAACGTCGATCGCCTCGGCGCCGCAGACGCAGGTCTTGCCCATCCCCCGAGCCACCACCGCGGCGTGGCTGGTCTTGCCACCCCGGCTGGTCAGGATGCCCTGGGCGGCGATCATGCCGTTCAGGTCGTCCGGGTTGGTCTCCCGGCGGACCAGAATGACTCGTTCACCGCTTCGACTCCACTTGATCGCGGTGTAGGAGTCGAAGACCACCTTGCCGACCGCCGCGCCGGGCGAGGCGTTCATGCCCTGCGCGATCTTGCGATGCCCGGCGGTGTCGTCGAAGTGCGGGAACATCAGCTGGGCCAGCTGCGCGCCGGTGACCCGGTTGAGCGCCTCGTGCTCATCGATCAGGCCCTCGTCGATCAGCTGGGTGGCGATCCGGAACGCCGCGCCGGCGGTGCGCTTGCCGACCCGGGTCTGCAACATCCACAGCTTGCCGCGTTCGATGGTGAACTCGATGTCGCACAGGTCGCGGTAGTGCTCCTCGAGCTGCGCCATGATCGACATCAGCTCGCCGTAAGACTTCTTGTCCAGGCGTTCCAGCTCGGCCAGTGGCAGCGTGTTGCGGATGCCGGCCACCACGTCCTCGCCCTGGGCGTTGGCCAGGTAGTCGCCGTAGACGCCCTTGGCGCCGGAGGCCGGATCCCGGGTGAAGGCCACCCCGGTGCCGGAGTCGTCGGACAGGTTGCCGAACACCATTGAGCAGATGTTGACCGCGGTGCCGAGATCCGACGGGATCCGCTCCTGCCGCCGGTACAGGATCGCCCGGGGCGCGTTCCAGGAGTCGAAAACCGCCCGCACCGCCAGATCCATCTGCTCGCGCGGGTCCTGCGGGAACTCCCGGCCGACCTCGCTGACCACCACCTGCTTGTAGGTCTCCACCAGCTTGCGCAGGTCCTCGGCGTCCAGATCCAGGTCGTTGTCGGTGCCGCGGGCCGCCTTGGCCTCGTCCAGGGCCTGGTCGAAGTGCTCGCCGTCGATGCCCAGCACGGTCTTGCCGAACATCTGGATCAGCCGGCGGTAGGAGTCGAAGGCGAACCGCTCGCTGCCGGACTGGGCGGCCAGGCCGCGCACCGATTGGTCGTTGAGTCCGACGTTCAGGACGGTCTCCATCATGCCGGGCATGGAGAACTTCGCCCCGGACCGAACTGAGACCAGCAGCGGGTTATCGGTCTGCCCCAGCTTCTTGCCCATCCGCTGCTCCAGCGCGGCCAGGTGCTCGCTGACCTCGTCGGACAGCTCGGCCGGCTCCCGGCCGCTGGCCAGGTAGGCCTGGCAGGCCTCGGTGGTGATGGTGAAGCCCGGTGGCACCGGTAGGCCCATGTTCGTCATCTCGGCCAGGTTGGCGCCCTTGCCGCCGAGCAGATCCTTCTGGTCCTTGTTGCCCTCAGCGAAGTCGAATACGAACTTCGTCATCTCGCGCACCACCGATGAGTCGAAACGGATACGTTGGTCGAACGATAGGCGGCGAAAGCGGTTGCGGTCATGCTGGTGGCGTGCCGCGAGTCCAACGCCACAACTGGCTTCACTGCGAGGGGACGATCGATGGCAGCCGAATCCCGGCAGCTCAGCGTGTCGATCCGCCGGCCGGCCGAGCAGGTGTACCGCTACATCACCGACCCGGCCAACCTGCCGGCCTGGGCGGCCGGGCTGAGCGGCTCCATCCAGCGGGTCGGTG
>DATFHF010000013.1:0-37801 GCA_035248685.1 Jatrophihabitans sp.
CACCTGCTGTCCGAGGGGCAGCCGGCCACCCGGCTGTCCACCGCGTTCGACTCGGTGACGTTGTACGGCCGCGATCCCGGTGAACGCCCTGATATCTACGGCAAGGTCGGCACGTCCGGGGTGTCCATCGCCACCTTGGACGACATGAAGGTGCTGTACTCCGGCTTCGACCTGTGCGCACCGAACACCTCGGTGTCGATGACCATCAACGGTCCGGCACCGACCATCCTGGCGTTCTTCCTGAACACCGCCATCGACCAGCAGCTCGACCGGTTCCGGGAGTCCGAGGGACGCGAGCCGACCGCGGACGAGGCGGCCGGCATTCGGGAACGGGCGCTGCGGACCGTGCGTGGCACCGTGCAGGCCGACATCCTAAAGGAGGATCAGGGGCAGAACACCTGCATCTTCTCCACCGACTTCTCGTTGCGGATGATGGCCGATATCGCCGAGTACTTCGTCGAGCACAAGGTGCGCAACTTCTACTCGGTGTCCATCTCCGGCTACCACATCGCCGAGGCCGGGGCGAACCCGATCAGCCAACTCGCGTTCACGTTGGCCAACGGCTTCACCTACGTCGAGTCCTACCTGGCCCGGGGCATGAAGATCGACGACTTCGCGCCGAACCTGTCGTTCTTCTTCTCCAACGGGATGGATCCGGAGTACACCGTGCTCGGACGGGTTGCTCGCCGGATCTGGGCGATCGCGATGCGAGACAAGTACGGCGCGAACGACCGGTCGCAAAAGCTGAAGTACCACATCCAGACTTCGGGACGGTCGCTGCACGCGCAGGAGATGGCCTTCAACGACATCCGGACCACGCTGCAAGCGTTGTGCGCGATCTATGACAACGCCAACAGCCTGCACACCAACGCCTACGACGAGGCGGTGACCACGCCGTCCGCCGAGTCGGTGCGTCGGGCGCTGGCTATCCAGCTGATCATCAATAAGGAATGGGGTTTGTCGGCCAATGAAAACCCGTTACAGGGCTCGTTCGTGGTGGACGAACTCACCGACCTGGTTGAGCAGGCGGTGCTACTGGAGTTCGATCGGATCACCGAGCGCGGCGGCGTGCTGGGCGCGATGGAGACCGGTTATCAGCGTGGCCGGATCCAGGACGAGTCGTTGCTGTACGAGCACCGCAAGCATGACGGCAGCCTGCCCATCATCGGGGTGAACACCTTCCGGTCGGCCGATTCGGGTGCCACCCCGGCACACTTGGAGCTGGCTCGCGGGACCGACGCCGAGAAGCAGTCGCAGCTGGATCGGTTGGGCCGGTTCCACGAGGAGCATCGGTCGGCGGCGGCCGAGGCGTTGGGTGTTCTCCGAACCGCCGCGCACCACGGGCAGAACCTGTTTGCGGTGTTGATGGATGCTGCTCGGGTGTGTTCGCTGGAGCAGATCACCGAGGCGTTCTTTGAGGTGGGCGGCCAGTACCGGCGCAACGTGTAGCTCGTGCGCTTAGTGCTGGTGCGCGCCTCCGGCTAGTGCGCGATTTCCCAGATGTGGCCGGCCGGATCTTGAAAGCTCGCGGTGCGGATTCCCCACGGCCGGTCCATCGGCCCATTCAGCAGTTGTACCCCGTGGCTGGTCAGTTGCTCGGATATGGCGTCCACGTCTTCGACCTCGATGGTGAAGACGAAGCGTGGTCCTGCCTGCGGATTGCCCACCGGCGCCGGTTCCACCAGCTCGACCGCGGCGGAGCTGTCCAGCAGGTTGATCAGGGTGTCACCGAACCGGAACACCGTCGACTGCGGGTCCTCGAACACCACGGGTAGGCCGAAGGTTTCCTCATAGAACCGCCGGGTTGCGGCCAGGTCTTCGACGAACAAGGTGACGGCGGCGATTCCCTTCGGCCACGGCTCCACTGGATCTCCTCTCGTACGGATAGCTACCGCCTTACGCTATGCCCCGCCACAACCGGCGTGCCGGATGGGTTACCTGGATGGCGGTCGGGGCCAGGGCCTGTTGGGCGGTCTGGTGTAGCGGTGCGCGGTGTGGGTGGTCCAGGTGAACGAACCGTCGGGGTTGTGCCGGTAGTGCCAGCCGGTGCCGGCCTTGGCCTGGTTGTGGCGATGGCAGGTGAGGGCGAGGTTGTCCCTGCGGGTGGGTCCGCCCTGGTCGAAGGGGGTGGTGTGGTCGGGTTCGCAGCGGTGGGCGGGTTGTTGGCAGGTGGGGAACACACAGGTGTCGTCGCGGGCGCTCAGGTAGTCGCGTAGCTGTTGGGGTGGCCGGTAGCGATGCGGGCTGATGTCGAGCAGGGCGCCGGTGTCGGGGTCGGTCAACAGCCGGCGCCAGGTACCGGACTCCTCGGCGGCGAGCCTGCGCGCTTGCTGTGCGGTGATGGGTCCGTAGCCGGTCAGGTGGCCGGGTTGGTCGTCTAGGCCGAGCAAGGTGTCGGCCGCGACGGTGACCTGGATCGCGGGTCGTCGGCCCTGCACCTGCGGTAGCGCGTCCTGAGGTAGTCCGGACAGCATCGCGTCGATGAGCAGATCGGCGCGTTGCTGGTCCAGCGACCTCCGGTCCTCGGCCGGGAGCAGACCGGCGGCGGTGGTGAGCCGGGTGAAGAGCAGCTGGGCCTCGGGTGCGGGTAGTAGCGCGGTGAGGCTGGCCATGCCGTCCTCGCCGGGCTGGTAGTCCACCCGCCGGTCGGCCACAGCAAGTTGGTGACGCTGTTCGGCCGTCGAGGGATCCAGGGCTAGGGCGGCGCGGCGGACCCGCCGGCGCAGCTGCGGCGCCGTGACACACCTGGCGGCGAGCACATCCGGTAGCACCGCGGCCTCCAACGCCGCCGGCAGCTCAGGTTTGTCGGCCGGCAGCCGCCAGACCGCTTCGGCCAGCACGTGGGCGTGCGCGGCCGAGATCGACCCGGCGGTCACCGCGGCCAGTGTTCGGGGCAGTTCGGTCACCAACGTTTCGGCTTGGGCGAGCCGGGTCTGGGCGGTGCGCAGCGGTAGCTGCAAGGCGAGGGAGACCGCCTCCTGGCCCAGCCCGAGTGCGGAGGTGTCACCGGCGCCGATGGCGGCCAGCACCCGCAGCTGCGCGGCCTCGAACCAGCGCCGCTGCTCCTCCAACACCACCAGCAGATCAATCTGTTCACCGGCCGACAGGACAGCCGGGTCGATCCGATCCAGCTCGGCACCGCACCGAAACGCCGGATGCTCAACCACCGCGCAAGCGAGCAGAGCCGAGTCAGTCAACCCGCCACCTGCCCAATCGTTCATGTGTTCGATTCTATGCCCGTCCGACAGCCCTGTCAATGACGTTTAGTCAATGATTACAAGGCTAAAGTCGATCAGCGATACGTAACCGACCTACGTTATTGAACCCCTACGACACTTCCTCCTAACTGCATTTTTCAAACTCCGCACCCACACAACTGGAGATCGCGGACGGGCGGGAGAACCCGCCCGGCCGCGTCAGCTGGCTAGCCGTTGCTCAGCATTTCGGGCATCCGCCGCCGCCGTCGAGGGACGCCTTTCACGGTGGCTGTGGCTGTCAGGGTTTCGGACTGTCCCGATTGGGGCTCAAGGGTGCCTGCATTGTGACAAATGCCCTGGCAGGTGTTGCCGGTCCAGTCGAAATCGACTGAGCAGCCGAGCACCTCGCCGCCGAGGGCGCTGGCCGGCGGGCTGCCGACGACGAGGAAAGCCAGCGCCGATATCAGGGCGAGGGCCGCGGTCGAAGCTTGCGCATTGGGGACTCCTTCGGGGAAGTTCGGAGGCTAGCCGTTGCTCAGCACTTGTTGCAGGCGCCGGTGCCCGCCTGGATGGTGGCCGTCGCTGAGATGGTTCGGGTCCGCCCGGATTGGGTGAGGGTCAAGGCGGCGGTAAAGGCCTTGTCGTTAGGGCCGACGCGCACCGCGATCTGGCACCACATCGACCCTGCGGCACACGAGCCGGAATTGGGCGAGGGGATGCACGGGGTGTTGCCGTACGTGACGGTGCAACTTTGGGTGACGGCGACGCCATTGGCGTTGTGGACGGCCCAGGAGGTGGTGTACGTGCCGGAGGTGTTCTCAGGGCTGAAATTGACGAGCATGACGGTATAGGTGGCCTGCGTGCCCGTGCTGATGCACGAGTTGGCCGACCAATAGCCACCGGCATCACAGCCGAGCACTTCGCTGCCGAACGCGTTGGCAGACTGGCTGCGACGATGCCGGATCCAGGTGGCCTGGCAAGACCGTCGGCGCGGTGGTGGACCATGGAACCGTGCGCATGCAGGAGCAGCAACCCGTCCCACCCGGTCGTCGACAGCCGACACTGCTGACCGCCGCATGGCTGCTGGCGATTGCGGTCGTTGCCCTGCTCGGCGTCGCCGTAGCGCACCACCTGAACAGCGGCCAACCAAGCATGGCCGGCATGCACTCCATGTCCGACGCGCTGTACCGGGCCGGTGGTGAACCGCACGGCCCGTTGCTGTCCAGTCGGCTATTCACCACCTGGCAACTGGACGCGGTGGCACTGGCGGTACTGGTGCTGCTGGCCACCGGCTACCTGACCGCAGCAATGCTGGCCAATCGCCAAACCGAAGAGCACGCCTGGCCGGCCCGGTACACCCTGTCGTTCCTGGCCGGCCTAGTGGTCTGCGGCCTGGCCACCAACTCCAGCATCGCCGTTTACGACATGAGCCTGTTCTCCGCGCACATGATCGGCCATCTGATGTTGGTGATGCTGGCCCCGGCGCTGCTGACGGCCGGCCGGCCACTCACCTTGCTGTTGCGGGCAAACACCGGCCGGCGCCGCGAGCGAATCGCGACCGTCCTCACCGGCCGGGTGGTCAGCCTGCTGACCGCACCGCCGGTCGCGCTGGCCGGCTACACCGTGGTGATCGTGGCGACCCACCTGACCGGGTTGATGGACGTGATCATGCGCCACACCTGGGCCGGCCAACTGGAACACCTGGTCTACCTGCTGCTGGGCTGCCAGTTCTTCGTGGTGGTGATCGGCGACGCGCCGATCCGATGGCGGTTGCCGGCTCCCTCCCGGTTGTTCATGCTCGCGCTGTCGATGGCGGTAGACACCTTCACCGGCATCGTGCTGCTGCAAAGCACCGTCGCCATCGCGATGACCCCGCCGCCGGGCGCCGACGTCAATCCGCTGACCGACACCCGCACCGGCGGTGCGATCATGTGGTTCGGCGGGGATGGCATCATGGCCGTGATCATGGTGGCCATCGCGATCGGCTGGGTGCACGGATCGGCGAATCGGCAGGTCGATTCGGCCGGTTGGTTGGAGCAGGCGCGCCGGGCCAGCTTCGCCGCCCACGCCGGTAGTCAGACCGGCAGTCAGACCGGCGGTCAGGCCGAACCCGAAGACGCCGACACTCAATCGGCCGCGTCCGACGATGACTTCGATGACAGCGAACTGCGGCTGCGGCAGTACAACGACTGGCTCCGCCGGTTGGACTCGCAGTCCCCATAACCGGCATAACCGCCCGGGTAGTATCGCCAGCGAACGGACATTTCAGTTATTCGGTACTTGCAATCGTCGCCGACTTAGGGCAGCCTAACTAGCAAGCAGGTTAGGTTAGGTAATCCTTAGTTGCCGACGTGGGGAATCGAAGCATGGAACTGTCGAAAACGCTGCTCCTCGGCTTCGTCGCCGGTGTCACCATCCTGATCGGCATGCCGGTCGGGCGGTTGCGCCGGCCGCTCCCCCACCTTCGAGTTTTCCTCAATGCCACCGCGGTCGGCGTGCTGCTGTTCCTGATCTGGGACGTGCTGTCGGCCGCCTGGGAGCCGATCGACAATGCGCTGTCGGCCGCGCACGAACACTCCGGCGGACTATCCCCGGTCTTCGGCTACGGTGCGCTGTTCTTCGGCGGCTTGGCGGTCGGCATGCTGGCCCTGGTCGGTTACGACCGGTATCTGCACCGGCTCGATGCCCGGCGGCGGACGGTCGGACCGGGTGCGATGTCGGTCTACGAGCGGCCGGGCCGGATGACGCTGGCGATGACCTCGCTGTCGCCGGCCCGCCGGTTGGCGTTGCTGATCGCCATCGGCATCGGCCTGCACAACTTCGCCGAAGGGCTTGCCATCGGCCAGTCGGCGGCACGCAGCGAGATCGGGCTGGCCACCATGCTGGTCATCGGCTTCGCGCTGCACAACGCCACCGAGGGCTTCGGGATCGTGGCTCCGCTGGCCGCCGACCAGGACATCGACGGCTCCAGCCGGCGGCCGAGTTGGCGGTACCTGCTGGCGATGGCAGCCATCGGTGGGGGCCCGACCTTCATCGGCACCTGGGTAGGCCACGGCTTCACCAGCGAGCCGGTATCGGTCGCCTTCCTGACCCTGGCCGCTGGTTCGATCGTGTACGTGGTGGCCCAGTTGCTCGGCATCGCCGGCCGGGCCAAGCGTCCCGACCTGGTCGCCTACGGCCTGCTGCTGGGGCTGGCGGCCGGTTTCATCACCGACGCGATCGTGACCGCCGCCGGCGTCTGACCCAGCGCCAGCTTCGAGGCGTCCACCCGGGGCCGAATCTGCCGTAGCGTGCAGGGATGACCACCCGCATCTCGCATTGGATCAACGGCGCGATCGTGCCGGGTTCGTCCGGCCGCAGCGCACCGGTTTATAACCCGGCCAGCGGAGAGCAAACCGCGACGGTTGACCTGGCCAGCTCGGCTGAGGTCGACACCGCGGTCGCCGCCGCCACGCTCGCCGCCGCCGAGTGGCGCTCGGCCTCGCTATCCCGTCGCGCCAGCGTGCTGTTCGCCTTTCGGGAACTGCTGCACGACCACCAGGACGAGCTGGCCGCCATCATCACCGCCGAGCACGGCAAGACCCTGGCCGACGCCGGCGGCGAGATCGCCCGCGGCCTGGAGAACGTCGAATACGCCACCGGGGTGCCGCACTTGATGCGGGGCGGCTATTCCGAGCAGGCCAGCACCGGCGTCGACGTGTACTCGATCCGCCAGCCGCTGGGCGTGGTCGCCGGCATCACGCCGTTCAACTTCCCGGCGATGGTGCCGCTGTGGATGTGCGCCAACGCCATCGCCACCGGCAACGCCTTCGTGCTGAAGCCGAGTGAGAAGGATCCGTCCGCGTCGCTGTTGCTGGCCGAGCTCTGGCAGCGGGCGGGCCTGCCGGCCGGCGTCTTCTCCGTGGTCCAGGGCGATCGGGAGGCGGTCGAGGCACTGCTCGGCCATCCGGACATCGCGGCGGTCAGCTTCGTCGGCTCAACGCCGATCGCCCGGCACATCTACCAGACCGCGACCGGGCACGGTAAGCGGGTGCAGGCGCTGGGTGGCGCGAAGAACCACATGGTGGTGCTGCCCGATGCCGACCTGGATCTGGCTGCCGACGCCGCCGTCTCGGCCGCATACGGCTCGGCCGGCGAGCGCTGCATGGCGATTTCGGTGACGGTGGCGGTCGGCGACATCGGCGATCGCCTGGTCCAGGCAGTCGCCGACCGGCTGCCCAAGCTGCGGATCGGCAGCGGCACCGACCCGGATACCGACCTCGGCCCGCTGATCACCGCCGAGCACCGGGACAAGGTGGCCGGCTACATCACCGCCGGCGCGGACGCCGGCGCCACCGTCGTGGTGGATGGCCGGGCGGCCGACCTGCCGGCCGGCGGCTTCTTCCTGGGTAGCACGCTGCTCGACCACGTGCGGACCGACATGTCCGTCTACACCGACGAGATCTTCGGCCCGGTGCTGTCGGTGGTGCGGGCCGAGACATACGACGAGGCGCTGGCGATCGTCAACGCCAACCCGTACGCCAACGGCACCGCCATCTTCACCCGGGACGGTGGTGCCGCACGGCAGTTCCAGTTCGACGTGCAGGTCGGCATGGTCGGCATCAACGTCCCGGTGCCGGTACCGGTCGCCTACTACTCCTTCGGCGGCTGGAAGGCCTCGCTGTTCGGTGACACCCACATCTACGGTCCGGAAGGAATCTCCTTCTACACCAGGGGAAAGGTGGTCACCTCGAGGTGGCCGGACCCGGCCACCTCGAGTATCGACCTGGGCTTTCCGCGTACCCGCTAGTCCGCAGGTCCGCTGGTCAGTCGGGGTGGCCGCTGGGCATCGCTGGCCGGTCGGGGGGACCGGCTCGATGCCCGCCGCCGTCGGATGGCGGGTAGCTCGGCGCGGCCGGTATCTGGCCGGTGAGGATGACGTCCTCGGCGATGTCGCGCAGCTTGCGGTGGTTGGTCTGGCTGGCCGTGCGCAGCATGTCGAAGGCGTGCTCGGCGGTGACCATGTGCCGGCTCATCACGATGCCGAGCGCGGTACCGATCTGCCGGTTGCTGGCCAGTGCCTTCTGGAGGTTGACGACCTTCGTCTCGGCTTCCCCGAGCGCGACCTCGCGCAGCTGTGCCAACTCGTGGTGGGTGCGTACCCGCGCCAGCAACTCCGACGGGGCGAACGGCTTGACCACGTAGTCGTCTGCACCGGCGCGCAGCCCCTGCTCAGCAGCCTCTGGGCCGGCCTGCGCGGTCAGCAGCACGATCGGCATCCGCTCGGTGCCCGGATTACCCCGCAGCAACCGGACCAGGTCGATCCCGCTCCGGCCGGGCAGCATGATATCGGCCACCACGATGTCCGGCAGCTCGTCGCGGGCCAACGCCTCGTCGACCGAGCCGACCGCATCGACCGTCCAACCGTCACCGATGAAGAGGCTGGTGAGGTAGGCCCGCATGTCCGGGTTGTCCTCGACCAGCAGCAGCCGGCCGGTGGTCGGACCCTCCGGAGCGGTAGCGGGCAGTTCCGCGGGTGGCGGTTCGGTAACCCACGACCGGGCAGTGGTCAGGAAGCTGCGAACGTCATAGGGCTGGCTGTCAATCGCGGCGTCGGTCGCCGGGATCCGGGGCAGCTCGACGGTGAACCGGCTGCCCTGTCCGACGGTACTTTCGGCGTACACCTGGCCGCCCAACAGCGCGGCCAGGTCGCTGACCAGCGACAACCCGATTCCAGCACCCTCTCGGCTGCGGGCGCCGGAAACGTCTGCCCGGTAGAACCGCTCGAAGATCTTGGACAATTCGTCCGACGGGATGCCGAGACCGGTGTCGGCCACCACCACCCGCAGCTTGTCGTCGTCCTGCTCCAGCCGGACGCTGATCGAGCCCTCGATGGTGAACTTGACCGCGTTGGACAGCAGGTTGGACACGATGTGGGCCATCATTGCGCGATCCACCTGCACCGGCTCGGTGACCGAGCCGGTGTCCACCTGAAGGTCGAGACCGGCCGATGAGACCACCGAACTGAACATGCTGGCCAGGTCGCGCACGAAGACGGCCAGGTCGGTGTTCACCAGCCGCGGCTCGAGGCCGCCGTATTCGGCCCGGGCGAATTCCAGCAATGCGTCGACCATCCCGCGCAACCGCAGCACCGCGCGCTGCGACAGCTCCAGGCTGGCCCGCAGCTCGTCCGGCAACACCACTCGGGGATCGGTCAACACAGTGCCCAACGGGCCGGTCAGCATGGTGAGTGGCGTACGGAACTCGTGGCTGACGTCCTGAAGGAACCGGCTCTTGGCCTCATCCGCCTCGCTGAGCGCCTGCGACCGGCGGCGTTCGGCGTCGTAGGCCAGCACGTCGGTGAGCGCCACGCTGATGTGCCGGGCCAGCAGCTGGACGAAGGTCAGGAAATTGTCGTCGATCCTGCGGTACGGGTTCCGGCCGATCACCAGCACCCCGAGGTCGGTCAGCAGGCCGGCCGGTCGCAGCGGCAAGAGCAGCATGTCGGTCGGCGCAGCCTTGCCCAGCGGGCTTTTGGCCAGCCGGACGCCGGGAAATAGCTGCTTGGCGTCGATCATCGCCGGCCGGCCGGGCACCGAACGGTCGGCGGCCTCGATCAGCGCTTCGGGCGACTGGTCGATGACGGCCGGCAACCCGACCGAGGCCGGGTCCACGCCGAAGCCATCCACCAGCCTGCTATGGGACGCGCCGCCGTTTTCATCGCCGCGCAGGTAGACCGCGGCGAACGGCACGCTCGCCCGGTGCGGGCTCATCAGCTGCAACGCCTCGCGACAGATCAGTTCCGGGGTGTTGAAGACCGAGACCGACAAGGCGCTGAGGTCGCGGATGATCCGCAGCCGGCGACGGGAGACCACCGGACCGGTGGTGTCCGAGGGAGCTACCAGTACGCCGACGATCTCACCGGTCGCTGCCGTGATCGGGCTGTAGGAGAACGTCCAGTAGGTCTCCTCCTCGTAGCCGGACCGGTTGATCAGCAGCATCAGGTTTTCCGAATGCCGGCTGCCCTGGCCGCTGAAGGCCGCGTTCGCCATCGGGCCGAGCTGCGACCAGACCTCCGACCAGCAATCTTCGCCCCGCTGCCCGATGCCGGCCGGATGCTTGTCGCCGATCACGACGGCGTAAGCCTCGTTGTAGATCTGGACGTAGTCCGGACCCCACCAGATCAGCATCGGCACGTCGGCGGCGAGCACCGTGCGGATTGCGGACGTGAGCTCAAGTGGCCATTGGTCCACGGGGCCCAACGCGGTGCGACTCCAGTCGGTGGCGCGCAGCAGCTCATGCACCGGTCCCGGACCGGCAAACAGTAGCTCTGCGGTGGTGGATGAAGCGATTACAGATCCTCCAGCAGGCTCATTGCTGCCCAGCGAGTGGTCGTCATCGACCAGCTCCCGGTCCTGGGCAGCTCGCTGCGGAGGCACATCCGAGGCCGAGGTCATGCAGGTCTCCGTGTGTCTTCCGGAGGCGGGACGCTGCTTCCGAACGTCCGCACTCAACTCGGTGAAAAATCTTACAGATCCTCAGCCGATAATTGGTCACCGGCGTCAAAATGCACCAGCGGCGCGGGCACCACCGAGTGCACGTCGGTCCCGGCCGCCGCAACCGCCTTGGGTGCCGCGGCGTTGTCCAGCACGTCCCGGCGGATGGTCACCGCCGACAGCACGCCGCCGGCCACGCACATCCCGGCCGCGATCAGCACCGCATGGTGAAAGCCGGTCGACAGCAGCACCGGGTCGGCATAGCTGGCCTGGCTGATCCCGGCCAGCGCCGGGAACACCGCCACCGCGAGCAGGCCGGCGGTCCGCGCCACGTCGTTGTTGACCGCCGACGCCACCCCGACCTGGTGCTCCGGTGCGGCGGCGAGCACGGTGGCGGTCAGGGGCGCCACCGTCGCCGACAAGCCGACCCCGAACACCAGCACGGCCGGTAGCACGCCGGTGAGGTAGTCCGATCCGGCGCCCACCCGCACCAGCATCGCCAGCCCGGCGCCGGCGACGATCGGACCGAAGGTCATCGGCCAGCGGGGGCCGATCCGTTGTGCCAGCCGGCCCATCCGAGACGACAGCAGCAGCATGAGCAGGGTGACCGGCAGCAGCGAACTACCGGCGGCCACCGGTGAGAAGCCGCTAACCAGCTGGAGCTGGACCGGCACCAGGAACAATGCCCCGGCCAGGGCGGCGTAGACCACGAAGGTGACCAGGTTCGCCGCGCTGAACTGATGGGACCGGAACAGGCTCAACGGCATCATCGGCTCGGACCGGCGGTGCTCGTTGAACAGGAAGACGGCCAGCATCAGCAGGCCGGCCACCGCGCAGGCGAGCAGGCCGGCCGGCCAGCCCTGCTGCGGTCCCTCGGTGAGCGCGTAGCTCAGCGCGGACAGCCCCAGCGCCGCGTAAATCGCACCGGGTAGGTCCAGCCGCCCGGTCGCCTGCTCGTCGCGGGTTTCTGGAACCGAGCGGTGGCTTACGATCACCACCACCACGGCCAGCGGCAAATTGAGCAAGAACACCAGTCGCCAGCCCCACGGCGCGACGCCGATCAACACCCCTCCCAGCACCGGGCCGAGCGCGGTGGCCATGCCACCCAAGCCGGACCAGGCGCCGACCGCGGCTGCTCGGTCGCTCTTGCGGACCACCGCCTCCAGGATCGCCAACGAACCTGGGGTGAGCAGCGCGGCACCGACGCCTTGTAGTGCACGCATGCCGATCAGCACCTCGGCGGTCGGCGCGGCCGCACAGCCCGCTGAGGCCAATGCGAACCAGAGCACGCCGATCACGAAGATCCGTCGCCGGCCGAGCCGGTCACCGAGTGAGCCGCCGAGCAGCAGCAGGCCGGACAGCGTCAGTGTGTAGGCGTTGAGCGTCCATTGCAGGCTGGTAAGGCCGGCGTGCAGGTTGGCGCCCAACCGGGGCAGCGCGACATTGACCACCGTGCCGTCCAGCTGCGCCATCCCGCTGCCCAGCACCGTGGCCAGCAATACCCAGCGGCCGCGGGCCGTCTTGAGAACCAGCTCGGCCTGGCCGGGCGGTAGCGCGACGCTGGTGGGTCCGGACACAAAACCTCCGCTCGCTGGGCACGCTAATCGTGCAAACCCTGCTAACCAAGCACGCTGTCGCCCACCAACACAATCGGCCCCGTGCGCGCTGCCGGCCGCGTTGGCTTAGCGAACTGCGCAAGTTGAGAGAAAGCCGGCCGGTGGGCGCCTGGAAGCCTAAATAGCAGCTAACAGCAGCCGCGCGCCGCGAGGGCCTAAGAGAGGATTGTCAATGGGCAACATGAACATGGTCTCGGGGTGGGATACCGCCGGGGCAATCCTGCTGCTGGCCTGGGCAGTCGTCATGTGGGCTGCCGTCGGCGCACTCGCGTTCGCCAACCGCAACGGGGCTCGGCCCTGGATCTACCGCGGCTCGCTGGGCGTGATCGTGATCGGCGTGATCGGCCAGATCGGGCACTTGCAGGAACACGTCGCACAGGCCGGCTACTGGGTCAAGCACCCGAACGCCAAGCCGTGGATGACGCCGTGGGGCACCGGGCTGGCCAAGGGCTTCGGCCAGATCGACACCTCCAAGCCATCGCTGGGCATGGAAATCCTGCACCTGACCGGCAACTTCATCTTCCTGGCCGGCATGGCCGGCGTCATGGTGATCACCTACCGGGCCCGGCAGACCCGCACCCGCAAGTGGGGCCGGATGGGCGTCTGGATGCAGGGCATTCACGGGCTGGAGCACCTGTCGCTGACCCTGTCGGTGGCCTTTGGTGCCAAGACCGCGATCGGCCTGTCCACCTGGTTCGGGACGCTGCCGGCCGGCCCCGGCCTGTGGACTTATCGGATCTGGTGGCACGCGATCGCGAACCTGATCGGTTCCTACATCTTCGCCATGGCGCTTTACGAGCTGTGGCGCGAGCGCGCCGTGGTGCGGGCGGCCCACCTGGTGCCGGCCGCCGGTGCTTCGGCTACCGATCCGGCGCGAGTGCCGCGGACCCGGCCGGTGCCCGGTCCGGCGACCGCCGCCTAGCCTCACCCGCTGCCGCGACGGCGAGGTCGGCGATGCTCATCGCCGACCTCGCCGTTTCGTGCGTCCAGCTCCGGCACGGCCGTCGATCTTCATAAGTTTTGGCCTGCTATGGCGACCGATGACTATGAAGATCGCGATCGCGATGCTGTCATGCCCCCTTTGGGACCGGTGCGCCCTTAGTGCAGTGATCGGTGCAATCCCGGCGGCCACGATTAGCGCTTAGCCGTCCCAAAGAGGGAGTTCGGATTATGAGCGTCGATTCGTCGCAGGCCGTCGAGCAGCTTCCGCAGAGCTTCATGCAGCACCCGTACGAGATCCTGCAACGCCTGCGGGACGCCGGCCCGGCCCACCCGGTGATCTTTCCGCACGGCGCCAAGGTCTGGTTGGTAACCCGCTACCAGGACGTTCGGCAACTGCTGTCCGACCCGCGGGTAAGCAAGGACGGCAGCCGCGCGAACCACCTGTTCGCCCGCCATTCGGGCATGATCACCGACGACGACGAGGCGGGAAGCATCGGGGTCAACGACGAGCTGACCATGCACATGCTCAACAGCGACCCGCCCCGGCACACCCGGCTGCGCTCGCTGGCCAACCAGGGCCTCACCCCGAAACGGATGGCCGACTGCCGTCCCCGACTGGAACAGGTCGCCGACGAACTGCTGGATGCCCTGGATGACGGCCGGCCGGTGGTCGACCTGATCGCCGGCTTCACCCAGCCGCTGACCATCACCACCATTTGCGAGGTGCTCGGGATACCCGCGCAGGACAAGGCATTGTTCCACCGCTGGGCCGCCGAACTGGTCGGCGCCGGACACCCGCCGGAGGTGGTTGAGGCGGCGTCCAACAACGTGATCGCGTACGCGCGAAACAGCATCGAGGAGAAGCGGCTGGCACCCGGCTCGGACATGCTGAGCGCGCTGGTACACGGCCGGGACGGCGGCGATCAGCTCAACAGCGAGGAGTTGCTGGCCATGTTCTTCATCTTGACCATGGCCGGTCACGTGACCACGATGCACACCCTCACCAACGCGATCCACAGCCTGCTGACCCACCCCGCGGAACTGGCCAAGCTGCAGGCGGACATGACGCTGCTACCGGTGGCCATCGACGAGCTGATCCGCTTCGACTCGGGCGTCGCGGTCGGCACCTTCAGGTTCACCAAGGAGGCGATCGACCTCGGCGAGGTGACCATCCCGGCGGGTGAAATCCTTGCGCTGTCGATGCATTCGGCACACCGGGACAACACCAAGTACCCCGATGCTAACCGCCTGGACCTCAATCGCTGCCCGAAGAACCACCTGGGCTTCGGGCACGGCACCCACTACTGCATCGGCGCGCCCTTGGGTCGCAGCCAGCTCGAGATCGCGTTGACCAAGCTGCTCACCCGCTTCCCGGAGCTGCGGTTGGCGGTCGAGCCGGCCGAGCTGGAGTGGCAGGACGGCGCCCTGATGCGCGGCCTGGTGCGGCTGCCGGTGTCGCTCACCGCAGCCAGCGGTGGTTAACACCACAGCCGCTGGCCACCGACTCGGCGTTGAGCGCACGATGAGGACGTGACGCTGCCGAGCGAGTTGCCTGTCGTTCAAGCCCCGATGGCGGGCGGACCATCCACCGCCGAACTGACCGCCGCCGTGTCCGCCGCGGGTGGCTACGGCTTCCTGGCCGCCGGCTACCTGTCGGCCGCTGGGCTGTCCGGGCTGATCGCGGCGACCCGCGCGCTGACCGGCCGGCCGTTCGGGGTGAACCTGTTCGTGCCGTCCGCGCCGAGGGATCCGGTTGACGTGGCCGGCTATGCCGAGCTGCTCCAGCCGGAAGCCGACCGGCTGGGCGTCGCGCTCGGCGAGCCGCGCTGGGACGACGATGATTACCCGGCCAAGCTAAGCGTCCTCGAGGACGCCGGGGTGCATCTGGTCAGCTTCACGTTCGGCTGCCCGAGCGAGCAGGTCGTCGAGCGGCTGCACCGGGCCGGCAGCCAGGTGGCGGTCACCGTCACCTCGACGCCGGAAGCCCGGTTGGCGATGGCCGCCGGCGCGGATCTGCTGATCGTGCAAGGCACCGAGGCCGGCGGGCACCAGGGCAGCTTCGTCGAGGTACCGGCCGGCGAGATCGCCGCCAACCGCCGGCCGTTGCTGGCGATCCTGGCCGAGCTGCGGGAGACGGCGCAGCTGCCGATGATCGGCACCGGTGGCGTGATGTCCGGCGCCGACGCTGCCCGGGTGTTGCACGCCGGCGCGGTCGCCGTTCAGATCGGGACGGCGCTGCTCTGCACGCCGGAGGCCGGCACCTCGGCGGTGTACCGGGACGCTCTGCAGGACCCGAGCTTCGCGGACACCATCGTTACCAGGGCCTACAGCGGGCGGTACGCGCGTGGCCTGGTGAACCGGTTCGCGTTGGAACACCATGACCAAGCGCCGCAGGCCTATCCCGAGGTGCACCACCTGACCCGGCCGGTGCGCGCCGCGGCCACCCGGGCCGGCGATGCCGATGTGCCGAACCTGTGGGCAGGTACCGGCTGGCGGCAGCTGACCGTCGAGCCGGCCGCCGTGATCGTCAGCCGGATCGCCGCCCAAGCCCGGTCGCTGGCCCGCTAAACCGCGATCATTCCGCGGGTAGCAACCGGCGGCGGGACAGCAGCACGACGGCGGCGGTGGCGGCGCCGAACAGGGCCGGGATCAGATACAGGTGGTTGCCGGCGAACCGGTGGGTGACGGCGATGCCGCTGAGCAGGTTGCCGACGGTCATTCCGAAGGCGATGGCGGTGGTCAGCCAGAACGTCCCCTCGGTGAAGGCGGTGGCCGGCACCGCCCGTTGGACTATCTCGTTGGCGGTGATGGTCGCCGGCGACAGGGTCGCACCGGCGATCGCCAGCAGCGGGGCCAGGCTGGTGATGTCGGTGGCGAACATCAGCGGGACGAGCAGCAGCGCGGCCGCGCTCATCACCAGCACCATCCGTCGGACCGGCGGGTTGCGAATCGGCAGCGCCCCGTAGAGCAGGCCGGCCACCAGGCTGCCGATGCCGTACAGGCCGAGCAACAACCCGGTCAGGTGCCGGTGCCCGAGTTGGCTGGCCCGGGCGATGGTGATGATCTCCACCGAGCCGATGATCGCGCCCTGGCCGAACACCACCAGAAAGATCAGTTGCATGGCCGTCATCCGCATGACGCCCTCGCCGCGGCGGGTCGGCTGATGGTGCGGTTCCGGTTGGCTACCGCGCTGGGCGGCCAACGCCAGGGTGCCGAGCACGGCGCAGGTCAACACGGTGAGCAGGCCCGGGACCGGTCCGATGCCGGTGGCCACGAAAGCAACCAGGATCGGGCCAGCAATGAACACCACCTGGGTGGTGGCGCCCTCCACCGCGTAGGCGGTGTGCAGCAGGTCGGTGCCGGCGAGCACCTTGGTCCAGCGGGCTCGGACCAGCGGCGAGGTTACCGGCATGACCGCGCCGGCGAGCAACGCCAGCGGGACCAGCGACCAGGCCGGCGCGTCCAGGTGCACCGCCAACGCCAGCCCGGACATGATCGCGGCGAAGGCGGTGACCAGTACCACCAGCACGCCGGCCTGGCCGTAGCGATCCACCAGCCGGCCGGTGATCGGCCCGCAGGCACCGGCGGCCAGCGCGACCGCCGCTGACGCTGCCCCGGCCACCGCGTAGTGCCGGCCGCCGGCCGTGATCGCCAGCACCAGGGACAACCCGAGCATGGACGTGGGCAGCCGGCTGACGAAGCCGGCGGTGACGAAGCCCCAGGCGCCGGGGGTGGCGAAGGTCTGCCGGTAGGCACTGGTCGACAGGCCTGCCGCGGCGCGCGCCGGTACACCGGCGGCCGCCGGGCTCAGCGGGCCGGCCAGTTCGGCTAGGCCGGCGTCAAGCTCCTCGGACATCCGCGGGGCCGCCGACCAGTTGCTGCAACTCCTGGCGCAGCACCGTCCGCTGAAGCTTGCCCATCGAGTTCCTCGGCAGTTGTTCGCGAATCTCGATCCGGTCCGGCCAGTGCAGCCAGCTCACGCCGACCTCGTCCAGGTAGCCGGTCAACTCGTCCAGGGTGGGCGGCTCGCCGTCGGGAACGATCATTGCGCACACGCAGTCGGCGGTCGGCTCCTGTACGTCCGGATAGCCGATCAGCGCGAGCTCGCGGACGTTCGGATGCCGCTCGATAACCGCCTCGATCTCCAACGTGGGCACCTTGATGCCCAGCCGCCGCATGATCAGGTCGTCGCGCCGGCCGGTGATCCGGATCCCGCCGCGGCCGTCGGGACGGGCCGTGTCACCGGTGTCGAACCAGTCACCTTCCAGGCACTTTTCGTAGGCCTCGCGCTGGTTCAGGTAGCCCAGGCACTGGCTCGGGCCGCGCACCAGCAGCCGACCGATCGTCGCGCCGGCTTCGGCGTCGATCCGGAACTCCGAGCCGGGCACCACCGAACCGTCGCTGTTAGCCGCCCAGCCCTCCGGGTCGTCCGGCCGGGTGACGGTGACCGGACCGTTTTCGGTCATCCCCCAGAGCGCGCCCAGTTCCACGCCCAGCACCTCGCGGACGTCGGCGACCATCTGCGGCGGGATCGGCGCCGAGCCCGAGATCAACTTTCGCAGGCCGGACAGGTCCCGTGGCTTCTTGCGTTGCTCGGCGACCAATCCGCGTACCAGCACCGGGCCGGCATAGACGAAGGTCAGCCGGTGCTTTTCGATCATGTCGAGCAGCAGGGCCATGTCGAGCTGGTCCTGCATCACGCTGGTGCCGCCGAGGATCAGCGACATGTAGCAACTGAAGATGGTGCCGGCCAGGTGGGTCATCGGATGCGGCACCGAGACCACGATTTCCGAACCCCAACCCCAGCAGTTCGGCAACGCGATCGCGGCCGCATGCAGGGTGTTGTGGCTGTGCGCGACGCCCTTGGGCGCACCGGTGGTACCGGAGGTGAACAGCAGCAGTGAAACGTCGTCGGCCCGCAGGCTGGACAGCGGCGGCAGTTGGTGGCGCTGCTCCCACGGGGTGTCCACGAAATGCGCGGCGAAGTCGATCAGGTCGTCGTCGCCCGCGGCCGTCGAGGTGCGCACCACCACCCGGTGCTGCAGGGTCTCCGGGGCGGCGTCGGCCAGCCGCTGGACGTAGTCGACGCCGTTGTACCTATCGCCCACCACGCAGACCTTGGCGGCGCTGGTGCGGAGCACCTGCCGCAGATCGTGGACGCCGAGGATCGGCATGACCGGCGCCGGCACCGCGCCGATCCGGGCGCAGCTCAGGTACAGCGGGCTGAGCATCCACCAGTTGGGCAGGTAGATGGCGACCACATCACCGCGCCCTACCCCCAGCTCCATGAGCCCGGCCGCGATCCGGTCCACCAGTTGAGCCAGTTCGCGGTAGCTGATGATGCGGTCCAGGCTGTCATCGACGTAGCTGATGATCGCCGGCTTATCCGGATCGGTTGCCACCCCGCGGTGCAGGTCGTCCAGGATGGTCTCGTCACGCCACCAGCCGCCGACACGGAACGCTTCGGCTCGTTCGGCGGAAGGCCTGCTCAGGGTGTCCCACATGTCGGTCTCCTTTCGCGCGCGGCCCTGCGCGCGGTCGGCTGAACGCCCGATCCGGCCGACAAGCTGTCGCATCCGGCTATACCGCACCATACGGTCGGTAATGCCCTCACCGAAACCCTCGTAACGACCCAACATTCGCGGTTCGCCGGACGATGTCCGGGGTGGTGAGGCCATGATCAGTTCTGTTACTACGACAAGGAGAGCGTGTTGCTGGTCATCGACTGCATAGACAGCCAGCCCGGTCCGAACAGCTACGGCCCGTCCCCGAAGGACATCGGCCCGAACCCGGGCGGTTACCCGGCCCCGCAGGGCACGTACTAGTCCCGGTAGGAGCTGACCGACCAACCGCCTCTCGATACCCGGCCGATCCGGCCCGGCACCGGTGACATCGGTGCCGGGCCCGGCATCGCCCAGGCCGGTCCGTGCCCGACGATCGGCTGGTCCTCGGCGCCGACGCCGAGCAGGGTGCGGGTGACCTGCTGGCTACTGTCGAGCAGGTCGTCCACCGCGCGGCGCAGTTGGTCGGCGGTGACCGTGACCAGTGGGGACGCGTCGGCCAACGACTCCAGCACCGCGCGACGCACCAGCTCCTTCAGGAAGGACGCGGTGACGCCGTCGGTACGGGTGACCACCTCGGCGATGTCATGGTCCGTCCAGTTCTGTGGCACGCCGGTGCTGTAGAGGGCCAGCAGCCGCTGCCGGGCCTCGGCGTCCGGCAGGTCGATTTGGACGGCCACGTCGACTCGGCCCGGTCGTGCGGCGAGCGCCGGTTCCAGCAGGTCGGCCCGGTTGGTGGTCAGCAGGAAGAGCAGGTCGGCGTCGGCGTCCGCGCCGTCCATCGCGTCCAGCAGCTCGAACAGCACCGGGCTGCCGCTCGGGCCGAACGACCGGTCTTCGGCGACCAGATCCACGTCTTCGAGCACCACGGCCGCTGGCGCGAGGTTGCGGGCCAGTTCAGTGACCGCACCGATCCCGTGCAGCGAGCGGCCGGTCAGCAGCAGCCGGGTATAACCGGCCAGCTGCGCCACCAGATAGCGAGTGGTGTGGGTCTTGCCGGTGCCAGGCGGACCGTACAACAACAGGCCACGCTTGAGATGTTGGTTGGCAGCGAGCAGTTGGTGCCGGTGTTCGGCGACGCCGAACGCGTGCCGCTCGACCCTGGTCAGCACGTGCTCCGGCAGCACGACCGCATCGCGTGGAGTGGGCGGCAGCTCGGCGAAGGTCAGCGCGATACCTCCGGGACTCATGCCGGCATCCAAGATATGGCCCCGATAGACGTTGAGTCGGGAACGCAGCTCGTCCAGCTCGGCCAGCACCGATTGGGCAGCCTGGACGGGCAGACCGGCAACCTCGATCGTGAGGACGGGGCGATGATGCTCGGACGGGCCGCTTATCATGATCACGTACTGCCCGGACGGGTCGCTGATCAGCAGGACGGCCAACTTCAGGCAGGCGAGCGTCGAGTGCGGGCCGTTCGGTAGATCGACCAGGGCCGGCGCGCACAGCCGCAGCGGTGGCAGCGCCTCACCGCCGATGAGCTGTTGCAGCGATAGCTGCGCCCAGTGCGGCGGCAGCGCTAGGCCATGCGCCTGCACCGTGCGGCCTTCGGCCGTCGACCACGCGTTCAGCGCGGTCTGCAGGTTCACCTGCTCGAACGGCGGCAACTCCCGCGATACCACCGACCGGCTCGCGCCGTCCGAGCCCAGCCAGGCATTGACCAGCTCAACCACTTCGCTGCTGGAGCTGGTAGCGGCGGTGGAATTCACCCACTCCAGAAAGGATCGGAAGCTGGCCGCGAAGGCACGTGCCTCGTCGTCGCTGGGTCCTGTCCCGTCACTGGGTTCGGCTGCCATGAGCACCTCGCTTAGGCCGTTAGTTGGCCTGATCGGACTCTAGCCCGTGACGCAACCGGGTTATCCCTTGTGCGGGCCCCTCCGGTACCCGACGTAGCCAACGACCGAACCGGCGATCATCAGGGCGACGCCGGCTGCTATGCCGAACGGATGACTGGCTCCCGCATTGACCACGATTCCCAGACCGATCGCAACCACGGCCGCGCAGTTCCAATACCAATCTCTGATATACCGGCGCCGGAGTTGGAAGAAGTAGGTAAAGGGATCGCGTGCCAATGATCCTCCTTACCAAGACCAGTGGTGCTTCACGTGGCTCGTGCCGAACCACAAGCCGCCGGGACGGAACGAGACTCCGGCTTCCCAATCTGAATACACCCTGCGATGACTGCCCGGCGAACTCCCGATGCTGGCGAAGCCGCCCCAGCCAGCACCGCCGCCGATACCAGTGGTTCCGTTCGTGCTGTGAGTAATAGCGATGAGCCCAGCCGAAATTGATACCGGGCTCGACACTTCCTACTCCAAATATGAGGAGTATTGAATCTCAACGCGTCGAGCGTCCTTGCGGCGCCGGAAGGCGATCCGGTAATGGAAGGCGTACGGCTCGCCATTGATCATCGCGGTTGTCGTGCTGGCAAGAAGTTCGCCATCGGCGCTCACCTGCCTGACCTCGCTAACCCGGCCGTTAATCACCGCTCTCGTCAGTTCCGCAAGCTCATGCTTCAGGTCATCGACGGACACGTGGTCGTACTCGGCTATGCCGTGCAGGCCGAGCGTGATTGTCACGTCGTCTGCGGTATCAACCGCAACGGCGAGCCGGGCATAGTGCTCCGCCGAGTCGACGCACCGCAGCTCGAAGCAGTCACCTTGCGGGGACGACTGAATCTCGGTTATCAAGGCTCGGCCCTGCGCTTGGGCCGCCGAAGTTAGCACGCAGTCTCTAAGGACCTCTATGGTGATCATTCATGGGCCGATCCGTTCGGCTAGTGACACGACGATGCCTTCGGGCCCGCGGACGTAGGCCATCCGCCAGCTGTTCTCGTGCTGGCCGATGCCGCCGACGAGTCGGTATCCGTCTGCCGCCAGGCAGTCGACCGTCGCCGGCAAGTCGGTGATCTCGAAGCAGACGTTGCGCAGGCCCAGCTCGTTCGCCATCGCGGCAGGCGATCCCGGTACGTGCTCGGGCCTGACGAAGCGCGAAAGCTCGATCGCGGTACCTCCGCCCGGCGGTCGCAGCATGACGACCTCCGTCCGCGAGTCCGGGATGCCGCAGACGGTATCGAGGAACTCGCCCTCCACGAACGTGCGACCCTCGACCTCCAGGCCCAGTCCGACGAAGAACGCCGTCACCAAGTCGAGGTCGGCGACAGTGATCCCTACATGGTCGAAACCCTTGATGCGTGACATAGCCGCCATCCTTCAGGTGATTACCGAGGCCGGGCCTGCCCGGGGGCATGCTGCCTGGGACGAACAACGAGGCGGCTGAGCGCGCCGAGCGCCGCGCCAAACCAGAGCAGGATCAGGATGATCACCGCTGTCGGGATTGTCAGCAGCACTATTCCGGCACCGGCTGCCGTGTCGTTGTCTGCCGAGCCGGGGCTCTGCGGGGCGGCCAGCATCGCTATCACATAGGTCATCATCTGCACCGTGGTTCCGGCGAGCGCGGCCGGCCACAACCATCGCGTTGCGCGTCGACGGGCAACCAACGCTCCCCACCCGATCGTGGCGAGCACAGCGACGACTGCCAAGCCGCCGATGACTACCAACTCCGCGATCGATCCGTCGGCGGAGCCAGCAACCAGGAACACGGCGCCGGCAATCAGCCAGCTCGCAAGGGTCAGCAGCCAGATCAGGCCTGACGTCGCCATCCACCGAGGCAGCCGCCACACTCGTCGCCACCGTATGCCATCGAATCGATAGGCACCGTCAGGGCTGAGGGTAGGCAGCCAGCTCGTGCCGTTCCACCACCACGCCGCGTCCTGGCTCAGAACGGTGATCGGCGGTGGCGGCATAGGGCCGGACGTCGGTTGCATAGCCACCTCCGTCCAGCCTTAACGCGAACTCCTCAGATTCAAGCAGGATTTTATGGGCTGCACGTCTGCAATCAGCATCAAAACCCAAGCTGAGGTTGACGTAGTTGCCTGTCGCGTTGTTCTGTGCGGTGTTGAAGGCAATGAGCGTATGCCCGTCGTCGTCATACGGGTTCGTGATCGAACTTCGTCGTGCGATCAAACGTGAGAAGCTGGCGACGTGGAGATCATCGAGCACGCCGGCAGGTGGACCGAACCCGGCAGCCGCGGGGCCGGCTACATAGAACACCTGGCCGTCCGCAGCCTCAGTGTCGGTACCTACTCCTTGCGGGCCGGTGCGGACGACCCGCAGCAGCCGCATACCGAGGACGAGGTCTACCTCATCACCACTGGCAGCGGGCAGTTCACCAGCGGCGGCCGGACCGTCGACGTCAAGCCTGGAATGGTGCTGTACGTCGCGGCCCACGAACCACACCGCTTTCATGACGTCGGCGAGGACCTCACCGTCCTGGTCTTCTTCGGACCAGCGGA
Organism: Jatrophihabitans sp.; assembly: GCA_035248685.1. GTDB lineage: Bacteria > Actinomycetota > Actinomycetes > Mycobacteriales > Jatrophihabitantaceae > Jatrophihabitans_A. Next base: position 23,146 of record DATFHF010000013.1, read on the forward strand.
GGGAAGCCTCGCCGCCAACTGATCGCCCTACCGCCCCCACGAGACTAGAGGAGCCGGTGTCCTGCGGACACCGGCTCCTCTATTGGTAGTCCTGGAGCGGGCGTGGTCGAACTTTGCGGTCCAGTTTGCCGCCGTCTGGCCCAACCACGACGAGATGGTGACCGCACCTCGCCGACGACGGCGGACGCGGGTGACATCCCAGCTCCGGGCGGAGGTTGTCCGCCGCTACCAGGCTGGCGAACCGAGTCGAGTCGTGGCCGAGGAGCTGGGGATTGGAAAAGCTACGGTATTGAAGCTGCTACGGGCTGAGGGAATTGTGCTCAAGCCCGTGGGAGCGCACTATTAACCTCAGCGCGCCAAGTGACACTTTGATAGCCGGACCGTTCCGGGTTGTGGGCATGATCAGACCTCTGCCTTTCCAGGCGACGAGCCCGAATCCAGCAAGCCGCCTTGCACAGCCGTCGATTCAGCCTTCACCTCTCCTACGTACACACCCATGGGCTGTGGCCCGTCCGGTAAAAGGCCCATAAGCTGGCCGAACCTCCGCGCATGGAAGTTGACCTCACCTTCTATTACGAACCGCATCTGGGAGTCCGGCGGGATGCCAAGTTCTTGGCCAATCACCAGGCTGGAGAACGCGCGGGTGACCATCAGTAGCCGATACTGAAGCTCAAGCGGCATGGAACCGCGATGGCTCGTGGCATGGGCCAAGGCGTTACGGCCCTTTTGCGCCTGAGAAATCCACTTTGAGTCATTGGTCAAGAGCCGAACGACCGCTGCCCGGTCGGGCTTAGCAACCAGTTCACGAAGGCGCATTGCGAAGCTCAGGTCATTGCGAACACTCTGCCGGACCATTTCTGTCCAGTTTGGATCTACGCCAGCAAGGGCCTGCGCTATCAGAGCTTCGTATTCCTCGGGCGACATCTTGCCGTGGTCGTACAGCCCTCGGTGAAGAGATTCCAGCGCAGAGCATTGCGTCATAAGCTCCGCACCTACGAAACCGTCCCCTGCGTAGTTGATGCTCAGGATTAACCGGAGTGCAGTCGAAATCTGGTTGATCGCAAGCTCGTACCAGCGGGGGACAATGTTCTCAAACCTAACGTCGTCACCCAGTGTAAAGAACTGCTTACCGTCTCGTGGCATGAACGGCTTTGAGTCAGCTGGGTAAATGTAGCGATAGTAGGCCTTCACAGTTGGCGGCCACGGCCGACCATCATGCGGTTCGTACGGCAGCCGGTACGTTATCGACCGGATCGCACAAGGGTGATCCATTGCAAGGGTCAATAGATCCTGGAACGTCGCCACCAACTCGAAGTAAGACGCGGCGCTCTGAAGGTCGTCGTGCTCAATGTGAAGCCGAGCAGTCTCCTGACTGATTGCTCCGCGGCTATCCGGACCATTCTCCAAAAACTGGAACGGACTCATATTTACCGACAAACGAAAGCGGTAGCCGTTCCACTCGGCATTGAGTGCGCTGACCTTGACTGCCACCGCGCGAGCCTTCTCAAGCCGATGCTCTGAGTCGAAGTCCATGAACCATTGGAGACCCGAGCGATTAGCGAAAACCAACAGGTAGTCAAACGCGACCTCGACTCCTGCGAACGTGACTTCCTCCGGATCATCCAGCAGCGCACCGACCATCACCTGGTCAATCTCAAGAACCTGATCCGCTACCGTATCTAGAACGCCACTCGATTTAACAACGTCGATACCCAACAGCGTGACCTCAGCAGTACTCGTCCGACCGTGAATCATCTCGATGTGACCGTTCCACAGGACTGGCAGCATGCCGTTCTCAGCGGGTGGACCGTACTTCTCTACGGTGAAGCCGCCGACGAGTTCCAGGGTCGCCGATCTATGTTCATCGATACGCAGAACCCCGTGCTGCACGTTGTCCGGATCGTCGGGAAGCCACCACTGACCACGATGAATGATGGTTTCCGCCATACGAATAAGGTACCGAAGAAATTCATTTCCTTCCGAACGGCGTGGAGTCGACGGCCGTAACCTCAGTCGACGTCGATGCGGTATGCCGTCACTTAGTTGACGACCGAGGACAACCTGGGCAACGGCACCGTTCTGCGTATGCTTCACCGCCACGACGTGGAGAGATCCGCCACCAACCGCTTGCCCATGGCCAACCGCAGGGCACAGGCACGGGGATTGCCCGGAAGCTTCCGAGCCGACGTTGACATCTGCCATCCTGGACTGGTGAAAGTGCCACCTGGGGCCAGCGGCTCTTCGTATACGCGGCAGGCAGGGGAACACGGTCCATCAGCCTTATCGGAACGCCAGCTCCGTGACATTGTCGTAGCCAATCTCGACGTGTTGGAGCCAGGTCTCACTCTGGTGGCTACGGAGTACCGGCTCCCCAACGCCATCGGATCTGGCGGACGTGTTGACATCCTGGCCAAAGACGTGTTCGGACACTTCGTCGTCATTGAGATCAAGCGCTCCAACACAGCCGCCAGGGAAGCAATCCACGAGCTGTATACCTATCTGGAGCTGCTAAGAGCCGAACGGGGTCTACGGCCAGTCGATCTCCGTTGCATGTTGATATCCACAACATGGACAGGACTAATGAGGCCGTTCAGCGGCTTCGTCAGATTTTCTGAATATGACTGTGCCGGCTTTATGCCCGTATTTGACACAAACGGACATCTCATCAGATTCTCGCAGATCGAGGCGCTACCAGCGCCTATCCTCCACGGTCTCACCGGCGAACAGGAACTCCTGTTATTTTCGGATCCATCTGACCGGGATGCAGCGTTTGATTCCCTTGCAGCAACGCTCGCGGAGGTGGGCTGTCCCGACATAGTCGGGGTCTGCCTTGATCACCCATTGCCACCACCAGCCTTCGGTTTCCCCTACATGCTATATCTAACGCTCGGCCAAATGGATGAGACTGATCCTGCCACAGCAGTGCTGGAAAACTATGACGACGAAAGTGGTAGCCCGTGGGAACTTGAGAGCCGAGCCTCTTACTACGCCTACGAAAAGACGTCGGGCAAGATTGGATTAAGGGATCTGGACGAGGGCTGGCCCGAAAGATTTGCGTCGCTGCTACTTCCAGATTCTCGTTGGAAAATCGTTGCTATTCGACGATCAGGAGTTTTCCAGCAACAGCACGATCTGGTGTCCGATGACGAGCTCATTGAGCAGATCGGCGGACGAGTCGCCTCCAACGAAACTAGCTATGACCGGCGCGTCAGCCCCCTGATCGTTCCATCCTGGCTTGACTTCCGTACCGAATTCGAGAAGTTCTTATCCGGTGTGCCGGCATGGCAGGCCGGGATGCGTTGGTGGCTGGACGAAATCGAAGCAGAGCACACTGAGCATGTAGTTGTGCAGGCGTTCTGTCCTAACAATCTTCCAAGATCTCTAGTAGAAGGCGTCGAACTCGGCCAGATGCTGAAGCGCCTCCCCTCGCTCGGTGCCGCCACCTACCTGGATCGTCGGGGTGGGTCGCCCGGAGATCGAAGCGAGCATCGGTTGCTGTTCGGTGAGTTGATGTGGGACGGCTCGGAGGCGGTCACGCTCCTGGAAGCATTCGAGCACACGTACAAAGATCCACTCATCTGGGCGCTTTTTCAGAATAACGAGGCCGAGCTTCAGTTTTTGGATCTACTAGGGCTTAAATACGTCCTTTTGGAGAAGGATCCGGCCGGGCGGCGAACATTACTTATCCGGGACGGCGACGGGTTTCGGCGGCAAATGCACGATGACATTGAGTTCGTAGGAGGCGGAGTCCGCTTAATCTGGAAGGACGCCTATCGAATGGATACCTTCGTAGAACGGCGGGCTGAGGAAATCCAGCAGTTGGCTCAGCATCTTTTCCGGCATCGAATTAATTAGCTAAGGATCATGTCTTTCTAGAAGATGGATCGATTTCGAAGCAGCCACAAATGAGGCAGACTCGGGGTAAGCCAATCTCGCATCCCATGACGGCCGGACCTCGATATCGTCGAGCATGCTCCTAGATCATTCCTCGGCCGTCCAGCCAATCCAATCTTCGTAGTTCGCTAGTCGATTCAATGACCGCGAACGCGAGCGACGTCCCAGCTCCCAACAGCGGTAGTCCGCCGCTACCAGGCAGGTGACCGAGTCGGGTGGTGGTCTAGGAGCTGGGGATCGGTAGGCCACCGTACTTAAGGTGCTTCGAGCCGAGGGAGTTGCGATCCAGCCGGTCGGCGTCCGTTATTGAAGGTTCGTTTTCCGGCGCGGGATCAGCCCACGACTGTTCTTACGAGACCTATCGGGTGGCGGGTCTGTCGGAGCCATCTCGTACCTTTCTTCCATGACTGACAGCTACGAAGCGTTGCAGGAACGGGTCGATGCGCTTGCTCGCCAGATAATGGATCGGATACCACGATCCAATGGTGTAGGCAGCCGGCATCATACGGTGCCGCGCTTTCTGCTTGAGCCGTTCAGCAGCAACGGTCAGGTCGCCGTCCACGAGTTGGTCACGGACAAGCGCTATGTCGGTTCGATCAAGGACTTAGCCATCACTGACTTCTACACCGTTGTAGTGGACGTTCCAGGTGAAGGCGGTGGTCCAGCTCACGCCTATGACGGCCGCATCGAAACCATATTGGCGAACATGGAAGGCACAGCAGCCAGAGCGATACGCGAATTCCGCCTCACCCCGGCGGCGATCACAGCCGACATGCGAGCGGCACTCGCCCAGTTCGCTTCGTTTCAGTACGTGCGCGGTACCCGCAGCCGGGCTGAGTTCGAGGTGCTAATCGAATATGGACTGAAGCTGACACACTCCGCCGTGCCAGTAAGACGCAAAACGCAGCATCGCGCCGATGTTCAGGCGGCTCGGCGAGCCGGTCGTACGCCGGCGCGTGGTAACCGTGGTACTGGGCGACGTCCGTCAGCTCGCAACGGCAGCACACCGACCGCCAGAGAATTGCGTGACTGGATCATTCGTCCTCACCAAAACGAGTTTCTGCGCGACCTGGGCAAGCGAGCCGAGATGCTGTACGACTGCCTTATCAATCGGCCGCTGACGATCATGACTTTGGCAGGCCCTTGGCTGGTAATCGGAGACGAGCCGCTAGTCATCGTCGACGACCAAAACTACGTCGAGCATCGGCCACAGTGTCTCCTCAGCGATCGTGAACGGGCTCGCCGGTGGAACAAGGCCGTCAAGCAAGGCCGGCCGGTGGGTGATCTTGTGCACCTCTACAACACTCGGCCGCGCGGGTTACTCGATGCTGAAGAAGTCGCGCTGCCGATTGCACCCGACACACTGCTCCTGTGGGGTCCTGAAGGGCAGTCTCTGCCGGTGCACATCACGTTGACCGTCGGAGAATCCCGAGACGTCGCTACGGAGCTGAACAGGCGCCAAGCCGCGGACGCATTCCTCTGGATCGCAGCCCACCCGGACAACGCTGAGTTTAATAGCCTGCCGGTGCCGCCTCGAGGACCCGTGCTCACTGTCTGCGATTACGACAGCGCAGCGCGAGATGCTGTCCGCACGTTCCCGGGCCGACCGCTTCGCCTACGGCACAAGGATGTTCTTCGACGCGCGTGATCGCCCGAGCTTTCCATCAGACATCCAACTCTTTGAGAACCTGCGGTTATGAAACCCACCCTGGACGTGAGCGTTCCAACCACTCACCTCACGCTTTGAGCACGTTTGACACACCTTCAGATTCACGGATCCATCCAGCAGGCACTTCTTCGTGCTACTAGTTGCGGGTGACCACGTTCTCGTTCAACTACACGCCGCTGGGCTATATCTTGCTGGCCTACCACGACGCCTACCTCCAGTCAGGCAGTGCGTCGCATCGCTTGACCCTGAAGTTCGACGTATCGGCGAGTTGGCTCGGCCCGGCAGAGGTCTCTGCTGTTGCGCCCACCCTCGTGACTGGTACGGCGTGGACGACGAACCCAGGACCGGGACTGCGCCCGATGGCGGGCCTGCGGACTGCGTTGTTCCGCGTGCGCGGTATCTCATCGCAGGAAGACCTTGTCTTCGATCTGTCGGACGATGAGCTGTACGTCCTCGACAGCCGGAGTGGCCTCGACGCAATCACCATCAACCTCAAGCTTCAGGCCACTCTGCTCGGAGCCAACCCCGGCATCTACCCGGTTTCTGCTCAAGACTTTGACATCCGAATACCACGAAGCCGATGGATCGAGTTGCTTGACGGGGTGGGGGCGGGCGTTGGTATCACGCTTCGGGTACCGAGCCCGCTGACTGACGCAGGCGGTGAGCCCCGCCCTAGCGTCAACGCCGAGACCAAAGCGTCGCTTGCCCAAGCGGCAGAGCGGCTGCGGGAAGCCCGGCGACAACTTCGAGACCGCCATTGGGAACAGGCAGTCAGTACCTGCCGCAAGGTGCTGGAGAACATCGCTGAGTTGGTCTCATTGCCCACCTCGAAATCTGTGTTCACCCTAAACGCCCAAGCTCGCACCAAGGAACAACGATGGGCGGCGATCTATTACGACACGTTCTCGCTGACGAGTGCCGCGCACCATGAGACGGCCAAGATCACCTTCAGCCAGACAGACGCTGAGGCAATTTTGGCCTCGACCGCTGCGCTCCTCCTGAACTACACGAGCTGATGGACGGATCTGTGACATCCTCACAGTTCGGTGCAGCAGGACCCGAGCGGTACCGGTCGTGCTGGTTCGTGAGTGGACCGGCTGCTTTCATTAGTCAATGACATGGGCTGCTTTCGACCTCGACACCGGTCTGGAGCGCGATGTGCTCAGCCGTGCGCTGCCACTTGTGCCGACGAAGAACGATGGAACGATTCGATACACGGTCGATCTAGCTAGCGGATCAGTTAGCATCGCCGTCGCCGTAGGGGGCGTCCTAGGCGCCACTCCGGACAAGTGTGTTGAACTACTTGCGATCAGACCACTTCTTATAGGCACCGCCTGGAAGGTACTCGACCTCTTGGTTGAAGCTGCCCTAAACGAGGCCGGAAAGGCACCGGATCAAACACGGGGCTGGAGCATTAACGCTAAGGTCAAACTGGCCCAACAGGGAACCAGGAAGCCCAGATACTTCTCACAAGCGGCGTGGACAGCTCTGCTCCTGACCTACGCATCTACCGAAGACATCCGCCACAGTTTGGTGCATCGCACGGTTCATCTCGATCAGAACATGAGCCTGATCGGAGTAAATCGTCAGGGCCACGGCCTGCCTCCTCTGCTTCGGACCGAGCAAGACGCCCTGATACGGGCAGCGCTGCGAGCGGCATCCCTTGCCATAGCCACGAAGGCGGATCCCAGGACCGAAAACGACTTGATCCACCATCTTCAGCAGCTCAACCGCCTCCATGGCATAGCTCTGCCTACATCTGTTCCCATCGGCGCCATACCAGAAATCACCGTACCCATCGACCTCGCGCCCGGTCTGGCGGATCGCTTTCTCCTGGATCTTCCGGCCGTCAGGGCACTCCTCTCAACCAAACAAATCGACGTAGCCGATCTCGTAGTAGTCCCGGCGGGCCGACCAGGCCAGGAGTTGCATGGTCGCTGGGAGGACGCTCCGGACGTTCAAGTCATGATCGATCCGGACCGCCCACCAACATGGCTAAACCAATGACAGAAGCAAGGAACATCAGCATGGGCCGGCTATCGAGCACATGCCATTTGGGCATGCCCATGGATCACGGTGAGCGAATCGACCGCCGCCAGCGAGGCTAGAACCGTTGCCGCCGTCGTTACACCTGTGATCGCCGTGTGCGGAACGAAAACCGCCGGTTCTCTCCCCCAGCTTCCCTCGAATACGCACCTTTGTAGCCTGGCGACTATCCGCTGCGGGCCGCTGTTCGAACCCTGGTAGCAAGCGGCCGCTGACTTATTAAGTACTGCGGCCGCTTGCTACCTCGTCGGGTCCCGGCGCTACCAACTGAATGAGCGGCCGCCTAGACAGCTCAGCTGCACCGATTGCCTCGGCCTCCGCCTGCACGAGCGCGGTCTGTTCATCGGCCAATTTGGCCGCGTGGTGCTGGAGGGATAGGGCCAGCCCGCGTAGTTGTTCGACTCCCTGACGGTCAGTAACAATGTGGCGCATCCATAGAGTTGCGATACCGAGGACTGCAGGTGGATCTGAGGCCAAAATGGCGCCTACCGTCGAGGCTTCGAACGGGTTGACTGAATGAGCAATGTGCTTGTTACGCATACTGGTCAGATAATCGTGGAACTTCTTGACCTCTCCTTGAAGGCCAATGTCGCCGACCAAATCATGACGGATGCCCGTCCGTTTGCCGGTGCTGAAGCAGCGGTTGTACGCAACCAACGCCGCCGACCAGAGAGCCTGTACGACAATCCGATCGCCTCCGTCGTCCTCCTTGGCCAGCTCGATCAGCAACCGCTCGGCGCAGCTGATAACAAAGCCGAGATCATGAATCACCGCTGCCAAGTCGTTAAGCAGTTGGGCCGAGGCAAGATCATCAACGGTGACGATCGCGCACTGTGTCCAGTCCAGCTCCTTGTCAAGGGCAGTCGTGATGGGTTCAAGGTCCGCGTCCACGGATGAAGTATCGCCTATGCAGTAACGCAACTTGCTCAACGAGTCAGTACTCCGCGCGACGGTCGCGGTTGCGCGAGGTGGCCGGTTCGGTGCTCAAGCTGCTTCTTCCTTGCATTGGCATTTGACCCGGCTATATCAGCCCACGGCCATCCAACCAGTCCATCCGTCGCCCGCTAGTCGACTCAACGACGGCGAACTCCCGGGTTGGCTCGAACAGTCTCGGCAGGTCATGTGCCGGAAAGGGATTGTGAAATAGGACTGTGGTGGTTTTCGCTGGCTCCCATAGGTTCGGCGCACCGAGATGACATACCGCTGACAGCCGTTGGTTCTTCCAGCCCGCTTGTCCGGCTCCCAGCCAGCCGAAAATCCCATCGTTCAACCTGACTGGCTGTACGTCGCCACTTCCGCCGACGGTGAAGCGGACAGCACTTGCGCCGTACAGGGCATTAACGAAGTCATCGTCGTCGCAGAAGGCGGCGTGGACGCCCACGACCAGAAGGTATGGAGCCGACCGAAGGTCGTACTTGCCGCCGGCCTTCTCCGTCACCCGGTCGTGTAGCCGCTTCGCGTCGGTAACCCAGCCGCCGGACATCCGTCCGGTCCCGACTACTCGACCCGGCGAGCCTGGCTGTGGGATCTTGTCGGGATCCATCGGCCAGAACCGCATCGTGACCTGCACAGGGCCACTGCTGTACACCCTGGTGAACTCACCGAACTGGCCATCGCCCCGCACCTTTGTCCGGCGTGGAGCGGGTAGCTGACGCAACTGCTGTCGCACCCAGCGTTCCACCTGAGCTGGTGCCGGATCGCCAGTGCCAGCCAGGTTGTCGATGTCGAAGTCCAGAAAGTACCCGCACGATAGGTCTAATCGACGATTCAGCTCATCAACCAGCTGGGCATGCCGCCGATCCTCGATTGCCCACTCTGCCTTCTCGAACAGAGAGGCAACCTCGACGGAGGCGATCAACTTATCTTGTTCGTAGACGCGATAGTCCGGTCCAGAGCCGTCTTCCTCATACCGAACCAGCCGTCCTGGCCGCACCAGCAGGTGATGAACGAACAACTCGTCCACCGCCTGCCCATGCGTAGCGTCTTTGGGTGACCGGAGGCGCCGCGCGAGCCGACCATCGTGGTCAGGAAATGCCTCGTACCAGCTATTGACGGTCTCCCGACTCCGCTTGGCTTGCGCTCGCGTCGAGGTCAGCAACCAATTGACTTGAGGTTCGGCATGACCCATCGGCCCAAGACGCGCCTGGGATGGCTCATCAAATAGCAGCACCACAACGCCCCCACTATGAACTACTAGCGCCTAGGCCTTCACAGAGGCCGACCGCGACGCCGGCATAGGACTCGCCGTTTATTGTTCAGCTAGCGACGACAAACCAGGCCGATCGACGCGTATGTGCTCGGCCGGACGCGCCTTTAAGTAGGTCAATGCGCGGCCTCATAGGCTCGCTGGACGTCCTTGGACACTCGGCCGTGAACCGACACCTCCAGACCCTGCTCTCGTGCCCAGGCACGGATGGCCGCGAGGTCTTGGCCTCGGCCGGCGGTTGCGTTGCTGCTCCGACGGCCGCCCTGCGCCGGTCGCCGGCCGGTCTTGCGGGCCGCCGCGATGTATTTCGCTAGAGCCTTCTCTAGCGCGGCCTGGTTCTTCTTCCCCAAATCAATCTCGTAACTGGTGCCGGCATAGGCGAAGGTCACCCGGTCGGCTCCCTCGCTGCCGTCCAGGTCGTCGTAGATGATCAAGGTGGTACGCGTTGCCATGATCTTTCAGCCTCCAGTCGCGAACGGGACACATCGGAGCGCCACACGCTTCGATCCAGCTAGGGCCAGGCTCAGCTCATGGCAGCTCGTCACCTGCGGAGATGGCTCGCACCACCTCGCTGAAGGCCGGCTCCTGAGGGGTAATGGCGTGGTCGGCGAAGCGCCGGCGCAGCTCGGCCTCAACCTCAGCTACGGGCCGGCCAGCGTGCGTGGCGTGTACCGCCCGCACCAACCCTTCGACGCGCTCTTTCGCGCGATGTTCGAAATCGGGACCGTCGCGCACGACGCTCCATACCGCGGCTTGCTCGAATCTGTACGGCATGCCCGAGAAACTACTAAAGCCGCAGCGAAGCCCCCCCCCCCCCCGGCAGATTCAGCACCATACGATCTGAGGGTGGCCTGAACGGCATTTGGCGCAGTATTCCGCTCGGCCCCTCCCTTCAGGTCAGACCAACAGCGAGCCGTTATCTGCATCCTGACGACAAGCCGACGCTCCTCTTAGGGCGCCGGGCAGCCGCTCGGCAACACATCAGGCGTGCCGAGTTTGTGGATGACTGCGTACCAGCTTGATCTGATGTAGCTCGTTCGGTACCAGTCGAAGAGGACGGTGAACTGCTGCTGGGTCCCGTCCTTGCAGGGCACGACGAGATTCAGGTCCGCGGTCTTGTTACCGAGATCGCTGGCTTCCAAGCGCGCGATCTGAACATTGCGGTGTCCGAACGCGGTGACGAAGGCGGCAATGTCGCCATCCGAAGCCGGATCGGCCAGCGATCGCACTCGGCTAACGTCGCCAGCTCGAAGTGCGGACACAAAGTCCTGCGCGCGTCGTTCGATGGTTCGGTTGACCTGGCGGCTGTTGGATGCCGGATGGCGTAGCGCTGTGCCGGGGTAGGAGGATCGGTGATGCAGTGCCAGCAGGACACCGCCGACCACAACGACAACGGCCACCACAAGGGCGGTTGCCCACCAAAGGAATCGGTGGCGACGGATCGGGGGCGGCTGCGCGAGCATCAGTGCGTTCCTTAATTGGAGGAGCTGTAAGGCCGGAAGATGTAGATGGCCGGGCTAGTGCCGGGCTGCTCGTCATTACGGATCGAGGCCAGGGCATCCCATATGGAGCGGTAGGCGTAGTCAGCGTTTTGAGCAGCAGTCCAAAACTCGGCGTCCCAATCGGGTGCGGAATACCAGCTGACGATGCCGACGTGGTTGACAGTACGGTACTTGCCGTGCAGAGGTGTCCAGGCGTAGAAGACGACGTCACCGGGCCGGGCGTCGCCGAAGTAGGTGATCCATTGACCGGGGTTGCGGGACAGGAACGTCATCAGGTCGGCGGCGGTGTTGTAGGAGGCGGTCCAGTTACGGCCGTCCCAGCGCTGCTTGATGGCGTTGCCGGAGGTGCCGTTGAACCAGGCGTTGTCGTCGCTGATGGCGTGCCCGAAGGGGAACCAGAAGAAGGTGCCCGGGAATGAGTAGAAGGAGTAGGCCGGCTGATGGTGGTAGTTGTAGGCCATGCCGCCGCCGAAGTGCAGAGCGCGAGAGATGAAGTCGGTGCAGTTGTCCGGCTGGTTGTAGTGCGGGTCTTTGTAATGGGCGATCGCCCAGTTGGCGGCGCTGGTGCGGTTGATCGTGTGCTTGTACTGCGGTTGAGCGATACCCTGCGGGACGGCCGGTGTCCCCGTCGCCACGCCCGGGATGGCGGGCGGCAGGCTGTTGGTCTGGTCGGCCAGGGCGGCTTGGTCGCTGGTCAGCACGCCATTGGGGCTGGTACCGGCCGTCAGCGGCGTCCAGGCAGCGTCGGCGGCATAGCTGCTGAGCAGGCTGTTGTCCGGGCCGTAGTGCAGCAGCAGTTGGCTGCTGAGGTTGGGCGTACCAGTCGACCCGGTTTCGTCGGTGCTGCGGCTGAGCGGCGCCCAGACATCCACTCCCCCATCGGCTGCTGGCAGGGCCAGGCCGTCGCTCAGTTGGGCGCTGCCATCGGCCGTCGCCGGATGGCCCTCAGTGGCTTCGAGCTGCCGAAGGCTGAGCAGGTTGGGAGCTTCCAGGCTGAGGCGCGTCGTCAGCGACGAGCTACAGCTGCTGCCGGTCAGCGCCGCACTGGCAGTGTTGGCGGTACCGGCCTGCAATTGGTCGCGGGCCTGCTGGTAGCTCAGCGCACAAGCCAGCAACGTTGACCCGTTGGCGACGGCCTGCGGGGCACCGCTGGCTGTCATGCCCGCACTGGCGCCGAGGCTGTTGACGGCCTGGACGGTGACGCTGTAGCTGGCGCCGTTGGTCAAACCGCCGAGCAGGGCGTAGCTGGCGGCGGTGGTTAGTTGCAGCGTGCTGCTGCCGGCAGTGGCCGTGACCAGGTAGTGGTCGACGCCCTTGCTGCTGCCCTCTTGTTGCGGGGCGGCCCAAGTAACCAGCAGCCCAGCGTTGCCGCCACGCACGGTGAGAGCGGTCGGCGGATCGGGAATGGTCGGCGCTTCATACTGCACCACCAGCGACGGTTGGCCGCTGCTGGCGGTCGGGCTGGGGAAGCTGACGCCGGCGCCGGTGGTCTCACTGCTGGCCTGGACGGCCAGCCCGCCGTTGGGGTGGTCGCCATCCAGCCAGCCCTGGACCAGGCTGGTGATATCAGCCGACGGGTTGGTGCCGGTGGCACTGAAGCCGCCGTCGACCTCGGCCAGGCCGGCCAGCACGACGCCGGTAGCACCGGCGGCCGGCGGGTTGGCCAGTGGCACAAAGCCGACGCCAGCAACCGGGTTGGCGGCAGTGGTGGTGGGCGGTCCGAGCGTCAGGACGGCGCTGGTCAGGCGGGCGCCGGCCGGGACGGTGGAGAGGTTGAAGGTCAGGTAGCCGCGCCACAGCTGGCCGTCGCCTTGATCGCCGACCCGCAATCGATCATCGACGGTCGGCTGGCAGGGGGCGCCGGCGCAGGCGGTCGTCCCGATCGGTGCGCTCGAGCCGCTGGTCGCGGCCAGCGTGACGCTGGTAGTGGCGGCCGGGGTCGGAGCACTCGGCGGCGCACTAGCGACGAAGCTTTGATCGGCCGTGCGAGCCGAACAAGCGCCGGCTGCGCAGGCTTCCATCGTCCAGTGGTAAGTCGCCCCGCTGGTCAGCGCCGCCGCTGGGATCAGCAGCGAAGCCCGCTGGCCGGCGGTGATCTGCGCTGAGCCATAGGGATCGCTGCTGCTAGCGCCGAGTGGGTTGCCGCTCGCGTCAGTGACGTAGAAGTTGGCCGTTATTTCACTGGCGCCGTTGCCGTCCACCACTCCCGAGATTAGGTCGCCGTCGACGCGGCCGAGGTCGGTAGCCAGGAAGGCCGGCACGCTTGGGGCGACCGGCGGGGCGACGGTAAAGCTGAAGATTGCCGGTGGTGTCATCACGCCATTGGCCAGGATCCCGCGGACTGACAAGGTGTGCGGGCCGGTCGCGCTCGGATACCAGGCCAGTGCAGTCTGCGCCGCCGGGACTGCCACCGCCGCGCCGCCGTCCTCGCTGTAGCTGTAGCTGCTGATCCCGGGATCAGCCGGCTGCCACTGAAAATCAGCCGCCGACTCCGCTACCGCCGACGGAATAGCTTGTGAGGGCAGGAAATACAACGACGTCACCAGCGGCGGCGGCAGGCTGAACCAGCCCTCGACATCCAGGATGACGTTGATCGGATCGGGCGAGCTGTTAACCAACGTGACCGTGCCATCGCTACCGGCCGGCACCACCACTAGATCGCTGCGCACATTCGACCCGGCCGAGAAGAACACCGCCGCCACCGCGCCCGAACTCTGATCCCCTGGTGCCATTGTCAAGTAGCCGACACCCGAACCGCTGTGGACGATCTGAGCGCTGAAGGCGAAGGCGCCGATACCGGCCGACACCGCCGGCACCCCGGCGACGCCGGCGACCGGAACTGTCCGCGAGCCGCTGGCCGACAGCGCCACCTCGGGCGCGATCCGAGAGTCATAGACCCGTGCCGAGGCTGGCGTGAAGGCGGCGCCCGCCCCGGGCGTGGCGGAGTAATAGCCAACTACATCAACGATGACGTCGATTGCCGTGCCGGCGGTGCCGATCCACAGATTGAACTGCCCCCCGGTACCAAGATCGACTGCTGCCCCAGCGATGGTCGAGCTATTGGCTAGGTAGTTGAGGGAGACGTTGGCAGGCCGAGTCGCCCCGGCCGGGTAGGGACTGAAGTAGCCGGCCGCCCCCGTCGTGATGGCGGTCAGCATCACGAACACCGCCGACGCATCGGTAGGCACGCCAACCAACCCACCGACCTGGATCGCTGTGGTCGAGCCGGGGGCGAGCTTGGCCTGCGGCAGGCCAATGCCGTAGCGGGTGTCCACCAGCCGGGTCGGGCTGAGCGGCACGTAACCACCCGGCGCCAGACTGCCGTTACCGGCCGTGTAA
>DATFHF010000014.1:0-86230 GCA_035248685.1 Jatrophihabitans sp.
GTCACCGAAGCAGGCGCACATCGCCATCAGCCGGCCGACGTAGCCGTGGTGGTCAGCGCCCAGCATGATCACGACGCGGTCGAAGCCACGTTCCCGCTTGTCCAGGTAGTAGGCCAGGTCGGCGGCTATGTAGGCCGGCTCGCCGTCGCTCTTGATAACCACCCGGTCCTTGTCGTCCCCGAAGTCGGTGGTGCGCAGCCAGACCGCGCCGTCCACTTCGAAGATCCGGCCCTGTTCCCGCAGCCGGGCAATGGCCCGGTTGACCGCGCCGGAGGTGTGCAGCGAGTTCTCGTGGAAGTAGACGTCGAAGTCCACCCCGAACGAATGCATGCTGGCCTTGATCTCGGCGAACATCAGCTCGACGCCGCGGGCCCGGAACGCCTCCTGTGCCTGCTCGCGGGGCAGGCTGGTGATGTCGGGTTGCTCGGCCACGATCATGGCCGCGGTCTCGGCGATGTAGGGGCCGGCGTAGCCGTCCTCGGGGGCGGGTTCGCCCAGTGCGGCGGCCAGCAGCGACCGGGCGAACCGGTCGATCTGCACGCCGTGGTCGTTGAAGTAGTACTCCCGGCTGACCTCGGCCCCGTTCGCGGTGAGGATTCGGGCCAGCGAGTCGCCGACCGCCGCCCAGCGCACGCCGCCGATGTGCACCGGGCCGGTGGGGTTGGCCGAGACGAACTCTAGGTTGATCCGGATGCCGGCCAGCGCGTCGCCGTGCCCGTAGCTGGGGCCGGCTTCGACGATGGTGCGGGCCAGTTCGCCCAGCGAGCCGGCTTCCAGGGTGATGTTCAGAAAGCCCGGTCCTGCGACGTCAACCGTGGCGATGCCGGGCTGGTCGCAGAGCTGTTTGGCGATGGCGTCGGCGATTTCGCGGGGCGGCTTGCCGGCTGCGGAGGCCAGCCGCAGCGCCAGGTTGGTCGCATAGTCACCGTGTGCGCGGTTCTTGGGACGCTCGACGACGATCTCGGCCGGGATGTCGGCGGTGAAGGCGCCGGTGTCGACGGCCCGCGCCACGGCAGCGCGGAGGGCGGAGCTGAGTTCGTCGGGGGTCACCGGGTCAATGCTAGTGGTGGGGGTCGAGCCGATTCTTCGGGCCGACGAGCTGCCGGTGGGGCTGCCGCGTCGAGGTCGTCGGTCGATGTGTCCCCGGTTTTGTGGGTCATGGCGCGCAAAACTGGGGACACATCGGCATCCAGCCCGCCGCGATTCTGCCGCCGGGTCGCCGGCGGCGCCTGACAACGACAATCCACAGATTGAGGACTTAGACTCAACCGGACACAGGCTGTGCACGCCGCACGCGGATGAAAGCGACTCGATGAGCAAACCGAACAGGCCCGCCGGGGGCAAAAATCGCCGTCCGGTACCCGTCTCGAAATCGGCGACCGGCAAGCCGGCTACCGCTGCCCGTTCCGCCGATTCCGCCGCCACCGGCTCGACAGCTGCAACGCCCGGTCCGGCGACTTCCGCTCCGGCCAACGCAGCTGCCCGGACGACGACGGCGAACCGGGCCGGCGGTGTACCGGGCCGGACCGGCAAGCCGGTACCCAACCGGGCGCAGTCGAAGAAGATCGTCAACAAGCGGCAGACGCCCTGGGGCCTGATCATCACGACGGTGGTCATCGTGGCGCTGGCGGTCGGCGTGATCTTCTACGCGGTCAATTCCGGCAAGAAGAAGTCCACCGCCAACGATCCCAACAAGATCCCCGGCATCGTCCACAAGACCTTCTCCAGCGGCAACCACGAGAACGGCGTGATCAAGTACGCCGACTCGCCGCCGTTCGGCGGGCCGCACGCACCGGTCTGGGCCGACTGCACCGGCACCGTCTACCCGGAGCAGATCGCCAGCGAGAACGCGGTGCACGACCTGGAACACGGGGCCGTCTGGATCACCTACAAACCGGGGCTGGCTGCCAGCCAGGTGGACGTGCTGACCCAGTTGGTGTCCGGGCAGCAGTACATGCTGCTGACTCCGTACGCCGGGCTGAAGACGAACATCTCGCTGCAGGCCTGGGGCTACCAGCTGTTCCTCGACTCGGCAACCGACCCGCGGATCAAGCAGTTCATCACCGACCTGCGGTTGAGCCAGACGAACACCCCGGAGCTCGGCGCCAGCTGCACCCAACCGGCATTCAAGAGCAAGCCAAGCACGCCCGGTCACCCGATCGATTCCTTACCGTCGTGAGGTAGCGATGACCCTGACGCCCGAGCGCGAGGCCGACTACGTTCCAGCGCCCGCTGAGGTTGAGGACCACTCGGTCCGGACGGTGCTGCTCGCGGTCATCGCGATCGCGGCGCTGACGCTGGCCGCCACCGCCGGCTATCTGTGGGGGCATCACAACGCGGCCGCTCAGACGCCCGGGACGAACTCGGTCGACGCCGGCTTCGCCTGGGACATGTCGACCCATCACCTGCAAGCGGTCACCATGGCCGGCTACACCCGCGATCACACCACCGATGGCGTGATCCGGACGCTGGCCTTCGACATCGAAACCAGCCAGTTCAACCAGGTCGGCCAGATGCAGGGTTGGCTGGACACCTGGGGCCTGCCGCCGCAGAACCCGAACCCGCCCATGACTTGGATGGCGGGCATGACCGGGATGGACATGACGCTCGGCCCGGACAACCTGATGCCGGGCATGGCCACCCAGGCCCAGGTCAACAAGCTGGAGACGCTGACCGGCAAGGCGCTGGACATCGACTTCCTACAACTGATGATCCACCACCACCAGGGCGGCATACCGATGGCCCAGTGGGCGGCCAGCCATGCGCAGACTGCCTACGTCCGCAATGCGGCGCAGAAGATGGTCACCGGCCAGAGTGCTGAGATCGTGCTGATGGAGCAGTTGCTGCGCGAGCGCGGCGCCAGCCCGCTGCCGCCGCCGGCGTAGCCGCTGGTAGCATTCGGCACGGCCTGCCGGCGGTTGTTTGGCCTCGGCGGCCGGGTCGTTACGGCCCCCGTAGCTCAGGGGATAGAGCGCTACCCTCCGGAGGTAGAAGCGCAGGTTCGAATCCTGCCGGGGGCACAATTGTGTTGTCTCGGGACATCGTGCACACCTGTCTCGGGTCATCGTCGCGGTTAGCTCGACCACTTCTTCTTTAGCTTCTTCAGCTCGACGTCGCATGCTGCCGAGACCTCTGGTGGCACACGTATTTCAAAGGCTTCGCTGATGATGATGTGCTCGCCGGCTGCGATGCGTTGAGGCAGGTGGTCGAGCTGACGGACCAGGCGATCGATCACCTGGCGGTATTTATCAACTGGGTCATCAACGAACCTTGCCAGGGCTTCGACTAGCGGTTGGGCGTCACCTGGCACGCTCGCTCCTCGCAGCCGAGCAGCCCAGTCCATCAGTTGGATGTATAGGCCGTTCCACCGGCGCGCCAAATGAGCCATCCGCTCGGCGGCTTCATCGCCGTCTGGCGCGTTGGTTGCCGCATTCAGCACTTGCGGGTTCATAAAGTTGCTCACCGACTCCACCATCCGGGCGGCATCATCGGTCGCAACTTTGAAGAACTGCCAAAACGCAGAACGGTCAACTACTTGGCCGGTGCGTTCAGCGTATCGGAACATGTGATCGCGATATTTAGGTTCGGCCAAGGCCAACTCCTGCAGCAGCTGAGCCGCGAGGTATAGGTACTCCCAACCTGCCGGCTTCATGAGCAGCAACGCTTGGCGTCCGACCTCATCGCGTGGGACGCCGGTGATCTCATGCGCTATGGAGGAGGCAGCCCCGCTCAGCTTGGCACAGATTGAGGCCACGATGCCTTCGACGCCGACGCGCCTGGCATCGAGATAGCCCACGGTCGGCCGAAGGCCGTCGAGCGCTGTGTCGTCTAGTCGGACTGGCAATACGTACGGCTCTACCTGCTCAAGTCCGCGCGCGAGTGCACTGCGTCGTTCGTGACGCGGCCACATCTTGGCGGCGTAGTGGCGCGAGATGAAGAGGATCGCGTAGCGGGATTTAAGCCGGTAAATCTGGTCGAAGTATTCGACCAGATCTTGCCCCCACAACTCCCAGTCGCGGTCCGCGTCATAGAACACCCGATAGCCAGTGGGCTCCAGGCCCGCGACAACAGCTTCAACGAAGGCACGGTCCTCGCCGGCAAAGGACAGCGCTACATCGAACTCCGGCAAGGTCGGCTCTTGCACTAACGACATACGACCAGCTTCCCAGCTGAGGTGACCTTTGGCGTATCCCACGCCCGCTGCGGTCGGGAGGGTCACCCGGTGTGTGGAATGCGGCCGCTTTTGGCTACGCCTGGTCTTCGAACTTCAGGAGCTTGGCAGGATTTCGCCTATTGCTCGTTCGCAAGCCGTTCGGTCGGGGACACACTGTCCACCCGAGCCTAGTTAGGCGAGCCTGGCTGGTGCCCGTTGCCTTCTCGACCGTTCGCTCGAATCCCTAGTAATTATCGAACAGCGTTCGAATAACAGATCCTGCTGCTGCCGCCGCCTACCACTTAGCTGGACGCATGCAAGGTTCTGGAGGCGGTGCTTATCCTGTTATGTGCGGTTCCCGGGTCAGCCCCGACTAGGCCGGAGAATGCCTTTGAGGCCTCCTAACATTGGGGCGGCTGCGTTCAGACCCGGAAGCCGACTATGCAGGGCCGGCTGGCATCGACAATGACCCGGCGCATGAACACGTCGGGTGTTTGACACAGCTTGATACTTCCAGTCCTAACGATGCTATAAAGTTACCCACTTTTGATGTGAGTCTCTGTAGCGTGCGCGCACAAAAGCTGGGGGTGCGCCATGAGAACTGCGCGACGTTCGCACAAACCCAAGCACTTCCGGGTACCGACACGGGGCCTGGCGATCCTGGTCGTTGGCGCGCTGGTCGCGGGGATGACCGGCGGAGCCGAGAGTGCGAGCGGCAGCATTTCGCAGGGTGCGCAGGCACCCTTGCCGACCTGGCGAAGCTTCTACGACTGGGCGCATGGCAATGGCTATGTTGGCTGGCACACCGCTTCGTCTGACCCGACCGACTATGGGATCCGGAGCGCCTACGGTGGCCAGTACGGCCTGTGGCTGTGGGCGAAGGGCGGCCAGCACATCTACACCCAGACCGACGATGCAGAGTGGACCTACACCGCACCCGGCACCACCCGGCTGCTCAACACCACGCTCTCGTTCTCCTACCGGAACAAGCTGCTAGCCCACCACTGCATCGAGGTGGGCTACCGAACGCTCGACGGCGTCAAGACCGCCGACGAAGACTTCTGCCAGCCGGCTCATCCGCCGGACTCCCAAGACCTGACGAATGTGCACCTCGCCGACCCGAACCCCGGGTCGCCGACGGCGAAGGTGCTGTTCCTGCGGATCCACGTCGACTGCGGCGGCGCGGCCACCTGCTCGAAGACCATTCCTACCCAGGATCCGCTGACTAACGGCAACTACGTCCGCTTCCTGAGCGTCGACTCGACATTGGTCGACGACGATCTGCCGGTCGCGAATCCGTCCGGCCCGCTGTATGACCTGCACGACCACTTCATCGACGGCTCGCAGAGCTACGGCGTCACCCTGGACGCAACGGACGCTGGCTCCGGGATCGCAAGCTCATCGTTCACCCACGCCTCGACCTATCCGCCGCAAACCGATCCGACGGTGACGCAGAACGCGCCGTGCGACCCGACCCACAACACGCCGGTTCTCGATGCGCGGATCTGCCCGCCGGAGTTCAGTTGGCAGACCACTGCGGATACCAGAGCCTTCCCGGAAGGGCCGACCACCTTCACCGAGAACGCCACCGACGTGGGGGGCAACGTCGGCTCCGCCTCCTGGACGATCTACATCGACCGCACACCGCCGGATTCGGTAGTGCCCAGCGGGTCGCTGTGGGACCTGGCCGGGCAGACCACCGCGGGCTCGACCGAGTTCGTGACCGTCGACGCGCACGATCCCGGCGCGGATGAGCAGAAGGCATCCGGCATAGCCAGTGTGTGGGTGGAGGAGGTCGGCGTCGGGCTGATCGACTCCTCGGACAACCCCGACTGCACCGACCTCAGCTGCCCGGACTCCTACTCGGCAACACTGCCGGTCGAACTGGGCGGTTTGAACGAGGGCGATCACACCTTTGTCGTAAAAGCGCAGGACTTCGTTGGGCATGTGACCGAAGGCCCAAGCTGGACGGTCACCATCGCCCGCGATCCGAGTGATAACGAGTTAACCGACGACGAGCCGGACGTTGACACCGGCCCGGCCGGACCGGACGAGACACCCGACGGCGGCGCGGTTGGCTACGACCCTACGACGGACCCTGACCCGGCTTGCGATGCCTACGTCGACATCGGCATCAGCGACTGGTGCAGCAATCCGACCCTCCAGGCCATGAACAGCATCAGCCTCGCTACCACCACGCAAGCGACGGCTAGCTACAGCGGCTGCGGCCTCAAGGCGGTCTTCTGGAGCATCGGCAAGCCACCGCAGTACCTCGCCGAAGCACTCGGGAGATACAACCTCGGCCCAGGTTGTGCCGATTACTACTTCGCGCAAACGCCGACCGGGACGGACGAGGAGCGCCAGTTGCCGGTTTGTCTACAGGGCATCCGTAGTAGCTGGCCCGTGAACTTCCACTCCGCTCCAGTTTTCCAATGGACCTCATGGGCAACCTGGGTTCGGGAGAACTATCCCGGTAATCAGTTCCTCGGCTGGTACAGAGCCGGCCTCACCTTCCGGGACAGGATTGATTCGGGGAACAACTGCCGGCCCGGCGACAAGTGGTTCCTAAATGAGATGCCCTCCGATTGGCACACGAACGCGACTGAACGTGCGCGTATCCTCGATGCGCTCCGTGGCCTTTATCAAGGCTCCTCCGACCACCCCATCACTGGTTTCACCGCCGATCCAGTCGAGCCGCAGAACCAGAACAACGACAACGGCGCCCTGTCGACCTACAAGCAACGCCTACAGACCGTGTACGCCGAGTCAAACTTCTGGAAGACCCTCGGCAAATACGTCGACGGTTATGCAAAAGAGTCATACGACCGCTGTTTACAAGTGTGCGTCCCGGGCGACAGCAGATTGACGATTGCCAACCAGGGCGTCATCCCCTACACCTACCACCAGCGAATACTCGCGCAGGTCGCACCGACGACGACGAAATACGCAGCGGTGAAGGCCACGATGGGGCAGGACTACATGCCGCTGCTGAACGCCCTCTGGAATTCTCCGTTGGATGTCTATGACACCGGAAAGAGGCAGGGGCCTAATGGAGTCATCTACGGGCTCACCATCAGGCAGATGGCCGGGCTGATCCATGAGCAGATCTATGCCGCACGCCTGGCGGCCAACTCTAGCTGGGGATCGGCGGGGCGCATCGGCTTCGCCTGGCACGAGACCTTCGGTCATGGGAACGACCTCGCCGAGGCGACGCAACTGGCCGATAACCTCGCGAGAGCCCTCTTCGACGCCTATTCGCCTTACGGCGGTCCGGGGTTCGCCTGCCTCGACTACGACGGCGCCGACCCGTATTACTACGGCTGTGCGACGGCAAGCAGAGTGAACGCAGCGTTCAACTCGACGTGGAACATCTTCAGCAGGTGGCCGTAACGAATGCGGAGCAGGCTTATCTCAATTCGACGCCGTCGCAACCCCAGCCGCGGCGACCCGGCACCATAGACCACATGATCCGCTCGGGACGGATAGCGAAATATCTCGCAGTGCTCAGCCTGTTGCTGATCGCTGCCGGCATCGCGTACGGGATGGCGAGCACGACCCCACTACGACACCAACCTGTGCGGTAAGACCAGCAGCCATCCTCCCTTTGCCACTTTGCCGCACGATCCCTGCTCCGGCCTGGCAACCCATTGCGGACCGCCGTGGAGCTACTAATCGGCCCCGGCTTCCTAGGCCTGGTTATGCCGGCGCGCTGGCGCTCATGACCTCGTCGAATTTGGGGCTAGCTCGGCAAAACCGGTAGTCACCGCGTGGTGGTAGCGCTGGCCGCGGCGGTCCCGTACGACGATCCCGCGACGTAAAGCCGGTAGCTGTAGCTATGCGTCTGGACGAAGCCGACCGCCATTTGCCCGGTCGAGTCACTGGTCCGAGACAGCACGTTTTGCCAGCTGCCGTTGATGAAACGCTGAAGGTATATGGTCCGGCCAGCGCTGCGGCTGATCGTAGAGCCGACCTGCTGTTTGATCAGCCCGTTGATGTAGACGGCGACGCCTTGGCGGGAGCTGGCAATGTACGCGGTGGTCAAGCCTAAGGACACCGTCATGGTGTTGCTGGGATACGACGTGTGCCCGGTCGTGTCGAAGGCCACCACGAAGTACCGGTGGGTCGAGCCGACCTTCAGGCCGGTGTCGGTCCAGCTGCCCCCCATGAGTCCGCTCGCCACCCGGACTCCGTCGCGGTAGACCGAATAGCTGCCGATAGCGACATTGTCGGTGGCGCCGTTCCAATACAGCGGCACTGTGCCCGGCACCCCGGCCGACACGAACAGCCGCGGCGGGGTCGGCCGGGTCCAGTCCGGAGTAGTAACCGATGTGCCGGAACTGATCCGCGAGATATTGCCGGCCTCATCCACCGCCGCCACCGAGTAGGTGTACTTGGTAATGTCCTTGGCCGTGGTGTCGGTGGCGCTGTTACCGGTCAGCCCGGACAGCAACAGCATCCCATCTCGATAGACCTGGTAACTGCTGACGCTGACGTTGTCGGTGGTAGCCCCCCAGGACAAGCTCACCTGGTGTGGGGTGGCCAATGAGATGTGCGCGAGCGGAGGACCCGGTGTGTTGGGCGGGGTCGTGTCCGGCACCGCTACGGACCCGGAGGCCGCACTCTGTGCCGAAGAGTTGTCGCGCTGGTCCCGCGCCGCCACGGTCCAGCTGTGGGTGCCCATCGGCACCCCAACATCGGTCCAACTGGTGACGCCGGCCGGGATGGTGGCCCGGTAGACGCCGTCGCGGTAGATGTCGTAGGCAACCACGCCGACGTTATCGGTGGCCGCAGCCCCGCGCTTGATGATGACGTTGCCGGCGCTCCGGACGGCCGACGGCGCACCGGGCACCGACGGCGCCGAGTTGTCGGCGGCGAAGTGATAGGTCACCTGGTCGAACACGGCGCCGTTCGAATCGGTCGGGCTGACCGTGACGTTGGTGCCGGACACCGTCACCTTGAGGAAGTGATAGACCTGCCCGGCCGCGCTGGGCTTGGCGGTCGCAGAACCGCTCGGCGAACCGCAGGACAGGCCGGTGGCGTGGCCCGGATCCCAACCCCGAGCGTAGACATCGGTCGAAGAACAGGCGCTGGACGCCAGCAGGCTCGGCACCCCGCCACCGCCGCCGGTGACGTAGCTCGGCACCCCGCCGGGCGGCGCGACGTTGCGCTGATACAGGTGGGCGTGCCCGTTGAAGACCAGGTTCACTCCGTTGTTGTTGAGCAATGCCTCCAGGCTCGTCCCGCCGCCGGTCGGGTTGGCCGCGCTGTTCTGCAAATAAACGTCCTGCTGGGTGGTGAAGTTGTTCTGATCGACTCGCAGCGGGTAGTGGAAGAAGGCCATCCGCAGCGCGTTCGCTCCACGCGCCGCCCGGTCCTGCTGAAGGTCGTTGGCCAACCACTGGTATTCCGCACTGTCCTGCTGCCAGTGCAGATCCCGGTCGGCCTGGTAGCTGGGGCAGTTCGACGGGCACGCGGTGCCCAGGTTCGGGTAGCTGGATTGCGACAGGTCGCTCCAGTCGGCGTCCAGGATGTAGAACCGCACCCCACCGACGGTGTAGGCGTACCAGTCGCTGGGATAGTTGCCGGCCGGCAGGCCGTTCACCGACGGATACGGTGTCGAGCCGCTGTACACACCGCCGGAAGCGGCGGCGTTGGCGGCAGTCGGCCAGGTCGAGAAGAACACTCCATTGCGGCCGTGGTTACCGGCCACCGCGTACAACGGCAGGCTGGAACCGACCTTGCCCCAGTACCGGGCGTCGAAGACACCGCTGACCTCCGGACCGCCACCGGCACCGTCAGCGGGATGGTTCAGGTCACCGTAATTGGTGGTACTGCCGCCGGGATACGCCACGTCCCCGGTCGAGACCGCGAACAGCGCCGGCGCGCTGGGGCTGGCCGCGCTGGATGCCAACTGGTCGTCCAAGGCGTCCTGGTACGGGTTATAACTGGTCTGCGGGCCGTTGTTGGACAGCAACGTCTCGCCGAAATCCCCCAGCACGTCGAAGCTGAACGAGCCGCTGCTCGGCAGGGTGCTGAACGTGGTCGGGAACCGCGGCGGTTCGGATAGCAGCGCGGTGTCCGGACTGCCCGTCCCGCTGAAGATCCGGTAGCAGTAGGTGGTCCCCGGAGAGAGGTTCTTCAGCACCACCGAATGCTGGTAGTACGGTGCGGCCTCGCCGAAGGCGGTGTAGCTGGTGGGCGCACCGGCTGCCGCCGCGATCGACTGGCCGCAATTCCCGGACGGCCCGTAGGACACCACACCGTCCGAGGTATCCGAGGCGTCGGTCGCCCAGACCACATCCACCGAGGTGGTGGTCAGGTCGGTCAGGTAGGGATACCGGGCGAGCGCCGGCGAGTCGGCGGCCGCGGTGGACGTGATCGGCACCGCCATGCCCAGCAGGAGCAACGCGAACGCGACTGACGCCACCATCGGCCGATGGAAACGAACCACGAAACCCGCACCCCCGTGTAGCCGACGGCTTCACCGTCGGCAGCTCCCCCAAACCGGACAGTGTCCGGCGAACACCCGCCGCCAGCTGGGACGGAGCGGATGTGTGTTCTGTATACAGGGGCCGAAACGCAAGCGCTAGAAGCAGTCTTGCCAGAATCGGGGCAGCCGGTCGCGGTTCGCCTCCAGGATGGCGTCCAACAACGGCTTGGCCAGCTCCCACTGCCGCACCAGCGGATTGGCGAGCAGTGCTCGCAGCGCCACCTGCCGGTTACCGGTCCGCGCCGCCTCGATCGTCAGGACCTCGTACGCGGTCACCGCCTGCACCAAGCCGAGCAGCTCCGGAGCCAGCGGCGGCACCGGCAACGGATGGGCCCCGGCAGCATCGACTAAAGCGGGCACCTCGACCACCGCGTCGTCCGGCAGCCCGGCGATGGTGCCGTTGTTGCGAACATCGACGTAGTGGTGGCCACCGTCCCCGGTCAGCAGCGACGTGACCAGCGCGGCAGCGGCCTCGCTGTAGTAGGCACCGCCCCGCTGCTCGAGCAGTTCCGGCTTGTGATCGAGCGCCGGGTCGGCATACATGTCGAGCAGCACGCGTTCGATCGCCAGCACCTCCTCGGCGCGTTGCGGGCCGGTTGCCTGGGCGTGAATCGCCCGGTCGGTGCAATAGAAGTAGTGCAGGTAGTAGGACGGGATGGCCCGCAAGGTGCGCAGCAGCTCGGCCGGCAGCTCGATTCCCTCGACTAGTTCGTCGATCCGGTCGCTGTCGAGCAGCTCGGGCAACCGGTCCACCCCGTCCACCAGGATCTGCCGGATCCAGGACAGGTGGTTGAGCCCGGCGTGATCCAGCCGAACCCGATCCGGGTGCACCCCGAACCGGCTGGCCAGCCGCCGCTGGAAGCCGATCGCGACATTGCACAGGCCGAGGGCGCGATGGCCCTCCTCCAGCAGGGCGCGAGTAACAATGCCGACCGGGTTGGTGAAGTCCACGATCCAGGCCTGCGGTAGCGCCCGCTCGGCGACCACCTCGGCGATGTCGAGCACCACCGGGACGGTCCGCAGCGCCTTGGCGAAACCACCCGGCCCGGTGGTCTCCTGCCCGAGCAGGCCGAACTTGCCCGGCAGGGTTTCATCGACCAGCCGTGCCTGTTGGCCGCCGACCCGCAGCTGGACCAGCACTGCCGCGGCACCGTCGACCGCCCCGGCCAGTGCGGTGGTGGTGGTCAGCCGGCCGGGGTAACCGTGGCGGTCCAGGATCCGCCGAGCCAGGCCGCCCACCACGTCGAGCCGATCGGCCGCGATGTCGTGCAGCACCAGTTCATCGACGGCCAGCGTGTCGGCTCGCCGCGCGAAACCCTCGATTAACTCGGGGGTGTACGTGCTACCCCCACCGATCACCGCAATCTTCACAGCTATCCCGTTCTATAGGCTAGTTCAGCCTCGGCGACGTGACAGGCCGCCTGATGGGCCGGAGCCAGCAGCCGGGGTTGCGGGGTGAGCTCGGCACAGACGTCCACCGCCAGCGGGCAGCGCCAGCGGAACCGGCAGCCAGGGCTCGGGTCGATCACTCGGGGTGGCTCGCCGGTGTCCGAGTCGGCGGCCACCTCCAGCGGCGCCCGCGGATCCGGGACCGCCGACAACAACAGCTGGGTGTACGGGTGTTTCGGCTCCGCCAACACGCTTTCGGTCGGGCCCGATTCGACGATGTGTCCGGCGTACATCACGAGCAGCCGGTCGGACAGGTACCGCGCGCTGGCGATGTCGTGGGTGATGTAGAGGATGGAGACGCCCTCGTCCTCGCGCAGCTTTGCCATCAGGTTCAACAACCCGAGCCGGATCGAGACGTCGAGCATCGATACCGGCTCGTCGGCCAGGATCAGCTTCGGCTGGTAGGCCAATGCCTGGGCGAAGCCGATCCGCTGGCGCTGGCCGCCGCTCAACTCGTGCGGGAACCGGTCGAGGATGGTGGCCGCCGGGGTCAGTCCAACCGCATCCACCACCCGTTCGGCCTCGGCCAGGCGCTGCGCCCGGCTTAGCTCGGGCCGGTGCAGTTTCAGCCCGCGCCGGATGCCGTGCGAAACCCGATAGGCCGGGTTCAACGAACTGAACGGGTCCTGGAACACCATCGGGACATCGCTTCGATACGCCATTGCCTGCCGGCGGGTACGCATGCTGGCCAGCGATCTGCCCTGGTAGCGAATCTCGCCGCTGGTCGGGCGGTACACCCGGGCAAGCAACCGGGCGATGGTGCTCTTGCCGCTGCCGCTCTCCCCCACCAACGCGACGATTTCCTTGTGATGGATGACTAGATTCGCATCGTCGACCGCGTGCAGGGTTCGCCGGCTCAAGCTGCCGCCGACCTTGAAGTGCTTGCTCAGCCCGCGGGCCTCCAGCAACGGCTCGGTCATGAGGACTCCCGCCCCTCGGACGGCACCGAGGGTGCGTGCCGCAGGCAGCGAGCCTGCGCCGGCCCAACGTCGTACAACCGCGGTTCGACGCTGCTGCACTGCGGTTGCACGACTGGGCACCGTGGATGGAACCGGCAGCCACTCGGCAGCCGGGCCAGCTCCGGTGGGCTGCCGGGAATGCCGGCGAGCTCGACTCGCGGACCCCTGATGGACGGGAAGGCCTCAAGCAGCCCCCGGCTGTACGGATGCGCAGGCGTGTCGAACACGGTCCGGGTCGGCCCGGCCTCCACTACCTGACCGGCGTACATGACCAGCAACCGGTCGGAGAAGTGGCTGACCAGCGACATGTCATGGGTCACGAAGACCACCGCGAAACCCAACCGCTGCTGAAGTTGCTTGATCTGGACCATCAGCGAGCGTTGCGCCACCACGTCCAGCGCCGAGGTGGGTTCGTCCATGATTATCAGGTCGGGCGTGAACAGCAGCGCCATCGCGATCATGGCTCGCTGCCGCATGCCGCCACTGAGCTGATGCGGGTAGCTACCGAGATGGATCGGGTCGATACCGACCAGCCGCAGCACTTGCGTGGACCGTTCGGTCGCCTGCTGCGCGGAAAACTTGCTGTGTGCCGCCAGCGCGTCGCGAAA
The DNA here is from genome assembly GCA_035248685.1 of Jatrophihabitans sp. Taxonomy (GTDB): domain Bacteria; phylum Actinomycetota; class Actinomycetes; order Mycobacteriales; family Jatrophihabitantaceae; genus Jatrophihabitans_A. The sequence continues at coordinate 13,660 of DATFHF010000014.1, forward strand.
CTGCGCGCCGATGCTCAGCACCGGGTTGAGCGCGTTCATGGCGCTTTGCATGACCAGCGACAACTCCCGCCACCGCAGCACGTTCAATTGCTTGTCGGTCATGGTGACCAGGTTCCGCGCATTGAACGCCACGCTGCCGGCGGTGATCGCGGCCGGTGGGCTGAGCAACCGGGCGATCGCGAACAGCATGGTGGACTTGCCACAGCCGGACTCGCCCACCACCCCGACGAATTCGCCCGTCCCTACCTCGAAGCCGACACCGTCGACGGCGGTCACCGGGCCGCGATCGGTGGCGTATTCGACCGTCAGCTCTCGAACCTCAAGCACCGGCGCGGTCGGCACGTCGCCTCCTCACCGGCCGGAGCGCCGGGTTGCTGATCTCATCGAACGCGTAGTTGATCAGGGCGAACGAGACGCCGAGCAGGGCCACGCACAGCCCCGGAGCAATCGACCAGAGTGGCATGCCGGTCTGGAGGGCCTGCTGGCTCTGTGACCAATACAGCATGGTGCCCCAGCTGATCGAGTTCGGATCCCCCAGGCCGAGGAACTGCAAACCGGCCGCGGTCAGCACCGAATACAGGGCCGCCCCGAGAAAGTTCGCGACGATCAGCGAGGTCATGGTAGGCAGCACCTCGGCCAGGATGATGTATGAGCGCCGCTCGCCACGTACTCTCGCGGATTCAAGAAAGTCCCGGTTGCGCAACGACAACGTCTGCGCGCGCAGCTGATTGGCCCCGTAGGACCAGCCGGTGACGACCAGCACTACCAGGATCACCAGCAGGGTGCCCTTGCCGGCGTAGGTGGCGAAGATAATGATCAGCGGAAAGGTCGGTATCACCAGGAAGATGCCGGTGATCATCGACAGCACCTCATCGGCGATGCCACCGAGGTAGCCGGCGCTCACCCCCACCAGCACCGACAGCACAGTGGCAAACAGCCCGGCCACCAGGGCGATGACCAGTGACTGCCGGGTGCCGTAGACCAGTTGGGCCCAGATGTCCTGTCCCAATGACGTGGTGCCCAGCCAGTGCCTGCTCGACGGCCCTAGCGATGGTGCGAAGGCCAGGTCGTTGGGATGGCGAACCGAGGTGAACAGCCCCGGTGCCACCGCCAGCACGCAGAAGACGACGAAGATGATCGTCCCGATCATGGCCTTGCGGCTGCTGCGAACCGCACCGATCCAGCCACCGCCGTGCCGGCGAACCGGCGGGCTGGTGCCGGCAGCGGCGGTGTCGATCAACAGCGCGGTCATCGCGGGTCAGCCGTTCGTCCGGGATCGCGGGTCCAGCCAGGCGATCGCGAAGTCGCAGATCAGCAATGCGAGCAGCACCGCGACCGTGAACAGCATGAACAATGCCTGCATCAGCGGGTAATCGCTGTTCTGCACGGCGTTGTACAGCAGGTAACCCAGCCCCGGGTAGTTGAAGACGTACTCCACCAGGATCGCGCCGGAGATGACGAAACCGAGCGACATGGCAAAGCCGGACAGGTTCGGCAAGAATGCATTGCGCGCCGCGTAGCTGGTCATGATCCGCCGGTTCGATAGGCCCTTGGCGCGTCCCATCCGGACGTAGTCCTCCGACAGGGTGGTGATCATATTGTTGCGCATGGTCAGGATCCAGCCGCCGATCGAGGTGATCAGGATCGTCGCCGCCGGTAATACCGCGTGTTTCAGCACGTTCTCGATGAAACCCAGCGACCACTCGGGCAGCAGGTCGGTGTCGTAGTTGAAGTCGCTGGGCAACAGGCCGTTGGTCCAGACCGAGAAGACCAGGATCAGCAGCAGGCCCACCCAGAAGTAGGGCAGCGCGGAGGTCACCACGAATACCGGCGGCAGCACCGAGTCCAGCTTGCCGCCGCGTTTCCAACCGGCCACGATGCCGATCACCGAGCCGAGCGCGAACGCGAGCACGGTGGCCATCCCGACCAACCCGAGCGTCCACGGCAGCGCCTGCTTGACGATCGTGCTGACCGGCTCGCCCATGGTCGCGCCGATGGAGATTCCCCAGTCACCGGTGACCATGCTCTTCAAGTAGTCCAGGTACTGCACTGCGATGTTCTGGTGCGGCTTGAATCCGAACGAGGTGAGCAGTTGCTCCAGCGCCGCCGGTGACAGCTTGTTGTGCGTCCGGTCCCGCAGCGCCTGAAGCGGGCTGCCCGGCATGAACCGCGGAATGAAGAAGTTCAAGGTCAGCGCAGCCCACAGCGTGAGCAGGAAGAAGCCGAGCCGGCGCAGCACGTACCTCATTGCCGGAGGCTACTGCGCGGCGCGTGAGTACAGGTGTAACAGCACCTGCTCGACGTCGGGAACGGTGAACGCCGAAGGCTGGGCGTACGGGTCGTCCGCGGTCGGCCAGCCGCCGATGTCGCTGGTGTTGTACTGGAACCAGTCGACGGACTCGGTGGTCGGAATGATCGGGATGTCCTTGAGCACGGCGTCTTCGACCTGCTTCATGATCGCCACCTGGCCGGCGTCGTCGGCGCTGGGGTAGGAGTTGAGCAACTCGTCGATCGCCGGGTTGTTGTACCGCTCGTAGTTGCTGTTGGCCTGCTGGCCCAGTGGTGCCGAGTTCTTCGAGTGCAGCATCTGCCGCAGCTCGTAGTACGGCGTGGGCCCACCCGGTTCCCCGTAGTAGGCAAGGTCGAAGTCACCGGTGAAGAGCTTGGAGTCGAATGTCTGCTGGGCCAGGTCCTGCACGGTCAGCTCGATGCCGATCGGCTTGAGCTGCTGCTTGATGACAGCCAGCGACGCGTCCCAGTCGGTGTAACCGGTGATTGTGATGATGGACAGCTTCAACGGGTGGGACGGTGAGTAGCCGGCGGAGGCGAGCAGCTGCCGAGCCTTGTCCGGGTTGGGCTTGTCGTAGCCGGCCGCGCTAACCGCCGCCGCGTCGTAGTACTTCGCGAACGTCGGAATGACTACCCCGGCCTGGTTGGCCGGCGGCTGCTGGCCACCCTCCCCGATCGCCGAGATTTGGTTGCGGTCGATGGCGGCGGCGATCGCCTGCCGCACCGCGAGCTTGCTGGTGGCCTGGTGGGACGGATCCAGGTTCGGGAAGATGTTCACCAGGGTCACCGGCGGCGACCAGGTGTGGTTGTCGCTCGACTTGGATAGGTAGAACTGCTTGATGTTCGGGATGAACTGGCTTCCCCACTGAGCCTTGCCGTTGGCCAGATCAAGGTTTGCCGGCCCGTTGTCGAGGTAAGCCGGGTACTCCACCTTCTGGATGTAGGGCTTGCCGGGCTGCCAGTAGGTCGGGTTGGCCACGTATTGGATGTTGTTCGGCTTGCACGGGCTCACCTTGAACGGGCCGGTACCGACCGGATCCGGATCCGCCCAGGTGTCCGGGTGCGCCGCCGCCTCACCGGTTGAGAACACGTGCTCGGGCACGATGCCGACCTGGTTGGCGAAGTTGAAGAAGTACGGCTCGGCCGGCTTGTCGAACGTCATGGTGACTTGGTTGCCGCTGGCGGTCACGCTCTGCAGGCCGGCCGCGGTCCACAGCGCGTACGCATCGGTGGCCGGCACCCGCTTCATCAGGTTGAAGGTGAACGCGACGTCGTCGGCGCTGAACGGCTGGCCGTCGTTCCACTTCACCCCGTCCCGAATGGTGAAGACGATGGACTTCTTATCCGCATCCCAGGTATAGGACTTCGCCAGCATCGGCGTCTCCGCCTGGTTGTTCAACAGGTTGACGAACACCAGCGGCTCGTATACGAAGCCGACCGACTCCAGGTAAACAGCCGGGTTGAACGGATTGAACTGACAGGTCCAGGTCTGCCCCTGCTCGTTGGAGATGGTGACCGTCCCGCCCTGCTTATGGGACGCCTTCTCGGTGCTGCTGCCCTCCTGACTCACGGTCCCCGAGGGTGTCGCGGCCACCCGCTTCTTCGCACTGGTACAGCCGGTGGCGAGCAAAGCCACTGTCACGCCAAGCACGAATGCCCTGGTTGCTGTGTTGCGCCTCATCTTGACGCTCCTCGGTAGGTGGTGTGTGCGGCTCATGCCGGTGCCGCTGCTTGCAGGACTTCACGGGCGGCCGCGGTGCTCATCGCCAAGGCGCCCATCAATGGCGCGTCGAACGGGAAGGCCGCGAGCACCAGCTCAGGTGGGTAGGGCACTGCCGTGTCGAGCGCGCCGCGCAGGCCGGGGCGCAGTTGCTCCCAAGAGCGCGTCATGCCGCCACCGACCACGATGCGGGCCGGGTCGATGGCGATGGTCAGGTTCACCAGGTGAAAGGACAGTTCGGCGACGAAGTCGGTCAGCACGCCGGCCGCCGCCGGCTCGGCGTGGGCCCGCCGGAACACCGCTTCGGCACCGAGGCCGGGCGGCCGCAGCAGCCAGGCGGCCTGGCTCAGCGCCTGGCCGCTCACCGCCTCCTCCAGCGGTGCACGCTTCGAGTTCGTCCCGATGTCGCCGACCCGGCGCAGGTTGTATCCGATCTCACCGGCAGCGCCGTGGTACCCGTGGACCACCAGCCCGTTGACGACGATCGCCACCGCGAGCCCGGTGCCCAGGTTGAGGTAGATACCGGGGTCGCAGCCCACCAGGGCGCCCCACTCCGCCTCCGCGTGGGCCGCCGCCTTGACGTCGGTGGCCAGTCGGATCTCGGCACCGGCGAAAGCGCGCCTGAGTTCGCGGCCGAACGCGACGTCGCCCCAGCCGGGTATGGTGGGCGCCAGCCGCACCCCGTCCTCGCCCGGAATGCCGAACGTGCAGGCACCGACCGCGAGCAGCTGCCGGCCGCCGGCCACCTCGTCCAACAGTGCCTGTCCGGCAGCGATGCCGCGTTCGAGGGCGGCCTGCGCACCGTCCTCGGCCCCGCTCGGAATGGTCACCGAACCGAGCCGGTCACCGGAGATTTCGCTTACCGCGGCGGCAATCTTCGTCCCGCCGAAGTCCAGGCCGAGCACGACCGGTGCGTTCACGCCGGGCCCCCTCGCCTATGGACGGACTGGTAGTTAGTAAAGTAGACTGACAATTAATCCAGCACAAGACCCCGGCCACATTGGTTCAGACCACCACTTCGGGAGGATGCGTGACCGGGGCTTCCGGGCATGGCTCGCCAGCCGGGCCGCAACTGATCCGCGCCATGAACGAGCAGTTGCTGCTTCGGCTCATCCGCGATGGCGGCAAGATTTCTCGGGCCGATCTGGCCCGGCTGTCCCGGCTATCGAAGCCGACCGTGTCGCTGGCCCTGAGCAACCTCGAGCGGGCCGGGCTGGCCCGGGCGTCGGGGGTGCGCACCGGTGCACCGGGGCCGGCCGCCGTGCTCTATGAAGTCAGGCCCGAGGCCGGTTTCGTATTGGCGCTCGACATCGGCAGCCAGTTCCTGCGCGGCGCGATCTGCGACCTGACCGGTACCGTGCGTGCCCGATCGACGTTGCCGGTCAAGGCGGCTACCAGCCACGGCCTGGTCGCCGAACTCGGTGAACTTGCCGGCAAGCTGCGCGCCGAGCTCGGCTTGCGTCCGGCCGATATCAGCCAGACCGTGCTGGGCAGTCCAGGCGTGTACGACCCCCGGCGCGACGCGCTGGCGCTGGCCGGTGCGCTGCCGGGCTGGGACCAGCCGATCGTGCTGGACGAACTGCGCCGAACCTTCGGCGACTCGTTGATGATCGAGAACGACGCCGACGCGGCGGCGCTGGCCGAACGCGCGCACGGACACGGCCGCGACGTCGACAGTTTCGCCTTCGTCTCGATCGGCACCGGGATCGGCATGGGGTTGGTGCTGGACGGCCGGTTGCATCGCGGGGCGCACGGCGCGGCCGGCGAGATCGGCTTCCTGCCGCTGGGCACCGGCGCCAAGGCCGACGCGCGGGACGCCCGCCGCCGGGGTGCCCTGGAGGCGGCGGCCTCGGCGGCCGGCGTGGTACGGGCCGCCCGCCGCGCCGGAATCAGGCGGCCGGCGTCGGCCCGATCCGTCTTCGTGGCAGCTGCTGACGGGGACGAACGGGCCGCGCGGGTGGTGGCCGACGAAGCGGTCCTGGTCGCCAAGGCAATCTGCTCGGTGATCGCGGTCGCCGATCCGGAGCTCGTGGTGCTCGGCGGCGGCATCGGGCAGGCTGCGGGATTCTGCGACGCGGTACGCCACGCACTGCAAGATCTGGCACCGGTGCAGCCGGAGCTGCGGGTGAGCGCACTCGGCGTCGACGCGGTGGTCGACGGCTGCCTGGCCGCCGGCAGCGAGCGGGCGTGGGAACTGGTGACCCTGCGGCCGACCGATGACGGATCGGACGGAGCATGACCCTGGACCAGACCTATGTCGTCGCGGCCGACGGCGGCAATTCCAAAACGGATCTGGTGTTGGCCACCGACCGAGGTGACTTGCTGGCCAGGGTTCAGGGCGGTGGCACCCGGCCGCACATCGAGGGCATGCCGGCCACCATCGAAGCGCTCGCTGAGCTGACCCGACGGGCGGTCGCCGAGGCCGGGTTGCCGACCGGCACTCGGATCGCGGTCGGCAGCTTCTACCTCGCCAACGTCGACCTACCCGATGAAGAGGCGGTGGTGTTGGCCGGCCTGCGCCGGCTGGCGGTCGCTGAGCAGCTCGAGGTTCGCAACGACGTGTTTGCCGTGTTGCGTGCCGGCAGCAGCCGGGACTGGGGGGTGGCGGTGGTGGCGGGTGCGGGCATCAACGCGGTGGGCGTGCACCCGAACGGTCGGGAGGAGCGTTTCCTGGCGCTCGGCGATGTCAGCGGTGACTGGGGTGGTGGCTATTCGGTCGGCCTGGCCGGCCTCGGTGCGGCGGTTCGAGCCGGCGACGGCCGAGGACCGGCCACCGTGCTGCGCGAGCTACTCCCTCGCCGATTCGGCGATCCGGATCCGGAGACGATGGCGATCCGACTGCATCGGGAGCCGGATGCCGAGCGGTCGTTGCTGGCGCTGGCTCCGGTGGTGTTCTCGGCGGCGTCGGCCGGCGACCCGGTTGCCTGCCGGATCGTCGAACGGCTCGCCGACGAGGTGAGCAATCTGGCGACCGCCCTGCTCCGGCGGCTGGCCCTGCTGGGTTCGGACGCCGATGTGGTGCTGGGCGGCGGCACCTTGCAATCCGGCAATGGGCCGCTGCTGGACCGGATCCGCTCGCAGCTTGCCGTGGTCGCCCCGAACGTCGTGGTGCGGGTGCTGGACACCGCCCCGGTCACCGGCGCGGTGGCCCGAGCGCTCGACCTAGCCGGCGCTCCGGCCACCGCCCGGGAACGGGCCCGTGCCGCGCTGCGACAGCCAGCTGGCTGACCGGCTCAGCCCTCGGCGGCCTGCGGGTCGAACATGCGCAGCCGGTTGCGGGCCGCGAGGTAGCGCAGATCGCGAACCTCATCGGCGTCGGGCGCCGTCACGAACACCACGGCGAGGTAGCGATCGGCCGGCTGCCCGGAGCCGGGCCGGGGCAGCAGCCGCATCGCCGTCCAATCCGGATCACTGGCCAGCAGATCGCGACGGAACTCGGCAACGTCCGGGCAGGCCGCGGCACAGTTCCACTGCCCGTGCCGCAACCGGTCGGCCACCTCGGCATCTTCGAATCCGCCGTCGGTGGCTCCCCAGAACAGCAGCCAGTACTCCACCGGCCCAAGGGTAGGACCGTCCGGTAGGTAACCTCGGGGTGTGCCTTCCGCTCGCGCCGACCAGGTGTCGGCCAGCCAAGCCCTCGAACTCCTCGACAGCGGCGCCATTCTGCTGGACGTCCGGGAACAGGATGAATGGGAGGCCGGACACGCACCACAGGCGCAGCTGCTGCCGATGTCAGAACTGGCCGGCCGGGTGGCCGAACTGCCCACCGACGTCCCGATCGTCTGCGTCTGCCACGTCGGCAGCAGATCGGCGGCGGTGGCCGCCGCGCTGAACCGGGCCGGCTGGCAGGCGATCAACCTGACCGGCGGCATGCTGGCCTGGCAGGCCGCCGGTTTGCCGATCGTCGACGACACCGGCGCGCCAGGCTACGTCGACTAACGACGGCTCGATCAGCCGCCGTCGGCCGATCGACGCAGCATCGGCGGTAGGAAGGCCGCACCGCCGCCGACTGCCCGGCTGACCGCGACGTCCGCCGGGTTGGAGATCTGGCACTGTCGCAGCGACAGGCAACCACAGCCGATACAACTGACCAGGCCGTCGCGCAACGCCTGCAATGCCTCGATCTGCTCGTCCAACCGGCGTCGCCAGTCGTGCGAGATCCGTCCCCAGTCCGCCTTGGTGGGCGTGCGGGCCTCCGGAAGATGGCCCAATTCGACCCGGATCTCGTCCAGCGACAGCCCGATGTTGCGCGCCGCCCGGATGAAGGCCAGCCGGCGCAGCACATTGCGCTCGTACCGACGCTGCCCGCCGCTGGTGCGGCCGGCCGAGATCAATCCTTCGCGCTCGTAGAACCGCAGCGCCGATGGGGCCATGCCACTGCGGTGCGCCACCTCCGACACCGACAGCCGATCGCTGGATTTCATGTCATCGACGGTAGGCGGAGCTGAAGCCTGCTTCAACTTCCCGCGTGCTCTGTTCAGTCGTCGGCGTCAAGGCTTTGGCGGGGCGGCTATGGTCTATACCATTTATCGGTGGACGGAGAGCGCTTGAGCGACACCCTGATCGCCGTGGACGTCGGCGGCACCGGCATCAAGGCGGCCCTGTGCGGACCCGACGGCGGGTTGATCCTGGCCCGCCGGCTGGCCACCCCGGTCGATCGGGGGGTGCCGGCCGTGCTGGCCGCAATCGCCGACGTGATCACCGAGCTAGCAGCCCAGGGCCAGCAACGTCGGCAGCCGGTGACCGGCGTCGGCCTGATCCTGCCCGGCATAGTGGATCCGGCCGCCGGGATCGCCCGGTACTCCACCAACCTCGGCTGGCGAGACCTGCCGATCCGGGACGAGATCCAGGGCCGGGTGGGCCTGCCGGTGGCGATCGACCACGACGTGCGAGCCGCCGGGCTGGCCGAGGCGAGCCTGGGTGCCGCCCGCGGCGTGGCCGAGGCGCTGTACCTGTCGATCGGGACCGGGATCGCCGCCGCCTGCATCACCGGCGGACGGATCGTGACCGGTGCCGGTGGGTTGGCCGGCGAGATCGGCCATCTGCCGGTGCTGCCCGATGGCGAGCGGTGCGCATGCGGGCAGGTCGGTTGTGCCGAGACCTACGCCAGCGGGGCCGCGCTGGCTCGCCGGTACCGGGCGGCAGGTACCGACAAGCTCGATGCCGAGCAGGTCATCGCCCGGGCGGCGGCCGGCGACCCGGTGGCCGTTCGGGTGTTCCAAGAGGCGATAACCGCACTGGCCCGGGCGCTGATCAACTACACCTTGCTGTTCGATCCGGCCCTGATCGTGGTGGGCGGTGGCCTGTCGCTGGCCGGCGCTCGGCTGCTGGATCCGCTGGCCGCCGCGATCAGCGCCGGCTTGGCTTGGCGCTGCGCTCCGGCGCTGGTGCCGGCTCAGTTCGGTGCCGACTCCGGCCGGCTGGGCGCCGTCCTGATCGGCCGGCAGGCAGCTTCCCGGGGCGCCGGCAACTAACCTGCCAACCATGACCCAGCCCGACCCGGATCGACTTCGGCCGATAGCGGCGAACCTGGTCGGGGCGCTGATCGCGCTGGACTTCGACGGGACGCTGGCCCCGATCGTGCCGGACCCGACGACCTCCCGTCCGGTGCCCGGCGTGGTGGCCACCCTGCATGAGCTGGCCGAGGCCGGCGCCCGGATCGCGATCGTCACCGGCCGGAACGCCGAGACCGTGCTTGCGCTGAGTGCCGAACTGGCCGGCATCGAGGGCCTGCTGATCAGCGGGTTGCACGGTGCCGAGACCTGGCAGCACGGCCGGCTGGTCACCCAGCCGGAGCCGGCCGGGATCGCCGAGCTGCGGGCCGCGCTGCCGGCGCTGCTGCCGCACGACGTCTGGCTGGAGGACAAGCGATTGTCGCTGGTCGTGCACACCCGGCAGGCCGCCGATCCGGAGCAGGCGTTTGCCACTCTGTGCGAGCCGGTCAGCCGGCTAGCCGCCCAGCACGGCCTGGAAACCCACCCGGGCAAGCAGGTGCTCGAGCTCCGGATGCCCGGGCCGTCCAAGGCCACCGCACTGGACTCGCTGCTCACCGACCGCACCCCGGCCGCGCTGTTCGCCGGCGACGATCTCGGCGATCTGCCGGCGGTGACCGCGCTGCGCGCCTGGTCCGAACGAACCGGACGGCCCGGCTACGCGATCGCGGTCGGCGAGGTGGCGGAGCTAGCCGAGGTAGCCGACGGCCGGCTGGACACCCCCGCCGAACTGGCGATCGTGCTCGCCGGCCTACTGCCCGCGCACCGCTAGCTGGCCGACACCTGAGCCCCAGGGCCGCCCGGTCGCCGAAATTGTCCGATGGTTCTGTTTGGATAGGAACATGGTTGCCAATAGCGCGCACACCGACCCCAAGCCTGCCCATCCGTCGGAAAGGCCGGACGGCCGGATCGTGGTGGACAACCTCACCAAGGTCTTCGGCACCCAGCGGGCAGTCGACTCGCTGAGCTTCACCGTCGAGCCGGGCTCGGTGACCGGATTCCTCGGACCCAATGGCGCCGGCAAGACCACCACCTTGCGGATGCTGCTCGGCCTGGTGGAGCCCACCTCGGGCAACGCCACCATCAACGGAGTGCGCTACCGGACGCTGGCTAAGCCGCTGCAGACCGTCGGCGCCGCGCTGGAAGCGGCCAGCTTCCACCCCGCGCACACCGGCCGGCAGCACCTGCGGATCTACTGCGCCGCGGCCGGCCTGCCGGCCGAACGCGCCGACGAGGTGCTGCACCTGGTCGGCTTGGCCGGCGATGCCAAGAAGAAGACCAAGGGCTACTCGATGGGCATGCGGCAGCGGCTAGCACTCGCGGCAACCCTGCTCGGCGATCCCCGGGTGCTGATCCTGGACGAACCGGCCAACGGCCTGGATCCGGAAGGGATCCGGTGGCTGCGCGGCTTCTTCCGCCACCTTGCCGCCGAAGGCCGCACCATCCTGGTGTCCAGCCACCAGCTGTCCGAGGTGCAGGAGGTGGCCGACCGGGCGGTCATCCTCAACCGCGGTCGACTGGTCAAGGCCGGTAGCATGGCCGAGCTGTCGGCCGGCACCAGCACCGCGATCGTGCGCGGCCCAGACCTCGGGCCGTTGGTACCCGCACTGCAACAGCTTGGGCTGTCTGGCACCACTGAGCCGGACGGGTCGCTGCGGGTGCAAACCGAGAACCTGGCTCAGGTCGGCAATGCCGCCTTTGTCAATCGGGTCGAACTGCACGAATTGAGTCTCGAGGAATTCGATCTGGAAAGGCTGTTCTTCTCCTTGACCGAAGGCGCGTACCAGGCGCAGAGCTTGGACCAGGTACCGCCACCGCTACCCGGACAACCACCGACCGGACCTGGCCACCGCACGGGGGCACGCTGATGTTGAACCTCATGAAGTCCGAGATCTTGAAGGTGCGCAGCACCCAGGTGTGGTTCTGGATGCTGGTGCTGGCAGTCGCCCTCACCGGGCTGACCTGTGCCGGTGAGTTGTCCGGCGTCCATTCGCACGAACCGTCGGAGTCCGTCGACTACTTCAACATCCTCAAGCCGTTCTGGCTGACCGGCGTGGCACTGCTGGTGCTCGGGCTGCTCGGGCTGACCACCGAGTATCGGCACAAGACGATCACGCCGACGCTGCTGGCGACGCCCAACCGGCTACAACTACTGCTCGGCAAGACGGTCGCCTACGGCATTCTCTCGGTCCTGTACAGCACGGTCTGTGTTGTCGTCAACGTCGTCATGGCGAGTATCTGGTTGTCGGCGCTATCGGTACCGGTCAAGTTCGGCGGTGAGGTTCCCAGCGGCCTGCTGCGTTCCTTCCTCTCACTTCTGCTATTGGGCCTGTTCGGTCTCGGCCTCGGTCTTCTGGTACGCAACCAGGCCGCCGCCATGGTGATCGGGTTGGCCTACCTCTTCGTCCTCAACTTCATCCTCGCCGGGATCCCATTCGTGCGAAAAGCCTGGCCGTACGAACCGGGCGGCGCCTTTATCCAGTTGATCCGGAGCACCAGGCGCGACGATATGAATCTCCCGTCTGACGTGCACCAATACGCCCCGGCCGTCGCCGGGTTGATCCTCCTGGGCTGGTCGGTGATTTTGCTGGCGTTGGGGTACGTGGTGAGCCTTCGCCGCGACGTGAGCTGAGCCGGCATCGAGCGGCCCGCCGGACGCTTGTGAGTAACCGCACACATTCGGCCGGCCGGTTCCAGCGTCCGTGCTGCTGCTACCCAGGCGCACGCGTAGGCTTGATTACGGGTCGGGTCAGGCTGGTCGGGCAGGTAACGCTGGGAGTTGCTGCCGATCGACCGTGCCCGGCCCGCCGGGTTACGCACTGAAGAGAAGGTGGCAGACAACGTGACCGCGCAGTCCTCGAGCGGCAGTGAATCGTCCGCAGCCCGACCGGATTTCGGGGCCAACGAGTGGCTCGTCGAGGAGATGTACGAGCGGTACCTCGCCGACCCGAACGCGGTGGACGCAGCCTGGCACGACTTCTTCGCCGACTACCGCCCCTCGATCAGCCCGGCCACCAGCGCGCCGCCCCGGGCCGCCAGCGAGGAGCCGCCGGTCGAGCCGGCCACCGAACTGCGGACATCGGCCGGCCAGTCGGAAGAGCGGCCACCTGAGCGCACCGCGGCACACCGCCAGCCCGAGCCGGAACCACCGGCGACCAGCAATGGCCGCGCTGCCGGCGTCGCACCGGCCACCGACCGGCCGACCGAACCGGTACCGACCACCCAACCGGCTCCGGCTCCGGCGAAGCCGACCGAGCCCGCCAACCGGCCCGCCTGGACCAGCCCGTCGGTAGCCCCGACCGCGACCGACGAGACCGCGCTGACCGTCCTGCGTGGCGCACCGGCCAAGGTGGTCACCAACATGCAGGCCTCGTTGGAGATCCCGACCGCCACCAGCGTGCGGGCGGTGCCGGCCAAGCTGATCGCCGACAACCGGATCATCATCAACAACCACCTGCGTCGGGCGCGCGGCGGCAAGGTCAGCTTCACCCACATCATCGGCTACGCCGTGGTGCGGGCACTGCACGACTTCCCGGAGATGAACAACTCCTTCGCGCTCACCGCCGAGGGCAAGCCGGCCGTGGTGCGACCCGAGCACGTCAACTTCGGCCTGGCCATCGACCTGCCCGGCAAGGACGGTGGCCGCGCGCTGGTGGTGGCCGCCATCAAGACCGCCGAGCAGATGGATTTCGCCACCTTCTGGGGCGCCTACGAGGACATCATCCGGCGGGCCAGGGCGGGCAAGCTCACCACCGACGACTTCGTCGGATCCACCATCAGCCTGACCAATCCCGGCACCATCGGCACCAACCACTCGGTGCCGCGGCTGATGCAGGGCCAGGGCACCATCATCGGCGTCGGAGCGATGGAGTACCCGGCCGAGTTCAGCGGCATGCATCCCGACGCGCTGGCCGACATGGGCATCTCGCGGACCATGACGCTGACTTCGACCTACGACCACCGGATCATCCAGGGCGCGCAGTCCGGGGAGTTCCTGCGCCGAATCCACCAGCTACTGCTCGGTGAAGACCACTTCTACTACGACATTTTCCGCTCGCTGCGGATCCCGTACGAGCCGGCGATCTGGTTGACCGACCGGGAGTTCAGCCACGAGGGCCAGATCGACAAGGCCGCTCGGGTGATCGAGCTGATCAACGCCTACCGCACGTCCGGCCACCTGATGGCCGACACCGATCCGCTGGAGTTCAAGATCCGCACCCACCCGGATCTCGACATCACCAAGCACGGGTTGACGCTGTGGGATCTGGACCGCGAGTTTCCGGTGGGCGGCTTCGCCGGCAACAAGCTGATGAAGCTGCGCGACATCCTGGGCGTGCTGCGCGATGCCTACTGCCGCCGGGTCGGTGTGGAGTACATGCACATCATCGATCCGGAAGAGCGCGCCTGGATCCAGCAGAACATCGAGGTGAAGAACGACGCGCCGACCCGCGAGGAGCAGAAGCACATCCTGTCCCGGCTGAACGTGGCCGAGGCGTTCGAGACGTTCCTTCAGACCAAGTACGTCGGGCAGAAGCGGTTCAGCCTGGAAGGCGCCGAGACGGTGATCGCGCTGCTGGACGCGGTGCTGGACGCCTCAGCCGCAGCCGGGCTGGACGAGGTGGTCATCGGAATGCCGCACCGGGGACGGCTGAACGTGCTGGCCAACATCGTCGGCAAGCCGTACGCCAAGATCTTCAACGAGTTCGAGGGCAACATCGACCCCGGTACCGCCCAGGGCTCCGGTGACGTGAAGTACCACCTGGGCGCGCACGGCACGTACCGCAACCCGGCCGGCGACACCATCGCCGTCGAGCTCACCGCGAACCCGTCCCACCTGGAAGCAGTCAACCCGGTGCTGGAAGGAATCGTGCGTGCCAAGCAGGACATTCTCGATAAGGGCGAGGACGGTTTTACCGTGCTGCCGCTGCTGCTGCACGGTGACGCGGCCTTCGCCGGGCAGGGCGTGGTGGCCGAGACGCTGAACCTGTCGCAGCTGCGCGGCTACCGCACCGGCGGCACCGTGCACGTGGTGGTGAACAACCAGGTCGGCTTCACCACCTCGCCGGCGCAGTCTCGATCGAGCTTGTATTGCACCGATATCGCGCGGATGATCTCGGCGCCGATCTTCCACGTCAACGGTGACGACCCGGAGGCCTGCGTGCGGGTCGCCAGGCTCGCGGTCGAGTATCGCCTGCAATTCAAGAAGGATGTCGTCATCGACATGGTCTGCTACCGGCGGCGTGGGCACAACGAGGCGGACAACCCCTCGTTCACCCAGCCGTTGATGTACGACATCATCGACAACAAGCGCAGCGTGCGAAAGCTGTACACCGAGGCGCTGATCGGTCGCGGTGACATCACCATGGCCGACGCCGAGGAAGCGTTGAAGGACTTCCAGGCCCAGTTGGAGAAGGTCTTCGTCGAGACCAGGGACGCGTCCAACAAGCCGCGGCGCGAACCGGTGATGGAAAGCGGTTCGGACGTGCCCGCGCCTTCGACGGCGATACCGGCCGAGGTCATCAAGACCATCGGCGAGCTGTACGCCAACCACCCGGCCGGCTTCGCCATCCACCCCAGGCTGAAGCCGCAGATCGATCGGCGGGTCGCCCAGACCAGCGCCGGGGACGTCGACTGGGCCACCGCGGAGCTGCTCGCCTTCGGCTCGCTCACCCTGGACGGTCGGCCGGTCCGGTTGGCTGGGCAGGACTCCCGCCGAGGCACCTTCACCCAACGGCACGCGGTGCTGATCGACCGCAACACCGGCGAGGAATACACGCCGCTGCGGCACATTCCGGGCGCCAAGGCACCGTTCCGCGCCTATGACTCGCTGCTGTCGGAGTATGCAGCGATGGGCTTCGAGTACGGCTACTCGGTGGCCAACTCCGAGGCGTTGGTGGTGTGGGAGGCGCAGTTCGGTGACTTCGCCGACGGGGCGCAGACCATCATCGACGAGTTCATCGCCTCCGGTGAGGCCAAGTGGGGTCAGCGCTCGTCGGTGACGCTGCTGCTGCCGCACGGCTATGAAGGACAGGGCCCGGACCACTCGTCCGGACGGCCGGAGCGCTTCCTTCAGTTGGCCGCGGAGAACAACATGACGGTGGCCATTTGCTCTTCGCCGGCCAACTACTTCCACCTGTTGCGCCGGCAGGCGCTCAGCGGCCTGCACCGGCCACTGATCGCCTTCACTCCCAAGTCGTTGCTGCGGCTCAAGGCCGCGGTCAGCCAGTTGGAGGAGTTCACCAGCGGGTCGTTCCGTCCGGTGATCGGCGACAGTGCGGCCGATCCGGCCAAGGTGGGCCGCGTGATCCTATGCAGCGGCAAGATCTACTACGACCTGTTCGCCGCCCGGGCCGCCGCCGAGCGCGACGACGTAGCGATCGTCCGAGTCGAGCAGCTCTACCCGCTGCCCGGTGACGAGATCGCCGCCGAGCTGGCCAAGTACCCGCAAGCGCAACTGATCTGGGCGCAGGAGGAGCCTGCCAACCAGGGCGGTTACCCGTTCATGGCGCTGAACCTGCCGGAACGGCTGGCCGAGCACGGTGACACCAGGCTGCTGTACCGGGCATCGCGGAAGGCCTCGGCCTCCCCCGCCGTCGGGTCGGCCAGCGTGCACGAGGACCAACAGCGCGAAGTCATCGCCACCGCGTTGGGATAGCGGCCGGTCGCCGGCGCGGGCAGATCGCCGATCGGTGCGGGTGAGTCAAGACTCGATGATTTCGCTCGAAGACTGATATGCGCGGGTTCGACGAGAAAGCGCGCGATCGCCGTTCGACCGTTTGATTCCCGAAGAACCAGGAGCGTTCTACCTACGGGCCGAGGTCAGGGAGTAGCCGCGCCACGTCGCCCCACCGTCGGCCGCCGTGGTGTCGTCCGTATCTCGTGCTCAGCCGCGAGCTGCTCCCGCCGCCGGATCGCCTTAGTGCACCTGGTGCTTAGTCCAAGCCTCGGTGTGACGTACCGATCGCGGTCTAAACCTTGTGTCCTGGCCGCGGTCGGCTCTCAGGCCCGGCTTCCACATCTCCATCTAGAACGTCTCTAGCCTGGGCTGGAGCGCCCGAGCATCTACAGCGATTTCGCGCGTTCGCGGATACGTAGCACATCCGCGACCACAAGGTACGTCTGCACAACACAGGTGTCGACTTCGTACGTGGTGACATCGGCGTGCACGCCCTTGCTCGCGAGTTCGTTGAGCGTGTTAAGCCGGGCATCGACGTCCTGGAGGGTCGCCTGAACCACGGCGCCGTTCTCATGCTTGCCCACGGTCTCGACCACGTACTGCAAGAGTCGGTTCACGAAGGCCGCGTCGTTCAAGAGGTGTGGCTTACCGTCCGAACCCACGACTGGCTCCGATCGAGCCGGGTAGAGCTGGTCGGCGAGCGTCTTCAGCACGCGACGGCACGAGGTAAGCGCGTGCGCACGGTCCTCGGTCCCGCCATCCTTAAGTCGGCGATAGGCCACCTGGAACTGCTCTAGCGCGGGCGGCGAAATTGTCATGAGCTGCCCGTCGACATAGGTGCGCAGCCGATCGAACACCTCCGCCGTTGCCTCGCCAAAGGTCAATTCGTGCTCGGTCTCGGTGAGGAACTCCCAGAGCCGGTCCTTGATACGCGCGAGAACGTTGTCCAGCGGGATGCGCGTAGCCAGGAGAGTCGTGCGCAGCTTCTGCTGATCGGCCACGTGCTTGCCTAAGTCGTAGGTGTGCATGCCTGGCGGAGGCGGTACGAGCGCGGCAGCCTCCTGCTCGCGCAGCATCTCCACGGTCTCCTCGATCTGCTGGACGCTGCTGAGGTTCGCCTCCTCCTTCTCAGGCCGGAGTCGGCGACGCGTGATGTAATCGCGGTACTCCGCTAACCACTTTTCGGTCGCCTCTGCCCCAGGGATCGTTTTGAGTAGACGCGCAGCAAGAGGCTCTCGTTGCGCGTCAGACTTGTTCTCGAACTGATTCCGGACGTCGGTTGCCTCGAGCCCAAGCCACGCAAGGGCAACGCCATCGCCGCGGAGGGATGCGATCCGCTGACAGCGCCGGACCAGGGCGGCTACCGTAATCTCGGGCGCATCGAACTGGTCCATCGCCTCCTGGACGAGGACTGAGGCGCGGTCGAGATCTGGCACAACTCAAGCTTATCGGCTGACGACGACACGGTTGGTGAACACTTCGGCCTCGGATCAATCCATATCCGTTGCGGGGAGTAGGGGCCGGCCAGATTGACGGTGCGGTGTGCTTCGGGGGCGCGCCTCCGCCATCAGCGGCCGTTGCGTCCGAGTCGATCAGATGGGCCTGGAGTTGGACGCTCAAGGTATGCAGCCACGTCGGCATCGCTCGCACGGTCGGACCATCGGGCGAACATCTGTTCCGATTGCCAGCCGCAGCCGCCACAGATTGTTGTTTCCAAGAAACCTGATTCTGGCTCCTCAACCACCTCGACGTCTTCGTCGAGTCGATATGAGCTGCAGCGAGGGCACCGCTCGGGATCGCCGTACTCCCGTCGATGAAGCAACCGTCCGAAGGTGGTGAGGAGATTCCCTGTTGCTTCCAGCACCAACTCAGCGTCGTCGGGGGTTGCATCGTTGTTGTGTTGTAGCCATACGGCGAGGTCCCAGACCTTGTCCACGAGTGTTTTAACGTAGGACCGGACGCGCCCCTCTGTAAGACGTTCAGCAAATATCTCCGCCCATCCCTTGAAGTCCGAGGTCTTCGGCCGTTCGGCAACCTCGCCGACCCATTCGTCGTTAAGGTGGTCCCTTACGAATGCGAGCAGCGAGTCGCGACATTTGATTCCAATGGCCTGGAAATCCTCGGCTTCACCGGCGATGTCCATGGCATCAAGGGCCTGGCGATACCTTCGCCATGACCCAGAGAGCACCTCCTCGTGCGACTCATCAAGCTCACCTCGACTTCGTTGAGCCAGGAACAGCCCCAAGCCGAGATGGAAGATCAGCGCCTGTTGGACGTCAGGGAAATCGCTCTGCAGATACAGATTCGTCGGGTCCGTGATGACCCACCAGCGCGTCTTGTCACAGTGCACGTCATACATTTCGTGGACGTGGCCCATGATGCGGTGGGACCCGACCTTCTGAACCAGACCGGCCTGATCGTCGGCGGGCGACTGAGAGTTGACATAGTCACGGATACGCCGCTCTTCATGCTCCGGGAGTTCAACCATCGTTCTCCTTGCGGTAGTCGCTTGCCTGACGACAGTAGGCGCCTAACCGGAGCAACTGATAAACGACACGACTCAGCCGCATCGCACATCGCTGTCACAACGCTGGTGGGCATCGTGGCCTAACCTCGGGCTGTGATGACCGTCGGAATCGATCTTTCGGCTGAGCCAGGTAAGACCGTGGCCGCCGTCGTGACTTGGAGCGCGGCGGGCGCGGCCATCAGCAAGCTTTCGCCGTCCGCAACTGACGCCGCGATCGTCAAACTTGCAGCTAGCGCAACGAAGGTGGGCATTGATTGTCCGCTCGGCTGGCCCGTGGCGTTCACAGACTTCGTTACTCGCCACCAGCGAGGCGAGATCAGGGCGGGCGAGGGCCAAGATTTCCTCGCTCGGAGGCACTTGGCTTATCGCACAACGGATCTCGCGGTTCACAAGAGAGGGGGGCCGCTACCGCTGAGCGTTGCAACAGATCGCATCGGTCGAGCTGCGATGCGGGCGGCCGGTCTCTTGGCCGCACTTGACGTCGGCGTTGGCACCGGCGACCGTACGGGCAGCGGTCGTGTTGTCGAGGTATACCCGGCTGCGGCGTTGGAGCGGTGGGGATATGAGCCGCGCAGGTACAAGGGCAAGGGCAACCTGGCGTCTCCTGAGACAGATGGCGTGCGAGTTCTTCGATGAGGCCGATTGGCTGTCGATGGACGCAGACTCACGCACTATCTGCACAACGTCTGATGACGCTTTCGACGCAGTGATCGCCGCACTCAATGTCGCGGCAGCCGTTCATATCGGGAATGGGTTATGCAGCCCGATGAGCAAGAGCGTGACGCCGCGCGAACTGAGGGCTGGATCGCTGTGCCGACATGTAGTCTCAGAGACCTTGATCCGCGAACAGGAGGCATGCTCGGCAAGGTTCCCGCGCCTAGCGTTTCGTTTGGCGCGCGTGGTGACGCCGGCCAGCAAGTATACCGACGGATCTCTATCGAACCCACGTCTCATTTCCGTCGATCAGCGACCCTGGCTGTACTTGTTGGGTCGGGAGCCAGCCTGTGCGGGCGACCAGGTCTCGCGGGTGAGCTCGTACTCGACTTCGCCGAGCTCTTCAACGGGGATCGGGTCCGGATATGAACGCGCGAGCGAAGATGAGCCCGACGGACTGCATGGTTGCTCGTGAAGCGGCGTTGTCGGCCATGGCTTGCGCGAAGATCCGGGTCAGGCCAACTTCGGTAAACCCGTACCGCAGCAGTTCGCGGGCCCTCCGATGCGTAACCGCGGCGCCAGTGTCGCCGCAACAGTCGGTAGCCGAGGTCGGCCTCGCCGGCGACCTTGGTTGGTCTGGCCCGTTCGGCGGCTGCAGGCCCACCAACCGATGAAGACGACGTCGACGAATCCGGCCCAGAAACCGAGGCCGGCGACCTGCCGCGCAACGGAAAGCCTACGCCGATGCGACCGCTCAACCTCGGCGCGTGACTGCGGCGCCTCGCTGGCCCGACAACCGGATAACACAGGCGGCTAGGGCGGCGCGATTTTGTCGGCGACGTCGGCGAGTTCCGGAAATTCAGCAGACTCCAGCACGCAGCGCGCGAACAACCAGACACGGAGGCGTCCGGCGTCGAGTTGGACGAGCTGGGCCATCTGCCGGATGAAGCCAAGCGGATCCGCGTGTAGGCGTTGATCGCAGTTGAGCATGTGTTGCAGCACATCGTAGGTCGGGTCTCCGATATAGGGCTTGGGGTCAATGACGAGCCAGGGTTCGCGTTCGGCGGCGAGGACGTTGCCGGCATGCAGGTCGGTACACAGCAGCACGTTTCGTTCAGCAGTGGTCGGAAGCAGCCGCCACAGCGCGATGCCTTCGCGCGCCAGGCCGGGATCGATCCGCCGATTGCCAGCTGCGAGCTTGGCTTCGAATCCATCGGCCCACTGCGCGCACATCTCGGACAGCGGCCGGAAGCCGTGACCGCCTGCCGGCTCGATCCATAGCCGCAGCAGCAAACCGGCGGTGACCGAATCCTGCTCGGCTTCCGGACGAAACGACAAGGCGGTGCCCGGGACACACCGCTCGAGCAGCAACGCGCTCGCACCGTCCAGGTGCTCCGCGGCGTGCAACGCGACTGTCCCCCGCCCACGCCACGTGGCAAGCCCAGCTGCCTCGTGCGCGGCCTCCGGATGCGGCCAGACGATCTTCAGCACCAACTCGGTCCCAGTACGATCACGCGCCGGGGCGACCCACGCGGTTTGCCCACCCGGCTGAAACGGTGCGCCGATCTCGAGTGACCACAACTGCTTCAGCTCGGCGACGTTGGCCGGCAGACTCGCCAACCACCCGGCCCGGCCCTCCCGCTTCGCGGCCTCCACGAGGTTCCGCGGCATCACCAGTCCGGCCACCCGTTCATCATCGCGCACCCCGACAGGCGCTCGGAATATGCCGTAGACCGCGCACTTTCGGCGGTTCATCATCGCACCATGGCAGAAAGCCATTTTGACGACTGGGTGGCCGAGCGCTACGAGCAGCTGTGGCCGCATCTGTTCGCACCGGAGCTGGTCGGGCCGACGCTGGATTGCCTGTGTGAGCTCGCAATGGGTGGTGCCTGCTTGGAGTTCGGCATCGGGACGGGCCGGATCGGGATACCGCTCAGTCAGCGTGGTGTCGAGGTCCACGGCATCGAGTTGGCCGAGTCGATGATGCGGCGGCTGCGCGCGCAGCCCGGGGGTGAGAAACTGCCTGTAACCATTGGCGATTTTGCGACGACGTCAGTCGGCGGTGGGTTCAGCTTGGTCTATCTGCTGCGCAACACAATTACCAACCTGACCACGCAGGATGAGCAGGTTGCCTGTTTCCGCAACGCCGCGGCCCACCTAGCACCAGCTGGTCTTTTCTTGATCGAGAACTACATCCCGCAATTGCAGCGCCTTCCGCCTGGCGAGACGGTGCGGGTGTTCGCGGCAGAACCGGATCACCTGGCGTTCGAGGACTACGACCTCGCCGCTCAGATTGCGGTCTCGACCCACTACTGGGTTATTGATGGTGAACTTCGCAAGCTCTCGTCCCGACATCGTTACGTCTGGCCCCAAGAGCTTGATCTCATGGCGAAGTTCGCCGGGCTGACCCTTCGCCACCGGTGGGGCGACTGGCAGCGCAACACTTTCACCAGCGATAGTCCGAGCCACATCTCGGTATGGCGCAAACCATCCGAGTTGGACGAGTAAATAGGTGACGGTGCTTTGAGCTGTGATGTCGCATCCGCCAGCGGCCGTTCGTGGATGGTACGAGACCCGGCAGAAGGCTGGGCGGAAGGAGAGGACAAGAACGTGACAGCAACCGGCGAACCCAGACCGTTCCGATTTGGTGTCGTTACTCCGCTCACGACTGACCTGCCGACATGGCGAGACCGGGTCCGCCGTATCGCCGACAGCGGATACTCGACGCTCCTGATGCCCGACGTCCCGCGATGGCAGCCGGCGCCCGGCCCCATGCTCGCCGCCGCGGCGACGCTTACCAGCCTGCGGGTGGGCACCTGGGTGTATGCCTCACCGCTGCGCGCGGCATGGCACACCGCGTGGGAAGCGCACTCACTGTCGGTGCTTTCTGACGGTCGCTTCGAGATGGGCATCGGCACCGGACGGCCAGGGATTGAGGACGAACTCGGCGAGCTGGGGTTGCCCGTGGTCCCACCGAGCGAACGGTTGGTCCAAGTGCGTGACGCTGTCACGGCACTGCGAGGCCTAGACGGCCCAGACCTTCACACCCCGGTGGTGATGGCCGTACGTGGTCCAAAGGCCCTGGCGCTGGCGGCCGAGGTTGCGGATACCGTCACCTTCGCCATGGCACCGAACGAGCCGCGAGCAAAACTGGTGCAACTGGCGCGCGACTTCCGCGCCCGCTGCGGCACCCGCGACGTCGAACTCGCGCTTCATGTGCCGGTGATCGGCGACACTCGCGCTGCGTTCATGGCACCCCCCGACACCGACATTGCCGCGCTTCGCGCGGCGGGCTCGTTCGCCGTCCTTCCGAGTGACCCGGCCGCAGCAGCCGAGGAAATCCAGCGACGACGCGAGGAGGCCGGCTTCTCCTATTTCGTTTTCGGTGCCGACGTCGCAGACGCATTCGCACCCGTCGTGGCTGAGCTGACCGGACACTAGGGCCGCCCGTGAACGGTACCAAGCACTCTGTGAACCACCTCGGTCTGAGGAGGTAGCATCCGGCTAGATTCCTTTGTATGGCGAATGCGATCACCGAAGACCGTGCACTGCGCTGGGGATTCCTCGGCGCCGGTGGCATCGCCGGCAAGCTCGCCCAGGATCTAGCACGCTCGCCGTCCAACGTGCTGGCCGCAGTGGCCGCCCGCTCCGGTGAACGGGCCCACGCCTTCGCGCAGCAGCACGGTGCCGAACGGTCCTACGCCGACTACCGGGCGGTCGTGGAGGACCCGGACGTCGATGTGGTTTACATCGCCACCACCCACCCGTACCACCGCGAGCAGGCGCTGCTGGCGATCGAAGCGGGCAAGCCGGTGCTGGTCGAAAAGCCGGTGTGCCTGAATGCGGCCGATACCCGGCAGGTGTTCGACGCGGCGACGGCCGCCGGTGTGTTCGCGATGGAAGCCATGTGGATGCGCACCAATCCACTGATCCGCACCGCCCAACAGCTCATCGCCGACGGGGTAATCGGCGACATCCGCTCGGTGCGCGCCGAGATGTCGCTCGGCCTGCCGTACGACCCGTCCCACCGGCTCTACGACCTGGCCAACGGCGGTGGCGCGCTGCTGGATCTCGGCATCTACCCGATCACCTTCGCCTGGATCTTCCTCGGCAAACCCGACGAGATCAGCTGGTGGGGTGAAGTCGGTGCCAGCGGCTCGGACGAGACGGTTGCCGTGCAGTGCCGGTGGGCCGACGGCGCGCTCGGGCAACTGTGGTGCTCGGCACCGATCCCCGGCCCGTACCGCGGCCTGATCCAGGGCACCGACGGCTGGATCCGTACCGAGGGCCGGTTCCACCGACCTAGCGGCTTGACCGTGACAACCCGGGACGGCCAGTACACGCTGCCCGACCCGCTCGACCCGCAACTACCCGGCTACCTTCCGCAGATCGAGGAGGTCGAGCGGTGCCTGCGCACCGGCCAGCTGACCAGCGAACTGGTGCCGCCGGGCGAGTCGATCGCGGTGATGGAACTGCTCGATGAGATCCGAACAGATTTGGGTGTCCGCTATCCCGGCGAATAGGTGAACAGGAAATGTACTTTACCGATAGGGGTATTGAAGAACTGCAAGACCGGCGCGGGGACGAGGAGGTCAGCGTGGCATGGCTCGCCGAGCGGCTACGTACCTTCGTCGACCTCAATCCCGAGTTCGAGACCGCGGTCGACCGATTCGCGACCTGGCTGGCCAGAGCCGACGACGAGGACGACTAAACCTCAGTCCGGCACGGACCGGCGGTTGATCGGCACGCCGGGAATCGCCAGCAGACCCAGCGACAACTGGCTGAGCGGGCCGATGCCGACCGCGAACAGCACCGTACCCAACCCGACGCTGCCGCCGAGCAGCCAACCCACGGTCAGCACGGTCAGCTCCAGCAGGGTCCGGGTCAGCCGGATCGACAGCCCGGTGCGCGCGGCGTAACCGGTCATCAGCCCGTCCCGCGGGCCCGGTCCGAGCCCGGCCGAGATGTACATGCCGGTGGCGATCCCGCACAGCACAATGCCGCCCACCAGCACCCCCAGCTGCGCGGGCATGACGTGCTGGGCCGGCAGCAGCCGCAACGCCTGGTTCATCGCCAGGCCGAGCACCACCACGTTGCTCACCGTGCCGAGGCCCGGGCGCTGCGGCAGCGGGATCCACAACAGCAGCACCAGCGCGCCGACCACGACCGACACCGTGCCCATGGCATGCCCGGTCCGCTCGGCGATGCCCTGGTGGAAGACATCCCAGGGATCCAGCCCGAGCCGAGCTCGCACCATCATGGCTGCCGAGA
Source organism: Jatrophihabitans sp. (assembly GCA_035248685.1). Classification (GTDB taxonomy): domain Bacteria; phylum Actinomycetota; class Actinomycetes; order Mycobacteriales; family Jatrophihabitantaceae; genus Jatrophihabitans_A. Next base: position 38,289 of record DATFHF010000014.1, read on the forward strand.
TCCCGTACAGCACCAGGCCGAGATACAGCTGCACCAGCCGACGGGACCAGGTCAGCACCGGCCGGCGCTGATCGCAGAACGGTGGCTCGATGGCGTGCGATACAGCTGACATGACCCGAGCATGCCGGGCCAGCCGGGCCAATTCACAGGGCCAATCTGAGCCTGGTGGCCTGATTGGCCTGGCATAAGCTAGCCAGAGCAGGCCACTTGCCGGTTTAATCGATCCATGCCCGCCTCGCATCGGCTTGGACCTCGCGCGCTCACCGGGCTGCTGCCTGACCTGGCCGAGCTGGCCAGCCCGCGTTACCGATCGATCGCCGATGCCATCGCGGCCCTGCTACTGGACGGCCGGATCCCGCCCGGTGCGGCGCTGCCGTCCGAGCGGAGCCTGGCCAACGCGCTCGGGGTCAGCCGGTCCACTACCACGGCGGTCTATCACCAACTGGCCACTGACGGGCTGCTGCTGCGCCGGCGCGGCTCGGGCAGCCAGCTTCGGCTGCCGCCCGGAACCACCGTGTCCGGGCCTGGCACCCGAATTCGTCGAGGCGGCGCGGCGGTACTCGACCTGTCCATCGCAGCCTCACCCGGCGTACCCGCCGAACTGCCACCGGCGGTCGCCTGGGCGGCCGAGGCGCTTGCCGGCTACCACGATGAGATCGGCTATCAGCCCTATGGAATAAGGCCTTTGCGCGAGCTCATCGCCGGCCGGTACACCGAGCGCGGGGTACCCACCAGCGCCGAGCAGATCCTGGTAACCAACGGCGCCCAGCACGCCTTCGACCTGATCCTGCGGCTGATGCTGCACCCGGGTGACCGGGTGCTCACCGAGCTACCGACCTACCCGGGCGCCCTGGACGCGATCCGGTCGCACGGCGGGCGAGTGCTTGCGGTGCCGTTCGCGACCGACGGTGGTTGGGACCTGCCGGCGTTGGCCGGCACCTTCGTCCAAAGCTCGCCCCGGCTGGCCATGCTGATCCCGGACTTCAACAACCCGACCGGACGGCTCATCGGCACCGAGCAGCGAGCGGCCGCACTGTCGGCGGCCCGACGCTCCGGCAGCACCGTGGTGGTGGACGAATCCTTCGTGGATCTGGACCTTCGAGATCCGGCCGGATCGGTGACACCCGCACCGATGTCGGCCTTGGATCCCGGCGTCTTCAGCATCGGGTCGGTGTCCAAGCCGATCTGGGCCGGAGTGCGAATCGGCTGGATTCGCGCCGACGCCGACACAGTGTCCAGGCTGGCGGTGGTACGAGCGCGGTCGGACATGGGCGGCTCGCTGCTGGACCAGCTGACCGTGCTGAGGCTGCTCAGCAACTACCAGCCGATCCTGGACCGGCGCCGGGCCGAACTGCGTGAGCGCCGGGCGGCGCTGCTCTCCGCGCTGGCAACCGAGCTCCCGGCCTGGCAGGCCACCCGGCCGGACGGCGGCCTGTCGACCTGGGTCCGGCTGGATGCGCCGGCGGCGACCGCGCTGACGCATCTGCTGGAACAGCGCGGCATCCTGATCACGCCCGGTTCCCGGTTCACCGTCGACGCCAGCCTGGAGCGCTACCTGCGCATCCCGTTCGCGCTGCCCGCCGAGCTGCTGGTGGAGGCGGTCGGCAGGCTGGCCCAAGCCTGGTCCGACCTGGACCAGCACCGGGTCCGCCGCCCGGAGTCGCGCGCGCTAGTGCCCGCCTGAGAACTGTCCTGACAAGTGGAAGGTTTACCGCGCTATGGCGGCAGAACTTTCCACTCGTTGGCGATGGTGTGCCGTCAGTGGCTGGCGATGCCCTCGGCGCGAGCCTGCTCGGCCACCGCCAGCCGGACCGCCGGCGCGACGCGCTCGTCGAACGGCGTCGGCACGATCCGGCCCGGCGCCAGTTCGTCGGCCACCACCGCTCCGATGGCGCTGGCCGCGGCGAACTTCATGCCCTCGGTGATCCGAGTCGCACCGGCGTCGAAGGCACCGGCGAAAACGCCTGGAAACGCAAGCACGTTGTTGATCTGGTTGGGCAGATCGCTGCGACCGGTGGCGACCACGGTGGCGTAGCGGTGCGCCACCGCCGGCTCGACCTCTGGGTTCGGGTTGGCCAGCGCGAAGATGATCGAGCCGGGGGCCATGCCAGCCACCGCCTCCTCCCCCACCACGCCGGCGCTCAGTCCGATAAAGACGTCGGCGCCGACCATCGCGGCCGCCAGCGAACCGGTCAGGCCGCGCCGGTTGGTGCCGGCCGCCAGTTCCTGTTTGATCGGGTTCAGATCGTTCCGGCTCGGGTGCAGGATGCCGCGGGAATCGGCCACCGCCAGATCTCCGACGCCGGCGGCCAACAGGATCCTGGCGCAGGCCACCCCGGCCGCGCCGGCACCGGAGATCACCACCCGCAGATCGGCCAGGTTCCGCCCGGTGACGGTAGCGGCGTTGCGCAGCGCGGCCAGTACCACGATCGCGGTGCCGTGCTGGTCGTCGTGGAAGACCGGGATGTCCAGCAGCTCACGCAGTCGCTGCTCGATCTCGAAGCACCGTGGCGCGGAGATGTCCTCCAGGTTGATGCCGCCGAAGGACGGGGCGATCCGCACGACGGTCTCGATGATCTGCTCGGTGTCGGTGGTGTCGAGCACGATCGGCACCGAGTTCAGGCCGGCGAACTCGGCGAACAGCGCGCTCTTGCCCTCCATCACCGGCAGCGCGGCCGCCGGGCCGATATTGCCCAGGCCGAGTACCGCGGTGCCATCGCTGACCACCGCAACCAGCCGGGAGCGCCAGGTGTAGTCGGCGGCCAGTTCCGGCTGGCGGGCGATGGCCGCCGACACCTCGGCCACCCCTGGTGTGTAGGCCAGCGACAGCGCGTCCCGGTCGGTCAGCGCCATCGTGCTGGCGACCGTCAACTTGCCGCCCTCATGTGCCTTGAACACCGGGCTGGACCGGTCAAACATCGGCTCTGTCACGCGTGCTCCAACGATCGACGAACTGGCCATCGCGAGCGTAGCTATGCCGGTTAAGTGCGGGCACTTCTTCGCTGCCAGGTTCGTCCGGAGTGCTCAGAGTTCGGGTGCGGCCGCGGGCCGCCGGCCGCACCATCGGGACCACCGGCTACGGGCCAGGCCGGCGCCGCGGCACCACTGCCAGATTGCGACCGCCTGCACGTCGGCCGGGCCGTACTGGCGAGAGTCCGACCCGGCCCCGGGGTTGTCGCTGGACAGCAGCCAGCCATCGGCGGTTTCGGCCACCGCTCGCTTGAGCACCACCAGATCGGGACGACTGCGGAACCTGGCCAGCACGATCAGGCCGGGACGCACCCGCGCCCCGTGCCGCACCAGCAGCCAGTCGCCGGGCAGCAACGTGGGGGTCATCGAGTTGCCGGCAACCCGTACCCGTTGCCAGCCGATCAGGGCCTGCACAGCCGATCATGCTGCCGCAACCGCGGACTCGGGCCGGGAGTAGGGTCGAAACCCAGTGCACCGTCCGTGGTAATTGTCTCGTCCAGACTGGAGGAAACCATGCGCCTGATGCGTCGTCCGATCACCGCATCCGCTCACTGCGACCTGCCGTGCGGGGTCTACGACCCGGCCCAGGCTCGGATCGAGGCCGAATCGGTCAAGGCGATCCAGGAGAAGTATCAAGGCAACGAGGATCCGGCCTTCCGCACCCGGGCGATCCTGATCAAGGAGCAGCGAGCCGAACTCGTCAAGCACCACCTGTGGGTGCTCTGGACCGACTACTTCAAGCCGCCGCACTTCGAGAAGTACCCGCAGCTGCACGAGCTGTTCAACAAGGCCACCAAGCAGGCCGGTGCCGCTGGCGGCAAGGGCTCGATGGATCCGGCGGACGGGCAGAAGCTGCTGGACCTGATCGCCGAGATCGACACCATCTTCTGGGAGACCAAGAAGGCCGCCTGACGGGCGGAGTGGTCGGTAAACGCTGGCTTACCTGCCTACGGCCATTCGACATTGCGCATGTGAACTCACCTCCTCGGGCTGGCTGCCGATGATCGTGATCAGCCATCTGCACCGCGAGACGCATGTGACGAAGGTTGCTCTGGAGTGGCTGCCGCGAGCCTCCGCCTAGGTGGTCAGATCTCCGGTCGGAGCGGGTCAGGCGCAGCTTCCCTGGCGACCAGCTCGGCTTCGCAGATCGCTAGCAGGTCGTCGAGCCGATAGCCATCGCGGGGCTTGCCGGCAGCCGCGACGTTGCCGACGATGCCCTTAGTACGCAGTGCAGTCCGCAATCTCGCGGCCAGCGCATCGGCGCTGAGGGCTGGGCAGTCCACCAGCAGCATGCCGAGGCCGTCCGTTCCGAGGTAGCCGATGGCGTCGCAGCCAGCTTGCATCCGAGCTACCGCGCTGACCGCGACCGGATCCGCGGTGGTTATCCGGATGATGGATACGACGGGCAGCGCGGCAATTACCTCGGTCGCCGCGATCATCCAAGAGTCCTGCCCCATTGGGCGCACGAGAGCGTCGTCGGCCACAACTCGAAGACGAGTTCGGGTGATAGTGCGCTGAAGCCCGATCGCAGCCGGCAACGACAGCCACACCAGCATTCCAAGCCTGGCGTTGACTACGAAGACGACGCCTACAGCTATGGCGAGGCAGCAGGCCTCCACTTGGTATGGACCCGGCTGCAACAGAGCCCGCGCTACCGACCGCTCGCCGGCAGCGAGCATCACGGCACCGACCGCGACCACGTGCGTGGCCGTGTAGAGCAGGGCCGCTACCGCAACCGCGGGCCACCAACCATCACCCGCTCCGGAATTGATCACTGCGTGCGTGGCCGTCGCTGCCAGCACGGCTGCGGCGCTGCTGTAGACGTGTCGGTAGAGGTGCGCCCTACTGGCAACTTTTCGAGCGGGCCACTCGGCGACGGCACCCATTACAGCGACGATCCACGCCAGCGGAAGGGGAAGCATAACGGCCGCAGCGAAGCCCCATATCGCCAGCAAATTGCGGTATGTGATCGCTTCCGCGCCTTGGTGCAACGCGCGGCGCAGCCGCTCGACGCCACAGGTAAAGGCCGAATACGCAATACTCAGGGTGCCCAGCGCAAGGGTCAGCTCGATATCCGAACGGCTGACCGGGTGCCAGAACAGCGCCGGGGCGACAGCGGCCGACAAGTCCACCGCCAGGATCAGCGCGATCGCAACAGGCGGTAGCCGCCAGACCGGCCACTTTGCCGCTGCTCGGAGCACTGGTAGCAACCCCTCTACAGACTGCTACTGCTGGGACGACGGGAGGTGAGTTCACATGCGCAATACCGAATGGCCGTAAGCCGGCCGAGATGCCTTGTCGTGTTAGTCACGAACTGTACATAGCGCGATGCTGGCTGTCACGCCCATCGGCAAGCGCAACTGCTTGGTGCTACCCCGGCCGGTTTCAGGCTCGGCCGGGGTAGCGCCGGGAGCTGACCCTCATGTTGAGCGCACTCATTGTGGTAGCGGTGCCAAACATCGAAGGGAAGACTTGACCGCTGCAATTCGGTCCGCAAGGAGTTCACGAAACCCCGCAGGCCATCGTCCTACACCGGTGCACATCAGTCGCTCGCCCAGCAAATACGGGGCTAGAGCGCTCTAGGATCGAAATACAGAGACCGCAGAATGCCGCCCGTACTGGGAGACCAAGAAACTGCCTAGCGTCCGAGCCACTTCGACTGCTTGCCACCGTCAGGCCGCGATCGGAGGTGACATGGATGCGTAATTACGAGTGGCCGTAGGCCGCCACATCCCGGGAGGGCAGTACGAGGACGATCGCGTTATACATCTTTCTGCGGATGGCTACTACACGGACACGATCGGAGGTGACCCGAGAATGCGTAATGCCGAGTGGCCGTAAGCCACCACATCGCGTCCATGATGGATCGGCAACACCTCAGTGGTGTTAGTCGGGCCGGTCCCGGCCACCTCCGACCCAGCCCTGGCCGGTCGCGGCCGACTGTTATGTTGCGGTGGTGCCGGAATCCCACCCCGCTGCCCGGCCGCTGCCGGCGCTGGTCGTCGTCCGGCACGGCGAGACCGAATGGAGCCGATCCGGCCGGCATACCGGACGCAGCGACCTGCCGCTAACCGCGGCCGGCGAGCGGCAGGCGGTCGCCACCGGCGCGGTGCTGCACGCGTTGCTCGGCAATCGGGCGCCGGCGCTTGTGCTCAGTTCGCCGCGGCAGCGGGCCCGCCGTACCGCCGAGCTTTCCGGCTACCCAGCGGACGAGCTGACCGAAGACGCCGCCGAATGGGACTACGGCCAACTGGAGGGGCTTACCTCCGCCGAGATCGGCGAACGGTATCCGGACTGGTCGATCTGGACCGGCCCGGTGCCTGGTGGCGAGGATGCCGACGCGGTCAGCACGCGGATCGATCGGCTGCTTCAACGGGTGGCCGAGGCGGGTGGGCCGGTGTTGATCTTCTCGCACGGGCATGCCAGCCGCTGCCTGGCGGCCCGCTGGTTGGGCGAGCCGGTGAGCAGCGGACAGCACTACCGGCTGGATACCGGCGGCATCGGGGTCCTCGGCTTCGAGCACGACTGGCCGGTGATCCTGCAGTGGAACATCGATAGTGGGCCGAACGCCGACGACCAAACTTCGACAGCCGGGGGGCAAGCCATGAGCGAGACGTTGATTGAAGATGCTGCCTCGACCGACGTCGTCGAGCTCACCGTGCCGGCCGACCCGGCCTATATCGCGGTGCTGCGGGCGGTCACCGCTTCGTTGTCTGCCCGGCGCGACTTCACCCTCGACGAGATCGATGACCTGCGGATCGCGGTGGACGAAGCCTGCGCGCTGCTGCTGCCGCACGCCCAGCCCGCCAGCCCGCTGTCGGCCGTCTTCGGCGGGACCGGCGACCAGCTCCAGGCGCAGGTCTCGATCGAGCTGACCGACCATATCGAGCTGACCGACCATGATGCGATGCTGGACGAGACCAGCTTCGCTTGGATGGTGCTCACCGCGCTGACCGACTCGGTGACCAGCGCTGCCGCCGATGGTCGGCTGGCCCTCACCTTCACCAAGGCCCGGGGCGCCCGCAATTGACGGGCGAACGCAGCCGGCCGAGCCGGGATCGCACGCACCAACTGTTCGCCGAGCTCACCACGTTGGAGCCCGGCAGCCCGCACCATCACGAGGTGCGGGCCGAACTGGTGCAGATCCACCTGCCGCTGGTGCGCTATCTAGCCCGGCGCTTCGCCGGCCGGGGTGAGCCGACCGACGACCTCGTCCAGATCGGAACCATCGGCCTGCTCCAGGCGATCGATCGGTTCGAGCCGGAGCGCGGCCTGGAATTCTCCACCTTCGCCACGCCGAACATCGCCGGCGAGATCAAGCGGCACTTTCGCGACCGCGGCTGGATGGTGCGGGTGCCCCGCCGGCTGCAGGAGCTTCAGGGCGAGCTGTCGACCGGAGTCAGCGAGCTGTCTCAGCGGCTGGGCCGTTCGCCGACGGTACGAGAGCTGGCCGCGCACCTCGGCCTGACCGAGGAACAGGTGATCGAGGGCACCGACTCGGCCCGGGCCTACTCCGCCGTCCCCATCGACGTGCCGAACAGCACCACCGGGCTAACCGTGGCGGACAGCCTGATCGACTCCGACGACGCGATGGAACACGTCGAACTGCGACACACCCTGCGCCCGGTGCTGGCGCGGCTGGGCGAACGCGAGCGCATCGCGCTGGTGCTGCGCTTCGTGGAGAACAAGACCCAGAGCGAGATCGCCCAGGCGCTCGGGGTCTCGCAGGTGCATGTGTCCCGGCTGCTGTCGAAGACCCTGATGGAACTGCGACAGAAGCTGCCGGACGTCCGGCTGCCGGACTGAAGGCTCCGCGGGACGGATCAGAGCATCCGGTCCAACGCGGCCCGGGCGCTCGGCGTGAACAGCACCACCAGCACCGCCACCGCGATCGCCAAGATCGGCACGCCCACCGCCGACCGGCCGGCCTGGATGCCGAGCGAATAGCCGACCGGCAAGGCCAGTAGCTGGATCAGCACGATCGGCGAGCGCGAACTCGGCCGCAGTCCGAGCAGGCCACGCGCGCACAACCCGAGCACCAACGAGCCGAGCAGCGCGAATGCCGCGATGGCCAGCGCCGCCCACAGCCGGTTGCTGCTGTGCAGCACCGCCAGGGCGATGAGCACCACCGTCACGACCAGCAGCGCCACCGCCTCCGCCCCGACCAGGCCGGCGGCCAGCCGCACCGTGCCGGGGACGGTCGTCGGCTCGGCGGGTTCCGTCCCCTGGTCCGGCCGATCGTCCACCCCAGTAGCGTATGCGACCGGGCCCGGCCGGCCTCGTACCACCGGAACCGACGCTACCGACGAGTACAGTCGGCGCGTGCGCGTCCTCGTCGTGTCGAACCCGCGGGCCACCATGACCACCGCCCGTCAGCGGGACGTATTGGTGCACGCGCTGGCCGCCGACGCCAAGCTCGAGGTGGAGGAGACCGCCAACCGCGGCCACGCGGCCGCGCTGGCCTGCCGCGCAATGCGCGACGGCGTCGATGTGGTGGTGGCACTGGGTGGCGACGGCACCGTGAACGAGGTGGTCAACGGGCTGCTGACCGACGGGGTGCATCCGCAGGTGCCCGCGCTCGGCGTGGTCCCCGGCGGCTCGACCAATGTGTTCGCCCGTGCGCTCGGCCTGCCCAACGACCCGATCGAGGCGACGTCGGTGCTGATCGACGCGATGGCGACGGGACGCAGCCGCCGGATCGGGCTGGGGCTGGCCGACGACCGGTACTTCCTGTTCACCGCCGGCCTGGGGTACGACGCGGCCGTGGTCGGGGAGGTCGAGGCGCATCGGCGGCGGGGCAAGACCTCGACACACGCCCTGTACGTCCGGACCGCGGTGCGTACCTTCTTCGCCCAGAACCGGCACCAGCCGGCGATCCGGCTGGAGCTACCGGACGGCACCGCCATCGACCAGCTCTACATGGCGCTGGTGAACAACTGCGACCCTTGGACGTTCCTCGGCAACCGGCCGGTCTCGCCCACCCCGAACGCATCCTTCGATACCGGCCTGGACGTCTACGCGCGTACCCGGATGGGGGTGCCCGGGGTGCTCTGGTCGGCCAGCCGGATGACCCGCCGACGGCCGGCTGGACCTGCGGTGTCGCAGCGGTTGCGCCGATTGGTGGGACGAGCCAGCTCAGGCACGGCTGAGCCGGCTGCGGCGCCCACAGCCAGCCGGCAGGCACTCGGCGCACTAGTGGTGCACGACCTGGCCGATTTCCGGCTCCGCGCGGCCAAACCACTGCCGTTTCAGGTGGACGGCGACGCATTAGATAAACGAGAATATGTTCGATTCCGAGAAATTCCAGCTGCGGTGGAAGTTTTCGTCTAGAAACCTGAGCGGTTTTCAACGCGCTGGCTCCAGGCATATGTCCTAATATGGCTGTGCCTAACCTGTGCACGTAGCAAGCCTGCATTGAGGAATTGCGTTTCCCACTTGCTCAGTCGCGCTCAGTAAGCAAGGCTTAACCCGACCAAGAGTTACGTCCGCAGCTCACGACCGGTGCAAGAAGCCCCCGGTCCGGCGACGCGGACAAGCCTGTGTACGGCGGTCCTTGAAGTAGGCCGCAGCTCGTGAAAGAATTCACAAGCAGTACTGCTGTGTTGCAAACAGCTGCCGCGGCAGTGATTCCCCTAAGTGAGGAGATCGACACATGGACTGGCGTCACCGCGCGGTTTGCCGCGACGAGGACCCGGAACTGTTCTTTCCAATCGGTAATACCGGTCCGGCATTGATGCAGATCGAAGAGGCGAAGGCAGTCTGCCGGCGCTGTCCGGTCATGTCTGAATGCCTTGCCTGGGCGCTAGAAAGCGGGCAGGACGCCGGTGTGTGGGGTGGACTTAGCGAGGACGAGCGGCGCGCGCTGAAGCGGCGCAATGCCCGGGCCAGAGCCCGAATGTCCTGATCGATCGAAGCCGAATCGCGTCCGTGCGACGACTCGCGCCTAGCGTGGCGAGGAGTCGCACGCCGGGTGCGCTTGCGCCGGGCTAACCTGCCTGGTTGAGCGGTACCCGTACCGTCGCGGTGGTCCCTGACCCGGCTCGGCCGCGATCGGTCAGCTCCAGGCTGGCATCCAACTCCGCGCCCACCAGCGTCCGGACGATCTGCAAGCCCAGCCGGTCTGAACCGTCCAGCGAGAACTTCGCCGGCAGGCCGACCCCGTCGTCGGTAATCGCGACCGTCAGGGCGCTCGAAGAACGCCGGCCGGACACCTGCACGGTGCCGGAGTGGCCTTCCGGAAAGCCGTGCTCCACCGCGTTGCCGACCAACTCGGTGAGCACCATCACCAGCGGCGTGGCCAGTTCGGCAGGCAGTTCGCCGAAGGTGCCGACCCGGCTCACCCGGACCCGGCCGGCCGCGCCGGTCACCTCCCCGAGCATGGCCAGCAGCCGGTCCACCACCTCGTCGAAGGCCACCTCCTCGTCGATCGCCGACGACAGCGTCTCGTGCACCAGCGCGATCGAAGAGACCCGACGCATGGACTCCTCCAGGGCGGTCCGGGCCTCGGCGTTGGCGACCCGGCGCGACTGCAACCGCAGCAGCGCGGCCACCGTCTGGAGGTTGTTCTTCACCCGGTGGTGGATCTCGCGGATGGTTGCGTCCTTGGACATGATCTGGCGGTCCCGCCGGCGCAGTTCGGTGACGTCCTGAAGCAGCACCAGCGCGCCCAATGACTCGGTGCGCGGGTGCAACGGGATGGCCCGGAACTGCACGATAGCGCCGGCTCCGCTGTCGAGTTCGCGACTGTGCGGGTGCACTCCGCTCAGCGCCTCGGCGAGCATGCCGGCGACGTCGGCCGCCTGGAACGGGTCGCTGGTTAGGGTGCGCACCGCGTCGGCGAACAGCTCGTCCTGGAGATTGCCGTTGAACCCCAGCCGACGCAGCGCGGACGAGCCGTTCGGGCTGGCGTAAAGCACCCGCCCGACGTTGTCCACCCGGATCATGCCGTCGCCGACCCGCGGGCCGGCCGCGTCCTCACGCTGGTTGGCCGGGCCGGGGAACTGCCCGGTGGACACCATGGTGGCCAGGTCCGCCGCGCTTTGCAGATAGGCCAGCTCCAGCTGGCTGGGGCTACGGACGCTGGTCAGGTTGCTGTCCCGGCCCAGCACCGCGATGGTCCGGTCGGCGAACACGATCGGGATCGCCTCCCGCCGGATTGGGGTGTCACCCTCCCAGTCCGGGTCGGACTCCCGAAAGATCCGGGCCTCGACCAGGGCCACCTGGAGCGCCGCCGCCCGGCTGCCGCTGAGCCGCTCGCCGACCCGGTCGTGCAGGTAGGCGGTTTGGCCGGTGGTGGGCCGGCACTGGGCGGCGCACAAGAACACCTGATCGACCTCGGTGTCCGGCCGGGCGCCGTTCTGGTTTCCGGTGGCCTCGACCGGCACCCAGAGCAGCAGGTCGGCGAAGGACATGTCCGACAGCAGCTGCCACTCGGCCACCAGTTGCTGGAGGTGGGCGATCTGGTCGGCATCCAGCGCGGTATGCCCGGCCAGCAGGACGGTCAGAGCGGACATGGTCGCCCCAGCGTGCCATAACTCAGCCGGCGGCCTCGATCGCCTCGCGCACCGTGCGGTGTGCCGCCGCCAGCCTGGCCGCCTCGCCCGGAGCCAGGCCGGTGCTCAGATGCACCAGCGCGGCCCGGGCGTTCCAATCGCAGCTGACCAGCGCCTGCCAGGCCCGATCGGTGTCCACCGCGGCACCGTCCGCCACCGCGGCGGCCACCCGGTTGCGCAGCTTGTCGTTGGCCGCCACCACATCGATCATGTGGCTGCCGTGCACCCGGCCGAGCCGGATCATCATGGCCGTGGTCAGCGTGTTCAACGCCAGCTTCTGTGCGGTGCCGGCCGCCAGCCTGGTGGAGCCGGTGACCACCTCCTCACCCACCGGCAGCTCGATGGCAATGTCGGCCAGCGCGGCCAGCGGGCTGCCCGGCCGGTTGGTCACGGTGATCAGCCCGGCGCCGAGCTCCCGCGCTCGGCCGGCGGCAGCACAGGTGTACGGAGTGCGGCCGCTGGCAGCCACCGCGATCAACACGTCCGCCGGGCCGGCGGCCAGCTCGGCAACATCGGCCACGCCCAGCTCGCCGTCGTCCTCGGCCGCGTCCGTCCCGACCAGCTGGCCAGGGCCGCCGCCGGCCACTCGCGCCTGGATCCGGTCAGCGGGGATGCCGTAGGTGCCGGGTACCTCCACCGCCTCCTGTACCGCCAGCCGACCGGACGTCCCGGCGCCCAGCAGCAATACCCGGCCACCGGCCTGGTAGCGAGCCACCAGCAGGTCCACCGCTCGGCCCAGCTCTCCGCTGGCCGCCTGCACGACCTGGGCTACCTGCGCCTGGCCGGCCAACACCGCGGTCACGGCCTGCTCGGTGTCCAATGCATCCAGCGGGCGCCGGTCCGGCAGCTGGATCACCACGTCCGGGTCACCTTCGCCAGGCCGCGCGGGGCGTCCGGGTCGCCGCCGCGCAGCACCGCCAGCCGGCAGGCCAGCTGCTGAAGCGGCAGGATCTCCACGATCGGATATAGCTCCTCGGGCAGGCCGGCGGTGATCACCGGCAGGTACTGGTCGGCCGGCTGCGCTGCGCTGTCGAGGTCGCCGGCCGGGTCACCGACCAGCAGCAGATCCGCCTGCCGCTCGCGCAGCCGCTCCAGCACCGCAAGCATCGCACGGCCACCGGCCCCCGGGGTGTGGATCGCGATCAACGGCAGGCCGGTCTCCACCATCGCCATCGGACCGTGCAGCAGGTCGGCGCCGGAGAACGCCTGGGCGCTCAGGTAGCAGGTTTCCATCAGCTTCAGCGCCGCCTCCCGCGCGGTCGGGTAGCCGAACCCGCGACCGGTGGTGATCAGCCGGTCAGCGGCCAGGTACCGCTGCGCCGCGGCGGTTACCGCGGGATCGGCGGCCGCCAGCGTCTGCTCGGCGGCAGCCGCCAGGAGCCGGACCTGCTCGGCCAGCTCCGGCCGGTCCAGCCCCGCACCGGCCAGCGGCGCCAGCAGCAGGTACAGCGCGAGCAGTTCGGCGGTGTAGGACTTGGTGGCCGCCACTGCCCGCTCCGGGCCGGCATGCAGGTCGAGTTGGTACTCCGCGGCCCGAGCGAGTTCGGAGGCCGGGTTGTTGGTCACCGCCACCGTCAACGCGCCACAGTCCCGCGCCGCCACCAGCGACTCGAGCAGATCCGGTGAGCCGCCGGACTGGCTGATCGCGAGGAACAGCACGTCGCGCAGCTCCGGTCGGGCGCCGTAAACGGTCATCGCGGACGGCGACACCAGGCCGGCCGGCAGCCTGAGCCGTACCTCGACCAGGTACTTGGCATACAGCGCGGCATGGTCGGAGCTGCCCCGGGCAGCCAGCAAAACGAAGCGCGGCCGGCGGTCCGCCAGCGCGGCGCGCACCTGGGCCAGCTCGGCGCCCCCATCGGCAAACAGCCGTGCCAGCACCGCCGGCTGCTCGGCGATCTCGGCCGCCATGTAGTGTCCGGCCGCCTCGATCGATCTCATCCGACTCCCCGCTCGTCCGATTGGACTAGACAAATCAACAGCCTGCCGGGTTTGCCCTGGCAAGTCAATGGTATAGACCACTGGTCGGCCAAGGTGCGATAGTAGTTATCGACAGTCGGCGGAAGGATGGGTCATCGGTGACCGAGGATCAGCGACGCGAGCCCAAGTACTACCTGGTGAAACGGCATCTACTCGACCTCATCGCCGAGTACCCGCCGGGCACCGCGGTACCAACCGAGCGCGAGCTCGCCGAACTCGCCGCCACCTCGCGGACGACCGTCCGGCAGGCGCTCAGCGAGCTGGTGACCGAGGGACGGCTGGTCCGCCGGCAGGGTTCGGGCACCTACGTTGCCGAACCCAAGCTGGCCTGGCCGTTGCAGATGTCCAGCTTCACCGAGCAGGCCGCGTCGTCCGGACTCAAAGTGGAAACCACCCTGATCTCGGCCGAGCGGGTACCGGCCACCGCGGAGATCGCGGAGTTGCTCCAGCTGAAAGAGGGCGCCCAGGTGCACCGCATCGAGCGGTTGCGCGAGGTGAACGGTTCGCCGATGGCACTGGAGCAATCGCACCTGTCCGCCCGGCGGTTTCCGGGGTTGGCCAAGGCGCTGCGGCAGACCGGATCGCTGTACCAGGTGTTACACGAGCAGTGGGGGGTGTGGCCGGCGACAGCGGTGGAGACGATCGAGACCGCGCCGGCGTCACCCCGCGAGGCCGGCCTGCTGGCCACCGACACCGGAGCGCCGATGCTCATCCTGTCCCGGCACAGCCTGGACGCCGACGGTCGACCGGTCGAGTGGGTGCGCAGCTGGTACCGCGGCGATCGCTACACCTTCGTCGCCCGGCTGAACGCGCCTGCCGGATAACGGCATGTCAAACACGCGCTAAACGCCGGGTGCACTAGATTGCCGTCGGTCCTTGAAGAGGAGGTCGAGATGTCAAAGCCATCCCGGTACCGGCTCTCAGCGGGCGCCGCCGCGGCCGTCGCGATACTGCTTGCGATACCGGTGCTCGCCCTGATCCTGGTGCCGATCTACGCGCGAAAGGGCCCCGAGCTCTGGGGATTCCCCTTCTTCTACTGGTATCAGATGCTCTGGGTAATAATCTGCGGGCTGTTCACCGGCGCCGCGTACCTGGTCATCGAACGCGACCGTAATGGAGCCCGACGGTGACCGCGCTGGCCGCCGGCACCAAGGTGGACGGCGTTGCGCTGGGCGTCCTGCTGTTCTTCTTCATCGTGGTCACCGTCGGCGGGTTCGCCGCCGCCCGTTGGCGCCGCGCCGAGTCGCTGCACTCGCTGGACGAGTGGGGCCTGGGCGGTCGCAGCTTCGGGACGGTAATCACCTGGTTCCTGCTGGGTGGCGACCTCTACACCGCCTACACCTTCATCGCGGTACCCGCGGCGATGTTCGCCACCGGTGCCGTTTCCGGCTTCTTCGCGGTGGCTTACACCATCCTGGTCTACCCGATCGTGTTCGTCTTCATGCCGCGAATGTGGTCGGTGGCGCATAGCAAGGGCTACGTCACCGCGGCCGACTTCATCCGGGGCCGCTTCGATTCACGATTCCTGGCGCTGGCCGTTGCGATCACCGGCATCCTGGCGACGATGCCTTACATCGCGCTGCAACTGGTGGGCATCCAGGCCATCATCGACACCATCGGCATCGGCGGCCGGAGCAACACCTTCCTGCGCGACCTGCCGCTGCTGATCGCCTTCGCGGTGCTGGCCGCCTACACCTACTCCTCCGGCCTGCGCGCGCCGGCGCTCATCGCCTTCGTCAAGGACAGCCTGGTTTACCTGGTAATCGCGGTCGCCATAATCTACGTCGGCGTGCATGTGGGCTTCCACCACCTGTTCAACGCGGCGCAGACCAAGATGACCACCAAGACCAAAACCGGCGCCCCGACCGGGGTGTTCATCCCGGCCAAGAACAATTACTGGGCCTACGCCACGCTGGCACTCGGCTCGGCGATGGCGCTGTTCATGTATCCGCACTCCATGACCGCGGTGCTGTCGGCCAAATCCCGCAACGTGATCCGACGCAACACCGCGGTGCTACCGGCATATTCGCTGCTGCTGGCGCTGCTGGCACTGCTCGGCTATGCCGCCATTGCCAGCAAGACGTCGGTGATCGGCCAGGACGGAAAGGCTAATCCGCAACTGGCGGTGCCGCACTTCTTCCGGGACCAGTTCCCGCACTGGTTCGCCGGGGTGGCCTACGCCGCCATCGCGATCGGAGCACTGGTGCCGGCAGCAATCATGTCGATCGCCGCGGCCAACCTGTTCACCCGCAATGTCTACCGGGAATTCCTGGTTCGTAATGCCAGCCCGCGGCACGAGGCGCAGGTCTCCAAGATCACCTCGTTGGTGGTCAAGTTCGGCGCGCTGATCTTCGTACTGGCGCTGGATAAGCAGAACGCCATCAACCTTCAGTTGCTGGGCGGCGTCTGGATCCTGCAGACCGGGGTTGCGATCGTGGCCGGCCTGTACACCAGATGGCTGCATCGATGGGCGTTGCTGGCCGGTTGGGCGGTCGGCATGGTGTACGGCACGCTCGCTGCCTATCACCAGAAGTCCGCGGTGACCCATCACTTCGGCGGCTCGCTGGCCACCTTCCCGTACACCCACACCAAGGTCTACATCGCCTTCTCGTCCCTGGTGCTCAACTTAGTGGTGGCCGTGGTGCTCACCGTCGTGCTACGGCTGGTGAAGGCACCGGACGGCGAGGATCAGACCGCAGATGACGACTACTACTCCGAATCGGCCGTCCGGACCGAGTCGCTGCCCGGCACCGAGGGCGTCCCGGCGCCGCGCGCGACCACCGGCTAGGGGTGAGAGGGGCCGGCCTCCTCAGGCCGGCCCTAGTCGGCCCGGTACTCCAGGTGGCTGGTCTCGATGACCACCTGGGTCAATCGGCCACGGATCCGTTCCCGCAGTGCGGATGGTGCGACGTCGCCGCCGCAACTGCGGGCCACCAGCGACTTGACGTCCTGCTCCAGACCGAACCGGCGCAGGCACGGCGCACAGTCGTCCAGGTGTGCTCGGATCCGTTGGCGGGCTTCTACGTCCGACTCGTCGTCCAGATAGAGGTAGACGTCGGCGAGCACCTCGTCACAGTCCATGCCACCCGGGCCGAAACCGGTCATGACTGCTCTCCTTCGGTAGCCGCGCCGGTGCCGGTCTTGACCAGCCCTCGGTCCCGCGCGTAGTCGGCCAGTAGCGCCTGAAGCTGCTTGCGTCCGCGGTGCAGGCGGGACATCACCGTCCCGATCGGCGTGTCCATGATCTCGGCGATCTCCTTGTAGGCGAATCCTTCGACATCAGCGAGGTAAACGGCCAGCCGAAACTCCTCCGGCAGCGCCTGCAGCGCGTCCTTGACATCGGAGTCCGGCAGGTGGTCCAGCGCTTCCATCTCGGCCGAGCGCAGCCCGGACGAGGTGTGCGACTCGGCGGCGTGCAGCTGCCAGTCCTCGATCGTGTCGGAGTTGCTCTGCTGCGGCTGGCGCTGCTTCTTGCGGTAGGTGTTGATGAACGAGTTCGTCAGAATCCGGTACAGCCAGGCCTTGAGGTTGGTGCCCTCGGCGAACTGGTGGAAGGCCGCGAATGCCTTGACGTAGGTCTCCTGCACCAGGTCTTCGGCGTCGGCCGGATTCCTGGTCATCCGCATCGCGGCGGCGTATAGCTGGTCAAGGAAGGGCAGGGCGTCCCGCTCGAATCGGGCCCGGCGCTCCTCGACAGTCTCCTCTGCCACACGGACTCCCCTCGCCTCGTCAGCCGGACCTGGAAAACGGTCAGGCAGCTGGAAGCTTACGGGGCCGGTGCCGCTGCTGCTGCCGCCGATTGCCCGAAGATCGGGCAGCTCGGGACGGTCCAGCACCAGCATCTTCTTCCTCCGCGCGCTGTTCGGCGACGATTATCGCTGGGCTTGAACGCGCGGCGGATCCGAATCCATTCCCCGGCCGGGCCGGCAGCTCACACCAGCTGACGCCGGTCACCGCGGGGTAGGTCCGGTTCGGGGACGAGCTCGTCCACCCCGCCGCCACCGCCGGAGCACCACGGGCACCACGGCTGCAGCTTGCGATGGGTGCCGTAGGCGAGGATCAGGTAGATCATCGAGGACTGGACGATCGCCCAGCAGTACCGGCCGGGCGTGCTGGTCAGGAAGTTGGAACCGATGAGCACCACCAGGTACGGCACCAGCACCCGCGGATTGCTGCCGGAGTGGGCCAGCCAGAACCTGCGCTGGTAGCGGGCGGCGTCTTCGGCCGGGTTCAACGGCATCGCCGCGGCGCAGGTTTCGCACAGCCGCCGGTCGTGCTGGCGCATCTGGAGCCAGGTCAGCAGCACGAAGACCAGCAACGACATGATCGCCAGCAGCGCCAGCGGGCCGGCCGCCATCGGTCGGATGCCCAGCGCGATCGCCAGCAGGATCGACACGCTCAGCAACTGTGGCGCGTAGTGACCCCACCGCCGGCTCATGCCTCCGGACTCGGACAGGCCGATGTCACTCATGTGCGTTCCGTTTCCCCCGCGGAATGCCGCTGCGCAGAGCAGCGCACGGTCGTCGCTGACCGCATTCGCTGATCATGTACCCAGGCTGGCATTTGGAGCAAGCGCGGAATTCACTGCACCATAAACTGCTCACCACGCACCGTGACCACGTCATTACGCACCAGCTGCCGACCGCGGCGATCCTCTGGTCTTCCGTTGACCAGGACGGCTCCCTGAGCTAACAGCGTCTTGACGTCCGAACCCACTTCGACCGCATCGGCGAGCTTGAGAAACTGGCCCAGCCGGATCCGGCCGTCCCGGGTCGGCACCGTGCGCATCCAGCAATCATGACCTAGCTCGGCCGCACTGGCAGGATCGGACTCATGAGTGGTGGGACGCCGGCGACGACTGCCCTGGACCGAGCCGGCATCGACTATCGGCTGCATCCCTACTCTCACGACAGCCGAGCCGACTCCTACGGCGACGAGGCAGCCACCGCGCTCGGCGTCGATCCGCAACAGATTTTCAAGACGCTGATCGCCTCGGTCGACGGCCGGCTCACCTGCGCGGTGGTGCCGGTTGCCGGCCGGCTCAACCTGAAGGCGCTGGCGGCTGCCACCGGTGGCCGCAAGGCCGAGCTCGCCGACCCCGCGCAGGCCCAGCGCGCCACCGGCTATGTGCTCGGCGGGATCAGCCCGCTCGGGCACCGCCGGCCGGTGCCGGTGGTGGTGGACCGTTTGGCAAGGGAGTTCGACACCATCTACGTCTCCGCGGGCCGGCGCGGCCTACAGGTCGAACTCGCGCCGGCGGACCTGATCGCGCTGGCCCGGGCGTCGCTGGCCGAGATCGCTACCGCTTGAAGTCCTCCTCGCGGAACTCGCCGTCAGGTCGTTGCCGTCCCGCATATTCGGCCTCCGCGTTGCGCAGCTGGACCCGACGGATCTTGCCGCTGATGGTCTTGGGCAGCTCGCCGAACTCCAGTCGGCGGATCCGCTTGTACGGGGCGAGGTGTTCGGTGCAGTAAGCCAGGATGTCGGCGGCGGTGTCGGCATCGGGTGCATACCCGGCGGCCAACACCACGTAGGCCTTGGGCACCGCTAGCCGCACCGGATCCGGCGCCGGCACCACGGCCGCCTCGGCAACGGCGGGGTGCTCGATCAGCACGCTCTCCAACTCGAACGGGCTGATCCGATAGTCGCTGGACTTGAAGACATCGTCGGTGCGCCCGACATAGGTCAGGTAACCCTCGTCGTCGACGGTGGCGACGTCACCGGTGTGGTAGAGCCCGTTCGCCATCGCCGCATCGTTGCGCTCGCTGTCGTCGCGGTAGCCGGCCATCAACGCCACCGGCCGGTCGCCGAGATCCAGGCAGATCTCGCCTTCGGTGGTGGTCGGCTGGCCGGTGACCGGATCGGCCAGCACCACCCGATAACCGGGCAGCGGCCGTCCCATCGACCCCGGCTTGACCGGTTCCTCGGGCGGGTTGCCGACCTGGGCGGTGGTCTCGGTCTGGCCGAAGCCGTCCCGGACGGTCTTGCCCCAAGCGCGCTGGACCTGCTCGATCACCTCCGGATTGAGCGGCTCACCGGCGCCCACCAGCTCCCGCAACGCCAATTGCCACTTGCTCAGATCCTGCTGCACCAGCATCCGCCACACCGTGGGCGGCGCGCAGAAGGTAGTCACGTTGGCGTCGCGCAGCACGTCCAACAATCGGGCGGCGTCGAAGCGGACGTAGTTGAACAACAGCACGGTCGCACCGGCGTTCCACGGCGCGTAGAAGCAGGACCAGGCGTGCTTGGCCCAGCCGGGCGAGGACACGTTGAGATGCACGTCGCCCGGTCGCAGCCCGATCCAGTACATGGTGGACAGGTGCCCGACCGGGTAACTGAGGTGGGTGTGCTCAACCAGCTTGGGCTGGGAGGTGGTGCCGGAGGTGAAGTAGAGCAGCAACGGGTCGGTGCCGGCGGTCGGCGCGTCCGGCACGAACTCGCCTTCATGCTCGCGGTAGTCGGCATAGTTCAACCAGCCGGTGGCCGGCTCGCCGACCGCGACCGGCAGGTAGTCGCCGCCGGCGCCTTCGAAGGCCGGCGTCAGATCCGACCGGACGATCACCGCTCCGACCGCGCCACGTTCCAGCCGGTCGGCGATATCTGCCACCGACAGCAGGGTGGTTGCCGGGATGATCACCGCGCCCAGCTTCATGCAGGCCAGCATCGATTCCCAGAGTTCGACCTGATTGCCGAGCACCAGCAGCACCCGCATGCCACGGCTCACCCCGCGACCGGCCAGCCAACCGGCCAGCTGGGACGAGCGAGCCGACAGTTCGGCGAAGCTGTACCGGCCTTGCGCGCCGTCGTCCTCGATCAGCCACAACGCGTCCTGCTCGCCCCGCTCGCTGGCCAGCACCCCGTCGAAGTAGTCCAGCGCCCAGTTGAACCGTTCCGGACGTGGCCAGCAGAACTGGTCGTATGCGGTGCGGTAATCGCCGCGACTGCTCAGCAGGAAATCCCGGGCGGCCAGGAAGTCGTGGATCGGATCTGCCAGCGGATCGGTCATGGTGCCGACTCTGGCATGCCCTCTGTCATCCGGCTAGCTCGGCCAGCCACTCGACCACCAACCGGGCGGCCTCGGCCGTCGATCCCTTGAGCGAGTGGTCTCCGGCCACCTGCCGGACGGTCCGGCCGGGCGCCGGCTCCGGCATGCCGAACGGGTCGCTGCGGCCCTGCACGACCAGCACCGGCTGCGGCACCCCGGCCAGCTCAGGCAGCCGGGACTTCTCCGGTTTGCCCGGTGGATGCACCGGAAATGCCACTGCGATCACCGCGATCGGGCGTGGTGTCACGGCCGGGTCGGCGGCGGTTCGGCAGGCCACCCGGGCGCCGGAGGACCGGCCGGCGTAGATGAAATCCAACCCGGCCAATGCCTTGCGGCGACCGAGCGCGGCCACTACCGCCGCCCAGCCTTGGTCGAGCACTGGGGCTGCCGGTGGGGTGCGGCGGCCGGCCAACCGGTAGGGCTGGGTCACCCGGGCAACGCTGATGCCGGCAGCCAGGCACGCGTTGCGGATCGCCACCAGATCCGAGGACTGCACCGAGCCGCCGGCACCGTGTCCGATCACCAGCAACCGCTCGGCGCCGGTGGCCTGCTCCAGCGTGACCGCGGCATCGCCGGCCGGGGTTGCGACGGTCAGTTCCGCCACCACGCCTCCTTTGTCGAGCCTGCCTGGCACGGTAGCCGGTGCGGCCTGTCGGCGGTGCGGCACAATCGAGGCATGTGCGGCCGCTACGTCAACCAAGCCTCTACCGACGACCTGGTCGAGGAGTTCGACGTCGAGCAGGTCACTGGGCCGGAGCTGCCGCCGTCCTGGAACATCGCCCCGACCGACCCGGTCCGGGTGGTGCTGAGCCGGCCGCCGAAGGCGATCGACGGCCCCGGCATCGTCGACTCGCCCGACCCGGTGCGCCAGCTGCGGACGGTCCGGTGGGGGCTGGTGCCGAGCTGGTCCTCCGACCGCAAGGGCGGTGCCCGGATGATCAACGCGCGGATCGAGACGGTCACCGAGAAGCCCGCATTCAGCAAGGCAGCCGGTCGCCGGCGCTGCCTGGTGCCGGCGCTGGGCTACTACGAGTGGCAGCAAACCGAGCACGGCAAGGTGCCGCATTTCCTGCACGACCCGGACGGCCGGTTGCTGGCGATGGCCGGGTTGTACGAGCTATGGCGGGATCCGGCACTGGCCGATGACGACCCGGATCGCTGGCTGTGGACCTGCACGATCATCACCCAGCAGGCGACCGACCTGCTGGGCGAGATCCACGACCGCAACCCGGTGATCGTCCCCGCCGAGTTGCAAGCGGCGTGGCTGGATTGCTCGAGCGAGGACCCGGCAACCGCGCGCCGGTTGCTGGACCGGATCCCGGAGGCTCGGCTGGAGCCGTACGTGGTGTCGCCGGCGGTGGGTAAGGTCAGCAATAACGGCCCCGAGCTGATCGTCCCGGTCGAACATGATGCGCAGGCCGGTCAGCAGATGCTGGAACTCGGGTGAGCGACAGGTGATCACAGGCCGGGTCGCGGTCACCGGTGGCAGCGGCAAGCTGGGCCGGGCCGTGGTCGCCGACCTGCTGGCGCACGGCTGGGACGTGGTCAACCTCGACCGGGCCGCTCCGGCGCAGCAACAGGGCTGCCCGTTCGTCCAGATTGATTTCCGGGACTTCGGACAGACCGTAGAGGCGCTCACCGGCATCCAAGATCGTTACGACAGCCTGGACGCGCTGGTGCACCTGGCCGCCATCCCGGCCCCTGGGCTAACCGGCAACGCGGCGACCTTTGCCAACAACGCCACCAGCAGCTACAACGTCTTCACCGCCGCCCGGCTGGCCGGCATCCGCAACGTCGTCTGGGCGTCCAGCGAGACCGTGCTGGGACTGCCGTTCGACACCCCGCCGCCGTACCTGCCGGTGGACGAGGACTACCCGCCGCGGCCGGAGTCCACCTATTCATTGGTGAAGACGCTGGAGGAGCAGATGGCGGTGCAGCTGTGCCGCTGGGATCCGCAGCTGAAGATGATCGGGCTGCGCTTCTCCAACGTCATGGAGCCGGCGGACTACCCGGGCTTCGCTGCCTTTCAGCAGGACGAGACGTTGCGCAAGTGGAACCTGTGGGCGTACATCGACGCGCGGGACGGTGCCCAGGCGGTACGGTGCGCGCTCGGGTACCAGGGCACCGGTGCGGAGGTGTTCATCATCGCCAACGCCGACACCGTGATGACCCGGTCGTCGGCGTCGCTGGCCGCCGCGGTGTTTCCCGGCGTCGAGGTGCGCAAGCAGTTGGGCGAGCACGAGACACTGCTGTCGATCGACAAAGCCCGCCGGATCCTGGGCTACCAACCGGAGCATTCCTGGCGCGATCACGGCTGATCGGCCAACCGGGCACCGCCATACTGTTAGGCATGCCAGCACCCGAGCAGCCGTGGCTCGCTCCCCCGGCCACCGGTCGGCTGGCCACCACCGTGCCGTTGCCCGGCTCGAAGTCGCTGACCAACCGGACCCTGGTGCTGGCCGCGCTGTCCGCCACGCCCACCCGGATCGTCGGCGCGCTGCGCGCCCGCGACACCGAGCTGATGGCCGGCGCGCTGCGCGCGCTCGGGGTGGCTATTCAGCTTGGCGATGATTGGCTGGTTACCCCCGGCCCATTGCACGGCGGCGACGTGGACTGCGGGCTGGCCGGCACGGTGATGCGGTTCGTCCCGCCGCTGGCCGCACTGGCCGATGGCGACAGTCGATTCGACGGCGACCCGGCGGCTCGGGTGCGCCCGATGCGGGCGTTGCTGGACGGCCTGCGGCAGGCCGGCGCGGTGATCGACGACGACGGCTGGGGGCTGCTGCCGTTTACCGTGCGCGGTCACGGCGCGCTGCCCGGCGGCCGGATCGAGATCGACAGCTCGGCGTCCTCGCAGTTCATCTCGGCGCTGCTGATCGCGGCCGGCCGGTTCGACCGGGGCGCGGAGATCCGGCACGTCGGCGCCGGCTTGCCGTCGTTGCCGCACATCGACATGACCATCGCCGCGCTGACCGCAGCCGGCGCCGACGTGCGCACGCTCGACCCCGGGCACTGGCGGGTCGAGCCGGGCAAGCTCGACCTGCCCGATCAGGTAATCGAACCCGACCTGTCCAACGCGGCACCGTTCCTAGCTGCCGCGCTGGTGACCGGCGGCTCGGTGACCGTCCCGCACTGGCCGGCCGAAACCACCCAGCCCGGCGCCCTGCTGCCCGAGCTGCTGGCCGGCCTGGGCGCCGAGACGGTACTGGACGACCGGGGACTGACGGTGACCGGCACCGGCTTTATCGGCCCGGTGCTGGCGGATCTGCACGAGGCCAGCGAACTCACCCCGGTGCTGGCCGTGCTCGCCGCGCTGGCCGACGGCGAGTCCCGGATCAGCGGGGTGGCGCACATCCGCGGGCACGAGACCGACCGGCTGGCCGCGTTGCGCACCGAGCTGGCCGCCGCCGGGGCACAGGTCAGCGAGACCGCCGACGGCTTGGTGATCCGGCCGGCGACCCTGCGTCCGACGCTGTGGCATAGCTACGCCGATCACCGGATGGCCCAGGCCGGCGCGCTACTCGGCCTGGCGGTGCCGGGCCTGCTGGTAGACGACATCGGCTGCACCAGCAAGACGCTGGCCGAGTTTCCCCAGCTATGGACGGCAATGCTCGAGCAGGTCGGCTGATGGTCCGGCGCGACCCGCGTCGGATGGACGAGGACGACGTCCGCAACCGACCCACCAGGTACGGCAGCCGGGCCCGGACCAAGCAGCGACCGGCGCACGCCGACGCCGCCTCGGCGATGGTGATCACGGTGGATCGCGGCAGGTTCACCGTGCTGTTGGATGGCAGCGAGATCCAGCTGACCGCGATGCGCGCTCGGGAACTCGGCCGCAAGGCGATCGCGGTCGGCGACCAGGTCGGCGTGGTCGGCGACCTCTCCGGTGAGCCGGACACCCTCACTCGGATCGTCCGGGTGGACGAACGGCGCACGGTGTTGCGCCGCACCGCCGATGACAACGACCCGTACGAGCGGGTGATCGTGGCTAACGCCGACCAGCTGCTGATCGTCGCCGCGCTGGCTGACCCGCCGCCGGTATACGGGCTGATCGACCGGTGCGTGGTCGCCGCGCTGACCGCCGGCCTGGAGCCGATCCTGTTGCTGACCAAGGCGGATCTGGCCCCGCCCGATGAAGTGCTGGCCAACTACGCCGAGCTCGACATCCCGGCGGTGGTGACCTCGCGCGGTGCGGACTTGACCGAGATCCGGCAGCTGTTGGACGGCCGGCGCACCGTGTTCGTCGGCCATTCCGGCGTCGGCAAGTCGACCCTGGTGAACGCGTTGGTGCCGGGTGCGTTGCGCAGCACCGGGGTGGTCAGCAGCGTCGGCAAGGGCCGGCACACCTCGACCTCGGTGTTCGCGTTGCGGCTGCCAGCACCCCTGCACGGCTGGGTGATCGATACCCCGGGGGTTCGGTCGTTCGGCCTGGCGCACGTCACCGCGCAGGACCTGCTGTGGGCGTTTCCGGATCTGGAGGACGGCGCGGTGCAGTGTCCGGGCGGCTGCGAGCACCTGAGTGCCGCCGATGGCTGCCGGCTCGATGCCTGGGTGGCAGCCGGCTACTCCAGCCCGAGCCGGCTGGCGGCGTTTCGCCGGTTGCTGGCCAGCCGCACCGACCTGGGCTGACAGCGGGCGGGGTTATCGCAGGTAATCCGCCAACATGTCGACCGCCTGCTCGATCTCTTCGGTGTCACCGGCGAACGACAATCGCACGAACCGATGCCCGTGCACGGTGTCGAAGTCCACGCCCGGCGCCAGCGCAACCCCGGTGTCGGCCAGCACCCGGCGCACCCAGGACAGCGAGTCGTCGGTGAACCGCGACACGTCGGCATAGATATAGAAGGCACCGGCCGCCGGCGCCAACCGGCCCAAGCCGATCTCCGGTAACCGCTGTAACAACAACGCCCGGTTGTCCGCGTACCGGGCGACGTTGGCGTCCAGCTCCGGGTACGCGCTGAACGCGGCGACGGCAGCCTGCTGCGACACCGCCGGTGGGCAGAGCGCGAAGTTGCCCACCAGCCGATCCACCGCGTCCACCAGCTCGTCCGGCACCAGCAGCCAGCCCAGTCGCCATCCGGTCATCGAGAAGTACTTGCTGAACGAGTTCACCACGACCGAGTTCCGGCCGTACTGCCAAGCACATCCGGCTCGCTCGGCATAGCTGATGCCGTGGTAGATCTCATCCGACACCAGCCGCACACCGTGCTCGTCGCACCAGCCGGCCAGTTCGCCGAGCCGCGGCGGCGAGATCATCGCGCCGGTCGGGTTGGCCGGCGAGGCCAGGATCAAGCCGGCCGGAACCGGATCCAGCTCGTCCAGCATGGCAACGGTCGGTACGAAGCCGTCGTCCGGGCCGCAGTCGAACTCCTGCACCTGACAACCCAGGCCGGTCAGGATGTTGCGGTAGGCCGGGTAGCCGGGACGGGCGATCGCCACCACATCGCCGACGTCGAAGGCAGCCAGGAACGCGGCCAGGAAGCCACCGGACGACCCGGTGGTGACCACCACGCTGGACGGGTCCAACTCAATGCCGTACCAGGACCTGGTGTGCTCGGCGATCGCCTCACGTAAGGCGGGGATGCCGGCCGCCGCGGTGTAACCGAGCTGCTGTTCGGCGATTGCGATCCGGGCGGCCGCCCGCACCGCGGCCGGTGCTCCGGTGGACGGTTGGCCGACCGCCAGATTGAACACCGGCAAGCCGGCGGTCCGACGCAGCTCGGCGGCGGCGAACACCTGCATGACGTGAAACGGCGCGACCGCCGAGCGGCTGGAGGCTGCCAGCCGATTGTCGGAAAGCTCGGTCATACCCAGCCACCACAACGCCAGTACAGGCCGTTCTCCCGAGCCATCAGGCCGGCATCGACCAGGTAGCGGCGCAGCGCGGCAACGTCTGAATTCCATACCGCAACGGTCTGGTTCACGTCCACCTCCCGATAGCGAACCCCCGGCTCGAAGGCGGTGGCCAGGTACTCCAGCAGCATCGCCCGCTTCGTCGCACCCCGCGGCAGCACCGGCAGCCGGCCGTTCACCAGGTAGGCACGCAGCACCTTGCGCAACGCCGGATCGGTGATCTGCTCGAAGGCGGACGGCTCGGCCAGCGCCCGCGCCCGCTCGACGCTGGCATCGCAATCCCGGTTCGACCCATGAGTGGGCACTTGCGCCTCAAGTGGGCGGTTGCAATCGCCCACTGGCGCCCGAACCACCCACTCGCCGGACCGGCCCTGGGACCGATGCTCGCTCATGCCGCGACGATAGCCTGGGCCGGTGAGTGCCGACTCGGACCTGGTCATCGCGCTGGAACTCGCCGACCTGGCGGACGCGATCACGGTCCGGCGGTTCCGGGCCGAGGATTTGGTGGTGAGCGCCAAGCCCGACCTGACCCCGGTCACCGACGCCGACCGGGCCGTCGAACAGGCGATCCGCGATCGGTTGGCCGACTGCCGTCCCGGCGACGCGGTGGTCGGCGAGGAGTTCGGGGCAAGCGGCGACAGCCGCCGCGGGTGGGTGATCGACCCGATCGACGGGACGAAGAACTTCGTCCGCGGCGTGCCGGTCTGGGCCAGCCTGATCGCGCTGGTCGTCGACCGGGTTCCGGTACTTGGCGTGGTCAGCGCCCCGGCCCTAAGCCGGCGGTGGTGGGCAGCCCACGGCGAAGGGGCCTTCGCCAGCGCGCTGGGCACGGAACCCCGGCGGCTGGCGGTGTCGCAGGTATCCGAGCTGGCCGATGCCAGCCTGTCCTACTCATCGCTGTCCGGCTGGGCCGATGCGGGCCGGCTAGCAGCGTTCATCGAACTCACCCGGCGGGTCTGGCGATCTCGGGCCTACGGCGACTTCTGGTCCTACATGCTGGTGGCCGAGGGCGTCGTCGACCTGGCCGCCGAACCGGAGCTGGCGCTGTGGGACATGGCAGCGTTGGCGCCGATCGTCACCGAGGCCGGCGGTCGGTTCACCGGGTTGGACGGAACGCCGGGCATCCACCAGGGCAATGCGGCCGCGTCCAACGGCCGGCTGCACGACGCGCTGCTAGCCGCGCTCGGCAGCCAGCCGCGCTAACCAACCGAGCCAGCTAGCGGCAGAGTTCCGGCAGCACCTGCGCGCCCGGCAGCTCGGTGAGCAGCTGGCCGTCCAGCCGCAGTTTGGATCGCCTGAGCCCGCTGCCGATCACCACCTGGCCGGCAGCAACCACCTGCGCGGCAAGGTAGATCGGCCAGGACGCCGGCAGCCCGAGCGGGGTGATTCCGCCGTACTCCATGCCGGTCTCGGCCACCGCGTCCGGCATCGGAGCGAACGATGCCTTGCGGACGTCGAGTGCCTTGCGCAGCGCACCGTTGACGTCGGCCCGGTCGACCGCCAGCACCACGGCGGCGGCGTACCGGAGTTCACCGGCCCGCCGACCGGCCACCACCACGCAGTTCGCCGAGGCGGCCATCGGCACGCCGTAGCGCTCGCAGAACGCGGCGGTGTCGGCCAGCTCCGGGTCGATCGGCGCAGCCCGCACCTCGCCGGCCCGGCTCCAGCCGGCGAGGAAGTCCCAGACCGGGGCGGCGGTCAGCTCGGCCGCCGGCACCGCCCAGTCCAGCGTGCCGGCGGTGTCGGTCCTCCGCGGATTCATTCCCTTACCGTGCCAGCCGGCCGGCGGGACTGCCAAACCGCTGCCGGCCCGGTTGCCGGTGCTACGCGCAGCCAATTACCGTCGGGACGTCAGCCGGTGACCGGCCGTCCCGCATCGAGGAGGGAACACGCGTGCCCGAGGACAATCCAGCTCAGAACGTCAGCTTCGCCAGCAATGGCGGGCAGGCGCACGGCTATCTCGCGATCCCGGCCGGTGGTACCGGGCCTGGTGTGATCGTGATCCAGGAATGGTGGGGGCTGACCGACTACATCGTCGACGTCGCCAACCGGCTGGCCGGGCAGGGCTTCGTCGCGCTCGCACCGGACCTATTCGGCGGCAAGACCACCCACGATTCGGACGAGGCCGGCGAGCTGATGTCGCAGCTGCCGGCGGAACAGGCTGCCAAGGATCTGTCCGGCGCGGTGGACTTCCTGCTGAGCCATGACGCGGTTACCTCCAGCAAGATCGGCGCGGTCGGCTTCTGCATGGGCGGCGGGTTCGTGCTCATGCTGGCCGCCCAACAGGGCGACAAGATCGGCGCGGCGGTCCCGTTCTACGGGGTGGGCCAGGGCGTGCCGGATCAGTTCAGCGGCATCACCGCCGCGGTGCAGGGCCACTACGGCGAGGACGACGCCTTCTACCCGGCGGCCGAGGCCCGCAAGCAGGAGGAGCAGATCCGGCGGGAGTCCGGCTCCGAGGTGGAGTTCTTCTTCTACCCGGCCGGCCATGCCTTCCACGCCGACCACAACCTGCTCGGCACCTATGACCCGGATGCGGCCGCGCTCGCCTGGCAACGCACCGTCGACTTCCTCACCTCCCGGCTGACCTGATGGCGCCGCCGACCGAAGCCGAACGGCAGGCGCTGGCCGAACGCCGAGCCGAACTGCGGGAGCGGTACCTGATCCCGATCGCCGACCGGCCGCAATCGTCCGGACGCGGCATTCACCATGCCGCGCTGATCTGCAGCGACCCGGCCACCACGATCGACTTTTACCAGGGGCTGCTGGGCTTTCCGCTGATCGAGCTGGTCGAGAACCGGGACTACCCGGGCTCGTCGCACTTCTTCTTCGACCTGGGCAACTCGACGCTGCTCGGCTTCTTCGACTTTCCTGGCCTCGGCTTGGAGCCGGGTGTCGAAGCGATCGGCACGGTGCAACACATCGCGATCTCGGTCACGCCGCAACGGCATGCCGAGCTGCGCAGCCGGCTGGACGAGGCCGGCATCCGGTACGGCGGCCCGGACCAGGGCATCGAGGAGTCGCTGTACTTCCGGGATCCGGACGGGATCCAGATCGAACTGCTCAGCGATGACCTGATGTATTTCGGCGGCCAGTGGCTGGACGGCAGGTGAGCGAACCGCAGCTCGGTTTCGGGCTGCCGGTATCGGGTAGTTGGGCCACCCCAGCCAACCTGGTGACGATCGCCCGGCGGGCCGAGGAGCTCGGCTACCACTCGGTGTGGGCCTTCCAACGGCTGCTGCATCCGGCCGAGGGCGACTGGGGACCGATGTACCGCTCGGTGCAGGACCCGATCGTGAGCCTGGCCTACCTGGCCGCGGTGACCGAACGGGTCCGACTCGGCTTCGCCGTGGTGAACGCCCCGTTCTACTCACCGATCGTGCTCGCCAAGCAGCTCAGCACGCTCGATCAGGTGTGCGGTGGGCGGTTGGACGCCGGACTCGGACTGGGCTGGGCCGAGCAGGAGTTCGCCGCGGTGGGGGTCGACCAGGCCCGTCGGGGCGCCCGCACCGAGGAGTTCGTCCAATGCCTGAAGGCGATCTGGACCCAGGACGTGGTGGACTTCCAGGGCGAGTTCTACCGGGTGCCGCCGGCCCGGGTCGAGCCCAAGCCGGTGCAGCGCCCGCACCCGCCGCTGCTGCTGGGCGGCGGCGCCGAGCGCGCGCTGCGCCGGGTGGGACGGATTGCCGACGGCTGGATCAGCGCCAGCCGGCACGACCTGCATGGCATCGCCGGCGACATCGCGGTGATGAAGCAGGCCGCCGAGCAGGCCGGCCGGGATCCGGAGGCGCTGCGGTTCATCGTGCGCGGGGTGCTCGACCTGACCGAGGATGCCGGACCCGAGCGGCGGCCGCTGCACGGCACCGTGCAGCAAATCCGGCAGGACATCGTCACGCTCGGTGAGCAGGGCGTCCATGAGGTATTCCTCGACCTGAACTTCGTCCCGACCGTCGGTTCGCCCGCCGCAGACCCTCAAGCATCAATGAGTTATGCCGAACGGGTGCTGACCAGCTTCGCGCCGGCCGGCTGACCGCATCGCCGGGCCGGTCCGGGGCGACGAAAACAATCACCGAAAGTGACGGCGATCGCTCAAGTGCGCATGTGCGCTGCCGATAGGGGGTCCTAGAAGACCGGCCGGAGGCCGGCGAACGCTGAGATGGGACTCACGGATGTCATCCCGAATCGCCAGTGCGCACACCGCCACCCACGTCCAATCCGCCCCGCGTCCGCACGCCGCGCTTGAAAAACATCCGGTCCAGCGCAAACATCCGACCCCGCGCAAGCTCGCCGCCGTGCTAGCGGCGCTGACGATGCTGGCAACCGGCCTGCTGGTCAGCACCGCAAGCCCGGCCTCGGCCGCCATCCCGGCTGCGACCACCGCCGAAAGAAACGTGGCGCTGACCGTGCTGAACCTGATGAACTACCAGCGCGCCGCCAACCACCTGCCGGCGTTGGGCTCGAGCACCGCCCTGATGAGCAGCGCCCGACGGCACAACGTGACGATGGCCCAGGCCAACGTGCTGTCGCACCAGCTGCCCGGTGAACCGGTGTTCAGCACCCGGATCAGCCAGGCCGGTGTGGCCTGGCACTCGGCGGCGGAGAACATCGGCTGGAGCACTGACCAGAGCTCGCGCGGCGCCGATTCGCTGGAGAACGCGATGTACGACGAGGTCCCACCGGAGGACGGCCACCGGCTCAACATCCTGTCCACGTCGGTGCATTACGTCGGCATCGACACCTACATCGACGTAGCCCACGGCAAGATCTGGCTGACCGAAGACTTCGCCGACGTGTCCGGTGCGACGCTGACCACGCTCGTCCCGCACATGCCGTTCGGCAACCTGGACTCCGTCACCGCGCTGCCCGGCCACAAGGCACGGCTGGTGGGCTGGGCAATCGACCCGGACAACCGCTACTGGGAGCTGGCGATCGGGGTGTACTCCGACGGCCACTTCCTGGGCTGGTTCCACGCACCGGTGCCTAGACCGGACGTGGCTGCCGCATTTCACGCCGGCCCGGACCAGGGTTACAGCATCGTGCTGACGCTGCCGGCCGGTCTGCATCTGATGACCACCATTGCCGCCAACGTGGGCGCCGGTTGCTGCTTTACGACGCTGGCCAGCCACACCGTGGTCGTCTGACCGGGCAGTAGCGCAGGAGATGAGTGAGCATCGCAGCGAGCGCCAGCGAGCGAGGAGCGGAGCGAATCCCAGCGATGAGCGCTCGCGCGAAGAGCCGAGAACGCGTCTAGCCGGCGATCAGCTGGCGGGCTGCGCTCAGCACCGTCGGCTCGCTGAGCAGCACTACCCGAGCGGCGTCCCCGAGCGGGATGAAGCTGTCCTCGCTGGTCACCCGCCGGATCCGGCCGCCGAAACCGCCGTCGACCAGAGCCGCGATCACCGCCTCGGACACGCCACCGTTGCGCCGGGTCTCGTCCACCACCAGCACCCGACCGGTGGCCTCCGCCTGGCGCAGCAGGTCGGCCACCGGGAGCGGCGCCAGCCAGCGCAGATCCACCACCCGGCTGGCGATGCCGTCCTCGGCCAGCGCGCCGGCCACCCGCAGGCTCATCGGCAACCCGTTGCCGAAGGTCAGCATGGTCAGCTGCGCCGGCCCGGACGCACCGACCGGCCAGGTTCGGGCGCTGCCGATCGGGACGTGCTCGGCCGACCACTGCTCCGGCGGCGAGTACGGAGCCAGCCAACATCCGTCGCCCTCGATCAGATCCCGTTGGTGATACAGGGCAATCGGCTCCAGCAGGACGCCGACCGTGCCGTCGGTACTGGCCGCCGCCAGCAGCGTGCGCAGCATGGCCGGCGCATCGGACGGGTGTGCCGGCACGCCGAGCACCAGGCCGGGGATGTCGCGCAGCACCGCCACCGAGTTGTCGTTGTGGAAGTGCCCGCCGAACCCGCGCTGGTAACCCAGGCCGGCGATCCGGATCACCATCGGGTTGCGGTAGCGGCCCTGGGAGAAGAACTGAAGGGTGGCCGCCTCGCCGCGCAACTGGTCCTCGGCATTGTGTAGGTAGGCCAGGTACTGGATCTCGGGAATCGGCAAGAACCCGGCCAGCGCGGCGCCCAGGCCGACCCCGAGAATCGCCTGCTCGTCCAGGATGGTGTCGAACACCCGGGCCGCGCCGAAGCTCTTGCGCAGCCCGCGGGTCAGTCCGTACACGCCACCCTTCACCGACACGTCCTGGCCGAACACCAGCGCCTCCGGCCGGCGGGCGAGCTCGTCGTGCAGTGCTCGGTTGATCGACTGGGCCAGGGTCAGCGGCCCCTCCTGCTCGGGCAGCTTGCCGGTGAACACCACCTCCCGGTCCACCGCCGGGCTGCCGGCACCGGCGACCCGGGCCACCTCCTCCGGCCGGCGGGGTGCCAGCGGCGCGATCACCTGATCGGCGGTGGCCAGCTGTGGTTCGGCCATCGCCCGCTCCGCGGTCAGCTGTGCACGCTCCCGCGCCTGCTCGTAGCGGGCCACCAGGTCGGCACCGCTCGCCACGCCGGCCGCGGCCAGCAGTCGCGCGGAGGCCACCAGCGGATCCCGGTCGTAGTCGGCAGCGATTTCGGCCGGGGTGCGGTAGCCGACCTCTGCGTCCGAGCCGGCATGGCCGAGGAAGCGCACCGTCTTCAGGTGCAGGAACGCCGGCTTGCGCGCGGTCCGGACGTAGTCGACCGCCTGTGCGGCGGCGTCGTAGGCGTCGGCCAGCAGGCAGCCGTCGGCGGCGAAGTAGCGCAGGCCGGGACGAGCCGAGAACCGTTGGGTGATCCAGCCGGCCGGAGTGCGGGTGCTGATCCCGATGCCGTTGTCCTCGCACACCATCAGCAGCGGCATCGGCAGGCCCTGGTACACCGTGTTGGACGAGGTGTTGAAGGCGCCGACCAGGGTGGAGTGGTTGACCGAGGCATCGCCGAAGCTGGTGACCACGATGGCTTCGCGCGGCCACGGGGTGGCCATTCCCATCCGACGGGCCCGGGCCAGCATGAAAGCCAGCCCGACCGCGCGCGGCAGGTGCGAGGCGATGGTGGAGGTCTGCGGGATAACGGCAAGGTCGGCGTTGCCGAAGACCTTGTGCCGGCCGCCGGCGATCGGTTCACCGGTGGCGGCGGCCACCCCGAGCAGGATGTCGGCCACCGGGTCGTGGCCGGGACGTTGCTGAGCCCGGGCGCAGTAGAAGCCGCCGGAGCGGTAGTGCAGCAGCGCCGGATCGTCCGGTCGCAGCGCGGCGGCGACCGCGGCGTTCCCCTCATGCCCGGACGAGCCGATGGTGTAGTAGCCCCGGCCTTGCGACTGCATCCAAATGGCGGCCAGATCGCAGTGCCGGGACTGGCACTGCGCGTCGAACAACTGCTCGGCCAGCCGGACGGTCAGCGTGCTGCCGGCCTGTACCGGGGCGTCCGGTTCGCGCGGGGAACCCTGGGGCAGGTCGGCGACGGTGGTCAGAAAGTGCTCGTCGAGTGGGTGGCCAGGCACCCGCTCATCTAACCGTGCAGGCCCGGGTCGCCGCCCGGGTGGTCGCCGGCCGCGTCCGGCCGTCCCCGGATGACCCGTCGCTCGGTGACGATCGCGGTGACCAGGGCGGCCGGTGTCACGTCGAAGGCCGGGTTCCAGGCCATGCTGTCCGGTGCGGCGACTCGGTGGCCGGCCACCGCGAGCACCTCGTCCTGGCCGCGCAGCTCGATGTTGATGTCGGCGCCGGACCCGGTGGCCAGGTCGATGGTGGACTCCGGGGCGGCCACCACGAACGGCACCCCGGCGTGCCTGGCCGCCAGCGCGTGCGCCAGGGTGCCGACCTTGTTGGCGACGTCGCCGTTGGCCGCGATCCGGTCGGCACCCACCACCACCGCCTCGACCTGGCCGGCCAGCAGCAGGCCGGCCGCGGCGGAGTCCACCAGCACCCGGTGCGGGATGCCGTGCCGGCCCAGCTCCCAGGCGGTCAGCCGGCTGCCTTGCAGCAGCGGCCGGGTCTCCGGGACGTACACCATCTGCAGCGGGCCCTGAGCATGCAACCGCTCGATGACGCCGAGCGCGGAGCCGATTTCGACGCCGGCCAGCGCGCCGGCATTGCAGTGCGTGAGCACCCGCCGGGACCCGCTGAGCAGCTCGGCCCCGCGCTCGCTCAGCGCCCTGCCGGTGGCGATGTCGGCGTCGCGCACGGCGAGCGCCGCTGCAAGCAGGCCGGCCCGGTCGGCACCGCCGGCTCGAGCGGCCAGGACCTGGTGGACGCCCCAGGACAGGTTGACCGCGGTCGGCCGGGCGCCGATCAGCCGGTCGGCGGCGGTGGCCAACGCTTGGTCGAGCTCGCGTTCGTCGGCCCGTTGGGCGGCCAGCGCCATGCCGAACGCGCCGGCCACTCCCAGCGCCATCGCACCACGCACCGCAAGCGTCCGGATGTGGGTTACCAGCTCGTCCACGTCGCGGATGTCGACGGTGACCAGTTCGGCCGGCAACCGGGTCTGGTCGATGATCCGGATCGCGCCGTCGTGCCAGTCGATGGTCCGCATGCCCGGTAGCCTAGGCACGTGTGAGTGAGCAGCCGATTCTGCCAGCGCAAGCGCAACCGATGAGGAGCGGAGCGATTGGCTAACACTGTGCTGCTGGCCGATTACCGAAGCTCGGTGGTGCACGCCTGCCGGCAGCTGCTGGCGGCCGGCCTGCTGCGCGGCACGTCCGGCAACGTCTCGGTGCGCGACCGGCAGTCCGGCGCCATCGCGCTTACCCCGACCGGCGTGGACTATCCGCGGTTGCGCGCCGAGGACGTGCCGGTGGTCGACCAGGACGGCCGGCAGCTGGACGGTGACCTGCTGCCGACCTCCGAGCTGGCTCTGCACCTGGCCATCTACCGGCAGCGGTCCGACGTCGCGGCGGTGGTGCACACCCATTCGGTGTTCGCCACTACCTTCGCGGTGCTGGGCGAACCGGTGCCGCCGGTGCACTACCTGCTGGCCCGGGCCGGCGCCGGCGCGCTGCCGGTGCCGGTCGCGCCGTATGCCCGGTACGGCACCGCCGAGCTCGCCGACAATTGCGTCCGGACGCTGGGTGCGGGCAACGCGGTACTGCTGGCCAACCACGGTCTGGTGGCGGTCGGCACCGGACTACCGGTGGCAGTGACCCTGGCCGACTCGGTGGAGTACACCGCCGAGCTGGCCTGGCGGGCCCGCCAACTGGGCACCCCACGGCTGCTCGACGCCGACCAGCTGGCCGAAGCCGCCCAGGCGCTGGCCGATTACGGCCAGTCATCGGCCGAATGAGCTGAGTCGCCGAAGCCGGGCAGCCACCGTCCACACCGCCCAAACCTCGGCCTAGCACAAGGCAAACCCTCAGGAGTCGAACCCTTGTGCGATAACCGTCGGTAGTTCACCATAGCTGCGGACCAGGGACTCGCCCTGCCCAATCTTCCACTGAAGGAGCCCGCCACGATGCGTGCTTTGAACACCAGATCCAGCCGGATCGCGATCGCGGGGCTCGCCGCTGTCGCCCTCGGCGCCACCGCGACTGCCGCGGTCGGTACGACGGCCAGCGCGTCGCCCGCAACCGCGCACCGTACGGTGACCACCAAGCCGATCCCGGCCGTCACCGACCATATCCTCGCGCAGACGCTGTCCTTCCCGCCGGACACCGCCTACTGCCAGGCCAATCTCGGCATCAGCTGCTATTCGCCGGTCCAGTACGCGAAGGCTTACGACCTCGCCCCGTTGTGGGGCTCGGGCAACGAGGGCCAGGGCCGCACCATCGCGATCGTGGACTCGTTCGGCTCGCCGACCATCGCCAACGACCTCGCGGTCTTCGACGCGAACTACGGCATCCCGGCCCCGCCGTCCTTCCAGATCATCCAGCCGGCCGGGCCGGTCCCGCCGTTCGACGTGAACAACTCCGACATGAGGAGCTGGGCCACCGAGACCACCCTGGACGTCGAGTACGCGCACGCGGTGGCGCCGGGGGCCAACATCCTGCTGGTGGAGACTCCGGTCGCCGAGACCGAGGGTGTCACCGGGCTCCCGGAGATGATGGCGGCCGAGAACTACGTCATCAACCACCACCTGGCCGACGTGATCAGCCAGAGCTTCGGCGCTACGGAGGACACCTTCCCGTCCGCGCAGAGCATCCTGGACCTGCGCGGGGCCTTCAAGAACGCCAACGACCACGGCGTCACGGTGCTCGCCTCGTCCGGCGACACCGGTGCGACCAATTACATGAGCGACGCCAGCTCGCTCTACCCGTACGCGGTGAACTCGTGGCCGTCGTCCGACCCGCTGGTGACCAGCCTCGGCGGCACCCAGCTGCACCTGGACGCCGCGGGCAACAAGATCACCCCGGACGTGGTGTGGAACGACGGCTTCGGTGCTGGTGGCGGTGG
Source organism: Jatrophihabitans sp. (assembly GCA_035248685.1). Classification (GTDB taxonomy): domain Bacteria; phylum Actinomycetota; class Actinomycetes; order Mycobacteriales; family Jatrophihabitantaceae; genus Jatrophihabitans_A. The sequence goes on from DATFHF010000014.1 coordinate 75,049, forward strand.
CGACAGCCACGTGTTCGGCCGGCCGAGCTTCCAGAACAGCGTGCGGTCGGTGGTCGGTAACAGCCGTGGCACTCCGGACATCTCGATGTCCGCGGCCGTTGACGGTGGCGCTATCTTCTACTACACCTTCAATCCGGCGCGGGCGGGCTGGCACATCGTCGGCGGCACCAGCGAGGCTGCCCCGCTGTTCGCCGGCATCGTGGCGCTGGCTGCGCAGGCGGCCGGGCACAGCCTCGGCAACATCAACCACGCGCTGTACAACATGAGCAAGCAGGGCGCTTCCGGCATCGTCGATGTCACCTCCGGCGACATCTCCTTCGCCGGCGTGACCGGTCCGGCGGCCACCCCGGGCTACGACATGGCCTCGGGGGTCGGCACCATCGATGCGGCGAAGTTCGTGCCGCAGTTGGCGGCGGCCAGCTAGAACACCCAGGGCAACCAGAACTGACCGCGCTTGGCGCCTGACGGCGCCGATGAACAACGCACTGATCCCGGGTCGCTATTGGCGACCCGGGATCAGTGCGTTCCGGGCGGATACTGCCTCAAGCATCAAGTACTGAGCATTCGGCATAAATAGGGCTATATAGAAGTAGATGGTTCGATTGCCCGGGTACAAGATTCTTGATAACCGGCGACCTGCCGGCCGGGAGTCGAAGGAGCCCGCCCCGATGCCTGCCTGCAAGCCTCGATCGATCATGCTGGCGACGCTCGGCGTGCTCTGCCTCGTTAGCACGCCGGTGATCGGCGCAGCTTCGACGGCAGGCAGCGGCGGGCGCGCGGCGGTCGGCCACCCGATCAGCCGGGTGATCCCGGCGGCGGCCGGCCAGCTGCTCTCACCCGCGCTGGCTTTCCCGCCGGACACCGCCTTCTGCCGGCAGCGGCTCAACCTGAGCTGCTACTCCCCCGCCCAGTACCGCGCCGCCTACGACCTCGACCCGCTGTACGCACACGGCATCACCGGCCGCGGCATGACGATCGCGGTCGTCGACTCGTTCGGATCACCGACCCTGGTCAACGATGTGCACGTCTTCGACCAGCAGTTCGGTCTGCCGGACCCGCCGTCCCTGCGGATCATCCAGCCGGCCGGCCCGGTGCCGCCGTTCGACCCGACCGACGACACCCGGCTCGCCTGGGCGTCGGAAACCACCTTGGACGTCGACTGGGCACACGCGGTCGCGCCCGGCGCCGACATCCTGGTGGTGGAGACCCCGGTCGCCGAGACCGAGGGCGTCACCGGCCTGCCGGAGATCGTCCGGGCCGAGAACTACGTGATCGATCACGGCCTGGCCGACGTGATCAGCCAGAGCTTCGGCGCCACCGAGAACACCTTCCCGAGCACGCAGAGCCTGCTCGACCTGCGCTCGGCCATCCTGAACGCCGCCCGGCACCGGGTAACGATGATCGCCTCGTCCGGCGACACCGGGGTCACCAACTACACCGTCGACGGCAACCTCTACCCGGTCCCGGTCAACTCCTGGCCGTCGTCCGACCCGCTGGTCACCAGCCTCGGCGGCACCCAGCTACACCTGGACGATGCCGGCAACCGAACCGCGCCGGACAATGTCTGGAACGACGACTTCGGGGCGGCCGGCGGCGGGCTGAGCCAGGTGTTCGGCCGGCCGGATTACCAGGACGGGGTCCGTTCGGTGGTCGGTAACCACCGCGGCACCCCGGACGTCTCGATGACCGCTGACTTCGACGGTGGTGGAATTTTCTACTGGAGCTACAACCCGGCCCGCAACGGCTGGTTCATCTCCGGTGGCACCAGCATGGCGGCGCCGATGTTCGCCGGCATCGTCGCGCTCGCCGGCCAACTCGCGCACCACCGGCTGGGCCTGGTCAACCCCGCGCTGTACCGGCTGCACGCGGTGCATTCGGCCGGCCTGGTCGATATCACGGCCGGCAACATCAGCTTCGGCGGCGTCACCGGGCCGTCCGCGGCGCCGGGTTACGACCTGGCCTCCGGACTGGGCACCGTCGACGCGGCCAGGCTGGTGCCGCGGTTGGCGCTGGCCAGCTGGTGGCACCGGCAACCCTGAGACCGACCTGCGGGAGGTGGGCGAAGATCGGCCTGGTCGGGTGTGCCAGTCACGCCCGGTCAGGCCGGTCGGGTCTGATCGAGCAGGGCGGTCAGCGCCATCGCGTCGTACGGTGCCCGGACCTTGATGTCGTTGTCGAAATAGCAGAACACATCCAGCCCGGCGGCCAGCCAACTCCGCAGCCGCTGCGCCCAGGTGGCCAGCTCCTCGTCGGTGTAGCCGCTGGCGTACAGCTCCTGCGCGCCGTGCAGTCGGACGTAGGCGAAATCGGCGGTGACATCGAAGAACTGCGGCCAGCGGCCGGCGGTGTCGGCCACCACCACCGCCACCGAGTGCTCGCGCAGCAGATCCAGGAACTCCCTTGTTCGGAAGCTGTCGTGGCGCACCTCCATGGCGTGCCGCAGCGGCTGGTCGACCAGCGTGCCGGTCCAGGCCCGGCCGGCCAGCCGGTTGTCATGGCCGCGTGCCAGGTAACCGGCTTCCCCGGTGGATCTGGGCAACCGGCCGAGGAATTGCGCGATCCGCTCGCTGGTGGTGCCGTCCCACTGAAGGCTCGGCGGCAGCTGCCATAGCAGCGGTCCGAGCTTGTCCCCCAGCACCAGCACGCCGCTGGCCAGGAAGTTGGCTAGCGGCACCTCGATGTCGCGCAACCGCTTCAGGTGCGTGATGAACCGGCCGCCCTTGACCGCGAAGCAGAAGTCGTCCGGGGTTTCCAGCACCCATCGTTGATAGCTGCTCGGTCGTTGCAACGAATAGAACGAGCTGTTGATCTCGATCGAATTGAGCTTGGCGGCGGCGTAGCGCAGTTCGTCGCGCTGCGGCAGCCCGGCCGGATAGAAGTCCTTGCGCCACGGCGGGTAGTTCCAGCCCGAGATGCCGATGCGCGCCATCACCATGTCGGTGAACCTACCGACGAGTGCCGGCGCGGATCAGCCGGCCGGGGCGGCCGCGCGCAGCTTGCCCAGCAGCGGCCCGGCCACCGACTCCAGGAATTCGCCCTGTGACTCGTCCCCCACCTGGACCAGTGCGATGTCGGTGAATCCGGCGTCCCAGTAAGGCCTTACCGACTCGGCCAGCTCGTCCAGGTCCGGCCCGCAGGCGATCGAGTCGGCGACGTCCTCCGGCCGGACGAACTGGCTGGCCGCCTCGAACGCGACCGGCGTCGGCAGGTCGGAGTTGACGTGCCAGCCGCCGCCGAACCAGCGGAACAGTTCGTGCGCCCGCCGGATCGCCCGGTCCCGGTCCGGTCCCCAGCAGATCGGGAGCTGGCCGATCTTACGCGAAGCCGGTCGGCCGGCGCGCGCGGAGTCCCAGCCGCTGACCAGCTCGGCGTCGGGCTCGACCGCGATCAGGTGGTCTGCCAGTGGGGCGAACCGGACTACCGACGACTCGCCGGACACCGCCACGGCCAGCGGCACCGGGGTGTCCGGCAGGTCCCAGAGCTTTGCCGAGTCGACCCGGAAATGCTCGCCGGCCCAGCTCGTCTGCTGGCCCTCGTGCAGGGCCCGGATGATCTGGACCGCTTCGGCCAGCATCTCCTGGCGCACCGAGACGTTCGGCCAGCCGGCGCCGACCACGTGCTCGTTCAGGTTCTCCCCCGAACCGAGGCCCAGCAGGAACCGGTTGTCGGACAGCAGCCCCAGGGTGGCGGCCTTCTGCGCAACCACCGCCGGGTGGTAGCGCATGGTCGGGCAGGTGACGTAGGTCAGCAGCTCGACACGCTCGGTGGCGTGTGCCACCGCGCCCAGCACCGACCAGGCGTAGGACGAATGGCCCATCGCCGCCAGCCAGGGAAAGTAGTGGTCGCTGGACACCTCGAAATCGAAGCCGGCCTGCTCGGCGCCGACCGCGTAGCGGACCAATTCCTTCGGCCCGCTCTGCTCGGTCATCAGGGTGTATCCGAAACGGGTCACGTCAGCTGTTCCTTACCGTGTGCCAGCAGGTCGGCCGGGTGCTTGAAGGTCGCCACCGCCCCGGCCTGCTTCAGTTCGGCGGCGCTGGTGCCGCCGCATTCCAGGCCGATGCAGTCCAGGCCGGCCGCCTGGCAGGCCTGCACGTCCCAGACCGAATCGCCGATGAAGATCGCCTCGTCGGGGGACAGGCCGGCCTTGTCCAGCGCCGCGACGATGAGGTCCGGTGCTGGTTTGCCGGCGCCGGCCTCGCCGGAGTTGGTGGTGTGCCCGATCGCCTCATCGATGTCGAGCACCGCCAGCAACGCGTGCAGTTCCGGCTCGGACGCCGACGACGCCAGCACCGTGATCCGCCCGGCCTGATGGCAGCTGCGAACCAACTCCCGGGCGCCGGGCAGCGCACGCAGTCGTGGCCAGTAGCCGCAGTACAGCGCGTCGTGGCTGGCTGCCAGCGCGGCAATGTCCGACTCGGCGATGCCCGGCACCAGATGCCGGGTCAGCTCACCGGATCCCATTCCGACCGCGCGGTGGATGCTGGCCATCGGGATGTCCCGATCGGACTGGCGAAAGGCCTGCCACCAGCACAGCGTGTGCACGAAGGTGCTGTCGACCAGCGTGCCGTCGACGTCGAAAAGCACGCCGCGGCGGCCTCGGGGACGGTCAGCCATCCAGGCCGGTCAGCTGGCTGTCGGGCAGCCCGCCGTCGACCAGGTCGGTGGCCGCGATCAGCGCCGCCACGTCGAGCGGGACGGGCGCCCGCTGTATGAACGACGGCTGGACGGACAGCAGCACCTCCCGCTCCGGATCGGCCAGGACCAGCAGCTCGGGGTCCAAGCCCGCCGAGCCGGACGGCGAACCGGTCGATGGCAGCGGTTCGGTGACTGATACCTCGGTGGGCGCAGCGATGGCGGGTAGCTGCTCGGCGTGCAGCGGATCGCGCTGCGAGACGGTGAAGTGCAGGAAATTGTCGTACATGCTGGATTGCCTCGACCCTGATCCGGGAAGGGCTGCGGGTTCAGCCGGACGCCGAGAACGGCGTCTGCGCATTTCGAACCTATGCGCTGAGCCGTCCGCAGCGCAACCGCCGCGGCCGGCAACGCACTCATCGGCACCCAGCGGAACCGCTTTAGCCGGCAGCCGCCAGATCGGACGGATCCGTGTTGGCACCGCAGAGCACTACCGCGACCCGCTCATCGGTGGCCGGTTGGTAGCTGCCGCTCAGCACGGCGGCCAGCGCGGTCGCCCCGCCGTGTTCCACCACGATTCGCCAATCCCGCCACAGTTGGCGGCGGGCGGCGACGATCGCCTCGTCGTCCACCAGCACCGACCGGACCCGGGCTTGATCGGCCAGCCGGCAGGCCAGCTCGGAGACCCGGCGGGCACCGAGCGAGTCGGCGGCCACCGACTCGACCGGCACGTCCACCGGCCGGCCGGCGGCCAGCGCGGCGTGCAGGGCCTGGCAGCGCGCCGGTTCCACCGCCACCACTCGGGTGCCGGCGAGTTCGGTGGCGGCGATGGTGCCGCCCAGCAATCCGCCGCCGCCTACCGCGACCATGATGGTGTCGATGGCCCGCTGATCGAGCAGCTCGGCCGCGCAGGTGCCGGCGCCGGCCGCGATCAGCGGGTTGTCGTAGGCGTGCGAGAGCAACGCCCCGCTGCGCTCGGCGAAGTCCTGGCAGGCCGCCGCCGCGTCGGCATATTCCACGCCGGTCAGGTGCACCTCGGCGCCGTAGCCGCGCAGCCTGGCCAGCTTTACCGGCGGTGCGGTGTGCGGCAGGAACACCGTGGCCCGGACGCCGCAGGCGGCCGCCGCCCAGGCGCAGGCCAGGCCGGCGTTGCCGCCGGAGGCGATGGTCACGCCGGCCGCAGGCAACGTCCCGGCCTGTCGGTGCGCCTGGGTGAGGTTCATCGCGCCACGCGCCTTGAAGCTGCCCGTGTGTTGGAGGTACTCGTGCACCAGCAGCAGCTGAGCGCCGGCTACCGGTCCCATCGGCGTGACCGGGACGGTCCGCACCAGGCCGGCCACTCGGGCGGCCGCCGCCCGCACCTGGGCCGGGCCGAGTTCGACCGTCATGCCAGCCCTCCCGGTCGGTTCCGCCTCGTCGTGGCGACCGTACCGTCGGCAGCCGGTGGTGCTCTAATGAGTGCTCCGGCATCCAGATGTGCGAGGTTCCAGATGCTTGTCCTGGCACAGTCGGCCGGCGCCGCCGCGATCGATTCGGCGCTGATCGCGGCGGTGGTGTCGTTGCTGGTGGCCTTGTTCAGCCAGCTCAGCACCAGCGTGCGAGACAGCCATGCCCGCCGGTATCAGCGTCGACGGGCGGCGCTGCTGGACGCCCAGGACGCCGCGCTGCAACTGCGCCGGCGGTTGCGCGAGTACGGCCAGCTGATCCGGGCCTATCCCGGCCAGCCGACGGCCGAGTTCGGCGAGGCTGAGCAGCACTTCGACGACACGCGCTCGGCGTTGGAGGTGGCGGTCAGTCGAGTCGAGGACGAGCCGGTGCGAGAGGCACTTCGGCAGTGGCAGGCCGCTGCTGAAATCAGCTTCGTCAGCGTGCTGGATCTGTCGGCATCGCGGGAGCAGGCCAGTTGGGCGGCGATGAACGACGCGGTCGGCCGGGCGCTGATCAGCGGCTCGGGCAGGACTACCGATTGAGGTGCCTGCTTTCGTCGGACTCGGGCGCAGCGAAGATGAAATTCTCCGCCGCGTAGATCGAGTCTTCCGGGTCGATGCCGTGCCTGAGAGCGGACTCGTGGACCAGCACTAGGCGACGTGGGTCCAGGCACGAACCGCTTCGCGAATGGCCTCAGACCGGCTGATTCCGTCATGCTCAGCCTTCTCGTTCAGAGCTTCGAGCAGGTCGTCATCCATCCGGACAGGTATCACCGTGCTCGGTCCGTCGCCTAGGCGCGGTCGACCCCGACGTCGTAGGCCTTCGACCATCGGTCTCTTCGTCATGCGACATATTGTAATACAGAACCGAGGTGCGTTAGGACATCGGCCGTCACCGGTTGATCAGCTCGCGGCGGCCGAGTGCGGTAGTTGCTCGGTCAGGTCGAACCGGTCGGTGACCCCGAGTTCCCGGACGGCGGCGGTGACGTATCCGGCGAAGTCGGCCGGCGCGCCGACCAGCAGCAGTGAGCGGGCTTTGCCGTCGACCAGCAGCTGCTGCACCAGTTCGGCCGCGAAGGACGGCGTGCCCGACAGTAGCCGGCTGCCGTCGACGATCACGTCCCCTTCGCTGACCTCACCGATCGAACGGGCCAGGTCGGCCGCGAAGTCCCGGCCGGCGACCAGCCGGGGCAGTTGCAATGTTCGGGCAGCCATGTCTCCCCCTTCACCAGGCGCGGCGGCGAGACATTGGCGGGCGGGCGCAACGCTCGTACCAACTCGTCGTATCGACGTCAACGCCGAGCCCATTGTTTCATTCCTCCGAGTGTCCGTATAGATCGCCTCGCCGATGCCGGCCGGATGTAGCAGGTACCGCACCTTCGAAGATGGTGCCTTGGAACCGGGTGTGCAACCGACGATGTCGCCGACCCCGGGCGGTGGCCGAGGTCGCCGCATCGCCGCTGGCCAACAGAATGTCGCCACCCAGCCCGCTGACGATGTCGACGGTCCGCGGTAGGCCGGTGCCATGACCGGGCAGGCAGGTCCGACTGGTGCCCGATAGCGCCATGTTCAGCGCGGACTGATCGTCGGTGGCGCCGCGAGTGGCCAGCGTGCCGAGCAGGCCCACCCCGGCGTCGGCTACCGCGAAGCGCAGCACACCGTGCTCGGCGATGGTCTGCGCCGCCATGAACCCGATGCTCTGGGCATGGTCACAGACGTTGCTGCCGACCTCGGCCAGCGCGACGTGCAGCGCGTGCGCAACATCGGTGTCGCTGGCGGCCACCCGGTGGTAGACCAGCGACGTCAGCTCCCGGACGTCCTGCCGGCTACGCAACGGACGCACCTCGAGCAGGCTGTCGTGCAGATCCCGTCCGCGCACCGCGGGCAACGCGTGCTCGCCGCCGAACTCCTCGATCAGCTGGCCGAGTCGCATCCGGGCGGCGTAGAAGGCTCGGTCATCGGTGAGTCCGGTCAGCCGGATCCGAGCGCCCTGCTCGGCAGCCAGGTGCGCCACCGCGGCAACCCCCACCAGATGCACCGGATCTAGGAAGGTGACGTCGGCCAGGTCGAGTACCCGCACGCCGGGATCGCCGGAATGTTCGATCGTCTCGAACGATTCCAGCCGGCGTGCGCTGCGAACCGGTATCACTGGCACTCCTGAAGGACTTGCGGTGCTTGCGTAGTTTGTGAGTTAAGACAAACACCCACGGTACGAACACGGTCGGTAACTAGTTCCCTTCGACGTTCCAACCCCGGTGACGCTGCCAGACACCGGCGACAGAACCGATGCGCCGCGGCTGCGACGATGACCGGATGGCAGGTCAAGCGATCCCCGAGTTGCATGACGATCTCGGCGCACCGGTGCCGCTACCCGCTCCACCCCGCCGGGTGGTCTCGCTGGTGCCGTCATTGACCGAGGCCATCGCCCGGTCTCGGCCGGGGCTGCTGGTCGGAGCGACCGACTGGTGCAGCCACCCGGCCGACCTGGAGGTACGCCGGGTGCGCGGCACCAAGAACCCGGACATCCGCACCATCGTGGAACTCCGGCCGGATCTGGTGATTTGCAATCAGGAGGAGAACCGCGAGTTGGACGTCCGGCGGCTGCGGCAGGCCGGCGTGCCGGTCTGGGTGAGCAGGATCGAGACCCTGGACGAGGCGTTCGACTCGATGGAGCGACTGTTCCATTCGGCGCTGCCCGGCCCGGTCCCGGACTGGCTGAGCCAGGCCCGTGCCGTGTGGCACCCGCCGGCGATCGGTCCCCGGCACCGGGTTGCGGTGGCGATCTGGCGCGATCCCTGGATGGTGGTCGGCAGTCGTACCTTCACCGGCGACCTGCTGGCCCGGCTCGGCGCCGACAATGTCTTTGCCGAGCACGCCGACCGGTACCCGACGGTCACCGTCGGTGACATTATGGCGGCCGGGCCGGAACTGGTGCTGCTGCCGGACGAGCCGTACCCGTTCAGCGCGACCGACGGCCCGGAAGCCTTCGCCGCCGACGGCCCGCGCACCGTGCTGGTCAGTGGCCGGCTGCTGACCTGGTACGGACCGTCGCTGGTCACCGCTCGGAACGAGCTGACCGCCGCGTTGACCGGCCGAAACGGCCATACCTAGATACCGGTTTTGCCGGGTACCGTGGTTTACTAGGACGTCCTAGTAACTGGCCCCGCAGACCACCTCGCCGGGCCCGGCGCAAGCGCCTTTGGGAGCTGACTGTGTCTGACCTGCACGTGCCCCAGCATCCGATCCGGGTGCTGACCGCGGCTGCCCTGTTCGACGGCCACGACGCGGCCATCAACATCATGCGCCGGATTCTGCAGTCCCAGGGCGCCGAGGTGATCCACCTCGGGCACAACCGTTCGGTGGACGAGGTGGTGACCGCCGCCATCCAGGAGGACGTCCAAGCGGTGGCGATCAGCTCCTACCAGGGCGGCCACGTCGAGTACTTCGAGTACCTGGTCAAGCTGCTTGCTGAGCGCGGCGCGTCCGACATCAAGGTGTATGGCGGCGGTGGCGGCACCATCGTCGCCGAGGAGATCGAGTACCTGCACTCGGTCGGCGTGGCTCGGATCTTCTCGCCGGAGGACGGCCAGCAGCTCGGCCTGGCCCGAATGGTCAACACCATCATCGCCGAATCCGACCGGTCGCCGGCCGACCCCGGGTCGGACCTGCTGAGCCGGGTGCGCGCCGGCGAGACGGCGGCGCTGGCCCGCACCATCTCACTATTGCAACTCGGCGAATTGTCGGAGGCCGCGCTGGCCGAACTGCGCAGCCGGACCGGCTCCGGCGTGGTGCTCGGCATCACCGGCACCGGCGGCTCGGGCAAGTCATCGCTGACCGACGAGCTGATCCGGCGGATCCGGGTGGACCAGCAGGACAAGGTTCGGGTCGCGGTGCTGGCGATCGACCCCACGCGCCGCAAGGCCGGCGGCGCGCTGCTCGGTGACCGGATCCGGATGAACAGCCTCGGCGCGGACCAGGTGTACTTCCGCTCGCTGGCCACCCGCGGCAGCGGCTCGGAGATCCCGCCCAGCCTGCCGGACGCGATAGCCGCCTGCCGTACCGCCGGCTTCGACCTGATCATCGTGGAGACGCCCGGCATCGGCCAGGGCGATTCGGGCATCGTCAACCTGACCGACTGCTCGCTGTACGTGATGACCGCCGAGTTCGGTGCCGCGTCCCAGCTGGAGAAGATCGACATGCTCGACTTCGCCGACGTGGTCGCGATCAACAAGTACGAGCGGCGCGGATCCGAGGACGCCCGCCGCGATGTGGCTCGGCAACTGGTGCGCAATCGCGAGTCGTTCGGCCAGTCCTGGCAGGACATGCCGGTGTTCGGGACGAGTGCGGCAAGCTACAACGACGACGGCGTGACCGCGCTGTACCAGCACCTGCTTCAGCTGTTGATCGACAAGGGCCTGCCGGCCGGGGACGGCGTGTTGCCCCGGGTGTCGGTACGAGCCTCGACCGGCCTGACCACGCCGGTGCCGGCCAACCGGGTGCGCTACCTGGCCGAGATCGCCGACACCGTCCGCGGCTATCACGCCGCCACCGAGCGTCAGGTGTCGTTGGTACGCAATCGGCAGGCTTTGCAGACCAGTCGCGAGCTGGTCGGCGACTTGGAACCGCTGCGCGAAGCCAGCGAGCAGGTGGCCGCCGAGCTCGACCCGGCGACGGTCAGCGCGCTCGAGGCATGGCCGCAAACCGTGGCCGACTACTCCGGTGACGAGCTGGTGGTACGGATTCGCGACCGGGAACTGCACACCGCGCTCACCCGCAGCACGCTGTCCGGCAACCAGGTACGCCGGGTGGCGCTGCCCCGGTACACCGATCAGGGCGAGCTGTTGCGGTTCCTGCGGTCGGAGAACCTGCCCGGTTATTTCCCGTATACCGCAGGGGTGTTCCCGTTCAAGCGGGACAACGAGGACCCGGCCCGGATGTTCGCCGGCGAGGGCGACGCCTTCCGCACCAATCGCCGCTTCCACCTGCTGTCCGAGGGGCAGCCGGCCACCCGGCTGTCCACCGCGTTCGACTCGGTGACGTTGTACGGCCGCGATCCCGGTGAACGCCCTGATATCTACGGCAAGGTCGGCACGTCCGGGGTGTCCATCGCCACCTTGGAC
>DATFHF010000015.1:0-10847 GCA_035248685.1 Jatrophihabitans sp.
ACAGCGACCTGCTGGTGGCAGCGGCCGCCGGGGCCGCGGACCGCACCGTGCTGGCCGCCGAGCTGCAAACCGGCGGCCGGGGCCGGCTGGACCGGCAGTGGAGCAGCCCGCGCGGAGCCGGCCTGACCTTCTCGACGCTATTGCGCCCGACCGTCCCGGTGGCCGCCTGGGGCTGGCTGCCGCTGCTGGCCGGGCTGGCCCTGTGCCGCGCGGTCGGTGCCGGCGCCCGGCTGAAGTGGCCGAACGATCTGCTGCTGGGCGCGGACGACAGCAAGGTGGCCGGCATTCTGGCGCAGGCAACCGACGATGCGGTGGTGGTCGGGGTCGGGCTCAACGTGACGCTGACTGCAACGGAATTACCGGTAGCCACCGCGACCTCGCTTGCTCTCCAGGGCAGCCGACAACTGGATCGGTCGGTGTTGCTGGCGCAGTTCCTGACCGAGTTCGATGCCGTACTGGGCCCCTGGACGGCCGATGACGGCGACGCCCAGCGCAGTGGGCTGGCCGATGAATACCGCTCCAGCTGCCGGACCATCGGCCAACGGGTGACGGTGCAGCTACCGGACCGGACCGTGCCCGGGCTGGCGCTGGACGTCGATCCGGCCGGTCAGCTGGTCGTCCAGCCGGACGATGGCTCCGCGGTGCTTGCAATTGCTGCCGGCGATGTGACCCACACCCGGTCGATTTCTCGCTAACGTAGGCCCCACATCGCGGCCGGTGGCCGTTTCGTCGATCCGTCGGGTGAGGAGCTGGCGTCAGATGCCCTATCCAGAAAAGCTGCTGGCCGATGACGAAGAGGTCGTCGAGCACCTGCACCCGCATTGGCTGACCCTGATCCCAGCCACCGCGGCATTCATCGTGATCTGTGTGCTGGTCGGCCTCGGCATCGCCTACCTGCCCAACTCTGACACCCATCACACCGCACACCAGGCCCTGCTGGTGGCGATCATCGTCGTCGCCCTGGTGTTGCTGATCTGGCTCACCCTGACACCACTGATCCGCTGGCGTTCCACGCATTACGTGTTCACCACTCACCGGGTACTCATCCGTCGCGGAGTGCTCAAGCACGTCGGCCGTGACATCCAGCTGGGACGGATCAGCGACGTGGCTTACGAGCAGACGCTGGCCGACCGGATCTTCCGGGCCGGCACGTTGCACATCGAGTCGGCCGGCGAAAACGGCCAGGAGACGCTGGTCAACATCCCACGCGCCAACGAGGTCCAGCAGACCCTGAACCGGCTGATCGAAGCCGACTCGACCAGGCGCGGCCAGTACCAGCCGGGCGGCTACCGTCCCGACTCGGATCGGTAGCGCGCTGGTCAGCCCTTGGGCTGGGGTCCGGCCGTGCTCTTCGCCGGCTCTGCTTCTGCCTTAGCTTCCTCCACCGGAGCGTCGGCCTTCGGAGGCTCGGCCTTCGGGGGCTCGGCCATGGTCGGTTCCGGCTTGGCCGTTTGGGCCTTGGCCGGCTCGGTCGGCGCAGGCGGTGCCTTGGTCGGCGCCGGACCGGCGGCCTCCAGTTTGGCCGGATCGACCACCGTCGGGGCCGCGCCGGACAGCGTCGACAGCATCTGGCGGACATTGGTCAGCTGCGCATTGATGCTGTCCCGACGCTGGGTGGCGGCGGCCAGTTCCCGCTCGGATTCGGCTCGGATCCGGTCTGCCCGCGCCTTGGCCTCGGCGACGATCTGCTCGGCCTTCTGCTCCGATTCGGCGGTGAGCTGGGCCGCCTTGCGGGACGCCTCGGCGCTGGCCCGTTCGGTCTCGGCTCGTAACTGCTCGGCATGCTGCTGGCTGGCTCGCAACCGCTGTTCGACGGCCGCGGTGCTCTGCCGAAAATCCTCTTCAGCCTTGGCGCGCCGATCGGCCAGGGTCTGCTCGAAGTCATTGGCGGCTTGCGCCGCCTGCGCGCGCTGCTGCTCGTAGATGGCTTCGGCCTCCTCCCGGCGGGTGGTGGCCTGGCGGTTCGCCTCATCCAGCAACTGCTCGGCGCTCCGCTTGGCCTCGTGCAACAGCCGAGCCGCCTCCCGTTCGGCGCCCGATCGAGTCTCCGCCGCGTAGCGATCGGCGTCCGCCCGGACCTTGGCACTGGCGGCCTCGACCTCGCCGAGCTGCTTGCGTACCTCCGACGCGGCGGTCTCCTTGATGTGCGCAGCCTCTTCGGTGGCCAGCGTGAGGATCGTGCCGATCCGCTCACCCAGCGCGGCAAAGCTCGGCTCGGCCGGCTTGGTGTTCGCGGCAGCGGCCGCCCGCCGGGCCGCCGCTTCGGAGGCGGCGAGCTGTTCGGCGCGACCGGCGTGGTTGGACGCCTCCTGTCGCGCGGCGGCGAGCGCCGCGGTCAGCTCAGCCAGCCGACGGTCGACCTGGCCGGGCTCATAGCCACGCATCACGGTCCGAAACTGTTGGGTGCTCTCGGTCATTCGGCTCTCATCATCTCGTCGAGTAGGAAGCGGTCTCGGGAGTCGTGCGCGTCTTCGTCGTCGTAGTCCTCCTCGTCGATCTCATCGTGGTAGTCCTCCTCGGCTCGCTCCGCCGTCGGTGCCGCGGCGACCGGTTCGATTCCGGCCGACACCGGTGGCAGCACGTCGGTGTCCTCGGCCGACCTGGCCGGGAGTTCCGGCGGACCGGCAGTCACGGCCGGCGCATCGTCGGGCGGCGGCCGCCCCTCGGCCACCGCCAGCGCCTCGATCACTCCGGACAGCTGCCCGAGCTCGGCGGCGATCGCGTCCCGCCGCCGGGTCAGCGCGGCCAGCTCGGACCGGGCATCGGCGAGCACCCGCCGGGCGGCGGCCCGCATCTCGTCGGCCTCGGCCCGGGCGGTGGCCATCAGTTCGGTCGCCTCGGCCCGGGTGGCTCGGCGAAGCTGGTGCAGCTCACGCTGGGACGTGCCCACCTGCTCGGCCACCTGCTCGCGCACCGCCCGGGCACCGGCTTCGGCCTCAGCCAGCCGGCGCTCGGCCCGCTGGTGATGTTGGTCGGCGATGCCTTGCGCTTCGGCCACCAACTGCTCGGCTTCGATGCGGGCGCGGGCGCGAAGGTGGTCGGCTTCGGACTGAGCCTCAGCCAGCTCCTGCTCGATTCGCTGCTGGGTAGCGAGCACCTCAGCCGCCAGTCCGGCCCGGCGCTGGCGCAGCGTGTTGCCGGTGGTGGCCAGCACGGTGCGCAGCCGCTGCCGGACCTGCTGGACCGCGGCCGCCGCTTCGCCGTGTGCCGCACTGGTGATCCGCCGGGCCTCCAACTCCGCCGCCTCCAGCAGGCCGGCGACGGTCTGCCGGGTCCAACTGATCTGCTCGGCGGCGGCGGCCAGCTCGGTGCCGGCATCGTCGCGGGCCTGCTGGACCAAAGCCCGGGCCTGTTCGGCCGCCGCCAGCCGCTCGGCCTCGGCGGCTGCGACGATCTCGTTCGCACGCTGCTGAGCCGCAAGCAGCATCTGCTCGGCTTCGGCTCCGGCCTCGGCGAGCCGGCGGGCGGCCAGCCCGTCCGCGTCGGTCAGGATCTGCTCGGCTCGGCTGCTGCTCCGCTCCTGCTCGTCGGCTAGTTGTCGTTCGTGTTCGGCGCGCTGGGCGGCGAGTTCGTCGGTTTGGTCGGCCAGCCGGCCGGCTGCCTCCCGCTCGGCGGCCTGCACCAGCTCCTCGGCCTGGCCGCGGAACGCGCCGGCGGTTGCCCGGGCCGAGGCCACCAGCTCATCGGCTTCCGTCCGGGCGTCGGTCAGCAGTTGCTCGGCGGCCTGTTCGGCAGCGAGCGCAATCAGCATCGCCTGGTTGGTGGCGTCAGAGATCAGCGACTGGGCCTCGTCGTGCGCCTCGGCGAGCCGGGCGCTGGCAGCCGCCTGCTTGTACCGCGCCGCCGCCAGCGCGTCCTCGGTGCCGGCAGGAAACTGGTCGGTGATCTGGCTACCGATCTCGACCGGTGCCTCCGAGCCGGTGCCTGGATTGGCCGGCTCGACCGAAGCGATGGTTTCGCGGTCGCCATGCATATAGCACATGATCGCAGAACCATGGCCGACGCACATCACCCGGCATGTCGTGCGGCCGGCCGGCGGTCCGGTTCGGCCGGATACGCCATGGTTTCCGGCCGGCGGTGACCGGGGCGTGGGCGTTGCCGCCGGTTACCGCCATGAACCGTTGTGACAAGCTGACCGGACGATCGAGAGCGCGAGCTGTCCAGCTGCAAGCCGGGAAGGGACGGGTGTCAGGTTGGCACGCACCGCCCAACTGGCCCGGACAGCCGGGCGCGCGGTTCGGCACCGGATCCCGGTGCTGTGCCTGACCTTGGCGCTGTTCCTGGTATATGCCGGCTATGCGGTGAGCCGACAGGTCACCTATCTGACCGCCGGCTACGACTTGGGCATCTTCGACCAGGCGGTGCGCAACTACGCGCATTTCCGGGCGCCGCTGGTGCCGCTGAAGGGCAGCCATTACAACATCTTCGCCGATCACTTCCACCCGATCATCGCCATTGCCGCCCCGTTCTACTGGTTGTGGAACAGCCCGGACGTGTTGCTGGTCGGCCAGGCCACGCTGATCGCGGCGTCGGTGCCGTTCGTCCACGCGTTCGCGGCCCGCCGGGTTTCCAGCCCTGCGGCGCTGGTGATTGCCGCCGGCTACGGCTGCGGCTGGGCCATCCAGGCGATGGTGGATTTCGACTTTCACGAGATCGCATATGCGATTCCGTTGCTGGCGGCGGCGATCGACGCGCTGGATCGCGACGACGACCGGGTGCTGCTGCTGACCGCCGGCTTGCTGTTGCTGGTGCGCGAGGACATGGGCGTGTTACTGGTGGTGCTGGGCTTGTTGCGGCTGCTGCGCCGCCGGCGGCCGGCCTGGACCGGGTGGGTGCTGATCGCGGCCGGGGTACTCGGCTACCTGGTGGTGACCTCGCTGGTGATACCGGCGTTCGCGCCGAACGGCCGGTTCGCCTACTGGACCTTCGACGCGCTCGGTCCGGACCTGCCGCATGCGGTCGGCAACATCCTGGCCCATCCGGTACACGCCGGGCGCTTGTTCGTGACCCCGTCGGTGAAGGTACAGACACTCGGTTACCTGCTCGTCCCGTTGGCGTTTCTGCCGTTGCGGTCGAGGTATTTCCTGATCGCGGTGCCGCTGCTGGCCGAACGCTTCTTCAACTCCCGTTACATGGTGTGGACGACCCACTACCACTACAACGCGTTGCCGTGGCTGGTCCTGGTGCTGGCGATGGTGGACGGGGCCGACCGGCTGGGGATCTGGTCCAGGCGCGGGCTGCGGGTGGTGCTGCTGGGCTGGCTGCTGGCGGTTCCGGTGCTGCTGACCATCCACGACTCGGTGGCGCCCGAGGTGTTCCGGCGGATGCTCAACGGCCGGGCGTTCGAGGTGACCCAGCACCTGCGCGATCAGCGAGCCGCCGTCGCGCAGGTGCCGGTCGGGGTGTGCGTGTCGATGGATGATCGGCTTGCGCCGCAGCTCACCAACCGGGACCGGGTGACGCTGCCGGGCATTCCCACGCCGCGCACCGACTACCTGGTACTGGATCTGTCCCAGCGGGAAGTCGGTTTCCAACTCGACCCACCCGGGGTGGTGCTGGCCAGGGCCAGGGCCGCCGGCTTCGACACCCTGTTCCGGCAAGGGGATCTGATCGTGCTGCGCTCGCCGACCTATACCGGGCCGACGGCCGGCTGCCGGCGCTGAGCACGGTTATCGCACAATTGCTGGGTCGGCGCCGCTGCCGGCCTGAGCCGAAGGCGAGCCTGCCGATGACCGTGTTGGACCAGGGCACCGTGGACTACTACCGCAGCTGGCTGGCCTACCGGCAGTGGTACTTGCGGGTGCCCGGCGTGCAGGTGGCTGCCGCCGAACACGGTGAGCCGGTGCTTTCGGCGGCGTTCGGCAGCGCGGATCTGGACACCGGCGAGCGGTTGACCGAGCGGCACTTGTTCCGGATTGCCTCGCATTCCAAGAGCTTTGCCGCGGTGGCGGTGCTCCAGCTGCTGGAGCAGGGCAAGCTGCGGCTGGACGATCCGGTCGGCAGCCGATTGCCCGACCTGGCCGGCAGCGGTCTGGCCGCGGTGACCATCGGCGAGTTGCTGGCACATGGCGGCGGCGTGATCCGCGACAGTGTCGATGGCGACTTTTGGCAGCTGTGGCGGGAGTTTCCGGACCGGGACACCCTGCTGGCCATCGCCGCGCTGCCGAGTGCGGCGGTGTTGGCCCGCAACGACCGGTTCAAGTACTCCAACATCGGCTACGGCCTGCTCGGTTTGGTGATCGAAGAGGTGACCGGGCGAAGCTTCGGTGAGCAGTTGGCTACCGCCGTCGTCGACCGGCTGGGGTTGAAGGATTGCGGCGCCGATCTGAACGAGGCCCGGCTGGCCGATCTTGCCGCTGGCCACAGCGCATTGTCCACCGGCCGGCAGCGCCAGGTGCTGAGTCACGTCAACACCGGGGCGCTGGCCGCCGCCACCGGTTGCTATGCCACCGCCGCGGACCTGGTGGCCTTCTACACCGCACTGCTGCCCGGCCAGGACGCATTGCTCGGCGCGGACGCGCTGCGGCTGATGCGACACCGGCTGTGGGACATGAAGGGTGCCGATTCCGGTTATGGACTGGGGCTGATGCTGGGCAGGATCGGCGAACGCGAGGTATTCGGACATAGCGGCGGCTACCCGGGCCACATCACCCGGACGTTCGGCTGCGCCGAGACCGGGTTGGTGGTGTCGGTGTTGACCAACGCCATCGACGGTCCGGCCGAGCCGCTGGCGGCAGGGCTGTTTCGACTGCTGGATCTGGCCAAGTCGGCCTCGCACCAGCCGGCCGACGATCCGGAGCGGTTCGTCGGACGGTTCAGCCTGCTGTGGGGCGTGCAGGACGTGGCGTCGATCGGTGGCCGGCTGTTCCTGCTGAACCCCACGGTGGTCAACCCGGCCGAAGATCCCACGCCGCTGGAGGTGGTCGACCGGTCCACGCTGCGGATCGTCGGCGGCTCGGGCGGCGGCGCCTACGGCGAGCCGCTGAGCTACGAGTTCGCCGACGACGGCTCGATTCGCACGGTGCGTGGCGAAAGCGGCCTGACCATGACCCCCTTCGAACTACCATCGTTCTAACCTCGCTCGCGCGAATAACCGCTGGCGCGACGATGGCAGAGCTGCCATGGTGTGCGGCATGACCGCCCCGATCCCACGCTGCCCGGTGTTCACTTCGCCGTCCGCGGATGTGTTCGGGCAGCAGTCGGTCCGACCGGAAGGACGTGTTGCGCGGCAGCGATGATCGGCGCGCTGCTGGCCGGCGTGGTTGCCGGCTACGGTGTCGCGTTGCCGCTCGGTGCGATCGGTACTTACCTGATCGGCCTGGGTGCCCAGGAGCGGTTCGGCGTCGCTGCCGCGGCCGCGCTCGGGGTTGCCAGCACCGATGGGATCTTCGCGGTGCTGGCCACCGTCGGTGGAGTGGGGCTGGCCCGGTCGCTGCGACCGGTGGCCACGCCGCTGAGCTATCTGGCCGCGGCCGTTCTGGTGGTCCTGGCCGGCCGTACCATCGCTCGGGCAGTCCGTCCGGTTAGCTCGGCTGACCTGGTCGGCGCAGTGCGATTGACCCCGTTACGTAGCTACCTGGCCCTGCTCGCGTTGACCGCGGTGAACCCGGCCACCCTGATCTACTTCATGGCGATCGTGTTGGGCGGATCGCACGGTGCTGCCGGCACGTTCGGCGCCGCCGTGCTGTTCCCGATCGGGGTGCTCGGCGCTTCGGCCAGCTGGCAGTTGACGCTGGCCGGCAGCGGAGCGGTGCTCGGCCACGCCTTGCGCGGGCCGCGCGGTCAGCGGCTGGTTGCGATGGCGTCCGGGACGATCATGCTCGGCCTGGCCGGCAGCCTGCTCTGGCGGTGATTCTCGGAAACACCGGCAGTCGGCCGGGTATCAAAACTCTGTTAGGATGCTCTGCTACAAGAGATAACGAGGGTCGGGGGACTCGATGTCTTGCGTGCGCGCGAGGGTGCTTGGCGGCTGCCTAGCCGCCGCGCTCGTCATGCTGGCGATGGTCACACCAGCGCCGGCGGCCGCCATCACCGGCTGGAATCCGGCGCTGCTGCGCGCGCCCTACCTGACCGATCTGGTAGGTACCCATGTGAACGTCAACTGGGCCACCGATCAGTCCGCGACAACCGGCTCGTTGCAGTGGGGCCCGGTCACCGCCGGCGCGTGCACCCTGTCGCATACCCTGACAGCCACGAACTCGACCATCCTGGTCGGGACGGTGAGCGAGTACCAATGGAAGGCATCGCTGAACCTGCCCGGACAGGGCCGGTATTGCTACCGGCCGCTGCTGGCGGCGACCGACCTGCTGGCGGCCAACAGTTCGCCGCAGTTCCAGACCCAGGTCGCGGCCGGTGACGCAACCCCGTTCAGCTTCGACGTCTTCGGTGACTGGGGGCAGGTCGACTCGCTCGGCGCGAATGCCGACCAGAGCAACCTGTTCGCCCAAATCGCGGCGAGCGGTGCGCGGTTCGCGGTCACCGTCGGCGACAACGGCTATCCGAACGGCAGCCAACTCAACTACGGCGACCTGCAGCAGACCGGCGCCGATACCAGCGCCATCTTCGGCCCCTCGTTCTGGACCGTGGCCGGCAGCAGCATCCCGCTGTTCCCGGCTGCCGGCAATCACGGGCTCAGCGGTCCGGCGCACACCGACATCACCACCTGGACCCAGGACAGCGCGGTGTCGTCGTCGGCCGGCCGGTACCAGAACGACGTCTATTGCTGCGTGAACGGTTCGGCCTCGTCCAACTACGCCAGCGAGTGGTACGCCTTCGATGCCGGCCAGGCCCGCTTCTACGTCCTGGATTCGGCTTGGGGGGACGGCAACAACGGCACCGCCAACGTCTATGCCAACGACGCAGCTGCGCATTTCGCACCCGGCACGCCGGAATACACCTGGTTGCTCAACGACCTGAAGACCCACTCGAGCGCGCTGAAGTTCGCGTTCTTCCACTACCCGCTGTATTCCGACAGCCCCAGCCAGAGCTCGGACACCTCGCTGCAAGGCCTCAACGGCCTGGAGGGGTTGCTCGGGCAGTACGGCGTCGACCTGGTGTTCAACGGTCACGCGCATAACTACGAACGGAATACGCCGAGCGCGCCAGGCATGCCGGTCAGTTATGTCACCGGCGGCGGCGGTGGCATCCTGGCACCGATCGGCCCGTGCCACTCATATGACGCTTACGCCCTGGGCTGGTCGCCGACCACGCTGACCGGCACCAGCTGCGGCAGCGCGCCGGTTCCGACCTCGGCCGCGCAGGTCTTCCACTTCCTCAAGGTCACCGTGTCCGGCATGACGGTTACCGTTGCGCCGACGGACGAAACCGGCCACACCTTCGACGTGCAGAGCTACACCTTCTCCAACGTCCCGGACACCGTCATCGACAACGCACCGCCGCTCACCACCAGCAGCACGACGCTTAGCTTCCATTCGACTAGGGCCGGTGCCACCCTCGCGTGCAGCCTGGACGGCGCGGCGGCCAGCCCGTGCACCAGCCCGGTTACCTACACCGGGCTCAGCGCCGGGCAGCACAGCTTCAGCGTCGCGGCCACTACCGCCAACGGGACGGACCCGACGCCGGCCACCGCCCAGTGGACCGCGGATACGTCACCGCCCAGCACGCCGACCAATCTGGTCGGAACCTCTCCGTCCGGCACGGTGGCGTCGCTGTCCTGGACCGCATCCACCGACAACATAGGGGTAATCAGCTACGACGTGCAGCGCAACGGGGTAACCATCGGCTCCAGCACGCCGCCGAGCACGAACTATTTGGACACCACCGCCAGCCCGGCCACCAGTTACCAGTACACGGTCATCGCCCGGGACGGAGCCGGCAACGTCTCAGCACCCGGCGGCCCGGTGACCGTGACGACTCCGCCGTCCACCGGCGCGCCGACGCTCGTCCAGAGTGCCGGCTCGTCGACCATCACCGTCACCCTGCCGGGAACCAGCGCGAACGGTGACCTGCTGGTGCTGACCGCGGGCGTGTTCACCGGGATAACCAAGCCGATCACCGCGGTCAGCGACGGCAGGAATACCTGGACGAAGGCCGGTGGTTTCGCGCTGTCCGGACAGAACTCGGACGGCGAGATCTGGTATGCCGCGAACGCGTTGCCGGTCCGGTCGGTCACGGTAACCACCACCGCATCGGTCGCCTTGCGGGTCCAGGAGTACACCGGTGTCGCGGCCACCAACCCGCTGGATGTAGCGGTAGGTACGGTATCCAGTTCGAAATCGGCCAACTCGGGCAGCGTGATACCGGCGATGGCCAACGAGCTGGCGGTCGGCTTCGTCGCCGGTCATAACAACGCGCAAACCATGTCGGTCAGCGCACCGGGCTACACCGTCGGGCCGCAGCAGACCACCACCGGCACCAACATCGTTACGGTGGTCAGTGGTTCGCAGGCGGTGACCGGCACGCCGGCACAGAGCTTCGCGGCGACCTTTACGAACACGATGTATTGGGCCGCGGGCCTGGCCCTGTTCAAACCTGCTGCTCCACCACCGCCACCGGACGATTTCTCGATCGGGGCGGCGCCGTCGTCGGTGTCGGTGACGGCGGGGCAGTCTGGCTCGTCCAGCATCAGTACCGCGGTGACCAGTGGCAATCCGCAGAGCGTGGCATTGAGCGTGAGCGGTTTGCCTTCTGGAGTAACGGTGTCGTTCAGTCCGAGCTCGGTGACAGCCGGTGGCAGTTCGACTATGACCATCACGGCCGGGTCGAGTACGACGGCCGGGACGTACTCGTTGGTGGTGACCGGCACCGGGGCTTCGGCCACCCACACCAGCTCGGTGTCGCTGACCGTCAATCCCGTGGCAGACGATTTCTCGATCGGGGCGGCGCCG
>DATFHF010000016.1:0-22079 GCA_035248685.1 Jatrophihabitans sp.
CGGCTACCTGCCGCTCAGCTTCGCCACCGAGCCGACCACCGACCCGACCGTCGGCGGGGCCAACCCGCTGGCCGCCAGCCACAAGCTGATCCCGCAGATCGCCTACAACATCCGCTACTTCTGCCTGAACTACAACAACCCCACGGTGATGGGCAAGATCTTCGCCCAGACCTACTTCCGGCAGGCGCTGCAGAGCACGCTGGATCAGGACAGCGCGGTGCGCGACATCTATCAGGGCTATGCCTACCGGCAGAACGGCCCGGTGCCGATGATCCCGGTCACCGACCTGGTCTCGCCGCGCCAGCGCGAGGGTGCCTGGCCACTGCCGTTCGACGTGGCGCACGCCAAGCAGCTGCTCGAGGACAACGGCTGGGACACCAGCAGCACACCGGCAATCTGCGTCCGGGAGGGCACCGAGCCCGGTTGCGCCGGCGCCGGCATCCCGGCCGGCACCAAGATGAGCGTGCTGATGCGCTACGTCGAAGGCCGGCCGGCGCTGACCAGGCTGATGACCAAGTTCGCCGAAGACGCCGCCAAGGCTGGCATCGAGATCCGACTCCAGGAGGTGTACGGCTCGATCCTGGTGGCCGAGGACGCGCCATGCGTGCCGGGACCGGACAACCCCTGCCTGTGGGAGTTGACCTGCTGGAACGGTGGCTGGATTTACCACCACCCGAGCGGGGAGATCGTGTTCAAGACCGGGGCCGGCGGCAACTTCGGCAACTACTCCAACCCGGTCACCGACGCGATCATCGACCATGCGCTGACCAGCGATGACATCGAGGCGTTCTACGAGTTCCAGGACCACATCGCCGAACAGGTACCGGTGATCTTCACCCCGAACTTCCCGGTCCGGTTGTTCGAGGTGGCCAACAACCTGCGCGGCTTCGAGCCGATCAACCCGTTCGGCTACATCAACCCGGAGAACTGGTACTACGTCGAGGAAGACGAGGACTGAAGCGATGGTGTCACCGACCCTGTTGGCCGCGGCCACCGTCAAGCCGGTGGCCTCGCTGGGCGGGCACCAGTTGCTGGTGTTCCTGCTCCAGGTCAGCCTGTTGCTCGGTGTGGCGGTGCTGCTCGGCGCACTCGCCAACCGGCTAGGCATGCCAGCAGTGGTCGGCGAACTGGCCGCCGGCGTGGTGCTCGGCCCGACCATGCTGCACAAGTTCGTCCCCGGCCTGTCCGATTGGCTGCTGCCGCACGATGCGAGCCAACTGCACCTGCTGGACGCGGTCGGCCAGCTCGGCGTGCTGCTGCTGGTCGGCACCGCCGGTTGCCAGCTTGATCTCGACCTGATCCGCCGGCACCGGCGCGGCGTCGGCTGGGTGGGCGCCGGCGCGCTGGTGGTGCCACTCGCGGTGGGCATCGCCACCGGCCTGCTGTTGCCGCGGGCGCTGCGGCCGGCCGGCACCGACCACACCGAGTTCGCGGTGTTCATCGGGGTCGCGGTGTGCATCTCGGCGATTCCGGTGATCGCCAGCGCGCTGATGCAGATGAGCTTGTACGACCGGACCATCGGACAGCTGATCATGGGTTCGGCCGCGGTGGACGACATCATCGGCTGGCTGCTGCTGTCGGTGCTATCGGCCACCGCCACCACCGGCTTCCGGATGGGCGCGCTGGGCAAGCCGGTCGGCTACCTGGCGTTGATCCTGCTGATCACCGTGACCATCGGCCGGCCGGTGGTCCGGGTGGTGCTGCGGCTGGCCAATGCCGCGCCGAGCTCGGGCACCCGGGTAGCCACCGTGGTGGTGCTGCTGGTGCTGTGCGGCGCCGGCAGCCAGGCGTTGGGCATGGAGCCGATTCTCGGCGCGTTCCTCGGCGGCCTGCTGATCGGCTCGTCCGGGCAGCTGGATCGCTCCGCCCTGCACGCGGTGCGCAGCGTGGTGCTAGCGGTGCTCGCGCCGCTGTTCTTCGCCACCGCCGGTCTGCGGGTCGACCTGGGATCGCTGGCCAAGCCGGCGGTGCTCGGCTCCGGCATCGCGTTGCTGGTGGTCGCGGTTATCACCAAGTTCGTCGGCAGCTACCTCGGCGCTCGGATCGGCCGGCTCAGCCACTGGCAGGGCGTGGCGCTCGGCGCCGGGCTGAACGCCCGCGGCGTGGTAGAGCTGATCGTGGCGGTGGTCGGGCTGCGGCTGGGCGTGCTCAACGCGGCCTCCTACACCGTGATCGTGCTGATCGCCGTGTTCACTTCGATGATGGCCCCGCCGCTGCTGCGGCTGGCGGTGAGCCGCATGCCGGCCGAGCCGGAGGTCGCACAGCCACGCCAACTCGGTAAGCCGCGTCAGCTCGCTGAACCGGCTCCCAATGGCTTAGTAACGGAGGTAACACCATGACCGCAGCACAGCAGCGGCCGCTGCTACTGGTGATCAGCACCGGACACCCCAGCTACCGGGATTACCTGCTCCGCTCGATCAGTGCGGAGTTCCGGATCCACCTGTTCCACAAGGTGGAACCCAGCTGGGAACGGGAGTACCTGACCGGTTGGACGGTGCTGGAGTCAACCTCGGACGGGCCGGCGATGGCCGAGCGGGCCCGGCTGCTGGACAAGGAGGAGGCGATCGCCGGCGTGCTGTGCTGGGACGAGGCGCGGATCCACGCCGCTTCCCAGGTTGCCGAGGCGCTCGGCCTGCGCAACGGCGATCCGACGGTCATCGCCCGGCTGCGGGACAAGGGCCAGACCCGGCAGGCGCTGGCCGCGGCCGGCGTCGCCCAGCCGCGGTCGATCCCGGCCGGCACGGTCGAGGAGGCGGTCGCGGCCGCCGAACAGGTCGGCTACCCGGCGATCCTGAAGCCGCGCGGCCTGGGCGCCAGCCTCGGCGTGATCCGGGTGGACGATGAGCAGCAACTACGCGAGCAGTTCGAGTTCACCTTCCAGACCCGCTCACCGGAGCCGGAGGACGTCTTCGACGAACGTCGGGTGCTGGTCGAACAGTGTTTGTTCGGCGAGGAGATCAGCGTCGACTCGGTGATCTCCGGCGGCCGGGTGAGCCTGCTGTTCGTGGCCCGCAAGGTGGTCGGCTACCCGCCGTACGCGGAGGAGATCGGCCACTACGTCAGCGCGGACGATCCGCTGCTGACCGATCCGGGGCTGGTTGACCTGGTGCAGCGGACGCACGCCGCGCTGGGCTTCACCGACGGCTGGACGCACAGCGAGTTCATGCTCACCGAGACCGGCCCGCAGGTGATCGAGGTCAACGGCCGGCTGGGTGGCGATCTGATCCCCAAGCTGGGCATGCTGGCTACCGGCATCGACCCGGGCGTGACCGCCGCTCGGGCCGCCTGCGGACTGCCGATCGAGGTGACGGCTGCCAGTCATCGGACGGCCGGAGTCCGGTTCTTCTACGTCGAACATGAGGACAGTGAGATCGTCGAGGTCTACTTCGACGACAGCAAACTGCCGGAAACCATCCGAGATGCGGTAGCCGTGGCCAAACCGGGTGCGGTAGTGTCCCCTCCGCCCAAGGGCACCGCCTGGGGCAGGATCGCCTTCGCGATCGCGCTCGCCGATTCGGCCGACGAATGCGAGCGGGCGCTCGATGCTGCCGGCGAGGCGGCGCTCGTCGTCAAATGCAATGAGGCCGTCGACCGAAACGGCCGGACGGAGACATGACTGCCGTGACCGAAAGCACCCAGCCGCAGACCGCCGGCATCTGGCAGACCTTCAGCGAGTCGCCGACGGCAGCCAAGGCAATCTTCGCCGGGGCGGTCGTCAACCGGCTCGGCGCGTTCCTATCCATCTTCCTGGTGCTGTTCGTCGCCTCCAAGGGCCATTCGCCAGCCGCTTCCGCCGCCGCGCTCGGCGCCTACGGGATCGGCGGCGTGGTCGGCACCCTGATCGGCGGGGTGATGGCCGACCGGCTCGGCGCCCGAACGGCCACCGTGATCAGCATGGCCGGCACGGCGGTGCTGACCGTCTCGCTGCTGTACCTGCCCAACTACGCCCTGCTGTTCGCGATCACCGCTGTGCTCGGTCTGGTCAGCCAGGTGTTCCGGCCGGCCTCGGCCACCCTGCTCTCCGAGCTCACCCCGGAAAGCCGGCAGGTGATGATCTTCGCGATGTACCGGTTCGCGGTGAACGTGGGCACCACCGCCTGCCCACTGCTCGGCTTCGCGCTCTACTACGCCGGCGGCCATCACTACACCCTGCTGTTCTGGGGTGAGGGCCTGGTCGCGGTCATCTACGGCACCCTGGCGCTGTACGCGCTTCCCCGCAAGGAGCGGGCACCACGGGTGGCCGGTGCGGCCGATGACAAGCCGGCAGACAGCCTGCTGGACGTGCTGCGCGACCGACGGTACGTACTGTTCCTGGCGGCGGCCTTCTGCAACACCATGGTGTACATGCAGTACCTGTCCACCCTGCCGCTGGACATCAAGTCGCAGGGCGTGGCGCTGCTCTGGTACACCGTCGCGGTGGCGCTGAACGGCGCGATCGTGATCGCCTTCGAGCTGCCGCTGACCAAGATCTCCCAGCACTGGCCGCTGAAGATCTCCATCGGCTCGGCGTTCCTGCTGGTCGGCTTCGGGATGGCCAGCTACGGGCTGCCGCTCGGTCCGGCGGTGGTGATCCTCGGCACGCTGATCTGGACCACCGGTGAGATCGTCGGTGCGCCGGCGCTGTTCGCCTACCCGGCGATGGCCGGACCAGCGCAGTTGAAGGGCCGATACATCGGCAGCTTCCAGTTCGTGTTCGCCTCCGCCTCGGCGCTCGGGCCGGTGGTCGGCGGCCTGCTGTTCACCGTGCTCGGCCACAAGGTATGGCCGGTGGTCGCGATCGGGTCGTTCGCCGGCGCTGCGCTGATCGCGGCTGCGGTACGCCAGCCGGCCAAGGAGACCGAGCTCGAGGCGGTAGCGCCGGTCGAGATACCGGAGCCGCCGGAAACCCCGGTGGTGGAGCTGCCGGCCACCTGATCAGCCAGCCGCCGGCTCGACGGCGACCCGAGAAGGACAACTACGCAATCGCAACACCTGGAGGAACCGATGACCGAGCCAGCCGACCGGCTGCTGGAGATACGGCTGTTCACCCTGCATCCGGGCACCCGGGAGGAGTTCCACCGGATCAGCCGGGACGGCACCATCCCGATGATGCGCCGTTTCGACATCGAGGTGATCGCCTTCGGCCCGTGCCTGAACAACGACGATGGCTACTACCTGCTGCGCGGGTTCGACTCGGAGGAGGACCGGGTGGTGCGGTCGCAGGCCATCTACGCTACCGAGGAGTGGGAACAGAACTACGACAAGCCGGTGGGTGACATGATCGCCGGCTATCAGACCGCCGTGCTGCCCCGGTCGGCGGAACTACTGGACCGGCTCGTCGGCTCGCAGGTGAGCCACGCATGACCGAGCTGACCACCCAGCCGGAGCTGGACTCGGCGTCGCTGGCCGGTCTGGGCAACATTCCGGCCGAGTACCGGCACGACGAGAAGCTGATCACGCCCGGACCGGGTCTGGCGCTGCCCGGCTCGTACCTGAAGTGGTACGACGTCCGGCTGCCCGAGGCGGAGATCCCGGCCGAGCTGGCCGCCGAGGGCCGGCGGTTCCTGGCCGACGAGGTGGCCGCCGGCCGGCTGGCCATCGACGGTGAGCTGGGCTTCGTGATCTGCCACCGGTGCGGGGAGTCGTTCTACTTCCTGCTGGTCTGCACCTGGCGCAACCAGAACGAGATGTGGGAATCGGTGTACGGCCAGGACCTGGCGGTCGGCGGCGGGTTCAAGCTGCTGCCGCAGGCCGAACACCTGGAGGTGATTTGCGTCTGGGAGCTCGGCGCGGTGATCCATGAGCAGGGCGCCTGGTCGCGCTACCTGCGTTCGGCCCGTGACGAGCAGGCCAAACGGGATTACCTCGCCGATTGTTTCACCGGCTTGGTGTAACCACATGGTCACCGCCGATGACGTCCGCCAAATCGCGATGGGGCTGCCCCGGACCGAGGAGGGGTTGGTGCGTGACCGGGTGAAGTTCCGGGTCGGCCGGATCGTCTACGTGTCGTTGTCACCGGACGAGACGACGATGGGATTCGCGTACCCGAAGGAGGAACGCAACGCGCTGATCGAGGCGCAGCCGACGAAGTTCCAGCTGCCGGTGCAGTCTGACATGCGTTACAACTGGGTCCGGGCCCGGTTGGCGGCGCTCGACCTGGCCGAACTGCGCGAGCTGGTCGTGGAGGCCTGGGCAATGGTGGTGCCCAAGAAGGTGGCATCAGCCTACGTAGCGGAGTTCAGCTGACCGACCGAATTGCCTGAGCGGCAAGCACAATCGCACATTCAACGACATCACCGAGACAATTGTCGAGGAGTTCTGCCATGCCCAGTTTGACGCGCAAGGAGGCGGCCGGCCGAGGAGCGCTGCTCGCTATCCGCGGCTATCAGGTCCAGCTCGACCTGACCTGCGGTGACACGGTGTTCGCATCCCGTACGACCATCGACTTCGATGCCGTGCCCGGCGCCAGCACGTTCCTGGACGTCCATCCGGAGACCCTGCATTCGGTGCAGCTCAACGGCCGGCTGGTCGACGTCAGCACGCTGGCCGAGGGCCGGTTGCGGCTGACCGACCTGGCGGCGTCCAACGAGCTGGTGGTGGTCGCGGACATGCGGTACTCCCGCGAGTGCGAGGGACTGCACCGCTACGTCGACCCGGCCGACGGGCAGACCTACGTCTACGCCTTCGTCTACATCGACAACGCGCCCAAGGTTTTCGCCTGCTTCGACCAGCCGGATCTCAAGGCGCCGTACA
This sequence comes from Jatrophihabitans sp., assembly GCA_035248685.1. Taxonomy (GTDB): domain Bacteria; phylum Actinomycetota; class Actinomycetes; order Mycobacteriales; family Jatrophihabitantaceae; genus Jatrophihabitans_A. Next base: position 6,733 of record DATFHF010000016.1, read on the forward strand.
CCTTCACGCTGCGCACCCCGGAGGGCTGGCAGGTCCTCGGCAACACGCCGGCCACCGAGCTCGAGCCGGGCCGGTGGGAGCTGGCGCAGACCCCGCCGCAAGCCACGTACCTGACCACCGTGCTGGCCGGGCCGTACCAGTCCCGCTACCGCGACCACGACGGGATCAAGCTGGGCTTTCACTGCCGGGCCTCACTGGCCGAGTTCTTCGACGTCGACGTGGACGAGATGTTCGACGTGACCGGGCAGTGCCTGGACGCCTACCAGCAGATGTTCGGGGTGCGCTACCCGTTCGGCAAGCTCGACCACGTCTTCGTGCCGGAGTTCAGCTTACTGTCGCTGGACCATCCCGGTTGCGTGCTGCTGCGCGAGCTGTACCTGTTCCGCACGCCGGGCACCAACAGCGAGCGGGAGACCCGGGCGGTGGTGCTGGCACACGGCATCTCGTTGCAGTGGCTAGCCGGCCTGGTCACCAATGCCTGGTGGGACGACCTGTGGCTGGGCCAGGCGTTCGCCGACTACATGGCGCACCGGATCACCAGCGAGGCCACCCGGTGGCCCGGCCCGCCGACCACCTTCGCCGTCCGACGCAAGGCACAGGCCTACGTTGCCGACCAGCGCAGCGATACCCACCCGATCAGCCTGGACGGCCCGGACGTGCAGACCGTGCTGATGGAGATGGACCGGATCTCTTATTTCAAAGGCCATTCGGTGATCCGTCAACTGGCCGCCACGGTCGGCACCGACGCGCTGCGGGCCGGCCTGCGGACCTACTTCGCCCGGCACTCCTACAGCACCGCGACCTACGCCGACTTCCGGGCCGCGATGGGCGAGGCCACCGGTACCGACCTGACCGACTGGTGCCAGCGTTGGTTCGGCGAGTGCCAGATCAACGTGCTGGAACCGGAACTGGCCGTGAATGACGGGGTGATCACCGCCGCGGCGATTCGGCAGAGCGCACCGGCCGAACACCCGACCCTACGCCAGCACACCATCGACGTCGGGCTGTACGACCTGACCGGAGCCGGCGAACGGATCCAGGTCCGGGTGGACGGCGAGCGCACCGAGCTGCCGGAGCTGGTCGGTAAGCCGGCACCGGACTTCCTGCTGCTCAACGACGGCGACTGGAGCTACGCCAAGATCCGGTTCGACGAGCGGTCGCTGGCCGCGCTGCCCGAGGTGCTGCCTCGACTGAGCCCGCTGAACCGGGCCATGGTGTGGTGCCAACTATTGATGGCCGTGCAGGACGGGGTATTCCCGGCCGCCAAGCACCTAGAGCTGGTAACCCGCATGGTGGCCGGCGAGAGCGAACTGTCCATCATCGCCGAGGTGTTGGAGCAGGCCCGCTTCGACGTCGCCGACCGGTTCCTGGAGCCGACCGAACGTCCTTACTGGCTCGGGCGAATCGCCACCAGCCTGCGCGACCGGCTGGCGGTCACCGAGGCCACCGACGAGCGGCTGCTCACCCTGTACCGCAACCTGATCGACTTCAGCGCGGAGGTGGCCGAGCTGCGCGGCTGGCTGGACGGGGTCGGGGTGCCGGACGGGGTGGTGCTCGATGCCGACCTGGCCTGGCGGGTGCGCTACCGGCTGGCGGTGTTGGGCGAGGTGGACGAGGCGGAGATCGCTGCCGCCTACGCCGCCGACCCCAGCGCGCAGGGTGCCCAGTTCGCCGCCAAGGCGCGGGCCGGCCGACCGGATCCGGCTGCCAAGCAGGCGGCCTGGCAGGCGATGGCGCGCGACACCTCGCTGTCCAGCTACGAGATTTGGGCGCTGGCCGAAGGGTTCTGGCAGCCGGAGCAGCTGGAGCTGACCGCACCGTACGTCCGGCGGTTCTTCGAGGAGATGCCGGCCGCGGCCACCCTGCGGGGCGACCTGGTGCTCGACGTGCTGGTGCGCTTCCTCTACCCGCGGTTCGCCGCCCAGCCGGAGACCGTCCAGTTGGCCGAGGAACTGCTGGCTCGCGAGTCGACTCCGTTACCGTTGCGGCGCCGGGTGGCCGAGTTCACCGATGACCTGCGCCGGGTGATCCATGCCCGTCAGGTCACCTCCGGTCAGCTGGAGCTGCTCGGCTGAGCAGCGTAGTGCACCAGTTCGATCAGGGTCGCCGCCGGTTTGGGCAGGTACAGAAAGGCAACCCGCATGCCGGGCCGAGCGCCCGCGCAGGGCGTTGCGTCGATCTGGACGAAGCCGGCAGCGCTGAGCCGGGCCAGCTCGCCTTCGAGGTCGTCCACCTGGAAGGCGAGGTGGTAGAGCCCGGGGCCGCGCCGGGCCAGCTGCTGGCTGACGCTAGAGTCCGGACGGGCCGGTGCCACCAGCTCGATGGCCGGTTGCCCGTTACCGCCGGCGAAGGAGAAGAAATCACAGGTCACGCCGTATTCATCAGCCAATCCACCGTCGTCATGACGCATGCCCAGGGTGGACAGCAGCCTGCCGACGCGGTCAGCGTCGTCGGTGGCCAGCCCGATGTGGTCGATGCCCAGGATCATCGCGCCACTCTAACTGCCCTGCAGGCACCGCTATGAGCAAGGCGATCGTGGTCGGCGCCGGGGTCTTCGGCCTTTCGGTGGCCCGCGAGCTGGCCGGCCGCGGCTGGTCGGTGCAGCTGATCGACCGGAATGCGCCCGGCACGGCTGGTCCGTCCAGCGCCAGGCTGCGCATCCTGCGCTGCTCGAACGGCGCGGACGAGTGGTATACCGACTCGGCCTGGCGGTCCCGGACCGGTTGGCTGGAGCTGGCGGCCGAGTGCGGGCGCGAGCTGTTCGTCCAGTGCGGCGTGCTGCTGTTCGCCTCCGGCGGCCAACCGTCCGAGATCGGCTGGGGGCAGGCGAGCCTGGCGGTGTTGCAGCGGCTGGGCATCCCGGTAGAACGGCTGGCGGCCGGCGAGGTAGCCGAGCGGTTCGCCGGTATGGACGGTCGGGGCGCGGACTTCGCGCTGTACGAGCCGATGGGCGGGGTGTTGCGGGCCCGCGAGGCCGTCCTGGCATTGCAGGGCTCGGCGATCCGGCGCGGGGTGCAGCTACGGCAGGCGACGGCTCGGCCGGCCGGCGCCGGCGTGCTCGTCGATGATCAGCGGATCGACGCCGACCTGGTGGTGTGGGCGGTCGGCACCGCACTGCCGCAATTGTTCCCCGGGCTGACCTCGGCGACCGAGGTGCCGGAGGGCATGGTGGAGTTCGCGCCGCCGGCTACGGTCGGATCTGCACCGGGGCCGGCCTGGGTGGACCGGCAGGCCGACCTCTACGGGCTGCCGGCGCTGGACGGCCTGGGAGAGCGGGTGGGCGCGGTCAACGACCTGGACGGAAGCTGGCGAGCGAACCTGCGAATGCGACGGCCGGATCTCGCCGACCAGCCGGTGCCAGGCATCGACCCATGCGCCTTCGCCGACATGCCGGACCGGCATTTCCTGCTGGCTGCCCATCCCGAACACAGCCAGGTGTGGTTGGTGGGTGGGGACTCCGGCCACGGCTTCAAGCACGGTTGCGCGTGGGGCAGCTATGTCAGCGACGTGCTGGAGGGCCGGCAGCAGCCGTTGCCCAGATTTCAATTGCGGTAGCGAGGGATACGCACCACGAAGGGTTGTCCATGAAGACCTACAACGAGCTCACCCAGCGGTACCTGGACGCCTGGTCGGCACAGGATCAGTTGACCGTCCGGCAACTGCGCGACAGCGTCCGGCCCCGGCTTGCCCGCACCATTTTCCAGGGCAACACGCTGAGCCGTCCCGGCTTCCTGGAGCGGGCGGAGGTGGCGCAGGTAGCCGAGGACATGGAGACGCTGTACCGGCTGGTGACCAGCCTGCCGGACAAGCTGTTCGGCGGTGATCTCGGGGCGTTCGCGGCATCTACCGGCATCACACCGGCCCAGGTCCAGGCGGTGGTGCGCGGTCAGGGCGGCGCACCGAGCCGACTGGCGCGGGCCGACCTGTACCGGGACGAGACCGGTTTCCGGGTGATGGAACTCAACATGTCCAGCGCGATCGGCGGCATCGACGTGGCAACTGTGAACCGGGCGATGCTGGAGCTGCCCTTCATCGCCGATTTCGTCGAACAGCACGAGTTGGGTTACACCGACACCATGCGCGAGCTGGTGGAGACGTTGCGGATCGAATGCAACGTGCCGGAGGGCAGCCGACCGGCAGTGGCGCTGTGTGACTGGCCGGCCAGCTACGTCACGCTGGAGGAGCAGCTGCAGGCAAACGTGTCGGTGTTCGGCGCGCTCGGCGTCGACGCATTGCCCTGCCACGTCGGGCAACTGCGTCTGGAGGAGGACTCGATCTGGCTGGGCGACCGGCAAATCGACGTGCTGTTCCGGCTGTTTCTGATGGAGGATCTGCTCGATCCAGCCGGGCCACAGCTGATCGAGCCGGTGCTACGCGCGGCCGAACGTGGCAACGTGGCGCTGTTCTCACCGATGGGCTCGGAGCTGTACAGCAGCAAGGGCGTGCTGGCATTGCTGTCCGACGAGGCGAACCGCCACCTGTTCGACGAGCGCGAGTTGGCCACCCTGGACCGGTGCCTGCCGTGGACTCGGATGGTTCGGCCGGGACCGGTCACGGTCACGGTGCCGACCGGCCGAGTGCTGCTGGAGGACTACGCGCTTGCCGAGCGCGAGGAGCTCATCCTCAAGCCGACGCTGCTACACGGCGGATCCGGCGTGATCCCGGGGTGGCAGACCGAGCCGGGGGAGTGGAAGGGCTTGATCGCCGACGCGATGGACAAGGAGTACGTACTGCAACGGCGGATCCACCCGTTTACCGAGCCGTTCCCGGTGGCCGACGGTCCGGGCTTCGAGGACTGGGTACTGCTATGGGGGGTCTTCCTAGGCGCTCGCGGATACGCCGGGACCTTCCTGCGCGGAACGCCGATGGGTGAGACCGGCGTGGTGAACATGGCGACCGGCGCGACCGGCAGCTGCTGTTTCCATCAGAGCTGACCGAGCCGAACCCCGAGCCGGTCGGCAAGCAGCTGCCTGCCGCGGTGGGTCGGCTCGACAACGCGATCCGTTGCCGATTTGACCAGCCAACCCTCGGCCAGCATGGCCTCGGCAAGCGCGGCGCCGAGCGCCCCGGCCAGATGAGGCTGCTGTTCGGTCCAATCCAGGCAGCCGCGCAGCAACGGCCGGCGGGTACGGCGCTCCAGCGCGGCGAGGTCGACGCCGAGTTCTGCCAATAGCTCAGCCGCATTCGGCCCCAGTCGCCAGAACCGATCGGACCCGGCCGCCCGAGGCCGGGTCGGTGCACCGTCCCCGGGTAGTAGGGCGGCGCGGTCGCGGAGCGCTCGGGTAACGCCGACGCCCAGCCGTCCGGCCAGGTGGTCATAACACAGCCGCGCCTGGCCGAACGGCGAGTCTGCCGGCGGCCTCGAGCCGTGCCGGCTAGCGGTAGCGATTGAGTCGGTACCAGTGGGCATATCCCCAGTCTGCAATCGGGTCGGCGGCTGTGTCCATGCCGAAATCGGGTTACCAGGCTTGACCAGCTTTTGGCGCCGACGCATGCTGAGGCTTCCATATCGTGGGAGGTTCCCGATGTACGCCCAACCTGGTGACTGGCTGGTAACCGAGGCCCGCGACCTCAGCCGGCACGCCCGGCAGGCACTGATCCTGTCCGTGCGCTCGGCCGATGGCCGGCCGCCGTACCTGGTCCGGTGGGCCGACAACGGCCACGAGGGGCTGGTGGTGCCCGGCCCGGACAGCCGAGTGGTCAGCGCGTCCGAGCACGGCGCGGCGGAGCCGGTCTGACGGATGCGGCACTCGGCGCGTCCCGGCGATGCGCGCTTGCACGACCGTCCGGACCCGCCCAGCCAGCCGGCGCTGCCGCCGGGCCTGCATGAATTCACCGGTCTGCTCGACCCGGTTTCGCCGCTGAACAAGCCGCGGCGCGGGCCGGCAGCGGTGCTGTTCGTGCCCTCCTCGCTGCTGCCGACCAACCCGCTGCTGGTCTTCTTCCACGGCGCCGGCGGCAGCGCGGCCACCAGCCTGCCGCTGGTTCAGTCGGCCGCCGAGCAGCACGGCTGCCTGGTCCTGCTGCCCACCTCGACCGGGCGCACCTGGGATTTCATCGTCGATGGCTGGGGTCCGGACGTCGCCTGCATCGATGCCGCGCTGGCGGTGGTGTTCGACCGGTTCGCGGTTTCCGGTGCTGCGTTCGGTGGTTTCTCCGACGGTGCGTCGTACGCGCTGTCCATCGGGCTGGCTAACGGCGACCTGGCCCGCACGCTGCTCGCCTTCTCGCCCGGCTTCGCGGTACCGCCGGATCTGCTGGGTCGGCCCCGGGTGTGGATTTCGCACGGAACCGAGGACGCGGTGTTGCCGATCGACCGCTGCGCCCGGCCGACCGCCCGCAGCCTCAGCCAGGCCGGCTATGACGTCAACTATCAGGAGTTCGTCGGCCCGCACACCGTGCCACCGGATACCGTCGACCGAGCTTTCCGATGGTGGCTGGCTGAGAATGCGTCGGTGTGAGCTGCGTTTCGGTCAGCGGTAAGAGATGCTGGACGGGTGAGCCAGCGCAACGTCCTCGGCGAGGAACTACAGGAGTGCGGCACCGATCCGTTGACCGGCTTTTACCGTGATGGGTGCTGCAACACCGGCCCGGAAGATCTCGGCAGCCACACCATCTGCGCGGTGGTCACCGCCGAGTTCCTGGACCATCAACGCAGCATCGGCAACGACCTGTCGACACCGGCGCCGCAGTACCACTTTCCCGGGCTGGTGCCTGGCGATCGATGGTGCGTGACCGCGCTGAACTGGGCCCGGGCCTACCGCGACGGGGTGGCCGCGCCGGTGGTGCTGGCCTCGACCAACGAGGCGGTGCTGACCATCGTGCCGCTGGAGGTGCTGCGCCAGTTCGCGGTGGACGTGCCGGCCGATCCCGGTTCGCTGTAACGGTCAGCCGGTCGGCGCCCGGCGGCTTGCCAGCACGCAGAACTCGTTACCTTCCGGGTCGGTTAACACCACCCAGGTCTGCTTGCCCTGACCCACATCCGCCGGACGGGCGCCGAGCGAGATGAGCCGGTCGACCTCGGCACTCTGGTCATCAGGTCTGAAGTCGATGTGCAGCCGGTTCTTCCGTTGCTTCACCTCGCCGACCGGCACGAACAGGATCCCGGGCAGTTGATCGGGCTGAGGTCGAATCTCACATTCCCCGCCGCTGTCGGATACCACCGTCCAGTCAAGGGCTTCTGCCCACCAGGCCGCGAGCACGCCGGGTTGCTCGGCGTCCACCACGACCTGCTCCCATTCCAGTGTCATGGCCGTGAGGTTAGCGGTGCTGGCGGCCTGCCACTCGCTGGGTTAAGGCAGCAGCAGGCAACTGTCACCGAATTCGTGCCAGAGATAGCGAGCGCGCACCGCCTCGTGATACGCGCGCTCGACCAGCTCGGCGCCGGCTACCGCTTCCAACAGATCCAGGTGGGACGTTCCGGGTTCGTGCCACCCGGTAATCAGGCCGCTGACGACGAGCGCCGGCCGCTGCGGGCCGAGGACCAGCTCGGTCCAACCACCATGGCCGTGGACGACGCCGGTCCGGTCGGCGGCCGATTCCAGCGCACGGGTCACCGTGGTTCCCACCGCTATCACCCGTCCGCCCCAGCCGCGGGTCAGGTTCACTGCCCGGGCGGTGGTCGCGGGCACCAGGTAGCGCTCGGGCTGTGGCGGCTCGCCGGCGTCCTGAGACGAGACTCCGGTGTGCAGGGTGATCGGCGCGAATGCGATACCTCGAGTGACCAGCTCGGTCACCAGCTCGGTGGTGAACGGCCGGCCCGCGCTCGGCATCTCCGCGCTGCCGGGTTCACGGGCGAATACCGTCTGGTAGTCGGCCAGCGGGACCGGCGTCGGCACGTAGCCGTACCGGATCGGCCGACCGTGTCGGGCGAGATAGGCCAGGACGTCGATCGGCACCTCGATGCTGGTCCGCCATAACCGGAGCTGACCGGCGGGGTGCGGCCCGGCCAGCACGAGCGGCAGCTGGTCGGGCAGCATGATGACGTCACCGACCCGGGTGTCCGGCAGCGGACCGGTCGCAGCGTGCGCGGGACGCACCTCAACCACCCAGTTGCCGTCGTCGAGTGCGGTGGCGACGTGGACGGAGACGTCCTGGCCGTCCCGCCGTCGGATGCCGGCCACCGCTGCGGCAAGCGTGCCCGAGGTATTGACGACCACCAGATCACCCGGCGAGAGGAACGAGCCGAGGTCGCTGAACCGGGCATGTTCGATGCCGGACGGCCGGGCGACCAGCAACCGCACGCCCGCGCGGTTGGCTGGCGGCGCCGCGGCGGCCAGACCTGCGGGCAGTTCGAATGTGGTGATCACCGGCCGGCCTCCGCGGTGACTGCCCAGTCGGCGGCGCGGTAGCGGCCCGATGCCGGCCGGGCATCGAGCAGCCGGAGCAGCGCCGGCACCACCGTCGCAGGCTCCGGACGGTCGGAGATGTCCTCGTCCGGGAACGCGGCTTGGTGCATGTCGGTACGCATGTCGCCTGGGTCAACGGCATAGACGCCGAGGGCGGGTTCCTCGGCGGCAAGCACCGCGCTGAGCTGGTCGAGAGCGGCCTTGGTCGACCCGTAGCCGCCCCAACCCGGGTAGGGCTCGACAGCGGCGTCCGAGCTGACGTTGATGATTACCCCGCCGGCGTCGCGCAGTTGGGCCAGCAACGCTTGGACAAGCGCCAGCGGCGCGACGACATTGGTTTCGTAGAGCCGGCGCAGTGCTTCCAGCGGGAGGCCGGCGAGCGCGGGTAGCGGACTGGGTCCCAGCTCGCTGGCGTTGTTCACTAGCAGGTCGAGTCGGCCGAGTTGGTCGACGGCGGCGACGAGCGCATCGCGATGCTGCGGATCGGTGATGTCGCCGGGAACCACGATGGCATCGGTGAGTTCGGCCGCGAGCGAGCCGGGGTTGCGGGCGTCAACGACGAGCCGCCAGCCGCGAGCGGTCAGCGCGTCGGCCAGCGCCCGGCCGAGGCCCTTCGAGGCACCGGTGATCAGGGCGGTTTGTTGCGAGCTCTTCATGCCTCCATGCTGATAGTTGAAGCGCACTTCATGTCAAGAGATTTCCTCAGCGTGCTGGGGCCGGTGTCCAGCCCGTCCAGTCCGTGCCGGCTGCCCACTGAGCGTTGGAGTAGAGCACACCGTCCGCATCCAGCACCCAGATCCGGACCGCTCCGTTGTTCTGCTGGGCGGCGGTGACCGAGATCAGGTTGGACGGGGACGAGCCGTTCCAGACGCCCGACCAGGAAGACCAGGAGCCGCCGGGCGTTTCCTGGAAGGTCGATCGCAACTGGCCACCGGTGTCCACCCCCCACAGCTGAGCGCCGCGGGAACCACCCTGTTGCGAGGCGGCCACGGCCTGCAGCGGCGGCGGCGACGACCAGCCGGCTGGCGACCAGCCGGTCCAGTTGCCGCCCGGCGAGGTCTGGGCATTCGAGTACAGCGCGTTGTTCGCGTCGATGACCCAGATCCGGACCGTTCCGTCGTTCTGCTGGGCGGCTGCCACCGAGATCAGATTCGGCGGTGACCAGCCGTTCCAGACGCCCGACCAGGAAGACCAGGAGCCGCCAGGCGTCTCCTGGTAGGTCGAGCGCAACTGGCCGTCGGTGTCCACGCCCCACAGCTGGGCGCCGCGGGTGCCGCCCTGCTGGCAGGCCACGATCATCCGCAACGGTGGGGCGCCTGACCAGCCGGCGCCCGACCAGCCCGTCCAGTCGCCGCCCGGCGAGGTTTGGGCATTCGAGTACAGCGCGTTGCTGTCGTCGACGGCAAAGATCCGGACCGTCCCGTCGTTCTGCTGGGCCGCCGCCACCGAGATCAGGTTCTGCGGTGAGGACCCGTTCCAGACATCGGACCAGCCCGACCAGGGGCCGCCGGGTGACTCCTGGTAGGTCGAGCGGAGCCACCCGGTCCGGTCCACGCCCCACAGCTGAGCGCCGCGGGAGCCACCCTGCTGCGAGGCCGCAACCAGGAGCAACGGCGGTGCGGCCTGCCACGGAGCGGTTTCGGTGGGAGCCTGGACCGGGGCCGGTTCGATCGTCCAGGAATCACCGTTTGTATCGGTGGTGATCCAACCCGAGGCCACCAGCCAGCGCTGGTCCCGGGTCAGCCGGGCGCCCTGGTAGTACCCATTCACCAGGTAGACCTGATCGCCGTAGCGCACCGGCTGATCGGTGTTGGCGAGTTTCTGAATGGTCCACTTTTGCTTGGGGGCGTTGTCGTCGAGATATTCGTCGGCGTAGTAGCAGTCATGCGAATCGGCCCAGGCGCCGAGCAGGTTGTTCGAGCCCAATCCGGCTTCGCGCGAGACGATCAGGACCTGATCGTTGTTGTTGATCTGGCTGGCCGGATCCGCGGCCTGGGTGACGAAGGAGAGCACCGCGGGCTGCTCACCGCCAATCCTCGGGAAGTAGGCGGCGATGTCGAGGTCGATGCAGATGCCCATCACGGAATCCGGGATGATCGAGCCGCCGCCGGCGGCCTTCATGGTGGCGTAGGAGGTGGTCAGATACTGCCCGCTCTGATTCTTCAACAGGAAGCCATCGCCGTACCGGACGAGGTCGCCGGCCGCGTGCGGAGTATCCAGGAATGCCAACTGGGCCTCATCGGTCCTCGGCTGATCGAGGGTGAGCACGCCCTCGAAGGTCGGCGCTGCCTGGGCCCGGTCGCCGAAGGCGGCCACCTTGTCGGCCTGCCCGATCCAGTTGAGCGTCGTCGCGATCACCGAGGTGTGGTCGTAGGGAACACTGGTGGTGGATCGGAAGACCGTGTTCTTCTGCACATAGGGCGAGACGATGATGGTCGGCACCCGGGCACCGAGCCGGTCGAACGCGAAGTTGGTGGGACTCTTGAACGGCGGCTGCCCGTCGGGGCCCCAGGGTGGCTTGACGGTACCGGCCGTCAGCTCGTCGGTCCGGTGGTCGAAGGACCCGACGAACTCGTCGAAGGTGATGAGCAGCAGGGTCTTGCGCCAGGCGGCGGTGTTGGCGATCAGGCTGGCGTAGACCTCCTTGACGAACTCCTCGCCGACCAGCATGTTGCACGGCGGGTGGTAGTCGTTGCCGAGCACGGTGAAGAGCTTTTCCTTGACGGGATTGTCGACCGTGGTATGCGAGATCGACCAGAACGGCTCGATGTAGCTGAACTTCGGTAGCTGGCCGGCGCGAGCCAGCCGGTGGAAGTCCTCGAGCTTTCCGAAGTGCTGCGCGGCGTTGGGGATCTTGTCCTTGATCTGGGGGAACAGCCGCCAGGTGTAGCAGGAGCCGAGCTCGCCGGAGGTCAGGTCTTTGAGGTAGTCGCTGTAGGGCTTCAACGCCAGCAGCAGCGCTCCTGCCGCGGCCGCGAGCAGCGGGAAGCCGGCCAGGCCGAGCAGCGGAATGAGGATGGGCAGCCCGGTCAGCAGGGTGGAGATCTTCTGTGGCAGGTAGCTGGTCTGGAAGAAGACCGCCCAGTCGACCCCGGCGTCGCTGAGCGCGTTGAAGATAGTCGGGGCGTCCACCCGGTCGTCGCCGATCGCCATGCCGAGGGTGGCCTCGATCGCCTTGGCCTGCGGGTTGGTCTCCAGATCGCCGTTGTTGACCATGCCGTTCGAGGTCGCGCACATCAGGAACGCACGGTTGGGGTTCGTCTGCGAGGGGACCGAGGAGAACCAGGCGTCGGATACCGCGTAGTGCTTGGCGAGCTGGTTCAGGACGGGCAGCTGCCCCTGGGTGAACGACTCCAGGGTCATCGGGCCGAGCCGGGCCAGATCTGCGCCCTTGAAGTTGAGACCCTGCAGCACCTCGATGAAGTCGGCCAGCACGCCGGTCATCGTGATGGTCGCGTCGGGCGTGGGGGTTGGTGTGTCGAAGAACTGGATCTGGATGTGCTCGAACTCCTCACCCGGCGCGACATCCGGTACCGAGAATCCCTGCACGCCGCGGCTGGGGTTGGCGGTCAGCGTCCCGCCCAGCGCCGTATTGAGGAACTTGTCGGGATCGACGGACTGTAGCCCTCGGTACTCATCGCCCGGCTTGGCGGCCGGGATGTTGAGCGCCGGCGCGTCCTGTTCGTAAAGCCAGCCGAGCAGGCTGTCGAAGGAACGGTTCTCCAGCATCAGCACTACAACATGCTCAATATTGTTGAGAGACATCGGCGCCTCCGGCCGGAAGTGGGATTTGCTGAGCCCCACCCGCGGCTCGTCTGTGAGGCTCAGACGACTCCCGACCATACGCGCGCGCGAAGGTCGCGTATAGCGAGCTCGAGCTGGGAACGACCCTGGATAGCGGCCCGACAGCCCAGCGAGAGCATGGCGCGGATGGGCCCGGCTGGCCTAAGGTGCTGAGCGTGGTGGCGACCACGCCATGGGGCATGCATACGGCATGACTGGAGGTCTTTCGATGTCTGGCGGGCTCCGCTCCACGGATGCCTTGTCCATGTCCCGGGGCTCGTCGGCCGAGCCGGCACCTGCGATCAAGCTAGGCGGGTTGCGCAAGACCTTCGGCTCGGTGGTCGCGGTGGACGACCTGGACCTGGAAATCGCCGCCGGCCAGTTCTTCGCGATGCTGGGCCCGTCCGGCTCGGGCAAGACCACGGTATTGCGGATGATTGCCGGCTTCGAGATTCCGGACGCCGGGACCATCGAACTCGGCGGGGTGGAGGCAACCAAGCTGCCGCCGTTCCGGCGGGACGTCAACACGGTCTTTCAGGATTACGCGCTCTTTCCGCATATGACGGTGGCGCAAAACGTCGGCTACGGGCTGCGGGTGCGCCGGGTCGGTAAATCGGAACTGCGCGCCCGGGTAGCCGAGGCGCTGGAGCTGGTTCGGCTGCCGGGCTACGGCAACCGGAAACCGGCACAGCTGTCCGGTGGCCAGCGGCAGCGGGTCGCGCTGGCCCGGGCGCTGGTGAACCGGCCGCGGGTGCTGCTGCTGGACGAGCCGCTGGGCGCCCTGGATCTCAAGCTGCGTGAGCAGATGCAACTGGAACTCAAGGCGATCCAGCGCCAGGTCGGTATCACCTTCGTGTTCGTCACCCACGATCAGCACGAGGCGTTGACCCTGTGCGACCGGTTGGCCGTCTTCCGAGACGGACGCATCGAACAACTGGGTAACGCCCAGGAAGTCTATGAATCGCCGGCGACCCGCTTCGTCGCGGAATTCGTCGGTAGCTCCAACCTGATCACCGGTGATGCGGCCCGGGCGATCCTGGGCCGGTCCGGTAGCTACGCCGTCCGTCCGGAGAAGATTCGATTGCAGACACCCGCCGGCCGCGCCGAGCCGGGCGAGATCTGCGTCGACGGCGTCGTGCGCGAAATCTCCTACGCCGGTGCGGAGACCCGGATCCTGGTCGACGCGCACCCCGAGCTGGCGCTCTCGGCCACGGTGCTCAATGCCACCGCCACCGGTCTCGAGTTGCGCCGCGGTGACCCGGTCACGCTGTGCTGGCAACCTGCCGCCGTCCGGGCGATCGAGGACTAGCCTGATCCGAATCCCGCTTCAGTGGAGGAACACATGGACAGATCGCTACGTCGGTGCCGAATCATCGGCCTGCTCGCCGTAGTTGCCGTCCTGGCGGCGTGTAGCAGTTCGTCCAAGTCGAGCGCCGGGTCGGGCACCGCTGACCTGAAGGTGCCGAAGGTGCCGATGGCGACGGCGGTCGGTAAGGGTGAGGGTGCGCTCAACATCATCGTCTGGGCCGGCTATGCCGAAAGCGGCGCGAACGACCCGAAGGTCGACTGGGTACACCCGTTCGAACAGCAGACCGGCTGCAAGGTCAACGCCAAGATCGGCAACACCTCGGACGAGATGGTGCAGCTGATGAAGACCGGGCAGTACGACGGGGTCTCCGCCTCCGGCGACGCGACGCTCCGGTTGATCTATGGCGGCGACGTGGCACCGGTCAATACCGCACTGGTGCCGAATTACGCGACCGTGTCGGCCTTCCTGAAGAACGGCAACTGGAACTCGGTGAAGGGTCAGATGTACGGCATCCCGCACGGTTGGGGCGCCAACCTGCTGATGTGGAATCCCAGCAAGGTATCCGGTCCGCAGGACTCCTGGTCGGCGGTCTTCACCGACGCCGGCAAGTACCAGGGCAAGGTGACCGCCTACGATTCCCCGATCTACATCGCCGATGCCGCGCTCTACCTGATGTCTACCCAGCCGGCGCTGGGCATCAAGGATCCGTACTCGCTCACCTCGGCCCAACTGGACGCCGCGGTGACGCTGCTCAAGAAGCAGAAGGCCGACATCAGCGAGTACTGGTCGGACTACACCAAGGAGGTGCAGGCCTTCGAGTCGGGCACCTCGGTGGTCGGGACGACCTGGCAGGTGATCGCCAACACCATCGACTCCGACGGCAAGATCAAGGTGCAGACCGTGCTGCCCAAGGAGGGCGCCACCGGCTGGTCCGATACCTGGATGATCGCGGCCAAGGCCAAGCACCCCAACTGCATGTACGAGTGGATGAACTACATCATCTCGCCGTCGGTGAACGCCCAGGTGGCCGAGTACTTCGGGGAGGCGCCGGCCCAGACGTTGGCCTGCCAGCACACCAGCGACAAGAACTTCTGCACCACGTACAACGCGCTGGACCCCGCGTTCGCGGGCAAGATTCATTACTGGACGACCCCACAGACCCACTGCGTCGACGGTAGCGGTAAGACCGACTGCACCGATTACTCGACGTGGGTCGACAAGTGGCAGCAGATCAAGAGCTGACCGCTGCTCCGGCGGTCCCGTTCGGGCGGGGCCGCCGGGGTGCGCTGTCGGCGTTCTTCGCGCCGAAACGCCGGACCCGGTTGGCGTTGTTGCTCGGTGCTCCGATGCTCTGGCTGGTGGTCGCCTACCTCGGCTCGATCGCGGTACTGCTGCTGTCGGCGCTGTGGAGCACCGATTTCTTCACCGGAAACGTCGTGCACAGCTACAGCCTCAGCAACCTGCGTGACGTGTACAGCCAGTCGCTCTACCGGACCGTCACCGTCCGCACCGTCTCGGTGGCGCTGGCGGTGACGGTGATCGATGCCCTGCTCGCGCTACCGCTGGCGTTCTGCATGAGCAAGCTGGTTGGCCCACGTGTCCGCAAGGTGCTAGTGGTCGCGGTGCTGACGCCGTTGTGGGCGAGCTATCTGGTCAAGGCCTACGCCTGGCGCAGCCTGCTCGCCCCGAACGGGCCGCTGAGCTGGCTGACCGGTGGTCATACGCCCGGCTACGGCCTGACCGCAACGGTCATTACGCTGGCGTATCTTTGGCTGCCATATATGACCATTCCGGTGTTTGCCGGCTTCGAGCGAGTGCCCGGGTCGCTGTTCGAGGCCAGCGCCGATCTGGGCGCCGGCGCGGGGCGGACCATGCGCTCGGTCGTGCTGCCGATGGTCTTCCCGGCG
>DATFHF010000017.1:0-35770 GCA_035248685.1 Jatrophihabitans sp.
GCTGCTATCGGCATGCGCGGGCAGGCCGGAGGCTACCGGCACCAGCGCCCCGGACAGCAGTTCGTGCGCCACGTCGGCCTGCTGGTATCCCGGCGTGGTGCCGCGCTCGTCCGGCGTCACCCACATCTGCACGAAGTGCACCGGCTCGGCATGCGGCTGGCTGCCGTCCAGCCGCCAGGAGTCGTTGCGCTCGGAGTGCAGGATCCCGCTGCCGGCACTCATCCGCTGGGCCAGGCCGGGATAGATCACCCCGGAATTGCCGGCAGAATCCTGATGCACCAGCGATCCTTGTAGCACCCAGGTGACGATCTCCATGTCCCGGTGTGGGTGGATGTCGAAGCCGGTGCCCGGCAGCACCACGTCATCGTTGTTGACCAACAGCAGCCCGTGGTGGGTGTTGCCGGCCTGGTACTGGTGACCGAAGGAGAACGAGTGCCGCGACTCCAGCCAGGACGTGCTGGTGCTAAGCCGATCGGATCCGCGGTACACCACGACACCGGCTGACGCCGGCTCCGAACTCACATCAGAACCCTTCCTCGGACGTGGCGCTGATGCTCAGCTGACTTCGAGGCTAGCTCGGCCGGCAACCGGCGGCTCAATTACCCCGGCGGCTATCATGGCCGGGACGAGTCTGCCCTTGTGGCGGCTTCTGGCTGGGCAGTCAGCGGGCGAATGAATGAGTGATTGAGCCTGGACGGTCCGATATGCCGATGAATACCTTGCTGGAACGATTGATCGGCCGCATCGAGGCGGCCACCGCACTCGATCCGATAGCCGATCGGGTCGCCGGTTTGGTCGGTACCGCGCTGAAGTCCGACCGGCTGACCTCGACCGCCAGCGGCACTCCACTGGCGCATCCGTTGCATCCGGCACTGGTCCTGCTGCCGGCCGGTTCGCTGCTGTCGGCAAGCTACCTGGACGCCCGCGGCGAGCAGGCCGCGGCGCAACGGCTGGTGTTGCTCGGCCTGCTGAGCGCGCTGCCCGCTGCGCTCACCGGAGCCACCGACTGGTCCTACACCCAGGGCGCCGAGCGACGGGTGGGCCTGGTGCATGCCCTGGCCAATGCCGCTGGGCTGGCGTGTTACACCAGCAGTTGGATCGCCCGCCGGCAGCGGCGGCGGGTAGCCGGGACGGCCTGGGCGCTGGCCGGCGCGGCGATGCTCGGACTGGGCGGCTGGCTCGGCGGCCACCTGGCCTACGCGCGCGGCGTCGGCGTGGACACCACCGCCTTCCAGGTCGCCCCGCAGGACTGGGTGGACGTACTGGCCGAGGCCGAGCTCGTCGAAGGCCAGCCGACGTTGGTGCGCGCCGGCGGCCTGCCGGTGCTGCTGGTCAAGCAGGCGGGCACCGTGCGTGCGCTGTCCGACCGGTGCACTCACCGCGGCGGCCCATTGCACGAAGGCAGCATGACCGCCGGTGGCGTGCGTTGCCCGTGGCACGGCAGCGAGTTCCGGCTGTCGGACGGGACGCCGGTGCGCGGGCCGGCGAGCCGACCGCAACCGGTCTGGCAGGTCCGGGTGGAGCTGGGCCGGGTGCAGGTGCGCCGATCGGACGAGCAGGGGGCACTGCGCACCAACCCGGCGAGCTGACCCGCTCAGTCCGGCAGCAGCGGCACGGTCAGGCCCTGGTCCACGCCGAGCAGGGCGCCTCGAGTGATCGAGGACGACCCGTAGCGATCCCGCACCCGATCCAGCGCGGCGTCCAGGCCGGTCAGGTCCCGGCCGTGGAACGGCAGTTCGAGCTGGACCAGGTCGGCGTCGTCCAGGTTGGCCAGCGCAACCCCGATCAGCGTGATGCCCTGCTCCCGGATCAGCCCCTGGCAGGAATGCAGCAGCGTGCGCAACGCCGACAATACGGTCGCGGTATCCGCGGTTGCCGAGGCCAGCGTGTGCGAGCGGGTGGCCCGGCTGAAGTCGTCGAACCGCAGCCGCAGCACCACCGTTCGACAGAGCCGATGGGCCGCCCGCAGCCGCCGGCACACCCGGTCGACCAGGCCGATCAGCCGGCTGTCCAGCTCCGGTTCCGACAGCCGGCGCCGGCCCAGCGCGCTCTGCGAGCCGATCGACCGGCGCCGGCGGCCGACCACTACCGCCCGCGGATCCCGGTTGTGCGCCAGCGCATGCAGGTGCCGACCGGCGGCCGGCCCGAGCATCGCGACCAGCGACCGCTCCTCCAACTCGGCGACCTCGGCCACCGTCCGGATGCCCCGGCTGCGCAGCTTGGCCGCGGTCACCTCGCCGACCCCCCACAGCCGCTGCACCGGCAGCGGGTGCAGGAACGCCAGCTCGTCCGCGACCGGCACGATCAGCAGGCCGTCCGGCTTGGCCACTCCGCTGGCCACCTTGGCCAGGAACTTGGTGCGGGCCACCCCGACCGTGATGGCCAGGCCGACCCGTTCACGCACCGCCAGCCGCAGCCGCCGCGCGATGTCGGCCGGCTCGCCGGACACCCGAGCCAGGCCGCGCACGTCCAGAAACGCCTCGTCGATGGACAGTGGTTCGACCAGCGGCGTGGTGTCGTCGAAGACTTCGAACACCGCCTTGCTGGCAGCGGAGTAGGCCTTCATCCGCGGCGGTACCACTACCGCCTGCGGGCACAGTTGCCGGGCCTGCCGACCGCCCATCGCGGTCCGTACGCCGTAGGCCTTCGCCTCGTAGCTGGCAGCCAGCACCACCCCCGCGCCGACGATCACCGGGCGGTCGCGCAGCCTGGGATCGTCGCGCTGTTCCACCGAGGCGTAAAACGCGTCCAGATCCGCATGCAGGATTCCGGGTCGGTCAGACATCGTGCGCCAGAATCGCACAGTTGTTCGAATACTGGCAAGGGGTCAGCGTCCTGCCAGCATCCGGCTGTACAACACCCCCAGGGTGAACCCGCTGTCGCCGGCATCGGTCGACCGAGCCAGCTCGCCCAGCACTTGGGCCGCCAGTACGCCGTCCTGATGCCGGCCGAGCAGTTGCTGGAGCTTCTTCGCCCGCTTGCGCTGCCGGCGGGCCGGCTTGCCCAGCACCGGTTCGGCCAGTTCGGCGGCATACCTGACTCGCTTGGCGGCCTTGCGGGCCTGGTGCATCCGGTGGTCGTCACCGTCCCGGCCGGCCCGACGCAACCGGCGCTTCAGCGTCGAACGCGCCTGCCGCAGGTACCGGTCCGCCTTGTCGGCCCGGTCAGCGGCCCGTGCGGTGAACGGGGGTTCGCGCTGCCACCGGGCCAACTCGGCCATCATCGCCAGATAGCGACTGCCCGACATCGCCGCCAGCAGCCGCTCCAACGCTGCCCCCTGATCGGCACTCAGCCGGTGCTCGATCCGTTCCGCCACCGGGCCCTGGACCAGCTCCGGCGGCAGTTCGGCCACCGCACCGGCAAGCAACTTGCGCAGCACCTGCCGGTCTCGGATCTCGCCGAGCAGGCCGGCGTACCAGGCCAGGTCGGCGTCCAACGCCGCCAGGCGACCGTCCTCGAACAGATCCTGAAAGACCCGCAAGGCACTGCGGTAGCGCCGGCAGGCCACCCGGGTGGAGTGGATCGGCAGCTTACCCTGGCGCAGCGCCAGGTCGCCCTCGGCCAGCACGGTGGCCTGAGCGTCCAGGTAGTCCCAGACCAAGCCACCGAGCCGGCCGTCAAACCGGGCCGGCTGCACTCGTCCCGGCATCCCGCCGAGCGCCTGGGCCAGTTTGGACGGGCCGGCAGCCGGCCGAGCACCGGCCTGGATCAGCCCGCGGCCGATCGCCGCCAGCAGTTTCTCGGTGCCGGCCGGGCCGAGTTCCACCTCGACCTCGCGCCAGCGCAGCACGACCACGTTCGGTCCGGGCACCGTGGCGGTCACCCGGTCGTCGGCCAATTCGGCCAGCAGCACACCGGCGCCATTGAGGATCCGAGACCGGGCCCGGATGGTGTCCAGGGTGGCGACCGGCCGCAGCGGCAACCCGCCGGCCAGCCCGCGCACCAGCGTGCGCAGCTCGTCGGGCACCTCAGCCGGGCCGGCATCGGCGTGCGCGCCATCGGCCGGTAACCGGACCTCGGTGCGACCCGAGCCGGTTGGCAACTTCAGCTGCCAGCCGGTGTCGGTGTCCCCGGTTCGCGCGCGCAGGGTGACTCGCTGCGCCAGCAACGCGTGGTCTGCGGTGTCGAAGTATCGACTGGACAACCGCACCGTGCTCGGCTCGATCACCGCGCCGGCCGGCAGCGCTGGGGTCAGCTCGGGCAGCGTCCAATCCGGCGCTACCAGGAACTTGTCCTCACGCTCGTAATGGTGCTCGGCCACCGTGGCACTCCTCGCCCTCGCCGCGTCGACCAGCCTAGTCGGGCCGGTCGACGTCGGTCAGCGGACCGGTGGGCGTTGCATCCAGCACCGCCAGCAGGTCGGCGCAGGCCCGCGAGATCATCGAGACCGGGACGATCCGGCTGCCGACCGGGGTGCGATTGCTGGCACGATAATCCGACACGCCGGATCCAGCGTCCGGCGGTGCTCGGGAGCGGGGTCGAGGGTGATAGTGCTGCGTGCTGATCGGCTGGTCGCGGCCATCGCGCTGAGCATCCTGGGCGGCCTGCTGGCAGCTCCGACGCCGGCCGCCGCCACACCCCGAATCAGCTACACCTACCAGGTCCGTGGCCTGGCCAACCGCAGTGACCTGACCGCATTCGCGGCCTCTGTCGCCGCCAGCTACGCCGACTCCCGCGGCTGGAACCTGGGCGGGTCGATCGCCTTCCGGCAGGTCAGCTCGGGTGGGCAGTTCACCGTGTGGCTGGCCGCCGCACAGCGGGTGCCCGGCTTCGGCTCGCCGTGCGACAGCAGTTACTCATGCACCGTGGGCAACAATGTGATCATCAACGAGACCCGCTGGCTGTCGGCAAGCCCGTCCTGGACGGCCGGCCACGGGTCGTTGACGGATTACCGACACATGGTGGTCAACCACGAGACCGGTCACTGGCTCGGATTCGGCCACTCGTTCTGCGCCGGTCCAGGCCAGTTGGCGCCGGTCATGCAGCAGCAGTCCATCTCGCTTCAGGGTTGCCGTCCCAATGCCTGGCCGCTGGCTTCCGAACGAGCCCGGTTGGCGGTCTCCCGCGGGGTGCCCATCCTGACCGGTTACCCGATCGGCGCCCTCGATCCGGTGATCGCCGGCCTGGCCCAGTTACGGATCCGGGGCTGGTCGATCGACCCGGACACCGCCGCCAGTACCCGGGTCAGCCTGTATGTGGACGGTGGCGGGCTGAGCGTGCCGGCCGACGTCACTCGCCCCGATGTCGGCGCCGCCCACCCTGGCTACGGCTCGGCGCACGGCTTCGACTTGCGGCTCACGGTGGTTCCCGGTCGGCACACCGTCTGCGCCTACGGGCTGAACCTGGCCGGGCCGGGCGGCGCGTCCGGGCTGGGTTGCCGGTCGGTCGTCGTCAGCGCGTCACCGACCGGGCATCTGGATTCGGTCACCGCATCGTCCTGGGCGGTACAAGCCGGCGGTTGGGTGATCGACCCGGACACCGTCGCCGCCGGTCGGGTCGCGGTTTATGTCGACGCCGGCGGGGTAAGCGCCCCGGCAGATCTGCCACGGGCCGACCTGGTTGCGGTCTATCCGCATTTCGGCGCGGGGCATGGTTTCGCGGTGACCGTGCCGGCCGCCCCCGGGTCGCACCGGGTCTGTGGCTACGCGATCAACACCGCCGGCCGGGGTGCCAACGTCTTGCTCGGTTGCCGGCTGCTGACCGTGCCGGCCAGCACGTCGACGCACCGTTACATCGCCAGTCAGGCGTAGAGCGCTTCCAGCTGATCCCGGTGCCGCTCGGTGACCACGGCCCGCCGCACCTTCATGCTCGGCGTCAGTTCACCGTTGGCGATGCTCAGATCGTGATCGAGGATGACGAACTTGCGGATCGCCTCCCAGCGGTTCAGCCGCTGGTTCAGCTCGTCCACCGCCGCCTGAATCAGCGCCCGGGCCGAGTCGGATCGCACGATCTGCTGGTAGCTCTGCCCGGCCATCCCGTGCCGTGCGGCCCAACCGGTGATGGCGTCGCTATCCAACGTGATCAGCGCGGACACGAAGTTGTGATCGGCGCCGAAGACCACTACCTGGCTGACATACGGGCAGATGCCACGAAGGGTCGCCTCGATGACCGACGGCGCGACGTACTTTCCGCTGGAGGTCTTGAACAAATCCTTCTTCCGGTCGGTGATCCGCAGGTAACCCCGATCGTTCAGTTCGCCGATGTCACCGGTATGGAACCAGCCGTCCGGGGTAATCGCCTCGGCGGTGAGTTCGGGCAGGTTGTGATAGCCCTGCATCAGCCCCGGGCCCCGCAGCAGGATCTCACCGTCGTCCGCGATCGAGGCCTCGGTCCCTGGGAACGGCCAACCGACAGTGCCCAGTTCGCTGTTGCGCATCCGGTTGCAGAAGGACGCCGCGCTGGTCTCGGTCAGGCCGTAGCCTTCCAACACCCGGATCCCGACCGCTTCGAACCATTCTGCGATCTTGGGGTTCAGCGGCGCCGAACCGGAGTTGAAGAACCGCAACCGGCCACCGAACCGCGCGCGCACCTTGCTCAGCACCAAGCGGTCCGCGATTACGTATTGCGCTGAAAGCACTACCGAAAGGCTCTGCTGGCGGCGGCCCCGGTCGGCCACCTGGTGGCCGACCCAGATCGCCCAGTCGAACAATCGTGCCTTCGCAACACCCTGTTGCCGTACCGCGGCGATCACCGCGGCCTGCGCCTTTTCGAAGATCCTCGGCACGGCGCCCATGAAGGTCGGTTGAACCGCAACCAGGTTGTTCCCGATCGCCTCGACCCGGCCGTCCACGGCGGTGGCGAATCCGATCTGCAACGGCAGCATCAGCAACACCATGCCGAAGACGTGCGCCAACGGCAGCCAGAGGAATTGCAGATCTTCGGCCGTCAGGTCACCGACTGAGGCGACCGTGGCCGCCTCGTAGGTCAGCGAGGAGTGCCGCAACCGGACGCCCTTGGGCCGGCCGGTCGTTCCGGAGGTGTAGATCAGGGTGGCCAGATCCTCGCCGTGGATGCCGGCCACCCGTTCCATCACCGCATGCGGTCGTTGCCGCAGTTGCTCGATGCCCAACTGGCACAGTTCATCCAGCCCGATCACCCAGTCCCCGTCGGACTTTCCATCGATGCTGACGATGGTTTGCAGATCCGGCAGCTCGGCGCGGAAGGCTTGCAGCTTCGCCACCTGGGCGTCGTCCTCGGCGAACACCAGCACACTGCCGGAGTCGGCGATGATGTAAGCGACCTCCGACGCGGTAGTTGATGGGTAAACCGTCGTGGTTGCCGCACCGGCCAGCAGCACGGCCAGGTCGGCCAGTACCCATTCGATCCTGGTGCTGCTGGCCAACGCCACCCGCTGGCCGGGACGAACGCCGAGCGCGATCAGGCCAGCCGCCAGCGTCTCCACCGACATGCCGGTCTGCTCCCAGGTCAGCGAGGTCCATCCACCGTTTTCGATGTATCGAAAGGCCTCGGCACGCGGGCTGGCCTGTACCCGGTCCAGAAAGAGCCGAGCCACATGTTCGGCCCGGTTGTCGATGATCGAACGGTCAATCCGCTCGTCGTGGACCTCGGTGGCGGCCATGAATCAGGATGGTGTCACCGCTGCCCAGCCGGGTAAAGATCTGGGAGCTCAGGCGCTCTTGGCAGCCGCCTTCTTCGCGGGCGCCTTTTTCGCCGCGGCCTTCTTGGCCGGTGCCGTCTTCTTCGCCGGCGCCTTCTTTGCCGGCGTCACCTTCTTGGCCGGCGCCTTCTTGACAGCGCTCGCGGTCTCGGCCTGAGTGTCCGGACCGGTGTCGCTGCTCCCGCCGCTGCGAGCCCGATCGACGCTGCGCTGCAACGCGGTCAGCAGGTCGATGACCTCGCCGGTGCTGCCGGCCACCGGCTTCTTCTCGGTCGCCGGCAACTCGGCCGATTCGCCCCGCTCGAGCTTGGCATCGATGAGTTCGACCACTGCTTCGCGGTAGCTGTCGGTGAACTGGTCCGGATCGAAGTCGGCCGCCATGCTCTCGACCAGCGAGGCAGCCATCTTCAACTCCTGCGGGCGCAACTCGACATCCTCGTCGAGGATCGCGAAGTCGGGGCTGCGGATCTCGTCCGGCCACAGCATGGTTTGCAGCAGGATTGCCTTGTCCCGTACTCGAAGTACCGCGAGGGTTTCCTTCTGCCGCAAGGCGACCTTGACGATCGCCATCCGGTCGGTTTCGACCAGGGCTTCGCGCAGCAGCGCGTACGGCTTGCCGGCGCGGGAATCCGGTTCGAGGTAGTAGCTCCGGGCGAACAAGATCGGATCCACCTGCGCAGCTGGCACGAACTCCACCACATCGATCTCGTGGCTGCTGGCGACCGGCAACTGGTCGAGATCCTCGTCGGTAAGAATCACCAACTGGCCGTCGCTGGTCTCATATCCTTTTGCGATCTCGTCGTAAGCGACCTCTTCGCCACAGATGCTGCAGGTTCGCTTGTACCGGATTCGGCCACCGTCCTCGCGGTGTACCTGGTGGAACCTGATGTCGTTCTCTTCGGTAGCCGCGAACAATCGCACCGGCACGTTGACCAGCCCGAAGGACACCGCGCCCTTCCAGATCGCCCTCATTGCCCGAACTCCTTACCCTGTGGCGCCGATGCGCGTGGGACGTGCAGCATGAGCCTATGCGACCGATGCCGGCCTGGGCAGGAACTCAGCCCGCTGGAAGTAACTTCGATCAGTATTTGACGTGTAACGGAGACCGGTTGCCGGGCGGAGCACAGCGGTGAGTCCGGCTGCGGCCAGCCCGGAGCCGGAGGGCACCCAACTGGTCAAGGTGGACGGTCGCCAGCTTGCGCTGAAGCGGCTGGACAAGGTGCTCTACCCGGAGTCCGGCACCACCAAGGCCGAGGTGTTGGACTACTACGCCCGGATCGCGCCGGTGCTGCTCCGCTACCTCGCCGACCGACCGGTGACCCGGATCCGGTGGCCGGACGGGGTCGGGACGAAACCGTTCTTCGAGAAGAACATTCCGGCGCACGCCCCGTCCTGGCTGTCGACCGTGGTACTGCCGACGCCGGGCTCGAGCCGCAACCTGGAGACGCTGAGGTTCCCGTTGCTGACCGACACCGCCGCGCTGATCTGGGCGGTCAACCTGGCGGCGTTGGAACTGCACGTGCCGCAGTGGACGGTCGGCCCGCGCGGTGGCGTGCGCAATCCGAACCGGCTGGTGATCGACCTCGACCCTGGAGCGCCGGCCGGCCTGGCCGAGTGTGCCGAGGCGGCGAACCTGATCGCCGAACGATTGACCGCCGACGGGTTGTCGCCGGTGCCGGTCACCAGCGGCAGCAAGGGCCTCCAGCTTTACGCGGCACTGGACGGCTCGAACCGCCCGGAGGCGGTGCTGAGCTACGCCAAGGCGCTGGCCGAGTCCCTGGCCAAGCAGCATCCGAAGCTGCTGGTCGCCAAGATGGCAAAGGTGTTGCGCGGCGGCAAGGTGTTCCTGGACTGGAGCCAGAACAACCCGGCCAAGACCACCATCTGCCCGTACTCGGTTCGCGGCCGGGACCGGCCCTGGGTGGCTGCGCCGCGCAGCTGGGACGAGCTGAGGGCCGGCGGCAAACTGGTCCAGCTGGAGATCGGTGAGGTACTCGAGCGGGTCGCCACCGAGGGTGACCTGGCCGAGACGCTGTTCGACGAACCCGGCCGATTGCCGCGCTGACAGCCGATCAAACGCATCTAGTTTGGTTAGCTAAGTATCGGCACTAGACTCGGTTGCGTGCCGCCCGCCAGCCCCCAGTCCGCATCCTGGGTCCGGCGGCTTCTCGGTTACTGCCTGCTGCACCGCGCGGACCTGTTCAGCGCGTTCGGCGCGGCGTTGGCCGGCTCACTGGTGTCGGTGTCGGTGCCACTGGTGGTCAAGCACGTCATCGACATCGTGGCCGGCGGTTCGGCCGGGCCGCGAGCGTCGATCGAGCCGTGGGTGCTGCTGCTGGTCGCGGCGGCGCTGTTGCAGTACGGCTTGACCTTTCTGCGTCGGTTCACCGCGGGCCGGCTCTCCCTGGATGTCCAGTACGACCTGCGCGGCGACGTCTTCAAAGCCCTCCAGCGGTTGGACGGGGCGGCGCAGGACGCGTTGCAGACCGGCCAGGTGGTCAGCCGATCGATCAGCGACGTGGCCCTGGTGCAGGGGCTGCTGTCGTTCCTGCCGATCCTGACCGGAAACCTGCTGCTGTTCTGCGTCTCGCTGGTGGTGATGCTCTGGCTGTCCCCGTTGCTGACCCTGGTGGCTGCCGCGGTGGCACCGGCGCTGTGGTTCGTCGCGGCCGCGTCCCGACGCGACCTGTTCCCGGCCAACTGGGCCGCCCAACAGCAGTCCGGCGAGCTGGTCGGCCAGGTCGAGGCCGCGGTAACCGGCGTCCGGGTGGTCAAGGGCTTCGGCCAGGAGGACCGTGAGGTCGACCAGCTGAGCGGCCAGGCCCGACTGCTGTTTGCCTTGCGGATGCGGGTGGTTCGGTTACAGGCGAAGTACTCCACCGCGCTGGGAGCGATCCCGGCGCTGGGCCAGCTCGGGGTGTTGCTGCTCGGCGGCTGGCTGGCCCTGAACGGTCGGATCACGCTCGGCACCTTCCTGGCCTTCTCCACCTACCTCGGCCAGCTGGTCGGACCGGTCCGGCAGCTGACGGCGCTGCTGACCATCGGCCAGCAGGCGCGCGCCGGTGTGGAGCGGGTACTCGAGGTCATCGACTCCTCGCCGCAGGTGGTGGACTCCCCCGATGCCCGACCGTTGCCGGCCGGTGCGCTCGGCTTGCGGTTTTCCGACGTCGAGTTCGGCTACACCCGCACCGAGCCGGTGCTGCGTGGGCTGGAGCTCAGCGTGGCCCCGGGCGAGACGGTGGCCATCGTCGGCGGCGCCGGCTCGGGCAAGTCCACGCTGGCAATGCTGGTGCCGAGGTTCTACGACGTGCACTCGGGCGCGCTGGAGGTCGGCGGCATCGATGTCCGGCAGCTCCGGCTGGCCGAGCTGCGCACCGCCATCGGCATGGTGTTCGAGGACAGCTTCCTGTTCTCCGACACCATCGCCGCCAACATCGCCTACGGCCGGCCGGACGCCAGCCAGGCCCAGATCGAGGCAGCCGCCCGGGCTGCCGAGGCGGCCGATTTCATCGCCGAGCTGCCGGACGGCTACCGAACCGTCGTCGGTGAGCGTGGGCTGACCCTGTCCGGCGGCCAGCGGCAACGGGTGGCGCTGGCCCGGGCGCTGCTCAGCGACCCGCGGATCGTGCTGCTGGACGACGCGACCAGCGCGGTGGATCCGCGGGTGGAAGCCGACATCCTGGCCACCCTGGGCCGGTTGATCGCGGGCCGTACCACGCTATTGATCGCGCACCGCCGCTCAACGCTGGCGCTGGCCGACCGGATCGCGGTGCTGGAGCAGGGCCGGGTCGTCGACATCGGCACCTTTGACGAGCTGATGGCGCGCAGCCCGCTGTTCCGGTTACTGCTGGCCGGGCCGGGTGAGGATGCCGAGGGCATCGACGCCGGAGAGCTGGCGGTACCCGAGCCGGTCGATGCGGCCGTGGTGGACGGCCTGACCCCGGCGTTGTGGCAACGGCCGTCCGATGACGGCTCGGTTGCTACCGGCGGCCGGAACCCGGCGGCCAACTACCGTCCGGCCGCGGCCAGTCGCGCCCGGCTGTCGGCAGGTCGCGGCGGTGGCGGCATGGGCGGCGGTGGCCTGATGGAAGGGCTGACCGCCACCCCGGAATTGCTGGCCCGGCTGGCCGAGCTGCCACCGGCTACCGACGAGCCGGACGTGGTCGAGCAGCAGGCCCGCGCCCCCGATCCGAGGTTCGGGTTACGCCGGCTGCTCGCTCCGTTGAAGGTGGCCTTCATCCTCGGCATCGGTCTGATCGGGCTGGATACCGTGCTTCAGTTGGTGCTGCCGGCGCTGATCCGGACCGGCATCGACCGTGGCGTCGGTGAACGGCACGTCCGGGTGCTGGTGGTGGTGTCCGTCCTGGCGCTGGCGGTGCTGCTGGTGGACTGGTCGGTCAGCGCCGCCGGTCAGCGACTGACCGGACGTACCGGCGAGCGACTGCTCTACACCCTGCGGGTCAAGAGCTTCGCTCAGTTGCAGCGGCTCGGACTGGACTACTACGAGCGCGAGCTCGGCGGCCGGATCATGACCCGGATGACCACCGACGTCGATGCGTTGTCCAAC
The DNA here is from genome assembly GCA_035248685.1 of Jatrophihabitans sp. Lineage (GTDB taxonomy): Bacteria > Actinomycetota > Actinomycetes > Mycobacteriales > Jatrophihabitantaceae > Jatrophihabitans_A. The sequence goes on from DATFHF010000017.1 coordinate 12,186, forward strand.
TTCCTACAGACCGGGCTGGCCACCGCGCTGATCAGCGTGCTGACCCTGGTCGGGGTGCTGGTCGCCCTGGTGCTGCTCGACGCCCGGCTGTCGCTGGTGCTGGTGGCGATGCTGCCGGTACTGGCACTGGCCACCTATGCCTTCCGGCGATTGGCGGTGCCGGCCTACACCGAGGCCCGTGAGCGGGTCAGCACCGTCAACGCCCAGTTCCAGGAGAACGTGGCCGGCGTCCGGGTGGCGCAGATCTTCAGCCGGGAGCAGCACAACACCCGCAATTTCCTGTCGGTGGCCGGCGACTACCGGGATTCCCGGCTGCGCGCGCAGACCTACATCGCCGCCTACTTTCCGTTCGTGCAATTCCTGGCCGATCTGTCCGGCGCGCTGGTGTTGGCCTTCGGCGCACACCGGCTGACCCAGCACACCCTGACCCCCGGCGCGCTGATCGCGTTCTTCCTGTACCTGGATGCCTTCTTCGGCCCGGTGCAGCAGCTGTCGCAGGTCTTCGACGGCTATCAGCAGGCCTCGGTCGGGCTGTCCCGGCTGAAGGATCTGCTACGCACACCCACCACCACCCCGCAGGCCGCCGACCCGTTGCCGGTCACCGCGCTGCGCGGCGAACTGCGGTTCCACGAGGTCGGCTTCGGCTACCCGGGCACCGACCGGCCGGCGGTGACCGAGGTGGAGCTGGTGATCCCGGCCGGCCAGTCGGTGGCGCTGGTCGGACAGACCGGGGCCGGTAAGTCGACCTTGGTCAAGCTGATCGCACGGTTCTACGACCCGACCGTGGGCAGCGTCGCGGTGGACGGCATCGACCTGCGCCGGCTGGAGCTGACCGGTTACCGGCAGCGGCTCGGTTACGTCCCGCAGGAGGCGTATCTGTCCCCCGGCACGGTGCGGGACGCCATCGCTTACGGCCGGCCGGCGGCCGACGACGCCGAGGTCGAGCAGGCGGCCAGGGCGGTCGGCGCGCATGAGATGATTGCCGGACTGCGGGGTGGCTACCTGCATGAGGTCGGTGAGCGGGGCCGCAACCTGTCCGCCGGACAGCGCCAGCTGATCGCGCTGGCCAGGGCCCAGTTGGTGAATCCGGATCTGTTGCTGCTGGACGAAGCGACCGCCGCGCTGGACCTGGCCAGCGAGGCGGCGGTCACCGAGGCCACCCGACGGCTGAGCCGACATCGGACGACCGTCACGGTGGCGCACCGGCTGAGCACGGCCGCCCGGGCCGACCGGATCCTGGTGCTGGACGACGGCCGGGTGGTCGAGGACGGCAGCCACCGGCAACTGCTGGCGGCCGGCGGCAGCTACGCCGAACTCTGGCGCTCGTACTTGGCTGGCACAACCGCCGACGGCTCAGTCGCCGGCGACCTCGTGGACGTAGCCGGGACCGTGCCGGACCGCACAGTCGTCGCCGACTAGCCCGTCCTCGATTACTTCAGCGCCGGCGTGCCGGTGGTCGGCCTGCAGGGTGGCGTGCGAGATGTGGTGCGAGGAGGCCAGCACCGACCGCACCCCGCGGGCCACCTCGTGGCAGTCGTAGTCGGCCTCCACCACGACGTGCGCCGACAGCGCCGCGTCACCGACGCCCAGGTCCCACACGTGCAGGTCGTGCACCTCGCGAACACCGGCCACCGCCGCCATCGCCTGGCCGACCGCGGCCGGGTCGGTGCCGGCCGGTGCCGCCTCCAGGAAGACCCGGCCGGCAGCGGCCACCAGTCGCAGGCCGGAATAGACCATGAGCGCCGCGATGACCAGCGACGCGATGGCATCGGCCTGTGCCCAGCCGGTCAGCAGAATGACCAGGCCGGCCGCCGCGGTGGCCAGGAAGGCCCACAGGTCGGTGACCAGGTGCGCCATCGCGCCCCGGACGTTCAGGCTGTCCCGGCTGGCTCGACCCGCCAGCAGCACCGCGATCCCGTTGACCGCGATGCCGGCCAGCGCCAGGCCGAGCACCGGACCGCCGTGCACCCGGGGCGGATCCAGCAGCCGGCGCACCGCCTCGAAGCTGGACCAGCAGGCCAGCACCAGCAGCGTGATGCCGTTGGCCTGGGCCGACAGCGCGTCCAGCCGGCTGAAGCCATAGGTGTAGGCACCGATCGGGGGCCGGCGGGCCAGCCGAGCCGCGATGACGGCGACCGCCAGCGCGGCGGCGTCGGTCAGCAGATGGCCGGCGTCGGTGATCAGCGCCAGCGAGCCGGCCAGCAACCCGACGACAACCTCGACAATCATGAAGCTGCCGATCACGCCGAGCGCGGCCAGCAGCCAGCGCTGATCGTCCGACTGCTGACCGGGGTGCCGGTGTCCGATGTTCATGGCCGGCCGGCCTCGGCATGTTCGGCGTGCGCCACCGCGATGTCCAGCAAGTCCCGCACGTGCTGGTCGGCCAGCGAGTAGAACGCCAGCCGCCCGGATCGCCGGGCCCGGACCACGCCGTGCGAGCGAAGCAACCGCAGCGCGTGCGAGGTGGCCGATTCACTCAACCCGCAGCGGGTCGACAGCTGCCCGACATTCGCCTCGCCGGATCGGAGCACCAGCAGGATCCGCAGCCGTCCAGGATCGGCCAGCAACCCGAACACCGCTGCCAGCGCGGGCAATCCGACATCGGGGGCCTCGGCGTCGACGAGTGCGATACCTGAACGGGCGTTCATACATCCAGCCTGCCGTCCGCCGACCGACCAGGTCAAGCGCCGGCACTACCAGTCGGCGCTCACCGGCCGTCCCTCGGCGTAACCGGCCGCGCTCTGGACGCCAACCACCGCCCGTTCGGCGAACTCGGTCAGGTTCCGGGCGCCGGCGTAGGTGAGCGAGGACCGGACGCCGGCCACGATGGCGTCGATCAGGTCCTCCACCCCCGGTCGATCCGGGTCGACGTAGCGCCGGCCACTGGAGATGCCTTCCTCGAACAGCGCCTTGCGCGCCCGGTCGAACGGCGACTCGGCCGCGGTCCGGCTGGCGACCGCCCGGGCCGAGGCCATGCCAAAGCTGTCCTTGTAGGCCCGACCGTCCGGAGCGGTCTTCAGATCACCGGGTGACTCGTAGGTGCCGGCGAACCAGGACCCGATCATTACCGCCGATGCTCCGGCGGCCAGCGCCAGCGCGACATCGCGTGGGTGCCGCACGCCGCCGTCGGCCCATACGTGCCGGCCGTGCCGGGCAGCTTCGGCGGCGCAGTCGAGCACCGCGGAGAACTGCGGGCGGCCGACTCCGGTCATCATCCGGGTGGTGCACATCGCGCCCGGTCCGACGCCCACCTTGACGATGTCGGCACCGGCGGAAATCAATGCCGCGGTGCCCTCGGTCGACACCACATTGCCGGCCGCCACCGGAATCGACGGATCCAGCGCGCGCACCGCCGCCAGTGCATCGAGCATCCGCTCCTGGTGCCCGTGCGCCGTGTCCAGCACAAGCAAGTCGATGCCGGTGTCGATCAGCTGCTGGGCCTTGGTCTTGATGTCGCCGTTGACGCCCAGCGCGGCGGCGATGCGCAACTGACCGGCGGCATCCAGCGCCGGCTGGTAGAGGGTGGCCCGCAGTGCCGCGGTCCGGGTGAGCAGCCCGACCAGTCGACCGGACGAGTCGATCACCGGCGCCAGCCGATGATGCCCGGCCGCCAACCGGTCGAACGCCTCCCGAGCATCCACGGTGTCGGTCAGCGTCAACAGCTCGGTGGACATCACCTGGGATAGCTGGCTGAACCGGTCGGCGCTGGCGCAATCGCGCTCGGTCACCACGCCCACCGGCCGGCCGTCGCGAACCACCACAATCGCGCCGTGGGCTCGCTTGGGCAGCAACGACAGTGCCTCGGAGACGGTGCTGGTCGGCTGGAGGGTGAGCGGCGTCTCGAAGACCGGATGCCGCTGCTTGACCCAGCCGACCACGTCGGCCACCACCTCGACCGGGATGTCCTGTGGCAGCACGGTCAGCCCACCGCGGCGGGCGACCGTCTCGGCCATCCGGCGGCCGGCCACCGCGGTCATGTTCGACACGATCAGCGGGATGGTCGTGCCGCTGCCGTCGTCGGTGGTCAGATCGACGTCGAACCGGGAGGCGACATCGGAAACCCGCGGCACCATAAAGACGTCGTCGTAGGTCAGGTCGTAGCCGGGCACCCGGCTGTTGAGGAACTCCACGTTTGCAAGACTCTACCGGCGCGCGAACGTCGGCCGACCGAGCCGGCAGTTATCATCCCATTTCCCCCGGCCGCTGGCAGCGGGTCAGCTATCCGGTCGGTGAAACCACGTCTGCATCGGTAAGGAGGTGAACGCGTTGAAGAAGATCGTAATCCGCAGGGCCGGCTCGATACGGCTGACGTCGGTCATGCCGCCCGTCATCGGCTAGGACCCACTGGCCGACCCTCGGGTTCCGGCTGTCGACGATGTCGTCGGCGGCCGGAACCCAGCCATCACCATGGACCGTAGCCTGGTCCGAGTGAGCATCGCGGTCTTCGACATCGACGGCGTGGTCGCCGACGTCCGGCACCGGGTGCATTACGTGGAGCCGCCGCGGCAGAACTGGCGACGGTTCTTCGAACTCGCCGCCGCTGACCCGCCGTCGCCGGAGGGCGTGCGTTGGGCACTGCGGGCCGCCGAGGACCACGAGCTGGTCTGGTTGACCGGCCGCCCGGAATGGTTACGTTCGGTCACTGAAGATTGGCTGGCTGCCAGTGGGCTGCCGCCCGGCGATTTGGTGATGCGTCCGATCGGGGATTACCGACCGGCGCGCCGCTACAAGGTCGAGGCGCTGCGCCGGCTCGCCGACCGCGACATCGTGGTGTTCGTCGACGACGACCCGGAGGTGGTCCGGGCAGCCGCGGACGCCGGGTTCACCGCCTCACTTGCCACCTGGTTGCCGCGCAGCACGGCACTCTCGGATGCCCAGGAACGATCCGGACGAACGTAGATTTGTGCGATATCCCACATAGGTTGGACACCGAGTAACGGTTCGGTTACGGGCGGTGTTGCAACCGTGGCGCGCGGCCGAACTTGTTTAGTAGACGTTAAGGTAATGATCTGATGACAATTCCAGAGACACGTATCAGCGGGGCTGTAATCGTTCTCGGAATAGTTCAGTATGGTGTGTGCAGGACCACAGAACATAGGCAGTCCATCTAGGCATTGGAAAAGCAATGAGCCAGTCGGAGTTCGCAAACAGCACCGAACCCAATAACGGCGTCGCAGCCGCACCGTCCCGGGCGGCCTGCGTGCACGTCCCGCCGTGCCCCTCCGCCGATGGCCCTGACCGGGACGCAGCTCACGTTCTGGTCTGCCACCCCGAGCAGGGCTGGAGCTTGCTCTGCAACGGCATCGTCCTGTTCGAGGACACCGGAGAGATCCTGCCGGACGGGCACTGCATCCAGGCGCGCCGGGCGGACCTCACCGCGTCGGCGCTGCACCGCGTCGCCTGCTGACACCGACCTACTCACGCTGGTAACCCAGCGCGACGGCTAGGCGTAGTCGGCCACCGGCGGGCAGGAACACACCAGGTTGCGGTCGCCGTAGGCGCCGTCGATCCGGCGCACCGGCGCCCAGTACTTCGAGGCCGGATCCACCCCCGCCGGATACACCGCTTCGGCCCGGCTGTACGGCCGATCCCAGTCACCGACCAGACAGCGTGCGGTGTGCGGCGCGTTACGCAGCGGGTTATCGGTGGCCGGCCACTGCCCGCTGGCCACTTGCTCGATCTCACCCCGGATCGCGATCATCGCGTCGATGAAGCGATCGATCTCGACCAGATCCTCGCTCTCGGTGGGTTCCACCATCAGCGTCCCGGCAACCGGGAACGACATGGTCGGAGCGTGGAAGCCGTAGTCGATCAGCCGCTTCGCCACGTCGTCGACGGTCACCCCGGTCTGCTTGGTGATGGCCCGCAAATCCAGGATGCACTCGTGCGCGACCAGTCCGCGCTCGCCGGTGTACAGCACCGGGTAGTGCTCGCCGAGCCGGGCGGCCACGTAGTTGGCGGACAGGATCGCCGCGACGGTGGCGGCGGTCAGCCCGTCCGGCCCCATCAACCGCAGGTAGGCCCAGGTAATCGGCAGGATCGAGGCCGAGCCCCACGGCGCGCCGGCAACCGCGCCCGGTCCGTCGGCTGGGCCGGCAGCCGGTTGCAACGGGTGGTTGGGCAGGAACGGTGCCAGGTGCGCCCGGGCCGCCACCGGCCCGACCCCCGGACCGCCGCCACCGTGCGGGATGCAGAACGTCTTGTGCAGGTTCAGGTGTGACACGTCCGCCCCGAACTTGCCGGGACGGGCCAGCCCCACCATCGCGTTGAGGTTGGCCCCGTCCACGTACACCTGGCCGCCGGCCGCGTGCACCAGCTCGCACACCTCGGTGATGTGGTCCTCGAACACGCCGTGCGTCGACGGGTAGGTCACCATGATCGCGGCCAGCCGGTCGGCATGCTGGGCGATCTTGGCCTTCAGGTCGGCCAGATCCACCTCGCCCTCATCGCCGCTGGTGGCCACCACGACCACCTGCATGCCGGCCAGCACCGCCGACGCGGCGTTGGTGCCGTGCGCGCTGGCGGGGATCAGGCAGACCGTACGGTCCTGCTCACCACGGCTGCGGTGATAGCCGCGAATGGCGAGCAGGCCGGCGAACTCGCCCTGCGCACCGGCGTTGGGCTGCAACGACACCGCGTCGTAGCCGGTGATCTCACACAACCAACGCTGGAGATCGGCGATCAGCTCGGCGTAGCCGTCGTACTGCCCGGCCGGCGCGAACGGGTGGATGTTGGCGAATCCGGGATTGGTCACCGGCTCCATCTCGGTGGTGCCGTTCAACTTCATGGTGCAGGAGCCGAGCGGGATCATGCCGCGATCCAGGGCGTAATCCCGATCGGCCAGCCGGCGCAGGTAACGCAGCATGGACGTTTCGGAGTGGTGGGTGTTGAAAACCGGGTGGGTGAGGAAGTCCGAGCTGCGCCGCAACTGGGCCGGAATCGCCGGCTCACCGGTGGCCGGCAGCGGCTGATCCACGCCGAAGGCGGCCAGCAGGTCGGCTAGCTGCCGGTCACCGGTCGCCTCGTCGCAGGCGATGCCGACGTGGTCGGCGTCGACCAGCCGGATGTTGATGCCACCACGGTCGGCGGCGGCGACCAGCTCGGCGGCCCGGCCCGGGGCCCGCACCGTCACGGTGTCGAAGAAGTTGCGGTGCAGCACCTCCAGCCCGCCGGCGGCCAACGCCTGAGCCAGCCGGCGCGCGCGAGCGTGCACGGTCGCGGCGATCGCGGTCAGGCCGGCCGGACCGTGGTAAACGGCATACATCGAGGCCATCACCGCTAGCAGCACCTGCGCGGTGCAGATGTTGGAAGTGGCCTTCTCCCGGCGGATGTGCTGCTCGCGGGTTTGCAGGGCCAGCCGGTAGGCCGGCCGGCCGTCGGCGTCGGTTGACACCCCGACCAGTCGGCCGGGCAGTTGGCGCTCCAAGCCGGCGCGAATCGACAGGTAGCCGGCGTGCGGGCCGCCGAAGCCCATCGGTACGCCGAAGCGCTGGCTGGTGCCCACCGCGATGTCGGCACCGAGCTCGCCGGGCGACGTCAGCAGGGTCAGTGCCAGCAGGTCGGCCGCCATGGCCACCATGGCGCCGCGCTGATGGGCCTGCTCGATGAGCTGCCGCGGGTCGTACAGCACGCCGCTCGCACCCGGGTACTGGAGCAGCACCCCGAACACCGCGGCCGGGTCGAGCTCGTCCGGGATGCCGGCGGTCAGGTCGGCCACCACCACCCGCAGGCCGAGCGCGGTGGCCCGGGTGCGGACCACGTCCAGCGTCTGCGGAAAGACCTCGGCGTCCACCAGGAAGGTGTCGGCACCCTTCTTCGCCGCCGCGGCGGTCCGGTGCGCCAGCGCCATCGCCTCAGCAGCGGCGGTGGACTCGTCCAGCAGGGACGCGCCGGCGGTGGGCAGGCCGGTCAGGTCGGCCACCATGGTTTGGAAGTTCAGCAGCGCCTCGAGCCGTCCCTGGCTGATCTCCGGCTGGTACGGGGTGTAGGCGGTGTACCAGGCCGGGTTTTCCAGCACATTGCGCCGGATCACCGGTGGCGTCAGGGTGTCGTAGTAGCCCAGCCCGATCATCGAGGCGCGGACGGTGTTGCGGGCGGCCAGGGCACGCAGTTCGGCAGCGACCTCGGCCTCGCTGCTGGCGGCCGGCAGCGCCAGCGCCAGCCGGGTGCGGATCGATTCCGGGACGGCCGCGGCGATCAGCTCGTCGAGGTCGCCGAAGCCCAGTGCCTTGAGCATCACGCCCTGGTCGGCCAGATCGGTCACGCCGATGTGCCGTGCGGAGAACGGGGTGAGCTTGCCAGCTAGTTCGGTCATGGTCAGCTCCAACCGACATCAGGTCGAAAGCGGTGGTCCGAGCAGATCGGGCCGTACCACTCCCCCTCTGTCAGGCCGGCGGCCCTTCAGAGCTACCTACACGCACGGTCCTTCGGCCTGAGAGGTTGGCGGGGAATTGCCCCTTCGGCGCCGCCGGCAGCCAACCGGCGAACTCTCCCGTGCGCATGTCGCGGTAACGCCAGATTACCAGTCGAGCTGACCGGGCCGCGCGCTCACGAGATCCCGGCGTGCCGGGTGGTCGGGCGGTTCAGCCGGTTGCCGAGCGGCGCTGCCGCCGCTGCGAAAGCTCGTCGGCGGACGGGACGGCGACCGCGCCGTCGGTCCGCTCGGACGGCAGGCTGGCCAGCGAGCCGGCCAGTTCGCGCAGTGCGCCGCTGACCGCGATGCCGAACACGCCCTGGCCACCGCGGAGCAGGTCGACGACCTCTTCCGAGGACGTGCACTCATAAACCGTGGTGCCGTCGGACAGCAGCGTGATTCGGGCCAGATCGTCCACCCCGCGGGCGCGCAGGGCGTCGACGGCCAGCCGGATGTTTTGCAGCGAGACTCCGGTGTCCAGCAGTCGCTTGACCACCTTCAGCACCAGGATGTCCTTGAACGAATACAACCGCTGGCTGCCCGAGCCGGCTGCCGACCGGACCGTCGGCACCACCAGCTCGGTGCGGGCCCAGTAGTCCAGCTGGCGGTAGGTGATGCCGGCAGCCGCGCAGGCGGTGGGCCCGCGGTAGCCGACCGAGTCGTCGGTGCCGAGGCCTGGCTCGGTGAAGAGGGCGCCCTGTTCCGGCGACTGGTCCAGCACGTCGATCTCCTACCTGCCAACTGCGGTCAGTTCGCACTGTGTACGTGGGCACCGGCGAATTGCATCGTGGTGATTCATCGAAGGTAAGCTGCGGCACCCGGACCGGTCAATGCGGCTCGCCGAGCCCGAGCGAAATGTAACCGTCGAGTTCAGGTTGACAGTCGCTTTCCGACCGGTCGCAGCTGGTCTGTCAGCTGCTTTCCGGGTGCGACTCGCCACCCTCGGAGCCCGCGAAGTCGTCGGCGGAGATGGTGTCCAGGAACTCCCGGAACCGTTCCACCTCGTCGTCGTCCTCTTCCGGGATGGAGATGCCGACGCTGGCCAGCACCGACTCGTCGCCCATGATCGGTGTCTCGGTGCGCAGGGCCAGCGCGATCGCGTCCGACGGCCGGGCGCTCACCGTCGCTCCGTTGCTGAACTGGAGTTCGGCGTAGAAGACGTCGTCACGTAGTTCGGTGATGGACACCTGCTTGAGTTCGGCGCCGAGCGCACCGATCACGTCGCGCAGCAGGTCATGGGTCATCGGGCGCGGGGTCTGCACGCCCTGCTGCTCGAAGGCGATCGCCGATGCCTCCACCGCGCCGATCCAAATCGGCAGGTACCGTACCCCGGCGGCTTCCTTGAGCAGCACGACCGGCTGGTTGGCCGGCAGTTCTACCCGGACGCCGACAACCTGCAAGGGATGCAGAGTCATCGTCAAACCTCCTCTGCATGGGCCGTCGTTGCGCAGTCCCAGCGTAACCGCTCGCAACGTTAGCCGACTATTTCACGTAGCCCGATCTGCACCAGGGCCGCGTGCAGCCGCACCGACAGCGCTGCGAGTTCGCGCACCGCCTCTTCGGCCCGGGCTCGGCCGTCCCCACTGCGTTGCTTGGCGAGCGGGCCGGCCACCTGGCCGAACAGGCCGACCTCGCGATCGGCGGCGGTCTTGAAGGCCCGCAGATGCCGGCCCTCGATGCCGTAGCGGGCCAGCTCGGCGACCACCTGGGCGATGGCCAGCGCGTCGTCGTCGTAGAAACCGCCTGGGCGCTGGCTCACCAGGCCGTACTGCTCCAGCTCCGACAGCTGTGCGGGCCGCAGGCCGGCGGTGTTGAGCAGCTCCTCCTTGCTCAGCCGCATCGCGGCCGGCGCCGCGCGAAAGTGCTCGGGCGTCGGGGCATTGTCGGTGATCGCCAGGTGCGCGGCGCGGGGTACCGGGCCGGACTGCGGGTGGCCGCGGTCGATCGCCTCGAGCTGGTCCTTGATGACCCGCAACGGCAGGTAGTGGTCACGTTGCTGGCTGAGCACGTAGCGCAGCCGTGCCACGTCCGAACCGGAGAACTTTCGGTAGCCGGACGGGGTGCGATCCGGCTGCACCAACCCCTGGTCCTCCAGGAACCGGATCTTGGAAATGGTCACGTCCGGGAAATCCTGGCGCAGCTGAGAAAGGACCTCGCCGATGGACAGGGTGCCCCGGGACGGAAGGTTCGCGGTGCTCATGACCCCGTCTCGCCGCGGTTCGCGGCGGCCAGGTAAACCAGTCGGAACTTTCCGATCTGGACCTCGTCGCCGCCGGACAGCGTCGCGGAGTCGATCCGTTCCCGGTTGACGTAGGTGCCGTTCAGGCTGCCCACGTCGTAGACGGCGTAGCCGGCGCCGTCCCGGCGGAATTCCACGTGCCGGCGCGAAACCGTCACGTCGTCGAGGAAGATGTCGCTGTCCGGATGCCGACCGGCGGTAGTGATCGGCTGATCCAGCAGGAACCGGCTACCGGCGTTGGGCCCGCGCCGGACCACCAGCAGCGCCGAACCCGGCCGCAGTGCGTCGATCGCGCGCTGGTGTGCTTCCGGCGAAAACTCGCCATCGGTGTCCGGCCCATGCCCGACCCCGACCGACAGGATCGAGGTGACGTCGGCACCGGTGGGCGGTATGCCCGCCCGAGCGCCGGTCAACGGTGCCCCACAGTTGGCGCAGAAGCGGCTGCCGGCCGGGTTCTCGGTGCCACAAGCGGTGCAGAACACGCTTCAACGCCCTTCTTGTCAGTGCCGGACCCCGATCGGCATGCGGTACCTGGCCGGTTCCGGCGAGCCTAGTTCGACTGGCCAGCAAGGGTCAACGCGAGGTGGAGGTTTACTCGGCGGTGACGCCGCGGTAGCCATCGGCGTCCAGCAACGACTCCAGCACCGACATGTCCTCAACCTCGATCTCGGCGATCCAGCCCGCGCCGTACGGATCGGAGTTCAGCAGCTCGGGGTTGTCGTCCAACGCCTCGTTCCGGCGAACCACCACGCCGGCGACCGGTGCGTAGAGATCCGAGACGCTCTTGGTCGACTCCACCTCGCCGAAGGTGTCGCCGGCCGTGACCGACTGGTCGACGCCGTGGATCGAGACGAAGACGATGTCACCGAGGGAATTCTGCGCGTAGTCGGTGATTCCCACCCGCACCAGGTTCCCCTCGCCCTGCTGGGCCCATTCGTGCTCAGCGGTGTAACGGAGCTCGGACGGGATCTCAGACATGTGACCACCCTCGTGACGTCGTCGGCAGTTGCCGGCGCGACCTTACCGGGTCCGGACGGCGGCCCGCATGCCTACTTCCCGGTGGGTGTTGCATACTTCGGCGGCTGGACGGTGCGGGTGACCGTGATGCTGAGATTGTCCTGTTCGACGATGGTGACCTCACCACCAGCGGCATGCACGGAGTTCACCACCCCGCCGGTGATGTTGAGCGCGGTGTCCAGGGTCTTCGGATCACCGATGGCCAGCACCGTGTAGGGCACGCCGATCGCGGTCTGGTCCAGATGGACGCCATCCGGGTTGTCGGTGAACGCGCTGCTGGTGCCGATCCGCACCGGTCCGAACTGGATTACCTCGGCCCCGGCGCCGCGCAACTCCTCCACCACGTCCAGCAGATCCTCGGCGTGCAGGGCGTGCTGGGGATCGGTGATGGTCACCGTTACCCCGGGGCCGTGTGCCGGCGCGGTGCCGGTGAGCACCGCCAGTGCGTCCGCCTGGCGTTGCGCCTCCTGCCGGGCGGCCGCGTCGTTGCTGCCGCTATCCGACAGCCGCTGCTTGGCCGCTTGGAGGTCGGACAGCTGGGCTTGTAACCGATCCAGCCGGCTGTTCTGGTCGTCCAGGATTCGTACCAGGTCGTCCTCGCGCGCGCCGGCCAGCGCATCGGTACGCGAGTTCGAGCGCAGTTGAACGGCCAGCCCGAAGCCGAGGATGGCCAGCAGCGCACCGATCAACGCGGTCGCGCCCCGGTTGAGCCGGCGGGGTGGCGGTGGCTTCGGCGGTGGTGCGGCCACTGGCTCAGTCACTGGTTCGGTCATCGGCTCGGTCACCGGCTCAGGCCCGGAAGACGTGTCGTCGGATGGCGGCGGCGTTGCCGAAGATCCGGATGCCGAGCACCACGACCACCGCGGTGGACAGCTGACCGCCGACCCCGAGCTTGTCGCCCATGAAGACGATCAGCGCCGCCACCGTCACATTGGAGATGAAGGACACCACGAACACCTTGGCGTCGAAGATGCCGTCCAGCCTGGCCCGGATGCCGCCGAACACCGCGTCCAGCGCGGCCACCACCGCGATCGGCAGGTAGGGCGCCAGCCAGATCGGCACGGTCGGGCGGAACACCAACCCCAGCACCACACCGATGACCAGGGCGATCGCGGCAATCATCTAGGGCTCCGTAGCGGTCGGGGAAGGGGTGGCACTCGCCCGCGCTGCGCCACGGACGGCGTAGCGCAGCGGATCCACGGTAACGGACGGAAGTTTGAGATCGGACTTGCCACCGAACCGGAACGAGATGCCGTCGACCGCCACCAGGGTCTTGAGCCGGCGGGCGATCGCCGACTGGGCGAACGCCAGCTGAAGACCGTCCCGGTCGCCGATCGCCGACACCGTGTAGGGCGGGTTGAGCGGCTGAAGGTCGAGCAGGATCGCCTCGCCGGCCACCCGGATCACCGACAGCGGGCTGACCCGAAGGCCGTTCACCGCAATCGCCTCGGCGCCGGCCGACCACAGCTCGTTCACCACCGCCCGCAGGTCCCGGTCCTGAATCACCGCGACCTGGCTCTGCGGGGTGCTGCCCGGCCGACCATTGGCGGCCGTCGAGGACAGCCCCGGCTCACCCACCTCGATCTGCATGCCGGGCCCGCTGACCGCCACCGTGCCGGCGGCGAGCTCCAGTTGGCGCAGCTGGGCGCTGCTGCCGGACAGCTGGGCGTCCCGCAGCGCGGCCACCTGGGCCGCCAACTGTTTGGCCTGCGCGGTCAGCTGATCCCCGGTGCGCTGCGCCGAGTTGATCCGGGCGATCAGCTCCCGGTTGGCAGCCTCCCGAGCGGGCGCCGAGCGGTGGTTCTGCTGATAGGCCACCACTAGCAGCAGACCGGCCGCCAGGCAACACAGCCAGACCAGCGGCCCGTCCCACCAGCGCCGGCGCCGGGCTCGACCGGCCGCTGCTCGGTAGCCGGGGTCCAAGGTGTTGTTCAGCAGGTCGTTGAGTACCGCGCTGGTCCGATCCAGCGTGCCGCCGGCGGGCATCAGACCGGCACCGGCCGGCGAGTGATCCGCCGGACCTGGATCAGGTACAGCCCGCCGGCCCACAGGTACAACCCGGTGCCCCACAAGGTGAACGCCCAGGCGATCGGCTTGGCCAGGTGGCTCAGCGTGCCGGGATGCGAGCCGAGCAGCAGCAGCGGAAAGGCGTAGAGCAGGTTGAAGGTGGCCGCCTTGCCCAGGTAATGCACCGGCAGCCCGGTCAGACCGCGCCGCTTCAGCGCCGGCAGCGTGCAGAGCAGCACCAGGTCACGGCCGATCAGCGCGGCCGCCAGCCACCACGGCAGGATGTGCCGCAGCACCAGCCCGAGCAGGCCGGCCAGGATGTAGAACCGATCCACCACCGGGTCCAGCAGTGCACCCAGCCGGGACAGCTGATTCAACCGGCGGGCGAGCACGCCGTCGGCCCAGTCGGTCAGCCCGCTCAGGGCCAGCACCAACAATGCCCAGCCGTCGGCGTGCGGGCCGAGCATCAGCCACAGGAAGAGGGGTACGCCGAGCAGTCGGGACGCGCTGAGCAGGTTCGGTACCGTCCAAATCCGCGCCGCCGGTGCCTGCACCGAGACGATGTCGACCGGCGAGTCCGGTTCCACTGACTCGCCTCCCCTGGCCACCCGCAGGCCACGCCGCCGGCCGTGGCCGGTGCTCGCACCGGCGGTAGCTGACCCCTCCGGTCGGGCTGACAGGATTTGAACCTGCGACCCCCTGACCCCCAGTCAGGTGCGCTACCAAGCTGCGCTACAGCCCGTCCCTCACCCGCCGTGCCGGCGAGCGGACCGCCGTGAACTCTAGCGCACGATGCTGCGTGGCCCGGCCGCCGGCAGCGGCTAACCGCGCCGCTCGCGCTCGCGGACTCGCACCGAGATTTGCACCGGACTGCCCTGGAAATCGAAGTCCTCGCGCAGCCGGCGTTCCAGGAACCGGCGGTAGCCGGCCTCCAGGAAGGCGGTGGTGAACAGCACGAACCGGGGCGGTCGAGTGTCGGCTTGGGTGGCGAACAGCACCCGCGGGTGCCGACCGCCTCGACCCGGTGGCGGGGTGGCCGCCACCACCTCATTCAGCCAGCTGTTGAGCTGGCCGGTCGGGATCCGGCGATCCCAGGATTCCAGCGAGGTGCGCAGCGCGCCGGCGAGCTTGTCGACCGCGCGGCCGGTCTTGGCCGAGACGTTCACCCGTGGCGCCCACTGCACCCGGTACAGCTCCCGCTCGGCTTCCCGTTCGAGATCGAGCCGGCGGTCTTCGTCCACCAGATCCCACTTGTTGAACGCGATCACCAGCGCCCGGCCGGACTCCACGACGGTCGAGATGACCCGCTGGTCCTGCTCGGAGATCACCTCGGACGCGTCGAGCAGCACCACCGCAACCTCGGCCGCTTCGATCGCGCTGGCCGTCCGCAGGCTGGCGTAGTACTCCATCCCGGACGCGGTGTTCACCCGCCGCCGCAGGCCGGCGGTGTCGACGAACCGCCAGGTCTGCCCACCCAGTTCCAGCAGCGAGTCCACCGGATCGACGGTGGTGCCGGCGACCGCGTCGACCACCGACCGCTCCTGGCCGGTGAGTCGGTTCAGCAGGCTCGACTTGCCGACGTTCGGCCGGCCTACCAGGGCCACCCGGCGTGGGCCGCCGGGCTGCTCGGCCCGTTCCGGCGGCGCGGCCGGCAGCTCGGCCAGGATCGCATCCAACAGGTCACCGGAGCCGCGGCCGTGCAGGCCACTGACCGGGTAGGGCTGGCCGAGCCCGAGCGACCAGGCCTCGGCGGCGTCGGACTCACCGCGTTCGTCATCGACTTTGGTCACCGCCAGCACCACCGGGCGGCCCGAGCGGCGCAAGGTTCGGGCGACCACCAGGTCGGTCTCGGTAGCGCCGGTCCGCGAGTCGATCACGAACAGCACCAGATCGGCGGTCAGCACCGCCTGCTCCGCCTGCCGGGAGACCATCGCCTGCAACCCGGTGGCGTCCGGTTCCCAGCCGCCGGTGTCGACCAGGGTGAACTCCCGCCCGGCCCAGTAGGCGTCGTAAGCGATCCGGTCTCGAGTGACACCGGGGACGTCCTGCACCACCGCCTCGCGCCGCCCCAGGATCCGGTTCACCAGGGTGGACTTACCGACGTTGGGACGGCCGACCACGGCGACCACCGGGACGGTCGCCGGCTCGGTGTCGGTCGGGTCGGTGTCGGTCGGGTCGGTATCGGTCGGGTCGGTATCGGTCGGGTCGAGGTCAGTCATTCAGGCCACTTTCTCTGGTGTTCTCTGCTGTGCCAGGCGCCGTGTCTCGCACCAGGGCCGCCAATTCGAGCCGGATCTGCTCGGTTGCGGCCAGCCAGCGTCGGCGGTTCAGCGGGTTGCCGGCAGCTGCCATCCTGATCGGCTCACCGAACACGATCAGCACCGGTGGCCGCCGCCAGCCGACGCCGGGCACCATGGCTTGCGCACCGTGCACCGCCACCGGCAGCACCGGCGCGCCCGACTTCAGTGCGAAGTAGCCGACTCCGGGTCGGGCGTGGCTGACCCGGCCGTCGCCGCGGCTGCCTTCCGGACAGATGCCGAGCACGCCACCCTGCTCGAGCAACCGCAGGCTCAACCGTACCGGCGCCGGATCGACGTGGTATCGGCGGACCGGCAATTGGGCGCCCCGGATCAGCACCCGACCGGCCAACCCGTGCCAGGGTTCGAACGCTTCCGTCTTGACCAGGAACGAGACGGTACGGCCGAGCAGGCCGAACAGCAGGGCACCGTCCATCGCCGAGGTGTGGTTGACGGCGACGATCAGCGGACCGCGATCGGGCACGTTCACCCGACCCTCGATTCGGACCCGGGCCAGGCCGTGGCACAGCAGCCTGGTCAGCAACTGCCAGCGGCGCAACGCCGGCGAACCGGACACCCGCTCGGCCATGGTCGGGCCACGGCGCAACACCTGGGCGAAGTCGGGCGCTATCACTGCGGCAGGTCGGTACGCAATGCCGCAGCCCCCCGCAGGTAGACGTGCCGGAGCTGGCCACGCGGCAGTTCGGTGTCGACGTGCGCCAACAACCGCAAGGTCCGGGGCAGCGCGCCGGGCACATCCATCTCGCACGCACACATCAGCGGGACATCGGTCAGGCCCAGCTGCCTGGCCGCATAGGCGGGAAATTCGGCGGTCAGATCCGGCGTCGCGGTGAACAGCACCGAGATCAGGTCGTCCGGAGCGATCTGGTTGCGCTGCATGACTTCCAGCACCAGTTCGGACGCCGCGTCCAGCAGTAGCTGCCGCTCGTTGGCCTCGACCTGGATTGCGCCGCGCACCGCCCTGACCGCCACCGCCGAACCCTCCGGATCCCAGGCCGCTCCCGTCCGACCACTCTAGAGATCGACCTGCTGGTACAGCTCACCGAGTTCGTCGGCGGTTAGCTCCCGCATGCCGCCCGGCCGCAGCTCGCCCAGCCGGACCGGACCTACCGCCACCCGCACCAACCGGATCACCGGGTGCCCGACCGCATCCAGCAGCCGGCGCACGATGTGCTTGCGGCCCTCGTGCAGCTGAACCTCGACCAGCGTCCGGCCGGCCGACGAGCTCACGATCCGGAACGCGTCCACCGCGGCCGGGCCGTCCTCCAACTGCACGCCGGCCCGCAACCGCGGCCCGACCGACCGCTCCACCGGCGCCGCCACCTCCGCGATGTAGGTCTTGATCACACCGTGTGACGGATGGGCCAGCCGGTGCGCGAAGTCACCGTCGTTGGTGAGGATCAGCAGGCCCTCGGTCTCCGCGTCGAGCCGGCCGACGTGGAACAGCCGGCCGGGCAGCCCGGCCACCAGATCGCCGACGCAGGCCCGGCCGTGCGGATCCGACATTGCCGTGATCACCCCGCGGGGCTTGTTCAACGCCAGGTACAACAAATCCGATCGCAGGTTGACCCGCTTGCCGTCCACCCGCACGATCGCGCTGGCCGGATCCACTCGGGCGCCGAGCTCGGCCACCCCGCGGCCGTCCACCACCACCCGGCCTTCGGCGATCAGCTGTTCGCAGGCGCGCCGCGAGCCGACGCCGGCGCTGGCCAGCACCTTTTGTAGCCGGATACCGTCCGGCTCAAAGCTCGTCGTCATCGAGGGTGTCCAGTTCCGGTAGCAGCGGCGCCAGCGACGGTAGCTCGTCGACCGAACCGATGCCCATCTTCTCCAGGAAGGTGTCGGTGGTCCGGTACAGCCCGCCACCGGTGACCGGGTCGGTTCCCGCCTCGGTGATCAGTTCCCGGGCCAGCAGCGTGCGCACCACCCCGTCCACGTTCACGCCCCGGATCGCCGAGATCCTGGCCCGAGTCACCGGCTGCCGGTAGGCGATCACCGCCAGCGTCTCCAGCGCCGCCTGGCTGAGCTTGCTGCGCTGGCCCTCGAGCAGGTACGACTCGACGACCGGGGCGTATTCGTCCCTGGTGTACAGCCGAAATCCGGACGCGGCCGGTCGCAGCTGCCAGCCGGCGGCCCGCTCGTCCAGCTCGGCGGCGATCACCGCCAGCGCTTCGGCTACCTCGGCCACCGGCCGCTGTACGGTCGCCGCCAACTGGCCGAGTTCGACCGGTGCGTCGGCCACGAACAGCAGTGCCTCCAGCGCGCCGCGCAGCCGGCGCGGGTCGTCCAGGGCTGAACCGGCTGGGTCGGTCGGGTTCGGTTCAGCCATCAGCCGTACTCCTCGTCCGGATCAGGTGCGTTCTCGGCAGGCCGTACGCGATCCGCCGAGTTGATCCACCGGATCCGCAGCTCCGACAGCGCCTCGGCCTGGTCGAAGGCGACGTCGCCGTTGCGATAGAGCTCCAGCAGGCCGAGGAAGCGGGCTACCACCTCCAGCGTCGAGGCGCATTCGGCGATCAGCGCCCGGAAGGTGGCCGAGCCGGTTCTGGCCAGCCGGACGCTCATCGCCGCCATGTGCTCGGCCACGCTCACCCGGGGCGCATGCAGGTGCTCGGTCTCGACCACCGGCACCGGCCGCGGCGCCAGCGCCCGGGCGGCGATCGCGGCGAACTGGTGGACGTCCACCCCGATCCGCAACTCGGGGCTAAGCGCGGCGAACCTGGCCTCCAGCTCGACCTCGCGGCCGAACCGGCGACCGGCCCGTTTGGCGAGCTCGGCCAGGTGCGCGGCGGCGAGCTTGTACGCGCGGTACTGGAGCAACCGGGCGAACAGCAGGTCGCGAGCCTCCAGCAGCGCGAGGTCTTCCTCGTCCTCCACCTCGGCGGCCGGCAACAACCTGGCCGCCTTCAGGTCCAGCAGGGTGGCCGCGACCACCAGGAACTCGGTGGCCTGGCCGAGGTCGAAGTCGTGCTCGGCGGCTTTCAGATAGCTGATGAAATCGTCGGTCACCTGGGATAGCGCGACCTCGGTGACGTCCAGCTGGCGACGACCGATCAGGGTGAGCAGCAGGTCGAACGGTCCCTCGAAGTTGTCCAGCCGGACGCTGAAGGTACGGCCGGAGCTGCCGTCTAGAACCAGCGGACCGGGGTCTTCCGGCAGTTCCCACTCCTCCGGCAGATCCTCCAGTACCGGATCTTCGGGCTCGGCCGGGGTGCTGCGCGTACGGCCGTCCGCGGTAAGGCCGCCGTTCACGGCCGGGACAGTACCTCCATGGCCAACTCGCGATAGGCGATGGCGCCGTTGGAGGTGGGTGCCCAGCTGGTGATCGGCTCGCCGGCCACGGTCGTCTCCGGAAAGCGCACGGTCCGGCTGATGACGGTGTCGAAGACCTTGTCCCCGAATGCCTCCAGCACCCGGGAGAACACTTCCCGACCGTGCAGGGTGCGGCCGTCGTACATGGTTGCCAGGATGCCCTCGAGCCGCAGGTTCGGGTTGAGCCGCTGCTGCACCTTGTCGATGGTGTCGATCAGCAAGGCGACGCCGCGCAGGCTGAAGAACTCGCATTCCAGCGGGATGATCACACCGTGCGAGGCGGTCAACGCGTTCACGGTGAGCAGGCCCAACGACGGTTGGCAGTCGATCAGGATGAAGTCGTACTCGCCTTGGACCGGGGCCAGGGTCCGGGCCAGCGTTGACTCCCGGGCGACCTCGTTCACCAACTGCACTTCGGCGGCGGACAGGTCGATGTTGGACGGCAGTAGGTCCATCCCGGGAACACCGGTCTTGAGCAGCACCTCGTCAATGCCGACTGAGCGTTCCATCAGCAGGTTGTAGGTGGTGTTCTCCAACTGGTGCGGTTGGACGCCCAGGCCGACGCTCAACGCGCCCTGCGGGTCGAAGTCGACCAGCAGCACCCGCCGGCCGAACTCGGCCAGCGCTGCACCGAGGTTGATCGTGGAGGTGGTCTTGCCGACGCCGCCCTTCTGGTTACACAGCGCAATCACCCGGGCCGGACCGTGTTGGGTCAGCGGTTCCGGTTGCCGCAGCTCCCGGCGCTGGCGGGCCTTGGCCGGATCGACCGAGCGCGGTTGGCTCTGCTGCTCCGCCGCGCCGGGCAACGGCTCGGCCGGCGGCGAGAGTGTCTCGCCGGCTTCCCCCGTCGGCACCGACTCCGGAGCGGGGCGGTCGGGCCCATCGGTGTCGGACAATGTCATTGAACTGCGCGCTCCTCGCCACCGGCCGTGCCTGGTTCGATCGGAGGTTACCGCACGAGGCTGGCCACGCCGGACGGCACGCGCGCGCCGGGCTGGTTTCTACCGACGACGGCAGCAGCTGGGTTCAGTGCGCCAGCAGTCGGATGTGCAGATTGGCGGTGCTGCCGGTGGTTCGGAGCGTCACGCCGGCCGCGGAGAACGCCGAGATCACTCGAAGCTCGTCCTGGCTTGCGCCGCTGGCCCGCATGCCAGAGGCGACCGCGTCGAGGTTGACGAACGCGGTGTATGCCGCGCCGGTCCGGTCCGGAAGCGCCCGTCGAAAGGCGGCCGAGCTGGACAGCCTCGCGCCGCCGCCAGAGCTGACCGAGGCTAGGTAGTCCGGGTCGTTTCCGACGATCAAGCCGTCCGAGGTGGCTCGGTACTCGACCGGGAAGTCTCCGCCCTGCTCTTGCACCGCTTGCCGGATGTGGTCCATCACCCGGACCGCGGCCGCGCCGTCGGTGTGCGACCGTAGAGCGAACTTCGGCTTGTCCTCGGTCAAACCTTCGGTGGCTACCGACACGGTCACCCCGGTTCCGAGGAGCGTCTTCAGGTCGTCCGGCAGCCGAATCCCGAACTCCTGTTGCATCGCGTCGACCAGCTCGGACGGATCCGGGGCTGCCGTCCCGGACTGATCCGGGACGCTCAGCGTTCCGTTGACCCGGGTCAGCAGATCTTCGTAACGCTTCCAAGCGCGGTCGATGGTAGCTGCGTCAGTGCCCACGCCGACCGCCAACGCGGTGTCCGCCGGCAACCCGCTGAGGTCCGGTGCGGTCACCGCCGAGCGGCTGTCCGACAGGCCGTAGAAGCTACCGATCAGGTCGGCGGAATCGGCGGTCATCCGGACGGTGTAGGCGAGCCTGCCGGTAGTGGCCATACCCAACCGACTGGCGGTGGCGGCAAGTTTCAAGGCCGCGCCGAGGTCGGCCCAGCCGGAGGAGATGCCGAGCGAGCCCAGCCGCTTCATATCCGCGCTGTAATTCGCGCTGCCGGCCAGGTTGGCCGCTTTCGCATCGGTGACCGCCTGGTCGGCGATCTGCTGGGTGTCGCCGATCACCGCATAGCCGTGGAAGAAGCTCACGCCGTTGGCTGAGCCGAACCGGGCGATGCCGGCGCGCGCCTTGGCGTCATCGGTGCTCTGCAGTACCAGCAGTACTTCCGGATCGCCGTCATGCAGCGTCGGAAGCACCGCGACCGCCGCCCGTTTGCCGAGCCACGGCTTGACATCACGGTCGTAGTCGACGCCCGGCGGCAAGGAGTCGCCGGCGGACAGCGCATCGAAGATCGCCTTGCGCCAGTCGCCGGAGCCGCCGAAGCCACTGCCGTACTTGGGTATGCGGTGCAGGAAGCGGGCCGCGGCGATCTTCTGGGACGCGGACGGGTTGAGGTCGAGCTTGGCGAAGGCAACGGCGTTGGCCGGTACCACCTGGTCGGGCTGGGTGCCGCCCCCGTTGAGCACCTGGTACGCGGCGACTCCGCCGGCGCCGACCATCAACAGCAGGACTGCCACCACCGTGGCGATGATCCACGGTCCGTTGCCGCGCCGGCGTCCAGTTGGTTGCGCTGGCGGGTAACTGGCCGGTGAGTAGACGGCCGGCGGGTAAGGGGCCGGCGCGGTCGTGGCTGGTTCGTCGTCACCGGTAGATGGCGTGACCTCGGTGATTACCGGCTGATCCCAGCTGTGCTGAAGCTCCCAGCTCGGTTGTGCTTGCCAGCTCGGCTGAGGCCGCCAACTCGGTCGGGCCGGCGGAGCTGACTCCGCCGACTCGGACGGACGGTACTGCGGGTCGTCTGGGCTGGTCACGATTCTCCCCGGTCGGCGCCGCGACGGACTCCCGCGACTCTTCATAGGTAATATCGACGTTAAGACTCCGCAGCTGAGGCCTGCGGCTGCCGGCGGAGTTGACCTACTCGCGCCGGATTCGTTGGTTCACGGTGGGGTCGTCGAGCATCGCAGTTTGCTGCGTCGGTGACGGAGCCCGCCGCCCGATGGCGTTCGTCTAACGATTCCTAGCTATCAGGCGGGCGTATTCCTGCGGTTACTCGCGTCGGATGCGTTGGTTGAGTTGGGGTTTCTGTTCTGGGTCGATCCAGGCGGGTGGGGTGAACCAGGGGATGCCGTCGCGCATGGTGATTCTCCATCACCGGCCGGTGCCAGGGACAGGAACCGGTGCCGCTGCTGCCAGGCGTCGTCGGCCAGCGTGCCGTCCGGATCGAGGGTGTCCAGCAGTTGCTTAGCGATACCGGCCAACACGGCAGGGTCAAACTGCTGCGCCTGCTCCACCAAGAATTGCTCGGCCTGTTCCACCTCGGCGACCGGCAGGGTGATCGGCAGCTTGCTAATGGTGCGGATGATGACCGACACATGCCCGCCGCTGATCAACCCGGCCGCCCGCGCCGCCGCCGCGGCCGGCAGCAGCGGTTCCAACCGTTCACCGGTGACGGTGATCCGCGGCCCCAGGTAATGAGCATGCCGAACCCGCTGCGCGGCCTCTCGCGGTGAGAGGTTCAACACCCCGCCAGCAACGCCCCGGTCGAGCGCATCACGTACTTGCCCCGGCAGGTTGCGCTCCGCCACCTCAGCGACCAGCCGATGCTCGAAGGCTTCCAGCTGCCGCCGCACCCGCTCGGTCTCCCGCAGCGCGGCCAGCAGCTCATCCTCAGCCAGCGACGACAACGACACGGCAGCGATCTCCTCCACCGCGGCCGATACCACCGTCGTCGTCATAACCCAACCCTAGAACAGGGGTACGACAAAACCGCCAGGGTGCGCGAGTGCACAACAAAAGAAAGCTAAAACCCATGCCACGGGCAACCTCGACCAGGGGTACGACAAACCGCCGCGCACGAGAACACCCAGCAAAAACCAGCTAAAACTACTGCGCTTTCGCGCGCGGGTGCGCTACTGCATACACCTCTCGCAGCTGATCCACCGTAACCAGCGTGTAAATCTGGGTAGTAGTCACCGAAGCGTGCCCCAGCAACTCCTGCACCACCCGAACATCCGCGCCGCCCTCCATCAGATGAGTGGCGAACGAGTGGCGCAGTGTATGCGGCGAGATGTCAACCGCCAGGCCGGCCTTATCGGCCGCGGTCCGCAGCACCGTCCACGCACTCTGCCGAGACAGCACCCCGCCGCGCGAGTTCAGGAACACCCGCGGCGTGCCCCGGCCGAGCCGGACCAGCTCCGGACGTACCCGTACCAGGTAGGCCTCTAAAGCACGGGCCGCGTACGAGCCGAGCGGGACCATCCGCTGCTTGCCGCCCTTGCCGCGCAGCAGCACCGTCCGGCCGGTCAGATCCAGGTCATCGACATCCAGCCCGACCGCCTCGGAGAT
>DATFHF010000018.1:0-27705 GCA_035248685.1 Jatrophihabitans sp.
CCACCCCAGCCGCGGCGCCGGTCGGGGCAGCCGTCCCGTCGAAGGCGACGGTGATCTCCACCCCGGTCCGGGCGGCCAGCGATCCCAGCGCGGTGACCAGCCGGGCTCGCTGGTCGGCCAACGGCAACGACCCGTAGCCGGCCTTGGTCACGTTGTAGCCGTCCACGATCAGGTGCACGTGGCTGCCGTCGAGCAGCCGGTTCAGCAGCGAGCCGTCCACCGTGGACGGGCGTCCGCCGGTCGGCTGGCCGGCGTCGGCCACCGCATCGGCGGGCCGGTTGCCGGGGTCGGTGAGATCCAGTTGTCGGCGCAGACCGGCGGCGGCCGCGGTAATGGTCTCCAGCAGCACCCAGAGCCTGGCCTCGTCGTGTTCGCGGGCAGCTCGCTGGGTACGCCGATCGGACTCCTGGCCGTCTTCCAAGGCGGCGATCCGGGCCCGGGCCCGGCGTAGCTCGACCGCCTGCTCGGTGCTGGCGCGATCCAGCTCGGCGCGCAGCCGGTCCCGCTCGGCAACCAGTTGCTCGGTTTCTCGTCGAGCGGCGGTCAGCTCCGACTGCGCGGTGCGAAGCCGGCGGCGCAGAGCTGCCGACTGCTCGGCATGCTCGGCCACCGTCGACCGCAGTGCCGACTTGGCCTGGTCCCGGTCGCGAGCCAACGCCTCGTTGCTTTCGGTGAGCCGGCCGACCTCGGCGCGCAACCGGTCCCGGTCGGCGTCCAGCTCCCGCTGCCGGCCCTGGTCGGCCAGTTGTTCGGAGATATCGGCGAGCAGGCCGGACCAGCCGGGCGGCCGGAGCAGGTAGGCGATCACGGCGACGTCCACCGGGTCGGCGGTCGCCGGCGGGTTGCCCGCGGTTACCTGCTCGACCAGTTCCGGCGAACTCTGGCCGACCACTTCGGCCACCGCGTCCCGGAAGCCCGGCTCGACAGCCAGCGCCGCGGCGATCTCGGAGGCACCCAGCCGCAGCCGCTTGGCCGGCGCGAACCGGGCGAAGCGCCGCACCGAACTCGGCAGCTCGCTGACCGGCCGACGGCTCATCACCTCCGCGGCGATGGTCACCAACTGCTGGCGTACCTCGGCCGGCAGCGACTGCTGCTCGGCTTCGGTCACGGCCTCGCTCCGATCCTGAGTCGGCTCCGGCATGGCCGCCGGCACCCTTCCTGACGGATTTCGTCGGACCCCGAGGCTAGCGTCGCACGATGTGACAATGCTGCACCGCGATCAGCTGAGCCTCGACTCGATGGACGAGCCGCTGAGCGCCACCACCTTCGTCGTGGTCGACCTGGAGACCACGGGTGGCGCGTCGGCCTCGGACGCCATCACCGAGATCGGTGCGGTCAAGGTCCGGGGCGGCGAAGTGATCGGTGAGTTCGCGACGTTGGTCGATCCGGGCACCGCGATCGCGCCGTTCGTGACCGTGCTGACCGGTATCACCGACCAGATGGTTGCCCGGGCGCCGACCATCGCCTCGGTGCTGCCGTCGTTCCTCGAGTTCGCCGCCGGTGCCGTGCTGGTGGCGCACAACGCACCGTTCGACATCGGGTTCTTGAAGGCGGCCTGCGTGCAACAGAGCCGGCCGTGGCCGCGACCGCCGGTTGTCGACACCGCGCTGCTGGCGCGCCGGGTGCTCACCCGCGACGAGGTGCCGGATTGCCGGCTGAGCACCCTGTCGGTGTTCTTCCACGCCAACACCATGCCCACCCATCGGGCACTGGCCGACGCCCGAGCCACCGTCGACGTGCTGCACGGGTTGATCGGCCGGCTGGGCAACCTGGGCGTGCACTCGTTACCGGAGCTTCGAGAGGTCAGCTCTCAGGTCAGTGACGCGCAACGGCGTAAACGACACCTGGCCGAGCCATTGCCGCACGCGCCCGGCGTCTACGTCTTCGCCGACAGCACCGGCCGGCCGCTCTACGTGGGTACCAGCAAGGACGTCCGCAGCCGGGTCCGGCAGTACTTCCTGGCCTCGGAAACCCGCAGCCGGATGGGCGAGATGATCGCGCTCGCCGAATCGGTGTCGGCCATCGTCTGCGCGCACGCGCTGGAGGCTCAGGTTCGCGAACTCCGGTTGATCGGCAGCGCCAAACCGCCCTACAACAAGCGATCCAAGAACAGCGACCGGACGATCTGGCTCAAGCTGACCAGGGAGGCGTTTCCTCGGCTGTCGGTGGTCCGGGATGCCAAGCCGGACGGGGCAGCGTACTTCGGCCCGCTGCGGACCAGCCGGCAAGCCGAACAGTTGCGCGACGCCATCCTGGACGCCGTTCCATTGCGCCAGTGCACCGATCGGCTGATACCGGGACGTGCGGTGCGGACGGCTTGCGCACTGGCCGGCATCGATCGCTGCTCGGCGCCGTGCGAGGACCGGATCACCCCGGCGGATTACGCCGGGCTGACCGACACCGTCGTGCACGCCTGGCAGGCCGACGTGACCATGCTGATCAAGCCGCTCCAGGCCAGGCTGGCGGCCCTGTCGGCGGCGCAACGCTATGAAGAGGCGGCCAGCGTCCGGGATCGGATCGCCACCCTGGTGCGCAGTTGTGCCCGGATGCAGACGCTCACCGCGTTGTCCCGGATCTCCGAACTGGTCGCCGCTCGTCCGGACGGCTCGGGCGGCTGGGAGCTGACCGTGATCCGGCGTGGTCGGCTGGTCGGTGCGGCGGTCGCGGCTCGCGGGGTGCCGCCGATGCCGATCGTGGAATCGCTGATCGCCACCGCCGAGGTGGTGCCGGAGGCCGACATGGCAACCGTGGCCAGCGTCGAAGAGACCGAACTGCTGCTGCACTGGCTGACCGAACCGGGCATCCGGCTGATCCAGGCCAGCGAGCCGTGGTGCTCACCGGCGTTCGGCGCGGCCAGGCTGCGCAACTGGCTGGCCTCTGCCGAGCTAGCACGCCGTGCCCGCGACCCGTTCGCCGATCGACGCCGGTTGTCGATGACACACCGGCCGGTGCGGGCAGCAGCGCCGGCACTACGATCTGGCCATGATCACCACCATCGTCATGGTCAGCGTCGAGTCACACCGGATTCCTGAGGTGGCGCAGGCAATCGCCGACCTGGACGGGGTCAGCGAGGTGTACAGCGTCGCCGGCGACGTCGATCTGATCGCGATCGTGCGGGTGCGGGAGTTCGAGCAGATCGCCGAGGTGGTCGCCGGCGGGCTGAGCAAGGTGGACGGTGTCCTGCACACCGACACCCACGTCGCCTTCCGGGCGTACTCCCGGCACGATCTGGATTCTGCCTTCGCGATCGGCCTGCCCGGCACGGACTGAGCTGTTCCGCATTGTGCGGCCCGAGTAGGCGGCTTCAGTCGCGAAAACCGCCCGGTCGGGCCGCGCAATGCAGGGATGGGGGTCAGCGCGCCTGCCGCCAGCGGGCGCCGGCCGCGATCCAGTCGGCAAGCAGCCGCCGGGCGGATCCGTCCTCGATGGCGGCCGCCGCGATCGGCCAGCCGTACTCGACAGCGGCCCGGGCCGAGCCGAGCACTCCGTCGAACGCCGCGATGGCCGCCGCCGCGTTGAGCTGCACGGCATCGCGCACCGGCCCGGTCTCCCCGTCCAACAGCGCGCGCACCACCCCGGCGTTGAACCGCGCGTCGCCACCGACCAGCGCCTGCGGCTCGGCCGGTGCCAGCCCGAGTTCGCTCGGATCCAGCTGATCGGCGCGCACCTGTCCGTCCGAGACCAACCAGACCCGGGAGGTGGTGGTGGTAGTGAGCTCGTCCAGGCCGTCGTCGCCCCGAAAGACCAGGGCGCTGTCGCCACGATCGGCCAGCACCTGAGCCATCACCGGCGCAAGCGCCGAGTTGTACACCCCGATCGCCGCCGCCGCCGGCCGGCCGGGATTGGTCAGCGGGCCGAGGAAGTTGAATGCGGTCGGCACGCCGAGCTCCCGGCGCGGTCCCGCGGTGTGCCGGAAGCCGGCATGAAACACCGGCGCGAAACAGAACCCGATGCCCGCCTCGGCCACCGTCGCGGCGACCCCGGCGGCGGGCAGGTCGATGGCCACGCCCAGTTCCTCCAGCACGTCCGCGGTGCCGCAGGCCGAGGACGCCGCCCGGTTGCCGTGCTTGACCACGGTGCGGCCGCTGCCTGCGGTGACCAGCGCCGCCATGGTGGAGATGTTGACGGTATGCGCGCGGTCTCCGCCGGTGCCCACCACGTCGACCGCCGGCACGGTGATCTCGACCGGGGTGGCGCGCCGCAACATCGCCGCGACCAGCCCGGCCAGCTCCTGCGGGGTTTCGCCCTTGGCGCGCAGCAATACCGCGAACGCGGCCAACTGCGCCGCGGTGGCCTCGCCGGCCATGATTTCGTCCATCGCCCAACTGGTGGTGGGCGCGCTGAGATCCTCCCCGCGCATCAGCGTGGTCAGCAGGTCGGGCCAAGAATGCTCGGTCATGGGCTCATCTGTTCGGGCGAGCGATCGCGTCAGCGGACGAGCGGGATGGCGGCAGCGCGCGCCTGAAGCGTCTGGCGCACGGTGGCCGCGGCGCTGACCGGGTCGATCGGCCGGACCATGATCGCGTCCGCCTGCGACCAGGTCGCCAGCCACCGGTCCTGGGCGCGCAGCAGCAGCACGATGATCGGCGGGCAGTTGGGAATCTCGTTCTTGAACTGGCGGGCCAGCCCGATGCCGCCGGTCGGCTGGGCGTCGCCGTCCAGGATCGCCAGATCCGCCTCACCGAGATCGAGCTGATGGCGCAGCTGGCTGTAACTGGCGCACTCCACCCAGTCGATTCGGCCGAGGTCTCCGGCGGCTCGGCGGCCCACCGCGGAGCGCACCTCAGCACGTACCTCAGGTTGCTGGCTGTAGACCAGGACGGTGAGTCTGGCGGCAGATGTCATGAGCGGGGCGACTCTCTCCTCGGGCGGGCAAACCCGGTCGTGCGGTCATGGTATCGAGACCGGCCGGACCAACACGCACCGGCAAGCCCACCCCACACCAGCCGGCGCTGCCTGTTGAGGCAATAATGCAGTGGTGACCTCGACTGCGGCGCCCGCGGAGCGCTTCTCATCGTCCCGCGTCCACTCGCTGACTCGGCCGAACCTGGTCAGCGTCGGCACCATCGTCTGGTTGTCCAGTGAGCTGATGTTCTTCGCGGGCCTGTTCGCGATGTACTTCACGGTGCGCGCCAACAACCTCGCCGTGTGGCCGGGCGCCCCGGCCCAGAACGGCAATCCACCCCTGCATGTGCACCTCACCGTGCCGTACGCGACGGTGTTCACGGTGATCCTGGTGGCCTCCTCGGTGACCTGCCAGTGGGGTGTGTTCGCCGCCGAGCGCGGTGACGTGTTCGGGTTGCGCCGGTGGTTCGTGCTCACCTTCGTGATGGGCCTGATCTTCGTGCTCGGCCAGGCCAACGAGTATCACAACCAGGTCAACGAGTACCACCACCTGGTCAACGGTGTGCACGAGAGCGGCATGACGATCTCCTCGTCTGGCTACGGCTCGGTGTTCTACCTGACCACCGGGTTCCACGGACTGCACGTGATCGGCGGCCTGGTCGCCTTCATCTTCTTCCTGGCCCGCACCGCACTGGGCCGGTTCACCCCCGCGCAGGCGACCGCTGCCATCGTGGTCTCCTACTACTGGCATTTCGTCGACGTCGTATGGATCGGGTTGTTCGCCACGATCTACCTGATCCATTGAGCGGGCCATCCGAACCAGTGAGCCCGGCTGATCTGCCGCACAGCGAAGGGAAGTCGATGACCGAGGATCCACCCGGCGAAGACCTGGACCTGGCGCTGGGTTTCGAGCCGGCCGTCTCTGACAACGTTGACGGCCGGCCGACGGATGACGCCGCGGTCACCAGCTCGCTGTCTTCGCGCCGGCGCCGGGGTGTGCTGCGCCGCAAACTGACCGGGGTGGCGGTCCTGATTGCCGCGCTGACCACGGTGGGCGGCGGCTACGCGATGCTGGCCCCGACCTCCGGAGCCTCCGACACCAACTCCAGCAGCCAGGACATCGAGCACGGCCGCCAGCTGTTCATGACCAGCTGCATCACCTGCCACGGCGCGAACCTTCAGGGCGTGACCGGACGTGGCCCCACGCTGGTCGGGGTCGGTTCGGCCTCGGTGTACTTCCAGGTCAGCACCGGACGGATGCCCGCCGTAACGCAGGGCCCGAACAACCTGCGCAAGCCGCCGAAGTTCACCGAGCAGGAAACCCGGCAGATCGCCGCGTTCGTGGAGTCGGTGGGTGGTGGCCCGCAGGTGCCGCCGGCCGACACCAACCTGCGCACCGACAGCTCCAAGCTGGCCGACGGTGGCCAGCTGTTCCGGCTGAACTGCGCGTCCTGCCACGGCGCGACCGGACGCGGCGCCCCGCTGTCGGCCGGCAAGGTGGCACCGGGCCTGACCGTCGCCACCGACACCCAGATCTATACCGCCATGCTGTCCGGACCGGAGAACATGCCGGTCTTCTCCGACAACCAGATCACCCCGGAGCAGAAGCGGGAGATCATCAGCTACGTGGAGTACCTGCGGGCCTCCAAGGATCCGGGCGGCGCCGGCCTGGCTCGGATCGGCCCGGTCTCCGAAGGCCTGCTGGTCTGGACCGTCGGCCTCGGCGCGCTGATCCTGACGATCCTGTGGATCGGAGCGAAGTCGTGAGCACCACCCACCCCGGGGACGGCGCCGGCCAGCCGCTGACCGCCGATCAAGCCGCCGAGCTGTCCAATGAAGAGGCGATGATCGCCGGCGCGGAGGCCGACGGCGTCTACATCGTCCACCGGCGCGAGCGGTTCCCGATCGCCGGCACCAAGGCCGAGCACCGGGCCGAGCGCGGTATCTCCATCATCTTCTTCATCGCCTTCCTCGCCGCGGTGGGCTTCATCGTGGTCTTCTGCGGCGCGGTGCCCTACCAGTGGCGGCTGCCCGGTCAAGGCAACCAGAACTTCCATTACTTCACCCCGCTGCTCGGCGGCCTGCTCGGCCTGTCGCTGGCTGCCATCGGGGTCGGCATGGTGCTCTGGGCCAAGTGGCTGCTGCCCGAGGAAGAGGTGGTCCAGGACCGGCACGGCGGCGCGAGCCCGCCGACCGAGCAGATCCTCACCGCCGGCACCCTGGTGTCGGGTTTCGAGGACATGGGCATTGCCCGCCGGTCGATGCTCAAGAGCACGCTGGGGCTGGCCGGTGGCGCGCTCGGTCTGGTGCCGCTGGTGGCGCTGGTCGGCGCGATGATCAAGAAACCGAACCGGGGCCCGGGCCAGAGCCTGTTCCATACCCTGTGGGGCCCTGGGGTGCCGGTGGTCAACGCCGACGGCAGCCGGGTCGGGCCGGATGACCTGTTGCCCGGCAGCATCGCGACGGTGTTCCCCGGCGTGCCGGGCGGCATCCAGGCCGGTGACTCGCCGACGCTGCTGATCCGGCTGCGACCGGGCCAGGTGGTCAAGTCCCGCAAAGGCCAGGCCGGCTTCGGCTGGGGCGACTACGTCGCCTACTCCAAGATCTGCACGCACGCCGGCTGCCCGGCCTCGCTGTACGAGCAGCAGACCAGCCGGCTGCTGTGCCCCTGCCACCAGTCACAGTTCGAGGTGCTGTCCGACGCCAAACCGGTGTTCGGGCCGGCCACCCGCAGCCTTCCGAAGCTGCCGCTCGGAGTCGAGATCGTGAACGGCACGCAGTATTTTGTTGCTAAGGCCGACTTCCCAGAGGCGGTCGGCCCGGCATTCTGGGAGCGCCCATGACCAGCACCACCGACCGCGGCTCGTCCGGGCCGACCGTCAAGGGTCCCAAGCGGTTCGACAACCCGCGCACCCCGCAGGGCAAGGCCGGCCGCTGGGCCGAGGAGCGGCTCGGGCTGGCCGGTGGCCTGCGCAAGCAGTTGAACAAGGTCTTCCCGGACCACTGGTCGTTCATGATGGGCGAGATCGCGCTCTATTCGTTCATCATCCTGATCCTGACCGGCACCTTCCTGACCTTCTTCTTCGACGCCTCGATGGCCGAGGTGCCTTATCACGGGTCCTACGTCCCGCTGGACGGCGTGGAGATGTCGCGGGCTTACGCCTCAACGCTGCACATCTCCTTCGACGTGCGCGGCGGCCTGGTAATGCGCCAGATCCACCACTGGGCGGCGCTGCTGTTCATGGCGTCGATGACCGTCCACATGTTCCGGATCTTCTTCACCGGCGCGTTCCGCAAGCCACGTGAGTTGAACTGGCTGATCGGCCTCGGGCTGATCACGCTCGGCCTGGTCGAGGGCTTCGCCGGTTACTCGCTGCCGGACGACCTGCTCTCCGGCACCGGCCTGCGGATCGCCGAGGCGATCGTCCAATCGATCCCGGTGATCGGCAGCTGGGCGGCCTTCCTGATCTTCGGCGCCAAGTTCCCCGGCACCGAGATCATCGGCCGGCTCTACATCGTGCACGTGCTGCTGGTCCCGGGCATCCTGGCCGGTTTGATCGGCGCGCACATGGCGTTGCTGATCAGGCAGAAGCACACCGAGTTCCCCGGCCCGGGCAAGACCGAGGACACCGTCAGCGGCGAGCGGATGTACCCGACCTACGCGCTGAAGGCCGGCGGCTTCTTCTTCATCGTGTTCGCGGTCTGCGCGGCCCTCGGCGGACTGGCCCAGATCAACCCGGTCTGGTTGTTCGGGCCGTACAACCCGGCCCAGGTGTCGTCCGGTTCGCAGCCGGACTGGTACATCGGCTTCCTGGACGGTTCCACCCGCCTCTTCCCGTCCTGGGAGATCCGGCTGTTCCACCACACCATTCCGCCGCTGTTCTGGCCGACGCTGGTGTTGCCCGGCATCCTGTTCACCCTGGCCGGGATCTATCCGTTCCTGGAAGCCAAACTGACCGGCGACCGGCAGTCGCACAACTTGTTGCAACGGCCGCGCGATGTTCCGGTGCGTACCGGGCTGGGCGCGATGGCGATCAGCTTCTACTCGGTGCTGCTGCTGTCCGGTGGCAACGACCTGATCGCCAAGGCCTTCGACATCTCGTTGAACGCGATGACCTGGGGCGGCCGCATCGCGTTGCTGGTGCTGCCGCCGCTGGCGTATGCGATCTCGTACAAGGTGTGCATCGGGCTGCAACGGCACGACCGTGAGGTGCTCGAGCACGGCCTCGAGACCGGCATCATCAAGCTGCTGCCCAATGGCGAGTTCATCGAGGTGCACCAGCCGCTCGGGCCGGTGGACGACCACGGACACGGCCAGCTGCAGTACGCCGGCACACCGGTGCCGAAGAAGATGAACAAGCTCGGCAACCCGCACGGCAGCGGGCGGGTACGGGGCTTCTTCTACCCGGTGCGCGAGAAGGCCGACATCGAAGCCGAACTCCAGGCCCTGGCCGCCGAACAGGCCGAGCACGATCGGCGCGAACTCACCGACTAACGCGCCGCTCCGGGCTTCGGCTGGCTGCGGCTGGCTCAACGAATGGAAGGTTCTGCCGCTATAGCGTGGTTAATCTTCCACTAGATGGGCTTGGGAAAGTGAGTCTGAGGGAAGCCGCGACCAAGGCGGCCAGGCGCGGATTATCGCAGCGGCGCGCGGTTACCCACGTAGTACTCGAACAGCAGCCCGCCGACGGTGAACAGGATGAGCACCACGCCGACGGCGGCCAGCCAGTACTGCACCAGCGCCATCCCCAAGCCGAGCACGGTGGCGGCCAGCCCCATGCCGAACGGCCAGTAGCTACCGGGTGAGAAGAAGCCCAGCTCGCCGGCTCCCTCGGCGATCTCGGCGTCGTTGCGGTCCTCCGGCCGGGCATCGATCCGGCGGGACACGAACCAGAAGAACGACCCGCCGATGCCGAGCAGCCCGCCAGACAGGATCAGCGCCGCGGTGCCGGCCATCTCGACCGCGCCACCGTTCTGCCTGGTCCAGAAGGCATATACCGCTGCGACGATGAAGCAGAACAGCGCAATCCAGAGGAAGATTCGAGCTTCGAGTTTCATGGCGTCGCTACCACCTAGGAGCCGGAATCACAGGTCGTGTTCATCGAGGCCGACCGAGCCAGCCGGCTGGTGTTGAACGGATGGGTGGTGGTCGCGCACGGTTCCTGGCCGATCGACTGTAGCGCCTCGCTCTGCTTGGCCGGATCCTTGGACGGGATTGCCGCCAGGTTGGTCAGGTACTTGTTGTAGTCGTCGTCGGAAACCACCCGCACCTCGAAGTTCATCTGGGAGTGGTACGTCCCGCACAGCTCCGCGCAGCGGCCGACATAGTGACCGATCTGGGTCGCGGTGAACTCGAACTGGTTCGGTCGCGGCATCGGGATTACGTCGCGTTTGAAAAGGAATTCCGGCACCCAGAACGAGTGGATGACGTCCTCGGAAACCTCGATGACCCGGACCTTCTTGTTGACCGGGATGACCAGCACCGGAATCTCGGTTGAGCTGCCGGTGGTGCTGATCGAAGTGCCGGCCGCCTTGTCATTGCTGGGATAGACCGTGTTCACCAGCTTGCCGTTCACCAGGTTCGACTTGTACTGGAACTGCCAGTTCCACTTGAACGCGTTGACCTGGATGGTGGTGTCCGGGTTGGGCGACAGCTTGTCGACGTAGTTCTCGGTGACCGCCGTGTAGTAGAACAAGCCGGCGATGATGATGAACGGTGCGATGGTGTAGGCGATCTCGATCGGCAGGTGGTACTTGGTCTGCACCGGCAGCAGATCGTTGGTCCGGCGGTAGCGGATGCAGCACCAGAAGATCAGCCCCCACACGATCGCGCCGACCGCCAGCGCGGTGACCGAAGACCAGGTCCACAGCGTGCGCATCCGGTCGCCCTGGTGGGTGACCCCGGTCGGCCAGCCGAACCGCATCTTCGCCTCGGCCTGGTGCGCCGAGCAACCGGTGAGCAGCACCGCCGCCCCTACGATCAGCGCATATCGCGCCACGCGGGAGTGGATCCTTCGCTGCACGGGCGTAACCGCCTCTCTCATCAGCGCCGCCGCCTGTTCGACTAGAGACCTGGCTGCCACCCGCACGACTACTACCGGGCGGTGACAGCAGCCCACGCTAGGCAGACTATCCGACACCGCATCCCGACCAGAGCAGGGGCTCGGCGGCCATCGGGTCGGTGAGTACTACGGTCGATTGGTGCCGCCGATTCCAACCGGCTACTTCGATGCCGCCGCCGGGTTGCCGCTGCACCCGGTCGCGGTCGAGGCCTGGCAGGCCGCACTGGACGACGGCTGGGCCGATCCGGGCCGGCTCACCGGACCCGGTCGGCGCAGCGCGGTCCTGCTGGACGCCGCCCGGGAGGCGGCCGCCGCCGAACTCGGCGTCCGACCGGACGAGCTGAGCTTTCTACCGTCCGGCAGCCATGCGTTGCAGGCCGCCGTGCTCGGCACGCTGGCCGGCGCGGTACGTCCGGCGGCCGGCTCGGCCGTCCGGTTGGTGCACTCGGCGGTCGAGCACTCCACCGTGCTGCGGGCGGCGGACTGGCATGCCGCGCACGGCGGGCAGGTCGTGGTGGCACCGGTCCAAGCCACCGGCCGGGTGGAGCTGACCCGGTTCTTGGCGCTGGCTACCGAGCCTGGCACTGCCACGGTTGCCGTCTTGCAGGCCGCCAACCACGAGGTGGGCAGCAGGCAACCGGTGGCCGAGGCCAATGCCGAGCTCGCGGCGGCCGCAGTTCCGCTCGTGGTGGACGCCAGCCAGGAACTGGTCTACGGCGAGCCGCCGGCCGCGCCGGTGTTCAGTGCCGACGCCCGGCTCTGGGGCGGTCCGGCCGGCGTCGGGTTGCTGGCAATCCGCCGCGGCACCCGCTGGCGCGCGCCGTCCCCGGTGGACGAGGCCGAGCACGGCCGGACCACGGGGCCGGTGAGTGTGCCCGCCATCGTGGCCGCGGCGGCCTCGTTGCGCGCGGTCCGGCAGCAGCGGCTGGAGCAGTCCGCCCGGCTGCGCGGGCTGGTCGACACGATCCGCCGCCGGGTGCCGGAACTGGTGCCGGACGTCGAGGTGCTGGGCGACCCGGTGGACCGGTTGCCGCACCTGGTCACCTTCTCCTGCCTGTACCTGGACGGCGAGGCACTGCTCACCGAGCTGGACCGGCACGGCTTCGCGGTCTCGTCCGGCTCGTCCTGCACCTCGGACACGCTGGCCCCGTCCCACGTGCTGGTCGCGATGGGCGCGCTGTCCGGCGGCAACGTCCGGGTGTCGCTGCATCCCGGGGTGACCGAGGCCGACGTGCAACGGTTCCTGGCGGTGTTGCCGGCGGCGGTCGAGCGGGTACGCGGCGCACTGCATAGCCCAACCAGCCCGAGCAGCCCAGCCAACCCGGCCGGCAGCACAGGCCAACTGGTGGACAGCCGTGGCCGGCGCTGCCCGCTGCCGGTGCTGGACCTGGCTCGCGCGCTGCCCGGGCTGGCGATCGGCGACGAGTTGACCGTGCTGGCCGACGATCCGGCGGCTGCCGGCGACCTCGCCGCCTGGTGCCGGATGACCGGGCAGCAGCTGGTTTCCAGCGCCGCCCATCCCACCGGCGGAACGGCCTACCGGGTGCGGCGGGTGCGGTGAGCACACCGTCGCGTGTGAAGATTGGGCTATGAGCGTGCACATCACCGACCTGGAGACCAGCGGTACCGACATCGACGGACTGGTGATCTGCACTCTCAAGCAGGTCAGCGACGAGCGAGGCACGGTTCGGGAGTTTTACCGGGCCTCGGCGTATGAATCGGGCCTGGGTGCCGGCGTGCAGCTGCCCGCCTGGCGGCAGATCAACATCACCGAGTCTCGCTACGGCGCGATCCGCGGCATGCACGGCGAGGCGATGATCAAGCTGGTCAGCTGCGTGGCCGGCCACGCGTACGGCGCGTACCTGGACACCCGGCGGGAATCGCCCAGCTACGGCGCGGTGGTCACCGTCGAGCTCGCCCCGGGTACCCAGGTGCTGGTGCCGGCCGGTGTTTGCAACGGTTTCCAGTCGGTCAGCGAGCAGGGCACCCAGTACCTGTACTGCTTCACCGAGGAATGGCGGCCGGGCATGGCGGGCATCGCCTACACCCCGCTGGACGACGACCTCGGCTTCCACTGGCCGGTGCCGGTCAACGCCGACGACCCGTCCCAGATCTCGGTGAAGGACGCGACCGCTCCCCGGTTCAGTGAACTCGCCGACGGCATCGACCCGGCCGGGATCCGCTGACATGTGTGGTCTGATCGGCTACCTCGCCGCCCGTCCGGATGCCGACACGGCACCGCAGACCAGGCAGGACATCGAGGACTCGCTGATCCAAATGCGCCACCGCGGCCCGGACGACAGTGGTGTTTGGTTCGACGACGAGGCGGTGATCGGATTCCGCCGGTTGTCACTGATCGACTGGGAGCACAGCCACCAACCACTGCCCTACCTGGACGGCCGCTACCACCTGATCTTCAACGGCGAGGTCTACAACTACCTGGAGCTGCGCGCGCAACTGAGCGAAGAGTTCGGCGCTGAATTCGCCACCAACGGCGACGGCGAGGCGGTGGTTGCCGGCTACCACTACCTCGGCGAGAAGGTGGTCGAGCACTTGCGCGGCATGTTCGCGTTCCTGATCTGGGACGCCCAAGAGCGGGTGATGTTCGGCGCCCGGGACTGGTTCGGCATCAAGCCGCTCTACCACTACACCGACGAACGGGGCTCGTTCTTCGCATCGGAGAAGAAGGCGCTGCTGTCGATCGCCGCCCCGGGGGTGCGCGAGCAGCTGAACACCGAGGCGTTGCAGCACTATCTCAGCTTGCAGTACGTCCCCGAGCCGGCCTCGATGCACACCGCGATCGACCGGATCGACTCCGGCACATCGTTCACGCTGCGTCCGGGCGAGCCGATGACGACCCGGCGGTACTTCCACCCGGACTTCAGCGCCCGGCCCGTCCCGGATCCGGACAAGCTGTACCGCGAGATCGCCGACACACTGCGCGACTCGGTCGCCAAGCACCTGCGGTCGGACTTCACAGTCGGCGCGTTCCTGTCCGGCGGCATCGACTCGACCGCGATCGCCGCGCTGGCCCGCGAGCACAACCCGCAGCTGCTGACCTTCACCACCGGCTTCGAGCGGGAAGGCTTCTCCGAGATCGACGTGGCTGCCGAGTCGGCGGCCGCCATCGGGGTGCGGCACATCACCAAGGTGGTCAGCCCGCAGGAGATGATGGATAGCCTGCCGCTGATCGTCTGGTACCTGGACGACCCGGTGGCCGACCCGGCGCTGGTGCCGCTGTACTTCATCGCCCGGGAGGCGCGCAAGCACGTCAAGGTGGTGCTGTCCGGCGAGGGGGCGGACGAGCTGTTCGGCGGCTACACCATCTACCGCGAGCCGATCTCGCTACGCCGGCTGACCGCGGCGCCGGATCCGGTGAAGCGACTGCTGTCGGCGCTGTCCACCCGGCTGCCGGAAGGCATGCGTGGCAAGGATCTGCTCCGGCGGGCCTCGATCGGCATCGAGGAGCGTTACTACGGCAACGCCCGGATCTTCCGCGCTGAAGAATTGGCCGAGCTGCACCTGTTTAAGGCGTACTCCCCCGATGTCAGCTACACCGACATCACCGCCGAGCACTACGCCGCGACCCGGCACCTGGACGACTCCACCCGGATGCAGTACATCGACCTGTTCACCTGGCTGCGCGGCGACATCCTGGTGAAGGCCGACAAGATGACGATGGCCAACTCGCTGGAGTTGCGGGTGCCGTTCTTGGACACCGAGGTGTTCCGGGTCGCCGCCGGCATCCCGGTGGAGCAGAAGCTGACTAAGCAGACCACCAAGTACGCGCTGCGCCGAGCGCTCGCCGACATCGTCCCACCGCATGTGCTGAACCGGGCCAAGCTCGGTTTTCCGGTGCCGACCCGGCCGTGGCTGCGCAACGAGATGTACGACTGGGCGGCCGACATCATCAGCTCGGCCGGCACCGGCCACCTGATCGACACCCGCGCCGCGCTGGCCCTGCTGGCCGCCCATCGGGCCGGCCCGCACGACTATTCCCGCAAGATCTGGACGCTGCTGGTGTTCATGATCTGGCACGGCATCTTCGTCGAGGGCCGGATCCGGCCGGAGGTGCCCGAGCCCGTCTACCCGGTCAAGATCTGAGCGTTGCGGATGCGCCGGGTGGCTGTCGAAAGCAGCGCGATCAAGTCGGTCGGCTACGACAGCCAGCACGCAACGCTGGAAATCGAGTTCGTCGAGGGCGGGGTCTACCAGTACTTCCTCGTACCGCGGGACGTACACGCGAAGTTCCTGGTCTCCGAGAGCCTCGGTAACTACTTCATCGCGCACATCCGCAACAACTACAGCTACCGGAGGCTGTGAGCCGAGGATTGAGCCTTGCAACTCGGCCTCGTCAGGGTAGCCTGACAGCCATGAGCAAGGGCAAGGGGCCGTGGCAGGAAGCTCGCCGGGCCTGGGACCGACTCAACGGTTGGCACCAGGACGGCCCGAGCGCGCGCCCGCACCGTCACGCCGACGACGGCGAGGCGGCACTGACCGCGCTGGCCGACGTCTGGCAGGTTCGCCACCTGCTGGATCAGGTCGAGTTAGCGGCGGTGAAGACCGCCCGCCGGCACGGCAAGTCCTGGGCCGAGATCGCCACCACACTCGGGATAACCCGGCAGTCGGCGTGGGAGCGATGGCGCGATCTGGACGACGCCGAGCCGTTGGCTGGACGGGTGATCGCGAACGTCGGCGAGCAGCTGACCGAGCGAGCGGCGCACCGCCGTCGGGAATCCTCGGTGGTGGTGCCGAACGTGATCTGGATGCCGTGGGAGCAGGCTCGCACGGTGCTTACCGACCGAAACCTGATCGCGGTCGGATCGGATCCGGACGGCCTGCCGCTGGACGCGATGGCCTCGCCCGGCTCGGTGGTCAGCGACCAGAGCCCGGAATCCGGAGCCAAGGTGCCGCGTGGATCGACCGTGACGCTGTGGTTGGACCGCGGCGAAGGCGGCGTCCGGGAACCCCGCCGGCCAACACCGTCCCCACGCATCGGTCGGCGCCAACTGCCGGAGCCGGTCGAGGACGACCGCGGCTCGCTCCGCGCGTTCCAGACCGGCGAGGTTCAGGCGGTCAAGTTCGGCAGCACCTCGGCCGCCGCATCGTCGCCGTAGGCCTCGGCCAGCCGGTCGGCGAAGTCGTTCG
Source organism: Jatrophihabitans sp. (assembly GCA_035248685.1). Lineage (GTDB taxonomy): Bacteria > Actinomycetota > Actinomycetes > Mycobacteriales > Jatrophihabitantaceae > Jatrophihabitans_A. The sequence continues at coordinate 16,056 of DATFHF010000018.1, forward strand.
GCTTGACCTCGTACTCCTGGGTACCCACCGTCTCCAGGACGAGGGTGGCGAGTAGGCTGCCGACCTGGGCCGCCCGCTCCCAGGACAGCCCCCAGCTACGGGCGCTGAGGAAGCCCGCGCGGAACCCGTCGCCTACTCCGGTCGGGTCCACCTTGGCCCGCTCTCGGGCCACCGGGACATGCACCCGCTCGATATCTCGGCCGACGATCTCCACGCCTCGCTTGCCCTGGGTGGTGACCCGGACCGCGACCTGGGCCTGCACCTCGGCCTCGGACAGGCCGGCCTTGGATTCCAGCAGGTTCTTCTCGTACTCGTTGGTGAACAGCAGCTCGGCGCCCTCGATCAGCAGGTGGAGCTCGTCCCCCGACATCCTGGCGATCTGCTGGGACGGATCGGCGGCGAACCGGTAGCCGCGCTCGCGGGCCTCGACCGAGTGCCGCACCATGGCTGCCGGGTCGTCCGCGCTGATCACCACCAGCTCCGCGCCGGTGCGCTCAACCGCCGGCTTGAGCTCGATATTGCGGGCCTCGCTCATGGCGCCGGCGTAGAACGACGCGATTTGGCACATCTCCTCGTCGGTGGTGCAGACGAACCGCGCGGTGTGATGCTCCGGCGACACGTGCACCGACTTGCAGTCCACGCCGTGCCGCTCCAGCCAGGCCTGGTAGTCGGCGAAGTCCTGACCGACCGCACCGAGCAGAACCGGGTTCTCACCGAGCTGGCCCATGCCGAACGCGATGTTGGCCGCCACTCCGCCCCGGCGCACCACCAGGTCGTCCACCAGGAAGCTGAGCGAGACCTGGTGCAGCTGGTCGGCCAGCAGTTGCTCGGAGAACCGACCCGGAAAGTGCATCAGGTGGTCGGTGGCGATCGAACCAGCGAGGAGAACAGGCATGTCGCTGAGGTTACCTTGGCGGAATTGACTGTTCCTGGCTGGTTGTCAGCCGCAGAACGAGTTACCGCACGCGCAGCCACCGCCGGCGTTGGGGTTGTCGATTTCGAAGCCCTGCTTCTCGATGGTGTCCGTGTAGCTGATGGTGGAGCCGGTGAGCAGCGGAACGCTGGTCCGGTCAACCACCAGCGGCACGGTGGCCGCACTGCCGGCCAGCGGCTGATCGATGAGCACGTCGCCGTCCAAGCTGCGCTCGTCGAAGAAGAGCTGGTACTGCATGCCGGCGCAGCCACCAGGCTGGACCGCCACTCGCAGACGCAGGTCGGACCGGCCCTCGGCGTCAAGCAGTTCGCGGACCTTGGCCGCTGCCGAGTCACTCAGCACGACCGGCGCCACGGTGGTAGCGGACTCGCTGGTGCCAGAGATCGAAACCTCGGTCGAAGTCATTAACATCCCCAAACATTGCGCGCGGAACTGACGCTCGAGAAGTCAGTTGACGACATTCCCAGGCAGCAACCGGCCGGTGCCGGCAGCTATTCCACATCTTACGTGCGAAGGGCCCGGCAACCCAGCAGCGCCCGCGGTACTCAGCGCCGTTGCGGGCCGTCCGGCTCCGGCTCCGGCTCCCGCGGACCCGAGTTCCACAGCGAGTACGGATCGTCGTCCTCCTCGACAACCTGCCGCGACCAGCCGGATTCCGGCTCGGTGACGGCCTGGTCAGCGACCGGTAGCCGCTGGCTGGTCGGCTCGCCCTGCAATCGGCGCCGGCTGCCCTCCAGGTCGTCGTCGACGAAGCCCGGCTCGGCATCGTCGCGGGCCCGGCGGCGGGCCCTGGCTCGGACCAGCAAGCCGTCCAGCGACAGCGGTCCGGCGCCTCCGAGCAGGTAGACCGACAGCGCGGCGGCCACCGCCAGGTCCACCGAGGTGAACCAGCCGCTGGAGCCGGTGTACTGCTTCACGCCGTCCCAGTTGATGCTGAGCGCGATCAGCCCGGTCAACACCATGCCGCCGAGCGCGGCGAGCCTGGTCAGCAGGCCGACCAGCAGGCCGAGCCCGATCGCGATCTCGGCAATCGCGATGATGTGGCCGTACACCGAAGGGTGCTCGCTCAGCGGGCCGAGCGCGGAGCCGATCGGGGTGCCGTGCCGGACCGAGTCGATGGAGGCCTTCAGGCCGGTGGGCGAGCCTGGGTCGAAGAACCCCGGGTAGCTGAATTTGGCGTAGCCGGCGAACAGGAACAGCGCCGCCAGGAAGACCCGCATCGGCACCACCGGCCAGCCGTTGGCGCGGAACCTGGATCGTCCGGTGGGCTCCAGGGTCTGGTTCCTGTTCATTGGATCACCTGCTCCATTTCTGGTGCGGCACCGTGCGCGGGGCGCGGCCGGCGACTCGCGGCTCGCCCCTGGCCACACGCCGGCGCCGGGAAAAGGCAGACTGTTAGCCGTGACCGGTGTCGATGTTCGTCAGGATCCACTGTCTGGGGATGCAGTTATTAAGAATGCCTACCCGGACCAGGCGGTGGGCGGATCAACACGCGCTCTGCTGCTGCTCGGGCGCGGCAGTGACCCCACCGCCGAGCGCGGGGTGGACTGCCCCGGCGAGCTGCCGGCGGCCTCGGACCCGGAACTGGTCGAGCGCGCGCGGGCCGCCAAGGCCGCATTGGGCCAGCGGGTCTTCGTGCTCGGCCATCACTATCAGCGCGATGAGGTAATCCAGTTCGCCGACGTCACTGGCGACTCCTTCAAGCTGGCCAGGGACGCCGCCGGGCGGCCGGAGGCCGACTACATCGTGTTCTGCGGCGTGCACTTCATGGCCGAATCCGCCGACATCCTGACCGCCGAGCACCAACAGGTGCTGCTGCCCGATCTGGCGGCCGGCTGCTCGATGGCCGATATGGCGGCCGAGTTGCAGGTGCTCGACTGCTGGGACGTGCTGGTCGCGGCCGGTGTCGCCGAGCGGACCGTCCCCGTCACCTACATGAACTCCTCCGCGGCGATCAAGGCCTTCACCGGCGCGCACGGCGGTGTGGTCTGCACGTCCTCCAACGCCGAGCGGGCACTGCGCTGGGCTTTCGCCCAGGCCGGTACCGACGACCTGCCGCCTCGAAAGGTGCTGTTCCTGCCCGATCAGCATCTGGGTCGTAACACCGCCGTCCGGCAACTGGGCCTGCGGCTGGCCGACTGCGTCGTGTACGACCCGCGGCTGCCCAACGGCGGTCTGACCGAACGGCAACTGCGCGAGGCCCGGATGATCCTGTGGCGTGGCCACTGCTCGGTGCACGGCCGATTCACCCCGGCCCAGGTTCGCGCGGTGCGTGAGCGGGTGCCCGGGGTGCGGGTGCTGGTCCATCCGGAGTGCAGCTACGAGGTCGTCGAACAGGCCGACCTGGTCGGCTCCACCGAGTTCATCATCCGGGCCGTGCAGGCGGCGCCGCCGGGATCGAAGTGGGCCATCGGCACCGAGCTGAACCTGGTGCGCCGGTTGGCCGAGGCGCACCCCGAGCAACAGATCAGCTTCCTGGAATCGACCGTCTGCTACTGCGCGACAATGAACCGGATCGACCTGCCGCACCTGGTGCACTGCCTGGAGTCGCTGGTGCGCGGCGAGGTGGTCAACCGGATCACCGTCGATGAGGTGACGGCCGCCCAGGCCCGTACCGCACTCGAGCGGATGCTGGCGCTGCCCGGCTGAGCCGGCACCCGAACGAACTCCTATCGCCTCAACCAAGACCGACCAGAAAGCAGTCAGTGACCATGTCGTTGTTTCGTAAGCCGCGCACCGACAGCAGCGAGCCGGTCGAGGTAGTGGAACCGGCGCCGGCGAATTCGGCCGGCGCTCCCAAGGGCCGGCCGACCCCCAAGCGCCGGACGAAGGCCGCACCGCCGGTTCCGGCGCCACGTACCCGCAAGGAAGCGGTGGCCTGGCAGAAGGAGCATGCCGCCAAGGCCAAGGTGGCCGGTCAACGCAAGCTGACCCCGGCCGAATACCGGCAGGCGGTCCGCAAAGGCGACCCGACGGTGCTGCCCCGGCGCGACCAGGGCCCGGTCCGGCAGCTGGCCCGCGACTACGTCGACTCCCGCCGGATGGGGTCCAACTATCTGCTGCTGCTGTTTCCGCTGATGTTCATCGGCTACGCCTTCCCGCCACTGCAGATCACCACCCTGCTGCTGTTCGTGCTGTTCGCCGGCGAGTGGATGTACAGCGGCTACCGGATCCGCAAGCTGGCGATGTCCCGGGGCCACCAGACCCGGGAGTCGTTCGTCACGCTCGGCATGTACGCCGGCGGCCGGGCCTACTTCCCGCGCAAGTGGCGCCGGCCGCAGCCACGGGTCGCGTTCGGCGACGAAATCTGACCTTCAGCGCTAGCTCGGCCGCCGGGACGGGGCGGACTCGGCCGTCTGGGCCGGATCGGAAACGACGATGTCGCCGAGTGCCTCGTCGATCCGGCGCAACGCTTCGTCCGGGATAGTCACCCCGGCCGCCTTGACGTTCTCCCGCACCTGCTCCGGCCGGGACGCCCCGATCAGCGCGGCGGCGACATTGTCGTTCTGAAGCACCCAAGCCACTGCCAGCTGGGCCATGCTCAGCCCCAGCCCGTCCGCGATCGGGGCCAGCGCCTGCACCCGGTTCAGCACCGGGTCGGTCATGAAGCGGCTGATCATGTCGGCGCCACCGTTCTGGTCGGTGGCCCGGGAGCCGGCCGGCGGCGCCTGGCCCGGCCGGTATTTGCCACTCAGCACCCCCTGCGCGATCGGTGACCAGACGATCTGGGAGATCCCGAGCTTGCGGCAGACCGGCACTACCTCGCCTTCGATCACCCGCCACAGCATCGAGTACTGCGGCTGGCTGGAGATCAGCTGTACGCCAAGCTGCTGGGCGAGCTCGTGGCCGGCCCGGATTTGTTCGGCCGTCCATTCGCTGACTCCGATGTAGAGCGCCTTGCCGGCTCGGACCACGTCCGCGAAGGCCTGCATGGTCTCGGCCAGCGGGGTCTCGGTATCGAACCGGTGCGCCTGGTAAAGGTCGACGTAGTCGGTGCCGAGCCGGCGCAGCGAGCCGTTGATCGACTCCATGATGTGCTTGCGGGACAGCCCGGAATCGTTCGGACCACCCGGGCCGGTCGGCCAGTACACCTTGGTGAAGATCTCCAGCGACTCGCGCCGTTCACCCTTCAGCGCCTCGCCGAGCACCGCCTCGGCCTTGGTGTTGGCATAGACGTCGGCGGTGTCGAACGTGGTGATGCCGCAGTCCAGTGCCGCCCGGACGCACTGGGTGGCCACATCGTTCTCGACCTGCGAGCCGTGGGTCAGCCAGTTGCCATAGGTGATCTCGGAAATCTTCAAGCCGCTGTTACCCAGGTATCTGAATTCCATACTCGCGAGGCTACGACCGGCCTGCCAGCACCGCGAACGCAGCTACTCCGACAGCGGCATCGGACCGTAGACGTGCTTGCCGTCATGGATCAGGCTGACCCCGGCCACGCCGGCCTCAGCCAGCGTGCGCCACGACTCCCCCAGCCAACTCTCGGCATCGGACTGGCTGCTGAAGCTGCCGGCCTCCTCGGCCTGGGTGCCGTCCGGCTCGTACCGCCAGGTCCATGACATCGTGTGCCGTCCTTTCGCGCCGTCCGATGCGTCGGTACACGCTAGCCCGTTTGCCAGCCGCGGTGACGCTGCGAGAGGGTGGCGGACATGACCACCGGGGACGGCTCCCACGCGCTGCTGGACGCCACCGTCGCCGGCATCGACTACCCGGACCCCGACGCGGCGCACGCGGTGTTGCGGCACCGGTTGGCGCAGGGCATGCCGGCCGGCACGCTCGGCGTGCTGGAAGAGCTGTCGGTCTGGGCGGCCGGGGTACAGGGCAGCGACCGACCGCGGCCGTTCGACCGGACCCGGCTGGTGTGCTTCGGCGGCATGCCCGAACCATTGGTGCGGACGCTAGCCGACGCGGTCGGGGTCGGCCTGGTCGCGGTGCCGGCCGGATCGGCATCGACGGAAACGGCGCTGGCAGCCGGCATCGCCGCCGCCGACCGCGAGGTCGACCAGGGCGCGGACCTGCTGATCGTCGTCGAACTGGCCGGTGCCGGCCCGGTGCCGGCCGCGACCCTGATCTCGGTGCTGACCGACACCGAGCCGGTCAAGGTGGTCGGCCGACCGCCGGGCACCGACGATGCCGTTTGGATCACCCACTGCGCCGCGATCCGGGACCGGCGCCGGCTGGCCTGGCCACACCGGACCGAGCCGCTCGAGCTGTTGACCGCGGCCGGTAATCCGGAACTGGCGGCGTTGACCGGCTTCCTGTTGCAGGCGGCCAACCGGCGGACGCCGGTGCTGCTGGACGGTGTGTCGGCCGCGGCCGCGGCCGCGGTGGCCCAACTGGCCTGCCCGCGGGTGGTGCGCTGGTTGCAGGCCGGCCAGCTCTCTCCGGATCCGGCGCACGGCCTGGCGCTGCAGCGGCTCGGCCTGACCTCGATCCTGCGTCTGGACAGCTGGCACGGCGGCGGGTTGGGCGCGCTGCTCGCGCTGCCGGTACTGCGGGCCGCGGTGCTCAGCCTTCAGCCCGAAGCTGAGGCCGGTTAGTGGTTATCGCACGTGCGACGGCACCAGCGGCAGCGGCGCCACGGTGGCGGACAGCCGGCGGCCGCGGACGTCGATCTGCACCGTGGCGCCGTCCTCGACGCCGGCCTCGGTAGAGATCAGGGCCAGCGCGATTCCCCGTTTCAGCGTCGGTGAGAACGTCCCCGAGGTGGTTCGGCCGATCGGCTGACCGGCCTGGTCCAGCACGTCCATGTTCGGCCGCGGCACCCCGCGGTCGTCCAGCAGGAGGCCCCGCAATCGGCGCGCCGGGCCGGCGGCCCGTTCGGCGAGCAGCGCGTCGCGTCCCCAGAAGGAGTCCTTCTTCCAGCCGACCGCCCAGGACGAGCCGGCCTGGATCGGGGTGATCTGGCGGCTCAGATCCTGCCCGTGCAGCGGGTAGCCCATCTCGGTACGCAGGGTGTCGCGGGCGCCGAGGCCAGCGGGCATGCCGTGGAACAGCCGGACCGTCTCGGCCAGGGCGTCCCAGAGCCGGACCGCGTCCGACCAGGCCGGGATCAGCTCGTACCCGCGCTCGCCGGTGTAGCCGGTGCGGCAGACCCGAACCGGGTGGCCGTCGAAGTCGGCGTCGACGAAGGACACGTAGTCCAGTTCGGTGGGCAGCCCCAGTTCGTAGAGCACGGCAGGTGACTGCGGCCCCTGCACCGCGATCACCGCGAACGACTCATGCTGGTCGGTCACCGTGACGCCGGCCGGTGCGGCCTGCTGTAACAGCCCGATCACCTCGGCGGCGTTGGCGGCGTTGGGCATGAAAAAGACTTCGTCGTCGGACAGCAGGTAGCTGAAGACGTCGTCCACCACGCCGCCATCCTCAGCGCAGCAGAGGGTGTACTGCGCCTGGCCGGGCTTGATCTTGTCCAGGTCGGCGGTAAGGCAGGAATTCACGAAGGCGCGTGCGCCCGGGCCGGCGGCAGTCGCCTTGCCCAGGTGCGAGACGTCGAAGATGCCGACCGTTTCCCGAACGCTGGTGTGTTCGGCGATCACCCCGCCGCCGGATGCGCTGTACTCGATGGGCATTTCCCAGCCACCGAAGTCGGCCAGCTTGGCGCCCAGATCGACATGGCGGTCGTGCAGCGGTGAACGGCGCAGTTCGGTCATGGCGCAACGGTACCGATCCCGGCGAACCCGGCCAGCGGGTACCGGTTCGGCCAACCCTAGAGTGGCCGCATGATCTCGGTGTACCTATCCGACGCGGCCCAACCGCTCACCGCCGACGTGGTCGTTATCGCAACCGTGGCCACCGACCAGGGCCCGGTGCTGGCGGCCGGCGCGCGACCGGTCGACGACGCGCTCGGCGGGGTACTGGATCAGGCGCTGGCCGCGCTGGAGGCAACCGGTCGGGCCGACGAGATCTGCAAGATTCCGACGTTGGGCCTCGGCGGGGACGGCCTGCCCGGCCCGCTGGTGCTGGCGGCCGGGGTGGGCCGGGCAGCCCCGGATCGGCTTGAGCCGGAACCTGTCCGGCGCGCGGTCGGGGCCGCCCTGCGCTCGATCAACGGAGCCAAACGGGTGGCAGTCGCGATCGGTGACGGCACCGATCCCCGCCTGGTGGAGGCAATCTGCGACGGCGCCCGGCTCGGCAGCTACCGGTTCACCAAGTACAAGTCCGCCGGGTTGGCCAGCCCGCTGCGGCGGATCGACATCGCGGTGAGCGACCCGAACGATCGCGCGGCCCGGGCCGCGCTGCGGCGCTCCCAGGTGGTGATGACCGCGGTGAACAACACCCGGGATCTGGTCAACACGCCGGCCAACGACCTCAACCCGGTCAGCTTCGCCCAGTACGCCCGCCAGCAGGGTGAGGCGGCCGGTTTGCAGGTCGAGGTGTTGGACGAACGGGCACTGGCCCGCGGCAAGTTCGGCGGCATTCTGGCGGTCGGCGGCGGATCGGCCACCCCGCCCCGGCTGGTCCGGTTGAGCTATCGGCCGGCTCGACCGGTCGGCTCGGTGGCGCTGGTCGGCAAGGGCATCACCTTCGACTCCGGCGGCCTGGATCTGAAGACGTCGCTGATGGCCATCATGAAATCCGACATGGGCGGTGCCGCGGCGGTCATCGAGTCGGTGATCGCGGCCGCCAAGCTGAAGCTGCCGCTCGCGGTGACCGCGACGGTGCCGATGGCCGAGAACGCGGTGTCCGGCTCGTCCTATCGGCCGTCAGACGTGCTGAGGATGCGCAACGGGCGCACCGTCGAGGTGGACAACACCGACGCCGAGGGCCGGCTGATCCTGGCCGACGCCATCCTGCGCGCCTGCGAGGACTCCCCCGATTACCTGATCGAGACCTCGACGCTGACCGGTGGCCAAGTGGTCGCGCTCGGCGAACGTACCGCCGGCGTGATGGGAACCGAAGCGTTCCGTGACCGGGTGGTGGCGGCCGGCATGGCGGCCGGCGAGTCGCTGTGGCCGATGCCGCTGACCGACGACCTGCGGCCGCGGTTGGATTCCCCGGTTGCCGACATAGTCAACCTGCCCAAGGAGCGCTGGGGCTCGATGCTGATCGGTGGCGCGTTCCTGCGCGAATTCGTGGCCGACGGCGTGCAGTGGGTGCACTTGGACATTGCCGGGCCGTCCTTCACCAGCACCGCCTCCGGCTACACCTCCCGCGGTGGCACCGGGTTCATCACCCGCACCATCGTCGCCACGCTGACCGAGCTGGCCGCCGGCTGACCGCTACCGGCCGCCGCCCCGGTTGCGGGCGTTGTAGTCGCGCATCCGCTGCGGATAGCCGACCACGCTGGCGTCATAGAGCGGAATGGCCTGCCGCTTGGCGAACTGCTCGGCACCGCGCGGGCCGTCCACCCGCCGGCGCGTCCACTCCCCGTCGTGGGCGATCAGCAGGATGGTGGTATCGGTGACCGTGGTGCGTGGTTCCACGTAGGCCTCGACGCCCTGCCGGCTACGAATGAACTGCTCCAAGTGGTCGGTGTCGGCGCTCGTCCCGGTGCGCAGCGTGCCGGAGCCGGTGGATCGCCTGCCCAACCTGCCACGGCCGGCCTTGCCGCGGCCGAACAGCCTCATCCCGTCCTCCGGATCCATGCCGACGCCTGTCCGGACGCCTCGGGTGGCCGGTCCACCCTGGCGACATCATGGCACCGCACGCTGGGCCGATTGCGCAGGTGCGTAATGAAAGGCGTCCCGCATTGCCGAACTGTCCGCCCGGCTGAGGGTTGGCCGGGCCAGAATGACAAGATGGAGACGGCTCCTGGCGGAGCCTCGGGACAACGGTGACCATCGAGGCGCGGCCTCGAAGCTGGGAGACACTTCGTGACAGGCGAACCTGCCCCTGACCACAGCGACGTCGTCATCCTCGGAGGTGGCAGCGGTGGCTACGCGGCCGCATTGCGGGCCGCCGAGCTCGGCAAGTCGGTGGTACTGATCGAAAAGGACAAGGTCGGCGGGACCTGCCTGCACCGCGGCTGCATCCCGACCAAGGCGCTGCTGCATGCCGGCGAGATCGCCGACGCGGCTCGGGAAAGCGCGCAGTTCGGCGTGAACGCCACCTTCGACGGCATCGACATGGCCGGCGTGCACAAGTACAAGGACGGCGTGATCACCAAGAACCACAAGGGCCTGCAAGGACTGATCCTCAGCCGCGGCATCAAGATCGTCGAAGGTGAGGGCCGGCTTACCGCGCCCAAGCAGGTCACCGTCGGCGATCGGACCTACACCGGCGACACCATGATCCTGGCCACCGGTTCTTACGCGCGGACGCTGCCGGGCCTGGAGATCGACGGCGAACGGGTGATCACCAGCGATCACGCGCTGGTGCTCGACCGGGTGCCGGCCTCGGTGATCGTGCTGGGCGGCGGAGTGATCGGTTGCGAGTTCGCCAGCGCCTGGACCTCCTTCGGGGCTCAGGTGACCATCGTCGAGGCGCTGCCGCACCTGGTGCCGCTGGAGGACGAGGCCAACTCCAAGCTGCTGGAGCGGGCGTTTCGCCGGCGCAAGATCGGCTTCAAGCTCGGTGCCCGATTCGAGCGGGTCGAGCGGACCGACGAGGGCGTGCTGGTCCACCTGGAGGGCGGGGAAACCTTGCAGGCCGAGCTGCTGCTGGTCGCGGTCGGCCGCGGTCCCACCTCCGCCAACCTCGGGTACGAAGAGACCGGCATCGCGATGGAGCGCGGCTTCGTCCTGGTGGACGAGTACTGCCGGACCAACGTCGACGGCGTGTACGCGGTGGGCGACCTGGTGCCCACCCCGCAGCTGGCGCACGTCGGCTTCGCCGAGGGCATCCTGGTCGCCGAGCACCTGTCCGGACTGCCGGTGGTGCCGATCGACTACGCCGGGGTGCCCCGGATCACCTACTCCAGCCCGGAGGTCGCCTCGGTCGGCCTGACCGAGGCGCAAGCCGCCGAGAAGTACGGCGCGGACGGCATCCGGACGGTGACCTACGACCTGTCCGGCAACGGCCGCAGCGCGATCCTGAACACCAAGGGCGCGGTGAAGCTGGTGGCCGAGAAGGGCGACGGTTCGGTGGGCCGGGTGCTCGGCGTGCACATCGTCGGCGACCGAGTCGGCGAGCTGATCGCCGAGGCCCAGTTGATCTACAACTGGGAGGCGCTGCCCAGCGAGGTGGCGCAGCTCATCCATCCGCACCCGACCCAGTCCGAGGCCATCGGCGAGGCGCATCTGCTGCTCGCCGGAAAGCCGCTGCACGTCCACGATTGATCCGGCTTTCTGGCCGGGGCTCGTCGATCAGCGCCATCAGCAGAAGGAGCTTGCACCATGCCGGTTTCAGTGACCATGCCGCGTCTTGGCGAGAGCGTTACCGAGGGAACCGTTACCCGCTGGCTCAAGCAGGAGGGTGACCAGGTCGCCGCCGACGAGCCGCTACTGGAGGTGTCGACCGACAAGGTGGATACCGAGGTGCCGTCGCCGGCCTCCGGGATCCTCACCTCGATCAAGGTCGCCGAGGACGAGACGGTCGAGATCGGCGTGGAACTGGCCGTGATCAGCGAGGCCGGTTCGGAGCCTGCTGCCGACAGTGCCCCGGCTGCTCAGCAGGAATCCGAACCGGAGCCCGAACCAGCTCAGCCAGTTGCCGAAGAAGAGCCCGAGCCAGAACCGGAACCGGAACCCGCTCAACCGGTCGCCGAAGAAGAACAGCCCGAGCCAGAACCGGAACCCGCTCAACCGGTCGCCGAAGAAGAACAGCCCGAGCCGG